>NZ_JAVSMG010000005.1:0-185704 GCF_033283505.1 Staphylococcus sp. NWU MK-U1 | reverse complement strand
CTCTCTACAACTATAAAAAATAGCTGTGAAAAAATCTATCGTCATAGATTTCTTCACAGCTAATCTTAGTATGTTTAACATTTTATTTTGTATATCTATTTATTCTACTGTAATTGTTGTTGATTGATCTTGTGCACTAACTTCTTTAGGTAAAATAACAACTAGGATCCCGTCTTCGTAGCTTGCTTTAATTTGTGACTTATCAATATCGTTAAATTCAAAATGTCTAACTAATTCACCACTTGCACGTTCACTTAATTGAACGCTACCTGTTTGTTCAGATACATGCTTTTGAACTTTAATTGTTAATGCCGCATGTTCAAATTTAAGTTCAATTTCAGACTTATTGACACCAGGTAGTTCAGCTTCTAATACGTATTGATTTGTTTGATTATAAATATTTGTCGGGAAACTTTTTGATGAAAATTGGTTAAAAACTTGTTCACCTAAATCACGGAATACGTCTTTTGGATTATTCTTGAAAATGGATTGTTCAAAAAACTCTCTATTATTCATACTAATGTCTCTCCTTTATTTAAGCGTGCATACCATAGTTGTAAAATGATACTTTTCAAGTACATTATAGTAATAGAGAGGATTAACGTAAAGCGAAAGGAATTATAAAAGAATAAGGCGCAGATTAAGTGCGGAATAGTAAATCCATGGCAAAAGTCTCAATATGTATAAAGCCTAGTAATTGTGAAATTAAGTGTTTCGCTTTTGCCAGGATTAAATATTAGTGAGTAGTATAATCGAAGTTATTTGAAATAACATGTTTTAAGCTATTAACAAGATTATCTTTTTCGTCTTGTGAAATATCAAAGTCCTCAAAAACTTGGTCAGAGATAGCTTCCAATGTAGGTTTAATATTAATACTACTTTCAGTCAGTGTAATTTGAAGATTTCTTTCATCTTCTTTTTCACGCATACGTTGTACGTAGCCTTTTTTCTCTAATTTCTTTAAGAGAGGTGTTAGGGTTCCAGAATCTAAAAATACGCGACGACCAAGTGATTTAATATTTATCTTTTCTTCATTTTCGATGGCCATGATGACCATAAAGCTTGTATATGTTAAATCATGCTTTTTTAAATAGTAAGTATATTTTTTTATGACTTCTTTAGAAGTAACATATAATAAAAAACATAATTGATTACTTAAATATCTATCTTTAATATACATACATTTCCCCCCTTAACTTATTTAAAGATATTATGAGCTAAAAGTAATGTCAAGACTGTTGCCATAGTATTTCATGGACTTTTAAAGCCTTTTAAACTATATTTGAAAGTACGTCTACATGTTTAATGTATGTGTCGATTTATTTTGAATTAGAGATAAATTGTTAGGACATTTTGTTACAGAAATACTGAAATACTTTAAAATTTTCTAACTATCATTCATAATAATTTAGATAGTAACTAGAGATGATGAGACTAGGTTGTGTACAAAGGAGTTCAAAATGAGTAAAAAACAAAAATGGATTAGAATTTGTATTATTTTGGCGATTTCATTAGTAGTGGCAATTGCTTTCTTTTTTGCTATGAAAACGTATCAAGGTCATAGAAATATTAAAATGGTAGATAGTTATATAGAGCAGAAACATTTAAGTGATGATATTAAATCGGAAAAAACACAATATAGTGCAAAAAAAGGGGTTTATTACAAAGAAGTTGTTTTTAAAGATGAACCTCATATGACATATGTCATTCAACCTATAGGAACACGTAAAGGTATCTTTGCTGAAGGCTTTGATACTGAAACTAAAAAAAGTATTAAAGATGCAAAACATAATTATTTTAACCAAAATTTTAAACCTTAATTTCGCATTAAATGAGGATTAATATTTTACACGTAATGAAAAATAAGGGGAACAGAATTCATAATGATTTCTGTTCTCCTTTTTATAGTATTTTTAATTATTTTAGCTTGATTGAATAGTATATATATAGTTAGCTTTAAAAATTTTATATCCCATTTCATAATTATCTGATATAATTAAGCGATGTCAGATGAAGGGGGTTTCAACATGGCTCTGTTCAAGAGAAAAATTAGTTTACCGATGCAGGTAATCATCGCATTGGTGCTAGGTGTAGTTGTAGGTTTATTATTATTTGGACAAGATAACGTAGCAAATTATATAAAACCGTTCGGTGATGTTTTCTTAAATTTAATTAAAATGATCATCATACCAATTGTATTCTGTGCATTAGCATTATCTATATCTAACTTAGGGGACTCAAAGAAGATAGGTAGCTATGGATGGAAAGCAATTCTTTACTTTGAAATTATAACAACAATCGCCATTGGTTTAGGACTAATCATTGGTAACTTATTCAAACCAGGTGCTGGTTTAGATCCAGACAAATTACCTAAAGGCGATATTTCTAAATATCAATCATCTGCATCCGCAGCAGAACAATCTACATATGGCAATCACTTTATTGATACCATTGTAAATATTGTACCAACAAACATATTTGAAGCATTAACTAAAGGCGAATTATTACCAATCATCTTCTTCGCAGTATTCTTCGGTTTAGGATTAGCTGCAATAGGAGAAAAAGCAGATCCTGTGAAAGGTTTTTTAAATGGAACGCTTGAAGCAGTATTCTGGATGATTAATAAAATTTTAAAATTAGCACCAATAGGTGTATTTGCGTTTATTTGTACAACAGTAATGACTTTTGGAGTATCTGCTTTAATACCATTATTAAAATTAGTATTAGTAGTAGTGTTCGCGATGGTGTTCTTCATTATCGTTGTTCTAGGAATTGTAGCAAGAATCTGTGGTATTAGTATCTTCTCAATCATTAAAATTTTGAAAGATGAATTATTACTAGCATTCTCTACTTCAAGTTCAGAAGCAGTATTACCAGTAATGATGAAGAAAATGGAAAAATTCGGAGCGCCAAGAGATGTCACATCCTTTGTTATTCCAATAGGTTACTCATTTAACCTTGATGGATCAGCGCTATACCAATCAATTGCAGCATTGTTTGTTGCACAAATGTATGGCATTCATTTATCTATATCAGAACAAATTATCTTAATGGTGACATTAATGGTTGCCTCTAAAGGTATGGCTGGAGTACCAGGCGTTTCAATCGTAGTATTATTAACAACATTAGGAGCTATGGGCTTACCAGCACAAGGACTTGCGTTAATTATCGGTGTAGACCGTTTATTAGATATGGTTCGTACATGTGTTAACGTAATAGGTAATGCATTATCAGCTGTTGTTATCTCTAAATGGGAAAAGGTTTATGACAAAGAACAAGGTAAAAAATACTTAGAATCAATTTAAAAAAGAAATCTGACATTTTTAGTATCGAGCGCATAGGCTCGATACTTTTTTATTGCTTAAAATTATAAAGATTTGTGTATTAATACGTTATGATATTAAAAAACTGCCAACGAAGATTTCTCTTCATTGACAGTGATTTATTGTAATTTACATACCCTTCATATCATGCATTTCATGAATTTTCATCATTAAACCATGTGGTACGTCATCGTGATCTACTTTAGATACTCTTGAAAATTTATCTGATCCTTTTTCTTTGACTAAAAATACGAAGTCGCCTTTCTTAACATTAGCTTTGCTATCAGAAGGCAATTCAACATTTTTTTCAATTTTTTCAGTCTGTTCATTTACCATCTTATCAATTGTATAGTCGTTTTTCATATAGCCATAATACGTTTCTTTTTGACCACCTGTCATCATCATGACAACAAGAACGATACATACAATTAACATGATAGCAATAAGTGCAATACCGATACCTAAACCCTTTTTATTCTTCATTTTATAGACTCCTTTAAAAAGTTCTATCTCTTTTATACATAAAATACTATTAAATTGCAATAAAATAATAATGTATATTAAATTGAATCATAATTTAATGACATAAATTAAATCAAAGGCGTTAACCAATTAATCAAAAAAAGAGAGTTCAGAACTTGATTAACACAGTCCTAAACTCTTTATTATAAACAGTTTTTTAAATTCTATACAGTAATCGTTACAGGTGTATCGATGTCATCATCATTCATTAATTTGATGGTTTTAGGTACGACTTTTAGCACACATAGATTTGGATCTTCTTTTGAATTAAAGAATGTTTTATCTTGCGTTTCCCATAGCCAGTCAATTACTTTTTGATCTTCAACAATTTCTATATTTGCTTCAATTTCAACAAAGCTATTATTTGTTGTTTCATTGTAACCTAATAAAATATATGCATGAGGATTATTTTTAATTTCTTCAACTTTAGTACTCTCATTACTTGTTTTAGTATATAAAGTTAATTCATCATTATAAAATACCATATAACGACTATTTGGTTGATTATTATATGCTGTTGATAAGACGCCGACTTTTGAAGTATCTAAGACTTTTTCAATTGATTGAATCACTTGTTGTTTATCCAAATTTATCATCTCCTTACACTATTTATAGCCTAAATAATGTTTTTTAAACTTACATCAAAAGTATACTAAGAAGGTTTAATACAAATATATTTCACTTCATCATGTTTTAGCGTTATTTGAAATGCGGCATAATCATTTTCTTGAATCAATAGTTCAGTCTTTGGATGATTACATCTATCTAATTGTTGAATAATATCTTTTTCAATGTAAACATCACGCTTATCTTGTGGAATTAAATGTTGTATTGAGCCATGTTCATTATTTAATGTATTTACAATAAATAGGGTGTTTTCTTTAAAGTCATTTTCAAAGATATAGTGTTGTTGGCTATCAGATAAATAACGGTCATTAATTTTATTGAAAAGTATCACATGATAATTCCCATCTTTGTAACACATTAAATAATTATTCGATATTTGAAATGACTCATTACTAAATGTAGAAACAAATCGATATAAATGCATGATAGGTAATAGACTACCATGATTATTAAAGAGTGAGATATACATCGGATCTGTTTCTATTAATTTATAGCAAACGCCACCACCGTGTCTCATTAACTGATATAGATGACATACGAGATCTGACAATTGAAGTGACTGTGTACCATTATTAGTGTATTTGAAACATTTTAATGATAGGTTGCTATAAATAAACTGAGTTGACGGTATATTAGAGCCCTCTATAAAACGCAAATAATTTTCAAAGTGCGTCGATGAGTGAGTAAAGCCACGTTGTATATCAATAAGCACATTCTTGGTATCAATATTTTCAATATCAACAAAGTAAAAATCAAAGTTCATACGATGCATAATATCATATGTTTCTTGTAATGAACCCAGTTGTCTTAACAAACCATCAACCATTAAACTAAATTTGATAGCACGGTTTTTATTCTTGAGTTTAAGGTGTGCAAGGTGGATATCATGAATAGACATTGTTTCAGTATCAAATACAAGCATGAATTTCACTAATTTTTTATTCCATTTATAATCTCTATTGTTTTGTAAGAATATCATAATCAATTGGTATATCATTTTAAATTCTTGATTATTTTTAATAGTGACAGCTAATCTAATATTTTTTTCAAATAATTTCTCAAAACAACGATTTAATAAATTTAAATTTGTGTGACGACCTACCATGTCACTCACATCATTAATTAAAATCGCTGGTCTAGGTAAATAGGATAAATCAATATCAAAATAATCATTAAACACAAATTGAAATAATTCATTTATGTTTTGAAAATCTATAAAAGCCGTTGAAAATTGCGTCTGATCTTTAGGATCGTAATTAGCAATATCAATTTGTGTGGTCTCCGTGGTCAAATGATTCGTAAACTCAAATTGTGAAATTAAATTTAAAAAAGATTGACTAACTGAACTTCTTATTAAAATAGAGGGCAGGGGTTCTAATTGATTTAGCATCGTACGAAATTGCTTAGGGCTCGCTTCCAAATGTTTTTTAAATTGATTAGTAAAATTGGTGTGACTACTAAAACCTGATAATTCGGAAATCGTTGTTATAGAGTGATTCGTTGTCATTAGTCATTGTACAGAGTGATTAACTTTTAGACTGGTATAATAATCTTTAAAATTAACATTTAATATGCGAGCAAACAAATTAGAACAATATGATTCTGAAATAAGTGCATGTTGTGCAATATCTAACAAAGATAGATTAGATGTAATGTTATTGTTAATAAACATGACAATATTAGACAGTAACTGATTATCGATAGACATAGTCGGTACATATAATGTTGTGTTTCTAACTACGGCTTCTTTATACAACGTTCTTATAATTTTAGATACTGTTTCACTATCTTGTTCTTCATTATTTGAAAAGTTAGAAATGTATTGCAAAATTTGAGATTTAATAAAATGATTCGACTGCAATAAATAACGGTCAAAGAAACAATTAAAGAAATCATTATCTTCTATATAGAAGTAAGCTATAGGGATTTTTAACTCAATTAAATCTTTAGCATGATCGATATTAAATAAATCACCTTGATTGACTATAGCAATATGGTTTTGAATATCATTCTTTTCACCATTAATAGTAATCGTTAATTCATTAGTTAAAGAGAAATATATAATAATATAATTTATATTACGCGAAGGGGCGGTTGTTAAATGTTCATGTAATAGAAGGGAATTACTCATGTATGTTGTTCTCCTAGCTTTTTTATTTATTGGCTAAACATTACTGGTCAATTGAATTGTGAATAATAAAAGTAATTATAAAATAAAAGTAAGAAAAAATTAATAACTAAAAATAAAAAAATTTTGCGATTATTTTGTGAAAGCGATAAAAATTTTCTCAAAGAAGCAACTTAAAGGAAAAATTGAAAATATAGTGTGACTGATTTGGAAAATTTTAATAGCGTGGGACAACTTAATTTGATGCATAATAAATATAGATTTCGAAACAGAATTGATTAAACATCATTTACATTAATTTAATTAATGATTCGAAATCTTACATTCATTAGTTCTGTATTAACATCATGAAATAGCAACATAAAGTATTTCCACAACAAGAAAAGCTATAATTAAATCATTGAGTTCAAATTCTGCCAACATATTAAAGTTAATGATACAAGTACCAACACTATATTAAAATTATTAAATTCTATATCAATGATTAGACTCGACAACAAGAATTTTCCATCTTACACAAGTAAAGTAAATTATTTTGTGCGTGATATAGAAATTCAACTCATCTTCATCATGAATTAAACAACTAGAGAGATTGAAAATTAATAAATTAAATAATAGTCAGACACCACACCTAAGATTTGCCATTCAACTTAGAATAAGAATATGTATGCGTATTATTAACAATGGTATTAGCAGTAGCATGCTAATGTATATTACTAAGGAACCTAACTCCACCAATTACTAAATCACTGATGCATAAGTAACAGTTTTAATATCTACCATCCTTTAATATACTGATTTTATTATAGGCGTAACATCAAGAATAATATTTTACAGAAAAACAGAATTAATTTTAAAAAAGTTGGGACAACACATGCGTTGTCTCAACTTTTTTGTTTTATAAAT
Source organism: Staphylococcus sp. NWU MK-U1 (assembly GCF_033283505.1). Classification (NCBI taxonomy): domain Bacteria; kingdom Bacillati; phylum Bacillota; class Bacilli; order Caryophanales; family Staphylococcaceae; genus Staphylococcus; species Staphylococcus sp. NWU MK-U1. Next base: position 178,198 of record NZ_JAVSMG010000005.1, on the reverse strand, counting down.
TTAGCGAATAGCAGTAGCATTTCTATTATTTTAAGTACTTAATACATACGTAGTAGGTGCTACTTATTTCCGTGCCAATAAAATTTTTCATACCTTAAGTATTCTCATTGGAAATTAAGCAGGGTACTTTTTTGAAGGTAAGAAACTTCATATTTGTCGGCTAAGTATTTTATAAAAATCAGCAATTCATTACTTTGAACTTTATCTTGTTTGAAATCAGTTTTTAATTGAGCTGATTTGTTTTTTTCCATTTCATTAGCTTTGTGTTTAAAGTATCCCCACATATGATCGTATGCATTCATTATTGAACCATTGGATGGAGTCGTTTGGAGTGCTTCATTAATAGCTAGTTGAACTTCATTTAAAGTTGGAGATTGCTTAAGTAATTCACGAATATAATTATAATCCTGTTGACTATGGTACAAGACATTATATTTTTCTTCTCTCCATAACTTTTCAATATAGCCACGTTCTTTCATCAAATACCGCCTCGCTCACTTATTTTGTAAGTTTTAATATGTTCTTCCCAGAAACTTAGATTACAAATCTAAAATATGAATAATTGGTGAAGATAAAAAAGGTTATTGCGTTATTTTTTGGAACCGGTTACAATAAAATTAATAAATAGAACCGGTTCCATTCAATAGGAGGGAAATTTAATGAACTATAAAAAGTCGGCTGAAGAAATTCTTGAAGCTGTAGGTGGGGAAGATAATTTAGATGCTATGGCCCATTGCGCCACAAGATTGAGACTCGTACTTAATGATGAAAGTAAAGTAGATGAGGACACTTTATCGAAGATGGACGTTGTTAAAGGTACATTCTCAACTGGCGGTCAATATCAAATCATTATTGGTTCAGGTACAGTCAATAAAGTATTTAATGAACTTGAAAAAATAACAGGGAAAGAGGCTTCTACAACAGCGGATGTTAAAGATAAATCCGCTCGAAACATGAATCCATTACAACGATTCGTTAAGATGCTTTCAGATATATTTGTTCCTATTATTCCAGCCATTGTTGCTGGTGGGTTATTAATGGGGATTAATAATATTTTAACTGCGCCAGATCTCTTTTATGATAATAAATCTTTAATAGATGTTCATAGTCAGTTTGCTGGATTAGCAGATATGATTAACATCTTTGCAAATGCACCATTTACGTTATTACCAATATTAATTGGATTTAGTGCAGCGAAACGATTTGGAGGTAATCCATTCTTAGGTGCAGCTTTAGGAATGATTTTAGTACATCCATCATTAATGAGCGCATACGATTTTCCTAAGGCTGTAGAAGCGGGTAAAGCAATTCCACATTGGGACTTATTTGGTTTACATATTAATCAAGTAGGTTATCAAGGACAAGTGTTACCAATGTTGGTGGCAGCATATATTTTAGCAACTATTGAAAAGTGGTTACGTAAGGTTATTCCAACTGTATTAGATAATTTATTAACACCATTATTATCTATTTTAGTTACGGCATTTCTAACATTTTTATTTGTAGGACCATTAACAAGACAGCTTGGTTATTGGTTATCAGACGGATTAACATGGTTATATGAATTTGGTGGTGCAATTGGTGGGTTTATCTTCGGTTTATTCTATGCGCCGATTGTTATAACAGGTATGCACCATAGCTTTATCGCTGTTGAAACAACATTAATCGCTGATCAAGCAAAAACGGGAGGTTCATTTATCTTCCCAATTGCAACAATGTCTAACGTAGCACAAGGTGGTGCAGCATTAGCAGCATTTATCATCATTAAAAATAACAAAAAATTAAAAGGTGTTGCATCTGCAGCTGGTGTATCAGCGCTATTAGGTATTACTGAACCAGCAATGTTTGGTGTAAATCTTAAATTAAGATATCCATTTATAGGTGCAATCATTGGTTCAGCTATTGGATCAGCTTATATCTCATTCTTTAAAGTTAAAGCCATCTCTTTAGGTACAGCTGGGCTACCAGGATTTATTTCTATTAATCCAGCACATGCTGGGTGGTTGCATTACTTTATTGGCATGCTCATTGCTTTTATTGTCTCTGTAGCTATTACTTTAATTTTATCTCGACGCAAAGCTTATCAAGCAGCAGCTGAATAAACGAAATAAAGTCGACATTCTGATTTATGCAGAATGTCGACTTTTTTGTATAATTAGCAGTTATAATTTTTGTTTTCGCCATAAGAAGATACTTACTATAGTCACAAGAACGAGTGAAATTCCTACAATGAAGAGCCACGATGAATAACTCTTTTCATCGAGTGGAAGCGGTACGTTCATACCGAAGAAACTAAACACAAGTGTTGGTAATGTGAGTAATACTGTAAATAATGTAAGTGTCTTCATAATATTATTCATTTCATTAGATAATAATGAAGAATACGAAGTTGTAATACTCTCTAAAATGCCAGTATATAATTCTGTCGTTTCAATCGCTTGGTTATTTTCAATCACTAAATCTTCTAATAAATCTTCATCTTCTTCAAAACGTTTTATGGCAGGTAAACGGAATAATTTTTTAATAATTGTATCGTTACCTTTTAATGCAGCTAGAAAATATACCAAACTTTTTTCAACTTCCATTAATTTGTAAAGCTGTTTATTGGTAATATTATTTTTTAGTTCTCGTTCGATGCGGATTCGTGATTTATTTAAAAGTCTTAAATTTCTGTTGTAGTGGTTTGAAATAGTTAATAAAATATCTAGAGCAAAACGACTATGAAAATTTAAATTAACATCATCTTGTCGTGCATAATTCTCTAAGAATTCATTTTCAGCATCACAGATTGTCAAAATAAGTCCTTTTCCGATAACAATTCCTAATGGGATTGTAACGAAAGATAAGACGCGACGATGCGTAGAACTTACAATAGGTAAGTCGATGATGATAAGGGAATAGCCTGTATCGTCATCATATTCAATACGTGCGCTTTCATCAGCATCTAATGGATCTCGAATAAAGTCCTCGGGCAAATTATAGGTTTCAATTAATTGTTCAATTTCTTCTCGTTCAGGTTCTACAACATTAATCCATGATGCAGAGTGATCTAAAGTCGTTTCAACGATGTCATTGTTAGTTGAATGTTTATATGCAGTTAGCATGGCTAATGATTCCTTTCATATTCATTTAGTCTCAGTTGGATTGGGTACGTTCATAATGATTTTGAATCATAATACGTAATGGGCCATTATAAATAATATTAAAAATATGTTTTGTTAAATCATTTACAGAAATACGATTATCGTCTTGTACCCAATATTTGATGATTGAAATAGTAGCACCTGAAACATAACTATGAAAATACATTTCAGGAATACCATCTATCTCATGTTCAATACTAATATATTTTTGCAGATTTTCTTTAATTAAGGAATGAACTTTTTCTTCAAGTCTACTTTTACGTTCTAATTGAAGAATCGTATGGTAAAAGTCCATATTATCGGAGATATGTTGTAATACTTTGGTCAAAATATTATTAATAAAATCATCAGCTGTATTTTCTGGTGTACTAGTGTCGAGTTGATTAAATTGAGTTGATGACCAAATTTGTGAAATGTATTCATCTTCCATATCAGTTAATAACATGTATTTATCTTCATAATGTAAATAAAATGTACCACGATTAATATCTGCTTGATTTGAAATATCTTGAACAGTGATTTTGTCGAGGTCTTTCTTTTTTAAAAGGTCTGTAAATGCACGTTTAATAGCTGATTTTGTCTTTCTTATTCTCCTGTCTTCCTTCATTAAATATCGACCTCCTAATAGTAAATAGACAAAAATCTACAATCTGTTCAATAACGTACGGTATTTGAATAATTGATTATTGTTTATTTTTGACTATCTCATTATAATTTACAAGGTATTAAATATTCAACACATTGTTCAATAAATTTTAGGAGGTTAGATTTCATGAATATTTTTAAAAGCAAACTATTATGGCTTGCACCTATTGCAGCGATATTATTATTAGTTATATTCTCTTTGGCTTTTTATCCAGCGTTTAATCCAAAACCAAAGCAATTGCTAATAGCCGTTGTAAACAATGATAAAGGTGTAGACATTCAAGGTAATAAAGTAAATATCGGGAAAAAAATTGAAGATAAATTAATGGATAGTGATTCTGATACTGTTAAGTGGGTTAAAGTTGATAAAGAATCAGATATTAAAAAAGGTCTTAAAGATGAAAAATACTATGGGGTAGCTATTTTTAACAAAGACTTTTCAAAAAATGCAATGAGTAAAACACAAAAAGTAGTAATGGATAGTAAAAAAGCAGAAATGAAAGAAAAAGTTGAATCAGGCGAAATTCCAGCCGCAGCTGTTCAACAAATGCAGAAAAAAATGGGCAATCAAAAAGTTGATGTAAAACAAGCGACATTTAAAACAATTGTAAATAAAGGTGCAAGTATGCAAGCAGCTACCATTACTGGTAACGTACTTGATGGAATGGGAGATAATTTAAATAAACAAATTACTTCTCAAAGTCTTAGCACATTAGAAAAGCAAGACGTTAAAGTGAGTGCCTCAGATATTAAAGGCATTACAAATCCTGTTAAAGTTGATAATAAAGAAATTCATAAAGTAAAAGATCATCAAGGTGGCGGTAACGCACCATTCTTAATGTTTATGCCAGTATGGATGGGATCACTTGTAGCATCAGTATTATTATTCTTTGCTTTCAGAACAAGTAATAACTTCAAACTTCAACACAGAGTTATCGCTTCATTAGGCCAAATGTTATTAGCAGTTATTACAGCATTTGCTGGAAGTTTCGCGTATGTCTACTTCATGCATGGTGTATTAGGATTTGATTTCAATAATACTAATAGAGTAGCACTCTTCTTAGCTATATCAATCCTTGGATTTATTGGATTAATTCTAGGCATCATGGTGTGGTTAGGCATGAAAGCAATTCCAATCTTTGTTATTTTAATGTTCTTTAGCATGCAATTAGTAACATTACCAAAACAAATGCTTCCTAAAGGCTATCAAGGTTGGGTTTATGACTTTGATCCATTTACTCACTATACAAATACACTTAGAGAAATTATCTACATGGGTAGTCACATTGAAATGAATTCAACTATATGGATGATGATTGGCTTTATTATATTTGGCGCAATATCTAGTTTAACTGCAGCTATTGTAAGAAAACATAGTAATAAACGTACTGAAATTCCATCATAAGAATTTAATTTTATCCCTCGATTTAGCAGATTGCTATTAAATCGGGGGTTTTATTTTAATAAAAAAATCAGAAAATTTAAACTTTAATATATCGATTGACTATTATTAAAATCGGAGTATTATATTCGTTAGACATCTAACGAAATGGAGTGAGACCATGGATGCAACGTATCAATATTTAGTCAGAATGTTAGCGCATGAGATGAAACATTATGCTGACCGTAAACTAGATGAGTACAACGTTACACAAGAACAAAGTCATACGTTAGGTTACATGTACAGGCACAAAGATCGAGGCATTACACAAAATGAATTATTAAAGACATTTAAAAGAAAGGGATCAACAGTAAGTTCAACATTGAAGGGTTTAGAAAATAAAGGACTTATTTATAGAATGGTTGACCCTGACGACTCCAGACGTAAAAATTTAAAACTAACTCAAGAAGGTATGCAACTTGTTGAATCTTTTGTAAGTATCTTCGATGATATAGAAGCTATTCTTGTTAAAGATTTTAATGAGAGTGAGAAGCAACAACTTAAGGACTTATTTGAACGCATGTTGAATAATATTAAGACAGAAAAGTAATTATTATGGCTAGCTGTAATTTAAACCAAGTTGTGAAATTCAGCTAGCAAAATTTTTAAACTAATAGTTAGATATCTAATTATTAGATGTCTAACATAAAGGAGATTATGGAAATGAAAGACGAACAATTATTTTACTTTGAGAAATCATCAATATTTAAAGCTATGATGCATTTCTCATTACCGATGATGATAGGATCACTACTCAGTGTCATTTACGGAATCTTAAATGTATATTTTATTGGTTTCCTAGATAATAGTCATATGATTTCAGCTATTTCTTTAACATTACCTATATTTGCAGTATTGATGGCGTTTGGTAATTTATTCGGTGTTGGTGGTGGAACTTATATTTCTAGATTGCTAGGTGCGAAGGACTACACTAAAAGTCATTATGTAAGTAGTTTTTCAATATATAGTAGTCTAGTATTGGGACTTATTATTGCTGTTGTAACCTTACCATTTACAGATCAAGTAGCTAGTATTCTAGGTGCAAGTGGTGAAACGTTAAACTATACGAGTGATTATTTGAAAATTGAATTCTTAAGTACACCGTTCGTTATTCTATTCTTCGTTTTAGAGCAGTTTGCTAGAGCCATTGGTAAACCGATTATTTCTATGATAGGAATGCTTTCAAGCGTTGGTATAAACATCATTTTAGATCCTATTTTAATTTTTGGTTTGCACTTAGATGTTGTAGGTGCAGCATTAGGTACTGCAATTTCAAATACTGTTGCGGCGTTATTTTTCATTGTTTACTTTTCTAGAAAAAATGAGACCTTATCATTTAATATCAAACATGCCAAAACAACTAAAGCAATGATGCAAGAAATTTTTAAAATTGGAATTCCAGCTTTCTTGATGGTAGTTCTAATGGGAGTAACTGGTTTAGTCGTTAATTTATTCTTAGCAACATATGGTAACTATGCGATAGCAAGTTACGGCATCTCATTTAGACTTGTTCAATTCCCAGAACTAATCATAATGGGACTTTCAGAAGGTGTTGTACCTCTAATTGCGTATAATTTCGTATCTAATAAAACAAGAATGAAAGATACCATTAAAGTGGTCATCGTGTCTATTGCTGTTATATTTGCAGTTTGCATGGCTGTCGTTCTTGTAGCCGGACATTCAATTGTTCATTTATTTAGTACGGATCCTCAAATTGTTACTCTAGCTACATTTATTTTAAAAGTGACTATGACATCATTACTTTTAAATGGCATTGGATTTTTATTTACTGGCATGTTGCAAGCTACTGGACAGGGTCGTGGGGCTACAATAATGGCCATCGCACAAGGAACAGTTATTATTCCAGTTCTATTTGTCTTAAATAGCTTATTTGGCTTAAGTGGTGTCATTTGGTCATTATTAATAGCTGAAACAGTATGTGCATTTTTAGCTATGTTTATTGTGTATTCACTAAGAAATCGATTAACAGTTGATAAAGCATCTTTAATTGAAGCGGAATAACATAGTATAGTGGTTTTAGCACGAAAAAATACTGGCTAAATGAATTGAAACCGGCAATAGCACTAATAATAAGTTGTTTATAATCTATAATTTTATAAAATGGGTGAGCGAGGCGATGAAATGATTTCGATTTCAGTCTCGCTTTTATTTTTGGATAAAAAGTGACAAATTAGAATAATTATTGTTAAATAGCACGCATTATTTTATCATAAGTAAATGAGCAAAATTTTATGGGAGGACGTCAATGGTGAATTTACAGCGAAGTTCTAAAGTAGCTTTGGCATTGATAATGATGTTTTTATTATTGTTAATTCCAACTCTTCATAATGTCGCATCTGCGCATGCAACTTTGGAAAAAACTACACCACCACAAAATGGGGTTATATCGAAAGCGCCTAATACGATAGAGTTAACGTTTAATGAACCCGTTAACGCTGAATACTCAGGTATTACAATATATAATGATAAAGGGGATAAAGTAGGGGATATTGATCCTACAACAACCGGACATTCAAAGACACTTACATTTCCTACTGATAAAGTTCAACAAGGGACACAGCAATTAGAATGGCATACAGTTTCTGCTGACGGTCATGAGATTAGTGATCGTTTTGAGTTTTCAGTAGGTAAGAAGACAGCTAACGGTATTGATACATCTCCAGCATTTTACGAAAAACCTAATTTCTGGTTTGGGTTATTCAGATACATAGCTGAAGGTGCAACGATAATTCTTGTAGGTCTATATTGGTTAAATGGTATTGCACGACGTAATAACCTATCTACATTCGATGTATTTCCTAGACATATTGCAGTGTCCTTAATAATGATGATGGCATACTTGATGTCACTTGTACTTTATTTAATGACATTGTCTTCGGATGTATTAGATGCAATACTATCTCTTGAGCCTAGTGCAATAACACAATTCCCTTACATATTAAGTGCCATTGCTTTAATTGTATTAAGTGGTTTATTCGTCTTAAGAAACATGGAGAAATCATGGTACTGGATTGTATCTATTGCAATGATTCTAGCAATGAGTATGTCAGGGCATGTATGGTCACAAAGCGTACCATTATGGTCTATCATACTAAGAACACTACATTTAATAGGTATTAGTTTATGGTTAGGTGCATTAAGCTATTTATTGATTTCAGTATTTACACGTAAAAAAGATGCCGTAGATTTATTGCGAGAAATATTATTCAAAGTTAATGCTGCAGCGGTAGCAATAATCATTATTTCAGGTGTATTAATGTCTATTGATCAAACGAAGATTTTGTCAATTTGGACAAATATGCAAACTTGGACGGTATTCTTATTGATTAAAGTTTTTGGTACTTTAATGATGATGTTATTGGGATTATTGCAAACAACACGTGCACTCAATAAACGTAATAGAGTAAATAAATCTTCATTAATTATAGAAGTCTTAATTGGTATATTACTTATTTTAGTCGGAGTAATTATGAGCCAAATCAGTATTCCATAAAAGGAGAAAAAAGATGATAAAAAAATTATTAGCGACAAGTTTCATACTCTTTTTTACATTAGGTTTCTTTAAAGTAGCAGATGCGCATGTTACTTTAAACCCAAAAGCAGTTGACCCAGAATCTTATGAAAAAGTAGATGTTAGAGTTCCTGTAGAACAAAAAGATCATACTGAAAAAGTAGAATTAGAAGTACCAAAAGAAGTTCAAGTTGTTAATATACAACCAGTAGAGGGCTATAAGTATAAGTTAGATAAAGATAAAAAAGGTAACATTACTAAAATTATTTGGACTGCTAAAGGTAAAGGCATTGGGCCAGATGAATTTATGGATTTTCCTATTGTTGTAGCCAGCCCTAAAGATGAAGGTAAGTATGCATTTAAAGCAATTCAAACCTATGATAACGATGATAAAGTTAAATGGACTGGAAAAGAAAATAGCGAACACCCAGCACCAACGTTAGAAGTTAAAAAGAATGCTAATGCAGTAGATGTAAAAGATGAAAAATCAAAAGATACTCCTAGTGAACAAACATCTTCAGGTGGCTCAATTGCTTTATGGATTGTGTCAATCATCGCAATTATATTATCATTAGTCGCATTATTTAAACATTCAAGAAATAAATAATGTAACGAGTGAGGCTAGGACCAAGTCTCTTTGTAAATAGGCATAACTTATTAAACTGAGTTGAATTGTATATCAAGTTTGACTCAGTTAAAATCCCTCACTCTCATAATTCGATTTATTAACAAGTGACTCAATATTACAAATATTGTCACTGTAAAGTTGATGATAATAAATTATAATATTAATGTGAGGGAGGCATTGTTTATGCGACGATTATTATATGCATTTTTGGTCTATATGATCTTGGGACTTTTCAGCGGGTTCTACTATAGAGAATTGACAAAAGCACATCATTTTACGGGTGATACACAATTATCTATTGTACATACGCATACACTGATTTTAGGTATGTTTATGTTTTTAATACTGATACCATTAGAAAAGGTATTTAAATTAAGTAGTTACTATTTATTTAACTGGTTCTTCATCGTTTATAACATTAGTGTTTTGGCAACCATTGGTATGATGGTAACGAAAGGAACATTCCAAGTATTAGGGAAAAGCTTTTCTCCAGAAGCATTTGCTGGATTTGCAGGTATTGGTCATACAGGAATGCTAGCAGGATTATTATTGTTATTTTTCTTAATTCGACAAGCAGCACTCAAAGAACCAAGAGATTAATTGATTTGAAGTTAGACTTTTCATTTTTAATAGCACAATCGTGTTATTGATGAAAAGTCTTTTTTTTAGCTAATAAAGTAGAATTGCAATTAAGATATGATTTTCTTCAATAATATATGCACATATAGTATAATTAAGGCAAAATAATGATAATAATTATCATTCGAAACGGGACATAATCTTGGGAGGATTTACAATGCAAGATGTAACTATAATTGGTGGTGGACCTGCTGGATTATTTGCGAGTTTCTATGCTGGTTTACGAGGAATGTCTGTGAGAATCATTGACGTACAAGATAAATTAGGTGGAAAAATGCAAATCTATCCAGAAAAGATTATTTGGGATATTGGTGGTGTAGCGCCTAAACCATGTAATGAAATCATTAAAGATATGATTAACCAAGGCTTACATTTCAACCCTAAAGTTAATTTAAACGAACGTGTAACAGATATACGCAAAATAGAAGAAAGACATTTCGAAGTAGAAACAGATAGCGGAAAAATTTATGAGTCAAAAGCTGTAATATTTGCTGTAGGCGGAGGGATTATTAATCCTAAGCCTCTTCAAATTAAAGATGCAGAGCGTTATCGTTTAACAAATTTACATTATGTTGTGCAATCTTTCTCAAAATTTAAGGGAAAAGATATTCTAATTTCTGGTGGGGGTAACACTGCTTTAGATTGGGCAAGAGATTTAGCTAATATTGCAAATTCGATTACACTTGTTTATAGAAAATCAGACATTAAAGGCTATGAAGCAATGATAAGTGTACTTAAAGCGTTAAATGTGAACCTGTTGCCTAAAACACAAATTAAAGAGTTAATAGGTGACAATAAATGTGAATGTATTAAAGAAGTAAAACTTGAAAATATTGAGACTGGAGAAGTTACGACACAAGCGTTTGATGATGTTATTGTTAGTCATGGTTTTGATCATGAGAATCCACTACTTAAAGACTGTACATCTAAACTTGATTTATACGATGAATATCGCGTTAAAGGCTTTGGCAACACGACAACAAATATTCCTGGCATCTTTGCTTGTGGGGATATTGTACATCATGATGCTAAAGTACACCTCATTGCTAGCGCGTTTAGTGATGCTGGAAATGCAGCAAACTTAGCTAAAACTTACATTGATCCTGATGCATACAAAGAAGGATATGTTTCAAGTCACAATGATGTATTCAAAGAATCAAATAAAAAAGTTATTAATCAATATATATAAGATTATATTAAGGGGATAGAAAATAATGATTAGATATTCTAATGAGCCACCAGAGGTTCAAGCGTATTGTGACTTAAGAGTTAAGGCAGGAATGAGCCCTAAATCAGTAGCTGCAGCTCGAAACGGTTTACCAAATGGCTGTTTCAATATTACGATTTATGAAGATCAACAATTGATTGGAATGGGCAGAGTTATAGGTGATGGTGGAACGGCATTTCAAATTGTAGATATAGCCGTTGATCCAGATTATCAAGGACAGGGCTATGGTAGGGTTATTTTGGAAAAAATAATGGCATATATTAATTCCGTAGCTGAAAAGGGAACTTATGTTAGTTTGATAGCAGACTATCCAGCTGATAAACTATACGAAAAATTTGGATTCAAGACTACTGAGCCAAAATCAGGTGGCATGTATATCGTGTTTTAATTATAAAAACCACTAGGACAAATCGAAATCATAGAAAAACATGTATTTATATTGTTTCATTCTATGATATTGAGACTGGATTGTCCTAGTGGTTTTTTTCGATTTAACTATGCATCAAAATCAATAATAATACGACCGAAATTATCGTGGTTTAAAACAGTTGAAATCGCATCTGGTAATTCTGAAAATGAAATGACTTTTTTAATATCATGAAGTTTGTCAGATTTTAAGTCAGTTGCTAAACGTCTCCAAACACGCTCACGTAATTTCATTGGTGTGAATACAGAATCTATACCAACTAGACTTACGCCTCTTAAAATAAATGGATAGACAGTTGTATCAAAAGAAACACCACCTGTTAAGCCAATTAGCGCGACACCACCATTATTATCTATACGATTAGTGACATAAGGTGTTCCATTTCCTCCAATAGGGTCAATGGCAGCTTGCCAAGTTCTTGAACCTAATGGCTTTTCATCATTATCTGTAATACGATTAATAATTTCATTCGCCCCTAAAGCTTCAAGTTTGTCACCGGCATATTTGTTTCCTGTACTAGCAACTACTTTATATCCTAAATTAGAAAGCATTAGCACTGCCAATGCACCTACACCACCAGATGCGCCACGTACAAGAACTTTGCCACCTTCCAGTGTCATGAAACCAGCTTTTTCCAATTTTTCAATAGCTAAACCGGCTGTATAGCCTGCTGTACCATAAATCATAGCTTCTTCTAAAGTCATATTATCAGGTAATTTAACTACCCAATCGGAATTTACACGTGCGTATTCACTAAATCCTCCATAATGACTTACACCCATATCATAACTTGTTACAATGACTTCTTCACCTTCATTAATTGTTGGATCTTCTGATTTAACAACGGTACCAGCTAAATCTATACCAGGAACCATAGGATAAGATTTAAGGATTTGATTATTATCCGTTGTAGCTAATGCGTCTTTATAATTAATACCTGAATAATGAACTTTGATTAAGACTTCACCTTCAGGTAAATCATCAGTAGTTAACTGAGTAAAGTCACTATTAACGCTTCCATCGTTGTTTTTATCCACTAAAAAAGCTTTAAATTGATTACTCATATTATGTGACTCCTTTATATATTGTATTAGTGGTTATTTTATACCCTTAATAAACCAGTTGTATGCTTCAAAGCCTTATAAATAAAAGGTAAATTAAAAGTCTCTGAGCTTCAAAAAATAAAAAAATTTTTATTTAAAAATGTATTTGAATTGTTATTGACACTTTATTGGGCTAAATCTATAATAAATTTGATAATGATTATCAATTGAAAAATTAAAAGTGTTTATATGAATATAAAAGACGACATAACAACGATATTAAGTTGGTGTTAAATATTATGTATACATAATTACACGATTCATCTTCAAATGATAATCTTCTAAACTATATTGAGGTGAATACATAATGAAAAAATTACCAACTATTTTATTAGCATCTTCTTTACTTTTAGCGGCTTGTGGCAACAATAGTCATAGTGACGATAATAGTAATAAAGATAAGCAATCGCAGAGTAGTAAAGGGGAAAACAAAGCAGCATTACAAAAAGCAACTAAAGAATATGAAAAGTATACTGATGGTCAACTTGATAAATTCTTGGATGGAACTGAAAAATTTGTTGCAGCTATAAAAGCTGATGATATGGATAAAGCGAAAGAATTATATCCTAAAGTACGTATGTATTATGAAAGATCAGAACCTGTTGCGGAAGCTTTTGGTGATTTAGATCCTAAGATTGATGCTCGTTTAGCAGATATGAAAGAAGAGAAAAAAGAAGATCAATGGACAGGTTATCATAAGATCGAGAAATCACTTTATCAAGATAATAAAATAGATGCAACAACTAAAAAAGATGCAGACCAATTATTAAAAGATGCTAAAGAATTAGATGCGAAAGCAGATACTTTAGATATAACTCCTAAATTAATGTTACAAGGATCAGTTGATTTATTAAATGAAGTTTCAACATCTAAAATTACAGGTGAAGAAGAGATTTATTCACATACAGACTTATACGATTTTAAAGCTAATATCGAAGGTGCACAAAAAATCTACGAATTGTTTAAACCTGAGTTAAATAAAAAAGATAAAAAATTAAGTGCTGATATTCAAAAGAACTTTGATAAAGTTAACCAACTATTAGACAAGTATAAAGACGGTGATGGCTTCAAAGATTATAGTGCAGTTACTAAAGAAGATAGAAAAGCTCTATCAGATGCAGTGAATTCACTTGGTGAACCACTAAGTAAAATGGCTGTGGTTACAGAATGAGTAAAATAGATCATAATCAAAGTGACCAAGTATCTCGTCGCTCTTTTCTAAAAATGTTAGGAATAGGTGGCGCTGGTGTGGTTATCGGTGCTAGCGGGGCAGGCAGTATTTTTTCATTTAAATCGATGTTCGATACACCTGAGAATGAAGATAAAGATGCATTTGAGTTTTATGGACGTGTACAAGCAGGTATTACAACACCGACACAAAAAAATTGTAACTTCGTTGCATTAGAGTTAAAGACTAAAGATAAACAAGCGATTAAAGACATGTTTAAGAAGTGGACGCAAATGTCAGTCAATATGACCGATGGTGCACCTGCTGAAAAAGATAGTCAAAATGAATTATTACCCCCTGTGGATACTGGAGAATCAATCGGATTAGGTGCTAGTAAATTAACATTGACATACGGTATTAGTAAATCATTTTTGAAAAAGATTGGTATGTCATCAAAAATCCCATCTGGATTTAAAGATTTACCACATTTTCCTAATGACCAACTAGATGATGAATACAGTGATGGAGATATTATGATTCAAGCTTGTTCAAATGATCCACAAGTAACATTCCATGCGATTCACAACTTAATTCGTCCATTTAGAGATGTTGTTAAAATGAAATGGTCACAAAATGGTTTTGTCTCTGGCAAACTAGAAGAAACGCCTAGAAATTTAATGGCATTTAAAGATGGTACAGTTAATCCTCGTAAAAATGACGAGCTTAAAAAGTATGTCTTCATTGACGACGGTTGGGCTAAAAATGGAACGTATTGCATTATTCGACGCATTCAAATTCATATAGAAACATGGGACCGTACATCATTAGAAGAGCAAGAAGCTACTTTCGGACGTAAACGAGCATCCGGAGCACCATTAACCGGTAAAAAAGAATTCGACAATATAGATTTAGACGCTAAAGATAGCAGTGGTCAATATGTTATCGATCCAAACGCGCATGCGCGACTAGCACGTGAAGTGAAAACATCAATCAAACGACGTGCATATAATTATAATGATGGAACAAATGCCAAAACGGGTGCGTTGGAAACAGGATTAATGTTTATTTGTTTCCAAAAATCAACACAACAATTTATTGATATTCAAAATAATTTAGGACACAGTGATAAGTTAAATGAATATATTACGCATCGAGGTTCTGCATCCTTCCTTGTGTTACCAGGTGTAAAAAAGGGAGGCTATATCGGTGAAACCTTATTTAACTAAATTAGTCGTTGCGATAGTCCTTATTCTAACGGTTATTAGAATTGTCCCAGCACATCAAGTGAGTGCTGCAGATGATAGCAAAATAAGTGATGTGTATATAGCGATAACTGATGCAAAATCAACTATAGAAGATAAAGATAAAAGTAAAAAAGAAAAGCAAAGTGCACTTGCTGATATTAAAGAAAAAGTAAAATCTTTAAATATTAAAGATAACAAAGAAGGTAAAGACGTAAAGTCAAAACTTGAAGCGGTAGATAAAGCCTCTTCAATGAATGCTAAAGCTGATAAATTATCACAATTAACTAAATCATTAATCGCTTATGAAGATGCAGTTTCTACCAAAGATATCAGTGGTGAGATTAAAACATTGAAGCAACAAGTTGCTGCAAAAGATGATCCTATTAAAAAAGCAATCAAAAGTAAAAATGAGTCAGAGCTACAATCAATTAACAATAGTTTAAATCAAATTTGGACGACTCATGAAACAGCCATAAGAAACTATGATGAAGGTAAATATGGACAAATTGAAGTTAACTTAATGCAACTACGTGTTGCTATCCAAAAAGAACCTTTAGATACTAAGAAAGTAGACAATGCCTGGACAACCTTCAAATCAAGTATTGATACGGTCGATCAAAAACAATCCAGCTCAGATAATGGTAAATATAAAGTAACGCAACTAAATGATGAGTTGGATAAAGCGATTAAAGGGATAGAAGATAATAATTTAGATCAAACTGATGCGGCATTATCTAAATTTGTTCAAATTTGGCCATATGTTGAAGGGAAAATTCAAACAAAAAACGGTTCATTATATACTACAATTGAAGATAAAATACCGTATTATCAAAGTATTCTAGACCAGAATAACAAAGATCGCGTTAAAGACGGATTAAAAGACATCAACAATGATATCAAAGACACTGTTGGTCAAGACGGTTACACATTTGTAGATGTTATGATTATCTTTTTACGTGAAGGTTTAGAGGTATTGTTGGTCATTATGACATTAACTAC
The DNA here is from genome assembly GCF_033283505.1 of Staphylococcus sp. NWU MK-U1. Taxonomy (NCBI): domain Bacteria; kingdom Bacillati; phylum Bacillota; class Bacilli; order Caryophanales; family Staphylococcaceae; genus Staphylococcus; species Staphylococcus sp. NWU MK-U1. Next base: position 162,001 of record NZ_JAVSMG010000005.1, on the reverse strand, counting down.
AATGACACGTAATGTTAAAGATAATAAAGGTACAGCTAGTGTTATAGGTGGTTCAATATTAGGCTTAATACTAAGTATTACGTTAGCAGTTGTATTCATACAAACGCTAGGTAATAATGGATTACTACGAGAAGGAATGGAAGCTACACTAGGAATAATTGCAGTGGTTCTAATGTATATCGTTGGTATTTGGATGCATAGACGATCAAGTGCTAAACGTTGGAATGATATGATTCAAAATATGTATCAAAACGCTATTAGTAACGGTAATCTAGTATTGTTAGGTACAATTGGATTAATTTCTGTTTTACGTGAAGGTGTAGAAGTGATTATTTTCTACATGGGTATGATAGGAAGTATTACAACAATGGACTTCGTAATTGGTATTGCTTTAGCGATTATAATTTTAATTATCTTCGCATTATTATTTAGATTCATAGTGAAACTTATTCCAATTTATTACATCTTTAGAGTCCTTTCAATTTTAATTTTTATTATGGCATTCAAAATGCTTGGTGTAAGTATTCAAAAACTACAATTGTTAGGCACACTTCTACAGCATGGTATTGAAGGTTTACCTACAATTGGTTTTTTAGGATTTTATCCTAATATTGAATCAATAGTAGCTCAATTAATATATATAGTGTTTATTGTGTTCTTCATTTTAAAAAATCGCCAAAACAAACAAAAGAATACTAATCTAAACTAATTATCATGAATAGTAAAATAAAACCTCGAGACTTGTGGGAATAACAAGTACTCGAGGTTTATTAGATATTATGATCGTTGTGTAATTCTTGCGATAAACATACTGAATTCAAATAAAATAATCAAAGGCAATGTTAATAATAAATTCAAAGTAATATCTGGTGGTGCAATAATACTCGCCACTACAAAACAACCAAAATAAATATACTTACGATAGTGTTTAAGTTCATTAACATCGATTAAGTCAAATTTAGCTAGCCCCATAAATAATGTTGGGAGTTGAAAAAGAACACCAAAAATTAGCAACCATCGTATTAACTCATGCAAATAGGCTTTAAAACCAATAACAGGCTCAATACTTAAAACTTCAGATAATGTTAAAGAGAAATTTATAATTAATGGAAATCCTATAAAAAACGCAAATGCAACTCCAATTATAAATAACAGTGCACACCATAAGCTATATTTAATAATAAATCCCCGTTCATTAACATGGAGGCCAGGTGCAATAAAAGCCCATAATTGGTAAAACACAATAGGTATAATTAAACACAACGCTACAAAGAAGATAATCATAATGTAAATCTGAATCATTTCAGTAAATGAAAATGCATGTAGTGTTACATGTGCACGTTTAATATAGTGTATAAATGGTTTCATCCACCAATGTGATGATACATATACGATTATCGTTGCAACAATAAAAGCGATGAACACTTTGACGAGACGCGATCGTAGTTCATCAAAGTGTCCTAGAAGTGTATTACTATTTAATGTGTTCTCGTTGTTGTTTTGACTCTTTACTGGGAGTATCATGACTTTCATCTGTATCTATATTTTCTGCTGCAGATTTAAATTCTTTCAAAGTACTACCAATTGCTCGGCCAAATTGTGGTAATTTTTTAGGTCCGAAAATTATTAATGCAATTATGCTAATAACGACTAAACTTGTCGGTCCTGTAATTCCTAATACAAACATATTGATAACCTCACTCATTATTGTTAATAATATCATCTATACTTTATACTTATTGATAAATATTATCAATAGAAATTTGCTCTGTTCACAAATAAAACGAATTTAATGCATAGTGGCATGTTAATAGGGAATAAGTTACAAAATAAAAAATGAATAATGAGCGGTATTTTAGGAGGTTAGAATGATGAGTGAAAATATAACAATGATTGAAAATAGCGATGTGAGTGACTTACGTCAAATTTCTGAGACAACGTTTTATGACACATTTGAAGGAGAATATTCAGATGAGGATTTTAATCAATTTTTCAAAGAAAGCTATAATGAAAAAGTGTTGTTAAATGAATTAAATAATCCTAATTCATTTCATTATTTTTACAAGGTGAATGATCAAATTGCAGGGTATTTAAAACTTAATGTCGGTAATGCTCAAACTGAACCTAAAGGTGAAGATTATTTGGAGATTCAAAGAATTTATTTCTACAAGACCTATCAAGGTGGGGGAAGAGGACAAAAGTTTATTCAATTGGCTCTTGATAAAGCGAAGGAACTAAATAAAAATAAAGTTTGGTTAAGTGTATGGGAACATAATCAACAGGCATTATCATTCTATAAGAAGCACGGCTTTGAAGTCACAGGACAACATGAATTTATAACAGGTGAAGTCGTCGATATAGATTTAATAATGGAAAGAGAAGTTTAGCTATAGAACGAATAAAGTTTGGTGCTAATAAAATAGGGGAGTTGGGGTTCGGGGCTCAATCCCCTGGCAAGGTTGATTAGAATTAAAATAATTTTTACAAGTGCGTTTTTTAATTCAGTCAACTATTGCCAATATATATGTAGCCTGAGACATTGAATTATGTCCCAGGCTATATATTATTTATTATTGATAATATCTCGCATAAGTTGAGTTAGTCTTTTTAGTGAGGTGTTATTACGGTTCACGAGTGGATGATTAGAAATATCAGTCAATGTATGATGGATTAAGTTATTGTGTAATAAATCTTCATCTGTATACCAAACTTTAGATAAACTTTCCATAACATCATCATAAACACCACGCTCTTGTTGATAAGCCGCATGATTTGGTGTATAGAGACATACTTTTTTGCCAATAGTTAAAGCATCAAAGATAATTGAAGAATAATCGGTAATTACGACATCAGATATTAATAATAAATCTTGCGTTTCAATATGATTTGGTGCTTCAATTGCACCTTCTGGAAGTGTCATGTCATCCTCTATATGGCCTTTGAAAATGACGTGATATTCTTCTATTAATTCTGGTGAAATCGACATCAATTCAGTTGAATCTTTTGTCGCATGCCATGTTGGTGCATACAATAATATTGGCTTTGTTCGATCAACATTTAATGCATCTTTAATTTTCTTCTGATGATTTTTATCATTCTGATAATGTAGTAAATAGCTAATTCTTGGATAACCATAAGGTATCATTTGAGTATGTTGATTAGGAAATGCCGTTTCAAATAAGCCTGTAGCTGCCTCGGAATCTGTTAAAAGGTAGTCTTGTTTTAGCCATTTATTATATTTACGGGCCTTATAATTGTAGATATTTTTATTTTGGTCTGGTTCTTTGCTATCTAAGAAGAGCTTTTTGATTGGTGTTCCATGCCACAATTGAATAACTGTACCATTTGGTTTAAACTCATCAGGAATATAACTTTCAATGACTACAATTTTGGCAGTTTCTATTAATTCTTTATTATTTTCTGCATCAGTAGGTAAAAAGTATGGTCCACGTCTATCGTTAGTAATGAAATAAGCTTCAGTGGTAGGATTTCTCTTCACAAAATAATTGAATAAATATTTAGAGTTACCTCTATAACCATAATCAAATCCTAAAAACACAACATGATTTTTAACTTTTGAAGGATCTTTATCATATACATAGCTTAGATTACGATGCTTTTTTAATGCATGATTTTGCATCTTTCTATAAATCCATTTGGGTAATTTAAATTTCGTAGTGATAAGCCAACTATCTACAAAGCGCATTTCATCTTCTTTACCAGGATATTTGAATTTACTGTAAGGTATAGAGTGACCATGAATGTATGCCAATTTGTTCAAATCAAAATGATTTATTTTTTTAATATCGAATGTATCTAATGATGCCCAAAAAGCATGGCTAGTGCGACATTCATTGATGAAATCAAAAACGACGTGATTGTCTATATCAATTTCGTCTTTTAAAACAGAAATAACGGCTAAATCCATAATAGATTGAATATCATACTTAGATAAATGTAATAAAGCACGTTCAATATTAAAAATAATATTAGGATAGTGGTTAATATTTTTCATCCATGATAAAAATGTTAATGTATCCTCACCAAAATAACGACAGTCATTTAAATATAAACCATTTAAAGTATAATCTACTGCTATTGAATTATGTGTTAAGTCTATAGCTTCCAACATATCATGATTGATTTTAATATCATTTGAATAAGGAATGAAATGTGAAAAACCAGCTGATTTGGCTTTGTTTAATTGTAATGCAAGATGGCGCATGTTAGAAATATTTATTTGTTTAATCATCATACATTGTCCTTTAACTCTTAAATTTCTTAAATATATTTTACCATGTGACTAAAAAAAATTCATATTTACAAAAATTACATCATTATATAATTGAAATGTTTGGAAATTTTCGTTGAAAAATAGTGGGATTTTATTTTGTTGAAAATTTAACAAAAATTTTATAAAAAGTACTATATAGTATTGTCATTTAAGTAGAAAGATGGTATATTTTTATTGTGAAAAAGTTCACAAGATATAAATTTGTGAAATCTAGCATTATTAACTTGTCGACAAACTAATAAACAATATAACAATTAGAAGTACGCTCAAACTTCAATTGTCAATATCGCTAGAGTGATCATTAATACAAACTAAAGGAAAGAAGAGTCAGAATTATGTTAGTTCAAACATTTAATCCATTTGATAATTTGGTATTATCTAGTTTAATAGCCGCAGTACCTATTATTCTATTCTTATTATGCTTAACCGTTTTTAAAATGAAAGGTATCTATGCAGCTATCACAACGTTAGTTGTTACATTACTTATTGCTATCCCGTTCTTTAAATTACCACTTGGCATTGCAACAGGTGGTGTTGTAGAAGGATTCTATCAAGGTATTATTCCGATTGGTTATATTGTCATGATGGCAGTATTACTTTATAAAATCACTCAAGAATCTGGTCAATTTAATACGATTCAAGACAGTATTACAAGTATTTCACAAGACCAACGTATACAATTATTACTTATTGGTTTCTCATTTAATGCATTTTTAGAAGGTGCTGCTGGTTTTGGTGTACCGATTGCAATTTGTGCGTTATTACTTGCTCAATTAGGTTTTAGACCTTTACAAGCTGCAATGTTATGCTTAGTAGCAAATGCTGCTTCAGGTGCTTTTGGTGCTATAGGAATTCCAGTAGGTGTTGTAGATACACTACACTTACCAGGTGGCGTTCACGCAATGGGCGTATCTCAAACATCTACATTAACATTAGCAATTATTAACTTCTTTATACCATTTTTACTTATCTTTATCATTGATGGTTTAAAAGGTGTAAAAGAAACATTACCTGCTATCTTAGTTGTATCTGTTACGTATACAGTATTACAAGGTTTACTAACAGTATTTAACGGACCTGAATTAGCTGACATTATCCCACCATTAGTAACTATGGGAGCTTTAGCTTTATTCTCTAGAAAATTCCAACCAAAACATATTTTCAGAGTACAGAAAGATGTGGAACCTGAACCGGCAAAACATCACAATGCAAAAGAAATTATCTATGCATGGAGTCCATTTGTTATATTAACAGTTGTAGTTATGATTTGGAGCGCACCATTCTTTAAAAACTTATTCTTACCAAATGGTAAATTATCTTCATTAGTGCTTAACTTTAATTTACCAGGTACTTTCAGTGAAGTCGCTCATAAACCAATTATGTTAAGTTTCAATTTTATTGGTCAAACTGGTACAGCGATTTTAATTACAATTATTACAGTATTAATGGCTAAGAAAGTAAGTTTCGGAGATGCAGGACGTTTATTCGGTGTAACTTTTAAAGAACTATGGTTACCAGTATTAACAATTTGTTTCATCTTAGCAATCTCTAAAATCACTACATATGGTGGTTTAAGTGCAGCAATGGGTCAAGGTATTGCTAAAGCTGGAAACGTGTTCCCAGTGTTATCACCAATCTTAGGTTGGATTGGCGTATTTATGACAGGATCAGTTGTTAATAACAACTCATTATTTGCACCAATTCAAGCTTCAGTTGCACAACAAATTGGAACAAGTGGTTCATTACTAGTAGCTTCAAACACAGTGGGTGGTGTAGCAGCGAAATTAATTTCACCTCAATCAATAGCAATTGCGACTGCTGCTGTTAAAGAAGTAGGTAAAGAATCAGAATTACTTAAAATGACATTACGTTACAGTGTTGGATTACTAATCTTCATCTGTATTTGGACATTTATCTTATCTCTAATTCTGTAATTAATATACAATATTATTCTAAGATATAATTATTTCAAAAATAGCCCGTAAATGAATTGTAAAAATTCGTTTACGGGCTTTTTGAATATTCATAGAAGTCCCCACAAATAAACATAATTATAAGTAGAATTAAACGTTATTAATTGCGGTCATAAATTTTTCATAAACCGTATTAGGCGTATATTGTTTCAAAGTAACATGTCCTTCATTGATCATCTGACTAGCTTCATCGACGTGGTTCATAGCGATGTCTATATATTTTGCTAAAGAACCAGCATCACCATAATTGGCTAAATAGCCATTGGAATTATGATTAATAATGCTAGCAGGTCCAAGTGTATCTTTAAAGCTGATAACAATATTATCTTGAGCCATAGCTTCTAATAAAACCATACCAAAGCCTTCATTTCTCGACGGTACCACAGTAATTTTACTGTTAGATAATTTGGTATTAAGTTGTTGAGTTGCAGGATAGATAGTAATTAAATCATTTAATTGATGCTGATCAATCAATTGTTGCAAATGTCCACGCTCTTGACCATCACCGTATATTTCTACTTTAAAATTCAATCGCTTAAGGTCATTTTGAATACGGCGAACACTTTCTATTAAAATATCAAACCCTTTTTCAAATTCTAATCTACCTGCACTAATAATGATATTTTCTTTCTTAGTAGCATGTTTTACTGGATTGATGATATTTGGAATTGTATAAACAGGTGTGTCGATTTGTTGCTCGTAATTCAGTTGATCTTGTTGAGTTAGCGTTGTGACTATATCTATGTTGCGATAGGCAGTGAGTATATCTTGTTGATAATTTTCCGGATGTGCATGTAGGTTCATATGCTCCATTCCCACAGTTATGACATTGTTTGAATGATACTTTGAAATTAAAATATTAAAGCTCGCTCTAGTACCTACAAGTACATCTGTATCAACTTTTTTAATTGCTTTAATCATTTTATGTTCTACATACTTGGAAAATTGATTTAACCCCGGCTCAAACTGATTTATTTCTTTTGGTTTCAATAGTGAAGTATATTTATTTAAACGATTCATCATTATTGCTTTAGTGTTCTGAGGTTTTAAACGGTAGTCTACTAATGTCTTTATTTTTATTTTGTCATTTATTTCAAAGTAAGGCTCGTCTTGAGCTCGAAACACAGAAATAATTTCTATGTGATGTCCTTTGTCGGCAAGTGTATTAGCTAATTCAGAAACTGCTTTAACTGTTCCACCTAATGCATAAATATTATGCATGAAAAATGTGAATGATTTCATAGTTACACCTCAAATAATTCATAATAGAAAATTATAGCATTTCTGAGATGTGTCTAATAGTAATAGCCAATGCTAACTAAGATAATGTACGTCTATCCTTTATTCTCGATAAAAGATGAAAACTTTATGTAAACACTTTTTTCATAGAACGATTATGTATATAATTAAACTAGTTATTAAAAAAGTCGATTTACGTTCTGCGTAAAGTTAATATTAAAAATTTTAATAAATAAAGAAAGCGTTTTAATTTATTAAGCCAAGATCAATTTCCTATCGACTAAAGATGTGAAAAAAAGGGGGACTGTATTGTTATGAGTTCAGAACATAGCAAAACAGATGTCATCTTAATAGGTGGCGGTATAATGAGCGCAACACTCGGTACGTTATTAAAAGAATTATCTCCAGACAAAGAAATTAAAATATTTGAAAAATTAGAACAATCTGGTGAAGAAAGTTCAAATGTTTGGAATAATGCTGGCACAGGGCATTCTGCACTTTGTGAATTGAATTACACTAAAGAAGGCAAAGAAGGCTCTGTTGATATTACTAAAGCAATTAAAATCAATGAACAATTCCAAGTATCTAAGCAATTTTGGGCACATTTAGTAAGAACTGGACAATTAGAAAATCCATCTAACTTCATTCAATCAGTGCCACATATGAGTTTCGTAAAAGGTATCTTCAATGTAAAATTCCTTAAAAACAGAGTAGCAGCATTAAAAGAAAATATACTATTTGAAAAAATGGATATTACTGAAGATCGTGAAAAAATTAAAGAATGGGTACCTTTAATGGTTGAAGGAAGAACATCACATGTTCCAATTGCATTATCTCGTGATGAAAGTGGGACAGATGTAAACTTTGGTGCACTAACAAAAAAACTCATCTCTAATTTAAAAGAAAGAAATGTAGAAGTCTCTTATAAACAAGAAGTTGAAAATATTGAGAAACTGGATAATGGTAACTGGAAAGTGACTGTTAAAGATCTTAATTCTGGACAAAGTCATACGTATGAATCAGAATTTGTATTTATTGGGGCCGGCGGTGCAAGTTTACCATTACTTCAAAAAACAGGTATCAAGCAATCAAAACATATCGGTGGTTTCCCAGTAAGTGGTCTGTTCTTACGTTGTACTAATAAAGACGTTATCGAAAAACATCATGCTAAAGTTTACGGTAAGGCAAGTGTAGGTGCACCACCAATGTCGGTACCTCATTTAGATACACGATTTGTAAATGGTGAACGTGCTTTATTATTCGGCCCATTTGCAGGCTTTTCACCTAAATTCTTAAAAACAGGTTCAAATTTAGACTTAATACGTTCAGTTAAACCTAATAATTTATTAACAATGTTATCAGCAGGTGTTAAAGAAATAGATTTAACTAAATATCTCGTATCACAACTTATGTTAAAACATGAAAATCGTATGAATGATTTACGTGTATTTTTACCTAATGCAAAAGACGAAGATTGGGAAGTTATTGTTGCAGGTCAACGTGTACAAGTGATCAAGGATACTGAAGATAGTAAAGGTAACTTACAGTTTGGTACTGAGGTAATTACATCTGATGATGGTTCTCTTGCAGCATTATTAGGTGCTTCACCTGGTGCATCAACTGCAGTAGATATTATGTTAGATTTATTACAACGTTGTTATGGTAATGAATTTAAAAATTGGATTCCGAAAATTAAAGAAATGGTACCTTCTTTCGGACTTAAATTAACAGAGCATGAGGACGTCTATCGAGCTGTTAATAAAGAAATTCAAAAATATTTAAATGTAAAATAAGTATCATTTCAATATAAAATCACATTAAGCTCCTTATAAAGTTTGCACTTTAAGTGTTTACTTTATAAGGAGCTTTACCATTAGTAATTATTTTTTATTTAATTGGTTATTGATTTCAGAAACATATTTTCTACTTTTTAAAAACTCTATAATCCAAATAATGATGTAGATAATGATGAAATAGAATGTGAAAATAAATATATTTGAAACACTTATCGAAAACCATCCGGATAAAATACCGATTGGTAATAATCCAATATAACTCAACATAAAATGCATTAATGTGCTACGTGTGATACTCCAATCTGTGTGCGAAAAGAAAAAGTTTGCTAAGTAAAATAATGCACCAATTAAAAGCCACAAACAAATGGCGATGAGCATTACTATTGGTTCAGACAAGTGTGAATAATATAACTTACCTAGTGTTGTAACTGGTGAAATTGGATAATATTCACCGCCAGCATTGATATAACTAAAAATGATAGAAAGTGCTAAACCTATAACTAAAGAAATACTAACAAATTGATATAATTTTCTCATAATGAAAGTCTCTCCTTTATGGATTTTAAATATCTTCTAGAGGAGTAGGTATAATCAATATGTTGCAAATAAATTCTAATCAAACCATTAGGTTCTAATTGCAATTTTTTAATCTTATTTATATTTACAATTTCAGATTTAGAAATTCGAATAAATGAAGTAGGAAGTTTTTCTTCAAGTTCATATAATCGTTCTTTCAATTTAAATTGTTCGCCATCTCTAATTGCAATGACTTGATTTTTATGTGTACGAAAACTAATGATGGTTTGAATTTCTATAATATGGATCATGTCATCTTGTTTGCCATAGAGTTGTTTTAAACTATTCAAATCTTCAATATTTGTAATAACTTGCTGTACTTCATCATCAAATTCAGGTGCGTGAATCGCGATATACTTCTCATCTTCTTCGGGTGATATGTGTAACCGTAGTTTCATTCGACTAATGCCTCCTCAACGTCATTTAACCACAAATGTATAGAAAATTTTTAGAACAATATTAAATGGTAGATATATTGAAGTAAGTGGTTAGTTTTGTAAAATAATATCTAATTAAATTGATTAGTTAGTTTCAGGCAATGTCACTGTAAACGTCGTTCCGTCACGTTCATTACTAGTTACTGATATTTGTCCACGATGTAAATGAATGATAGATTGAGTTATTGCTAATCCTAATCCATTGCTATTATCCTCAGCATTACGCTTATAAAAACGATCGAATAGATGAGGTTGCACTGATTCTGGAATGGTATGCCCTTCATTCGTAACGGTAAAATAAATAATTCCTTCGTTAATAAATAATTTCACATCAATCATGCTATTGGGATTAGAATACTTAATTGCATTTTGAATGAGATTAGAACATGCTTGATGTAATAAACGATTATTTCCTCGGAAATGAACCGTATCTATATCAGACATCAACATTAATTGTTTGTTATCTATCCCATATTGCTCGTGACGAATGATGTCAGTTATTAATTCTTTAAAGTGAACATCATCTTCAAATTTTAGATGAGTAGCGTTATCTAGTTCGGATAATAGTAATAATTCTTTTGTTAAATTACTTAAATGCGTAACTTCTTCATGAATTTCATGAATAATCTGATCACGCTCTCCTTGATTTACATTGCTTTGTAACGTACTAAGTAGACGATGAATGTGCGTTAATGGCGTCTTGATTTCATGTGAAACATTTTGAACAAAGTGTTGTCGCATATCATCTACTTGTTTTAAAGATTGTCGCATCGCTTCAAATCGATATTGTAACGTACCAATTTCGTCATGACGACTTTGATAGATTGGTGAATTAAAATCACCATGCATTAAACGTTCAGTTGCTTGCTTCAATATTTTTATAGGTTTAATAATTGAATATGTAGATGCAATAACGAGCGTGATAGATATACTTAATAAGCATATTAAAAGAACAGCTAGAAAAGTGCGAAACTCACTAAATGTTTCACCTATGTCAGGACGCATAAATACGGCAAGCTTTTGATTATTTTGGTTAAAAGGGATACCCACAGTATTATCCGTTTCATTATCAAAAAAGCCAGTTATAAACAGTTCGAAAGGTTTATTTTTAATACCATGGTAGGGTTTACCTTTTAGTACTTGGTTAATAGCTGAATCTGAAATAGTGTCTTTTCGGAATGGTTCACCAAAAAAAGTTTTATGATGTGAGTGATCTACAATCATAATTTGATAGTTCATATCTCCTAAATGTTTAAAATATGATTGAGTGTCAGATTGATTTGAAGATGTATGGAATGCTCTTGCCTCTTCTAAAGTACGCATAATTTTTGCGTCATTTTGTGCTTTTAAATTGAAATGATAGTACACGTTTGCAAAAAGAAAACTGACTAAAGCACTAAAAAGAATGACCGTAATCGTGTAAATAGCAATACGTGTATAAAGCGTCTTAAACATGTGTAATCACCCTGTATCCTTGTCCACGAACTGTTTGTATCTCAATTGTGGCATTTAATTGATTTAAACGATGACGTAGTCGCTTAATGTGAACGTCTATAGTTCTTTCATCTCCCTCATAATCGAATCCCCAAATTCGCTCAATTAGTGTGTCTCTTGTGAAAATATGTTTTGGTTGACCACACAATAAAAATAATAATTGAAACTCTTTTGTAGGCAAATTGACATTTTTAGAGTCGACAGATAATTCCATATACTCTTGAATTAAAGTAACATTTCCTAACTTTATAATGTCTTGAGAATTAATTTGGTAACGTCTTAACACAGCTTGTACTCTAAATAACAATTCTTTTACTTCAAAAGGCTTGGTAACGTAATCGTCTGTCCCACTTACAAATGCACGTTCTTTATCACTCAAAGCATCTCTTGCCGTCAACATTATGACAGGTAGATCAAAATCATTTTTAAGCAATTGACACAACTCAAATCCATCCATGCCAGTCATCATAATATCAACAACTGCAATGTCGACTTTATTATTTGCAAGGTACGCGATTGCACTTTCACCACTTGCGTGAGTGACGGTTTGAATTTGGGCTGCTTCGAGATGTTGAGATACATAATGTAATATCTTATAGTCGTCATCTACTATTAAACACTTCACCATCAGTTTTACTCCTTTGTTATTCATAAAATGATTATATGAATAACTATATCAAAAAACAATTCTTCTTAAAGTTCATATTCAGTTCATAATGTGTCATTAAACTATGTATTGAAATAGCAGTGGGAGGTACTAAATATGAATTTAGCATGGAAAGAAATAAAATTTTACAGATTTCGTTATACATTAATCATGTTAATTATATTTCTATTGGGAAGCATGGTGTTATTTATTAGTGGATTAGCTCAAGGCTTAGCACGAGAAAACATATCATATTTAAATAATATGCCAGCTGAACATTATATAGTCGAAGATAATAAGGAACCGAAGTTAGAAAGTTCTCAGTTGAACCAATCACAACAAAATAAAATAGAGAATATTATTCATGAAAATGCAACTCAAATGGGGTCGCAAACACTTAAAATAAACCAACAAGATCAAGATGTCATCACGTTAAATACACCTAAACATCTTAAGCCAAAACTTGTAAGTGGTAATTATCCAAAAAAACAGAATGAAATAGCTATTAGTGAGAAACTGACTGGAAATGACTTGAAAGTTGGAGATTCTGTAACTTTTAAAGGACATAATCATAACTATAAAATAAGCGGCATAATGAATGAGTCGATGTACTCACATAGTTCAATGATATTAATGAATAAAGAAGCGTTTAAGTCATTAAATAAACAAGTATCAACATTTTATCCGGTTGACAAAATCAATAAAGATGAAAAACAATCACTTAAACAAATTAAAGGTATTAAGGTTGTAAATGAAAAGGCATTAACTGATAACATTGCTAGTTATCAAGCAGAACAAATGCCACTTAATTTAATGATTATTAGTCTATTCGTGATTACAGCAATTGTTTTAAGTGCGTTCTTCTATGTGATGACGATTCAAAAAATACCTCAAATAGGCATTCTTAAAGCCATAGGTATTAAAACGAAGCATTTATTAACTGCACTTTTATTACAAATTATTTTAACAACAATGTTAGGTGTTATTTTAGCATTTTCTGTCATACTTATATTAAATGCCTTTATGCCTGTAACTATGCCGTTTTATCTAAGTTATAGTCAGGTGTTATTAATGATAGTCGTATTTCTAATTGTAGGGTTAATCGGTGCATTATTATCCTTTATAAAAGTTCTAAAAGTAGATCCTATAGAAGCAATTGGAGGTATGGAATAATGGCATTACAACTCAAACACATTACTAAGACATTTGGCAATGGAGCTGCACAAACAGAAGTATTAAAGAATATTAATTTTAATGTGAATCAAGGTGAATTCATCATACTAAGTGGCGCATCTGGATCAGGTAAATCTACACTTCTTAATATTTTAGGTGGATTACTAAGTCCGACGAGTGGAGATGTTTTGTATAATGGTGAGCATTTATTGTCAAATGAAGTAGATAAAACAAGTCTAAGATTAAATGATATAGGTTTTATTTTTCAATCATCTCATTTAGTTCCGTATCTAACAGTTAGAGAACAATTAATGATTGTAGCTAAAGAAGCGGGTATAAAGCGTAAAGAGGCTAAAGATAAAGCACAAAGACTATTAACTGAGATAGGTCTGAGTCATCGTTTAGATGTTTATCCTCATTTGTTATCTGAAGGAGAGAAACAACGCGTTGCTATAATGAGAGCTTTTATGAATGAACCTAAAATCATATTAGCAGATGAGCCAACTGCCAGTTTAGATGCAGATAGAGCTACATCTGTTGTGCAAATGATTAAAGCACATGTTCAAACTAAAAATATGATTGGTATTATGATTACGCATGATAAAAGATTATTTGAATATGCGGATAGAGTGATTGAAATTGAAGATGGTAAAATCGAGTTATAAAAAATAAACTTAGAAAGTTTAATTAGTTGTGTCATTTAAATCACACAATAATCAAACTTCTCTCAGCTTTAATCATTTTGCGGGAGTGGAACAAAACATACTGTTCCACTCCCGTTTTTTTAAAATAGAATGAAAAGAGAAGCAAAAAATAAAATTGCAAAGTAAATGGTCAATAGTAATTTATATTGATACATTAGTGCTAAGAAATCTCTCACTAATGCGACATCAAAGAAATGATAAGGGGTGTGACTTCCTATACCATCAACTTTCATTCGATTCGTATGCGCAAATTTCATTCCTCGTAAGATATGAAATTGGCTCGTAACACAAAGTATATTGGGGCTATTTGAGTATAGGTTGTGTATGACTTTTTTTGAATAATAGAAGTTTTCAAACGTATTTGTAGATTGAGATTCCATAATAATACTAGATTGGGGAACCCCATGTTGTATTAAATAACGCTGCATCGCTAATGCTTCAGATATGGGTTCATCTGGCCCTTGACCACCACTAACAATTATTTTACATTTGTCAGTTTGATGTTGATATACACTAAGTGCACGATTTAATCTTTCGGCTAACATTGGTGTAACTTTTTCTGTGAAAATTCCAGCTCCTAATACCATAATTAAGTCGTACTGCTTATGAGTTGAGATGCGACCTAAAGCTGATGACCAAGACATGTAAAGCAATAATGCATAACAAGTACTTATAGCAATCATAGTTAGCCACAAGAAAACACCATTAATTATAGGAATAGGCATAGTGCTAAGATATGCAAAAATCGATGTAAAGAGCACTCCTAATATGAGATATTTCGTCATTTTATTTAAAAAAGCTTGACCTTTTTGTAAGGAGAAAAGATGGTTGTGCTTTACTAGTAAACCAACCATAGTAATAATCATGATTATTATAAGTGTAGTAGGGAGTGTCATTGTTAATAGATTCAAAATAGTAATCAACATACATAATATAATAGTTGTAATAAACAATCTTAAATTCAGAAGCCATTTCACGTTGAATAATACACCTAGTACAGACAATAACACAATGAGAGCTAAGATAATTGCGATCATAAGGAATACCTCTAATTTCTTTATATATATAAATGTAATCGAACAACTTACCTATTAGCAACTATTAATAGCGTAATTAGGTTTTCAAGAGAATTGTTTATTGATATTATTTAACAGAGTATGTAAAACGCTATTGATTACTATTTAACGAGGAGTAAAGTAATGAGCATAATTTCAAGAAACCACATCGAATTTATGAAGCAATTCATTGATGATACTAATACTTTAACTGCAAAGTTATTAAAAGATCAGCAAAGCAAGTATGGTATTTCAATGGAACAATCCAATGTTCTAAGATTGCTAAGCCATCATCAAGTATTATCAATTACTGAAATAACTGAAAAACAAGGTGTTAATAAAGCAGCAGTAAGTCGACGTATCAAGAAACTAATCGATAGTGGCTTCGTAGCATTACAAAAGCCAAATAACAATATTGATCAACGACTAAAATATGTTGCTCTAACGGAAAAAGGTAGAAAATATACTGAAGAAAACAATAAAATTGTTAGCGATATGGTTAGTGATATGGTAGCTGATTTATCAAGTAAAGATATTGAGAAAGCTTTAAGTGTATTATATATAATAGATGAGAGAGTAAAAAAATTTAATTCAAAAGTTTAAATTAGTATGAAGGTCTAGAATGATTATTATATAATAGAAATCATATTCTTATTTGAAATTAAAATATCAATCGATAAATATATTCTAGTAGAGGGGAAGTTGGTGACTAAATGAGAACATGTCCGAAATGTGGACAGAAAATTGATAGCAACTTAAACAAATGTCCTAATTGTGGGAAAAAATTAGACAATAAAGACAATCAAATAAACTCCCCTCAAATCAACACATCTAATATTAGGATAAGAAAGTTTATTCCTTGGGCTATCGTTGCGTTTATCATTGTTTTACTAATTATTGTGTTTGTATTGGTTAGAAATTACAATTCACCTGATGCACAAACAAAGATTTTAGTTAATGCAATTGATAATAATGATTCACAAAAAGTAGCGACGCTATTAAGCTCTAAAAATTCTCATATAGATTCAGATGAGGCAAGTGTATATATAGACTATATTAGAAGTGAAGTTGGAATGAAGAAATTTGCGCGCGATATTAAATCTACAGTAGAAACACTCAATAAAAGTGATTCTAAAGAGGCAATTAATTTAAAAACGCGTGCAGGTAATAACTACTTACGGGTAAGTAAAAATGGTACACGATTATTAATATTCGATAATATGAGTTACACTGCTCCGACAAAGAAGGCAATTGTGAAACCTAAATTGGATACGAAATATGAATTTAAAGATGGTGGAAAAAAGAAAACAGTTATTGCTGATGCGAATAAGACGACTTCACTAGGTACTTATATCCCAGGTATATATTCTGTTGATGCTAAAAAAGAAACAGAATATGGAGAGTTTAGTGGTCAACTTAAATTTGACTTTAGATATGGAAAGAGTAACACAGTTGAAGTAAATGAAAACTTCAACGAAGCGTTATTAACAGTCAAATTAAAAGGAAAAAGTGATTTAGACAAAGACTCATTGAAAGTTGAAATTAATGATAAACAAATGAAATATAGCAGTTCTAGAGAATATGGACCTTATCCTCAAACGAAAGATGTTACAGTTTCTGCACTAGGTAAGGCAAAAGGGAAAACATTCCATGCAGAGACAAAAACAATCAAAGCAAGAGATTTAGGTAATATTAATAGTGCTACACTAGAGTTTGATGATGAAGAGATTAGTGACTATATCGAGGAAAAAGAAGCGGAAGAAAATAGTTTGAAAACAAAGCTAAGTAATTTCTTTAGTAATTATTCTTTCACTTTGAATTCAGCTATTTCACAAAGTGATTTCAATTTAGTGAGTACATTTTTAAAAGATAAATCGAGTATCTATAATTCTATAAAAAACAATTTAAACCAATCAGTAGCCTTTATTAATCCACAAGTTATAAGTGCTAGTCAAAAAGGCAACACGATTAATACTAAAGTGCAACATTTAAATAGCAGTGGGCAGTATGAAACCACTAATTATGAATTAAGAGAAGATAGTGATACGGGTAATATTCAATTAGTTGATTCAAAATAAATGAATGAGTAGCGATCGATATTGTATCTTTAACATTCATTCTAAATAAGTATTTGTAGACTGAACTGAGAAGGTGATTAAATGAAGCTTTTCTCAGTTCTAGTCATTTATAAGAGAATGAACGAAACACAAACTTAAAATTTCAATAAGTGGTTTAAAAATTCGAAAGCTAGAGTAATATTAAAGCATGTTTTATTCCAACTTATTAAATTTTAATCAATACATAAAAATATGAAACCTAAAAGGGTGGGATAATATAATGGATGTAGAGCAAAAGCAAAAGAAAAATTCACCGTTATTTATTATTATATTGGGTGCTTTAACTGCTATAGGTGCTTTATCTATAGATATGTTTTTGCCAGGGCTACCAGAATTAAAAAATGATTTTAATACGACTACTGCTAATGCACAACTAACTTTATCTTTATTTATGATAGGTTTAGGGTTAGGTAATCTATTTGTAGGTCCAATATCCGATAGTATTGGGCGAAAGAAACCACTAGTTATATCTATGATTATATTTGCTTCAGCAAGTTTAGGTATTGTCTTCGTTGAAAATATTTGGATTATGGTATTTCTTAGATTTATTCAAGGATTTACTGGAGGCGCTGGAGCAGTTATATCAAGAGCGATTGCTAGTGACATGTATCGTGGAAATGAACTGACTAAATTTTTAGCACTACTCATGCTAGTTAATGGTGTAGCTCCTGTGATTGCACCCGCTTTAGGTGGCTTAATATTGAGTTTTGCTGTTTGGCGAATGGTTTTTGTCATTTTAACGCTATTTGGTGTATTAATGGTGTTAGGTTCATTGTTTAAAGTTCCTGAATCTTTATCGGTAGAAAATCGTGATAGCAGTGGAGTGAATGTGATTTTTAGTAACTTTAAAAGTTTACTCACAACACCACGATTTGTCTTACCAATGCTCATTCAAGGCGTTACATTCATCATGTTATTTAGTTACATTTCTGCATCACCATTTTTAGTTCAAAAAATATATGGTGTTTCGCCATTACACTTTAGTTGGATGTTTGCAGGAGTGGGAATCACACTTATTATTGCGAGTCAGATTGCTGGAAGATTAGTAGACTATTTTCACCCACAAGTGCTACTACGTGCATTTACAATTATCCAAATCTTTGGCGTTGTGATTGTATCGTTAACATTAATAAATCATTGGCATTTTGCGTTATTAGTTATAGGTTTTATCGTTTTAGTGGCACCTGTTACAGGCGTCGCGACATTAGGATTTTCAATTGCAATGGAAGAACGTACAACCGGAAGCGGGAGCGCATCAAGTTTATTGGGATTATTACAATCTTTATTAGGCGGCCTTGTGACACCACTTGTTAACCTAAAAGGTGAATATAACAGTATGCCTTATATCATTATTATTAGTCTCACAGCAATTTTACTTATCATTTTACAATTATTAAATATTAAAGTATTTAAGCATGACAAAGTATAAAAGAAACTAAATTAATTATTATGCTACGATGAAATAATTAAATACAGTATCAAAGTGAAGAAGCCATTAATCGAGTTAACTCAATTAATGGCTTCTTCATTGATTAAATGCAACTATCTTTGAACTTTTAAAGTATTAGCTAGTAATGCACTTGCTACTTCATCCGGGCTTTCTTGACACCCTAATCTTAACCAATTTAAAATGACACCTATTTGACCACTCATTGTATAAGTTATAAAAAAAGGCACGTTTTGAATGGTTGTATTATTTTCTCCTAAAAATCTTGCGTAATATTGTTTCGTAATATCAATATATTCCATAACTAATTCTTTATTTGGATGAGAAATAAAAATAGCGTGGTAAAACGCTTTTTTTCTATAGATATATTTTAGAATAATATGAAAGAATTTATAAACTTTTTCAGGATTTTTTTTAATATTATCAAAATTAAAAGAGAATGTGTTGAGTAAGTGTTCATATTTATTCAAATGATAATTTTGGATTTTTGATAGCAAGTCAAATTTATCTTGAAAGTGATCATAGAAAGTTGACCGATTGACATTACTATTTGCGCAAATCATCTTTATAGATATATTTTCGAAGGGATAAATTTCTAATAAATCAATTAAACTTTTTATAATTTTATATTTAGCATTTTGCTTCATCTTGTCACCTGATTTATCTCGTACTTCATTTAGCCGACAATTTACTAATAATTGTTGGTGTTAATTTTATTTATATGTCTTTATAATATTAAAAGTGATTTTGAAAAGCAAATAGGAGGAAATGTTCAATGAAGAAAATGGTGTTAATTAATATCATCACAATCGTTGTTCTAGTTGTAGTTGGTATTGTAGGTTTCTATTTATATCATAATGCTACAAGCTTTGTAACAACTGATAATGCCAAAGTTGATGGAGAACAAATTCAAATCTCTAGCCCAACTTCAGGTCAAATTAAATCCCTTGATGTAAAACAAGGGGACAAAGTTAAAAAAGGTGACAAAGTAGCAGAAGTGAGTGGTCAAAGCCAAAGCGGTGAGTCACAAACAATGGATATCAAAATGCCACAAAACGGAACTATCGTTAAAACAAGTGGTATGGAAGGTTCAGTTGCACAAGCAGGTTCACCAATTGCTTATGCTTACAATTTAGATGATTTATATATTACAGCAAATATTGACGAAAAAGATGTTAGCAGTGTAGAAAAAGGCGACAAAGTTGACGTAACAATCGACGGTGAAGATTCTGACGTTAACGGTAAAGTTGAAGAAGTAGGCCAAGCAACTGCAGCTAGCTTCTCATTAATGCCATCATCTAACACTGACGGTAACTACACTAAAGTATCTCAAGTAGTACCAGTTAAAATTTCTTTAGATTCTGCACCATCTAAAAATGTTGTTCCTGGAATGAACGCTGAAGTAAAAATTCATAAAGACTAAGGAGGTCATAGAATGACAACGACCTTCATTGTTGGATATATTGTTTTAGCGGTCATTTTAGTTGGTTTAGTTAACGTTCTTGTGTTGAAATCACGTAAGAAGCGTAAGAACCAAGCTAGGGGACAACACGTAAATGAAGAATCTAAAAGTCAAAGTAATCCATCTAAATTTAAAATCAGTGACTTAGACCGAGATAAAGCGTTGAATCGTACGCAAGATTCTCAAAGAGACGATGATAAACAGCGTCACACGAACTCTGAAGATAGACACATTGAAAATGATAAACGAAAAAATCATTTCGAGAATGAACAAGATCAGCAAGATCATGTATCAGAGCAAATGCATCCTGAGCAAAAGCAAGCATCACATTCCTTACATTATGCTGATGATGCTACTGAGGATGACAAGCAAGATGATGATGTAAATAATCAACATCTACCTAAGGATTCAATTTATGAACCGATTAATCCTGATTCTCAAGAAGGACGTGTAAACGAACGTATTAAGAAACAAAAAGAAGATTTTGTTTTTGGAAAAGGGATTACAAGAAATAAAATTTTAGCAGCAATGTTGTTTGGTATGTTTATAGCCATCTTAAACCAAACGTTATTAAACGTTGCATTGCCTAAGATTAATACAGAATTCAATATTTCTGCGTCAACTGGACAATGGTTGATGACAGGATTCATGTTAGTAAATGGTATTTTAATTCCAATAAGTGCGTTCTTATTTAATAAATACTCTTATCGTAAGTTATTTATTATTGCACTTTTATTATTCACCATTGGTTCACTTGTCTGTGCACTTTCTAATAACTTCCCTATGATGATGGGTGGACGTGTACTACAAGCCATTGGTGCTGGTGTATTAATGCCATTAGGTTCTAACGTAATCGTTACAATCTTCCCACCTGAAAAACGTGGCGTTGCAATGGGAACGATGGGTATAGCAATGATATTGGCGCCAGCTATTGGACCAACTTTATCAGGTTACATCGTTCAAAATTATCATTGGAACGTTATGTTCTATGGTATGTTCTTCCTAGGAATTGCTGCAATGATATTTGGCTATTTCTGGTTCAGATTATATCAAAGAACAACAAATCCAAGAGCCGACTATCAAGGTATCGTTTACAGTACGATTGGATTTGGTGCACTATTATACGGATTTAGTGAAGCCGGTAATAAAGGTTGGGGTTCAGCTGAAATCGTAACGATGTTCATAATTGGTGCGATATTCATTGCTGCATTCGTCATTCGTGAATTAACAATGAGAGCGCCAATGTTAAATCTTGAAGTGTTGAAATCATCAACATTTACATTAACAACTATTATTAACATGGTTGTTATGATGAGTTTATTCGGTGGTATGATTTTATTACCTATCTACTTACAAAATTTACGTGGTTTCTCAGCACTTGATTCAGGACTGTTATTACTTCCTGGTTCATTAGTGATGGGTATATTAGGACCAATCACTGGTAAGCTACTTGATACTATTGGTTTAAAACCTTTAGCATTGTTTGGTATAGCTGTAATGGCTTACGGAACATGGGAACTTACTAAATTAAATATGGATACATCATATCTTCATATAATGAGTATATATGTGATTCGATCATTCGGTATGGCGTTTGTAATGATGCCACTTATGACAGCAGCCATTAACGCACTGCCACCAAGACTTATTTCTCATGGTAATGCATTCCTAAACACGATGAGACAATTGGCTGGTTCAATTGGTACTGCGATTCTTGTTACTGTTATGACGACGCAAACAACAAATCATGTTGGTGCGTTTACAGATGAATTAGATAAAACAAATCCTGTGATCCAAGACCACGTCCGTCAAATGGCGGCACAATATGGTGGTCAATCTGAAGCATTACAAGCTATCTTAAAATACGTAAATCAGCTTGCATATATCGAAGGCATTAACGATGCATTCTGGATTGCGACTGGATTAGCAGTCTTAGCATTTATTTTAAGTTTATTCTTAAAAGGTAAAAAAGGCGCTGATGCAGAACATGAAAGAATGATGCATGCAGAAAGTAATAAATTTAAATAAAATGATGTTGGGGGACATTATTTTTAAAGTATCCGTACACTTCTTTAAGTGTGATCGATACTTTTTTTATTAGAAAAAAGCCATTGTGACTAAATTATCGCGTCTACAATGGCAAAAAATATATTATTTGATTTTAGGATGGTTCGTTTTCCGATTTCTGAAAAAGAAACTAACAATTAATAAAGCTAGACTACATACTAATAAAATAAGTGCATTATGAATAGCATCCGCTTCACTAATAATTTGATTAGCAGAAACATTTAATGAGAAACTTTGTAGTTTATCAGCAATTCGTTGACCAATTACTTGTATTGCATATCCAAAATACAGTGACATGATTAATAATATTGAAATCACAATAAAATTTAAAATCTTTAATAAAGTTCGATTGAAGATAATAGTCAAAATAGTGATAACTAAACTTACAATTGTTAAAATGAAAAATGTATTAAAAACGAATACGAGACGATTGGCCACATCTTCAAGATTAGCTAATTGGCTTAAATTAATATTAAATGTACCTATTTGTGTAACCGTATTCTGAAAATCTTTAATCTGACCGTAACTAATGGGTTGATTAGCAAATGCTAAATTAAAGATAGGTTGTTTGTACATACTATAACCCGTAATAGCTACTAATATGAAAATTATGATTTGGATAATTAAACTCACCCAAGATCTTCTTTTTCGGTTGTTACGATTAGAACGAAGATAGTTGTGATTATCAATAGGAGGTCTATTATCATATTGTGTTGTTTTTCTTTCTGACACTTTTCTAACTCCTTTTCTATAATTCATTTGTTTTCTAAGATTGACTAATTTATACTGAATTTAATATGCAATTAACAATATTATATTAAATATTTAATCATGATTTTTTAGAACATAGTTTTCATTATATCGCTTTTTGTGCTTAATGTAATGACGTTTAAGTAATTTATTATTAATTAAGGTAGGTAGAATTTTATGAGATCACATATGGTTAATCGAATCATCAATCGATACTTACTGCACAATCGTTCAATAATGTTTGATAATGATTCAGATTTCGATAAGTTCATGGATAAAAGAAAAGATATTAATCAAGCGAAGCATAAACAACCTTCAAGTTTAAATGTTAAATCTAATTTAGATAAGTTGTCACACGATGATATGCAAGTATTTAGATTTAACTTTCGTCATGAAACAAAAAAGAAAATTCTCTATATTCATGGTGGTTATAATACGTTACAACCCTCACCATTTCATTGGAGATTTATGGATAAACTTGCACTTAGTACGCTTTATGAAGTTGTGTTGCCAATTTATCCTAAAGCACCAGAACACAATATTCAAGACACATTTAAAGCAATCGATGGGATATATCAATCTTTATTAGAAGAAGTGGATGCCAAACATATCGTTATTATGGGAGATGGTACTGGGGGGGCATTAGCACTAAGTTACGTTCAACAACTTGTGGCTAATAATCAACCATTACCTAATAAAGTTTATCTACTTTCAACAATGTTGGATGCAACATTGACTAATCCTGAAATTACTGAGGATTTAAGCAATAAAGACCGTTTCGTCAATAGGGATGGTTTGCAACGTATATTCAATGTATGGACGCAAGGAGAAGCACTAGCTAATCCATTAATATCACCAATTTATGGACAACTACACGATTTACCACCTATCGTTATATTCGGTGGTGGCAGAGAAATTTATCATCCAGATATGAAGCGTTTTGTATATAATTTGGAGGAAAAGGGACAACCAGTTCAATTCTTTGAGTATCCGAAAATGTTCCACGATTTCCCTTTATTCCCTATACGTGAGTCACACAAAGTAATTAAACAAATCACTAAGACGATTGATGCATAATTAACATCAAACAAAACATAGCTTGATAAAAAAAGTACTCTAAGTCTATTTAGCAGATATGACGTAGGTAATTGAACTGAGAAGGGCATTTAATTGGTCCTTCTCAGTTCTTTTTGTTGAAGATGAGTTCTCGTCTTCTGTCACTTCATATCATGAAATATGAATAACTTCATTGTTCTAAATTTTTAAATTAAATTTTGAACTTTAGTTATAACCGTTTGTTGACCTAAGTTATGATAATAATTGTCTATGCCTTGTGCCAAATCTATTTGAGATACGTCTTGTTGATTTAACAAATTCACTAAATTCGATGATAAGTTCGCAAATTGACTTGCATAGTCATTTAATAAGCGTTTCAAAACTTCTTCATTTTCCTCTGATGCAACGATATTTTGTAATGCTTCAATAGCCTGTTTCTGTCCTTGATAATAACTAATATTAAATGCTCTTTTAAGCAATTCCTGACTAGGACCATTCATAAATAATTGTTTCGTACTATTGAGTTCTATTAAGTTTACTTTAAGCTCATCATTTAAATCATATAATAATTCTAATAGTTGATTGCGGAATTGTGATACCATTTTTAGTTCTCCTTTTTAGGTATTCCTATTTGATGACCTAATTGTTTAGGCCAATCAATAGTACCTTGGTGACTATAATAATTAGCAATGCTTTGATGATAATCACTTGGAAAAGGATCAGACTTACGTTTGTTACTATCAATTCCCATCATGATCACTTCGTTAGTTGCAGCTAGTTCACCTTCATCTGTATAAAGCATTAAAAAGAAATGTACACGCTTATAATCATAATCATAAATATAAACTTCGATTCGGTAAGCTGAATTAAGTGATAACTCTGCTAGATACGTCGTATGTTCTTCTAAAGTGAACATTGTGTATTGAAGTACCTCACGTTCCTTTAAAGAAAGTCCATGCGTGTAGTTAAATTCATTTACAGCTTCACTAAACACTTTATTATATTCTGAGTCATGCATGTGGTTGTTATGATCAATTTGATTTGCTTCTACTACTTTATTAATAATTACAGGATTACTCATTACTAAAGACCTCATTCATATATTGATAATTCTATTTTACTAAATAAAAATAACACATACACATGATTTAATTCATGGTAGAATGAAAGACGTATGGTTATGTAGGAGGTAAACGTAACAATGACTATGACAATTCGATATCAAACTAAAAATCAATCGCTCACTCAAGTTGATAGTGTGAAGGAGATTCCTGAAACAGCAACAATTGTATGGTTTGATTTTGAAAATGCAACACAAGCAGAGAATGATTATTTAATCAGTCAATTTGAATTTAACTATTTAGAGTTAGAAGACGCCATTACAGGTGTGCCACGTGTAAAATATAAATCCTATGAATCATATCAATATTTAGTATTTCACAGTATGTACAAAGATGATTTTTCTCCAATTTCCTTAAATGTATTTTTAAGTGAGAGAGTACTTGTTACATATCACCACAAACATTTTGAATCGTTAAATGAAGTGGCAAAAATGAATGCACAACATCATGATCCAGACTTGGATTGTGCAGATATAGTGATACATATTTTAGATATGATGGTTGATAAATATTTTGAATTCGTATATACAATTGAGGATAAAACATATAACTTTGAAGATGCACATGTAGATGATACTCAAAGTAAAAAAATAATGGATAATGTTTTTCAAATTAAATCTGATTTAATCAAAATTAAAAGGGTATTATTCCCTATGCAAGAATTAGTTAATACAATTAAAACTGAAGGTAATTTGATTGTAGATAGTAAGCATTCGATGTATATTCAACATATCGATGACCATCTAATAAAGCAAAATAATATCATAAGAACATCACAGGAGATGGCTAATGAAATAAGAGAGAACTTCGAATCTTATTCATCATTTCGAATGAATAGTATCATGCAAGTATTAACATTGGTTTCAGTCATTTTCTCACCTTTAACATTTATTGCAGGTGTCTATGGCATGAATTTCGAATATATGCCAGAACTTAAATGGCAATATAGTTATCCAATTTGTATGATCGTCATGTTAATTATAGCTATTGCATTGATTATCTTTTTCAAAAGAAAAAAATGGTTCTAATATAATTGAAACTTTATTAATTTAAGCAAAGGTAGGTATAAAGATGAGTGACTTTCAAAGAGAACAGAGGAAAAATGAACATGTTGAAATAGCAATGGCTCAAAGTGATGCACCTCAATCAGACTTTGATCGAGTAAGATTCGTGCATCATTCAATCCCTAGCATAAATGTAGATGAAGTAGACTTAACAAGTCGAACAACAGATTTTGATATGACATATCCTATTTATATCAATGCGATGACAGGCGGCAGTGAATGGACAAAACAAATTAATGAGAAGCTTGCAGTTGTCGCTAGAGAAACTGGATTAGCAATGGCTGTAGGCTCTACACATGCCGCTTTGAGAAATCCTAAAATGGCGGAATCATTCAGTATTGCACGTCAAACCAATCCAGAAGGTATAATCTTTAGTAATGTTGGTGCCGATGTTCCTGTAGATAAAGCCGTAGAAGCGGTTAGTTTATTAGATGCACAGGCTTTACAAATTCATGTGAACGCACCACAAGAACTTGTGATGCCTGAAGGGAATCGTGAATTCTCGACTTGGTTAGATAATGTAGCAGCTATTGTTCAACGTGTTGATGTTCCAGTTATTATTAAAGAAGTTGGCTTCGGCATGAGCAAAGAATTATATAAAGATTTAATTGATGTTGGTGTTACATACGTTGATGTAAGTGGTAAAGGTGGAACAAACTTTGTCACAATTGAAAATGAGCGTCGTTCAAATAAAGATATGGACTATCTTGCAAATTGGGGACAGTCAACTGTAGAGTCATTGCTTGAAAGTTCAGCTTATCAAGATTCACTTAATGTCTTTGCTAGTGGTGGTGTACGTACACCTCTAGATGTTGTTAAGAGCCTAGCATTAGGTGCTAAAGCTGTAGGTATGTCTCGACCATTCTTAAATCAAGTTGAAAATGGGGGCATTACGACAACGATTGAGTATGTTGAGTCATTTATTGAACATACGAAATCAATTATGACAATGTTAAATGCGCGAGATATTAGTGAATTAAAACAAAGTAAGTTCGTTTTCGACCATAAGTTAATGTCATGGATTGAACAACGTGGTTTAGACATTCATAGAGGGTAATAATGAATAGGTTATTCAACCATAATTCGCATTAATAAATTACACAAATAAAGCAAGCTGAGAGTTTGGACTCCCAACTTGCTTTTTTATAATGCATAATATAAAACTTTAGTTTCCAAAAATATTCATAAAGCCCATAACGATAGGTACACCTGCTAAGTCAATTAAGAAGGCTCCAACTATAGGAACGACAAGATATGATTTTGGTGAACTACCATATTTTTTAGTAATTACATCTAAATTTGCCATCGCGTTTGGTGTAGCCCCTAAACCATGACCTATAAACCCACCAGCCATAACAGCAGCATCATAGTCTTTACCAAGCACTCTAAATAGTATAAAGAATGCAAATAATGAAATAAACACGACTTGAACTAAAACGATAGCGATAAGAGGTAATGCAAGTGAATACACTTGTGTAAGTTGAATACTCATCAATGCTAGTGATAAGAATAAGCCTAGAGCCACATCACCAATTTGATCATTCAGTTTTAAATCGATGAGTTGTATGTTCGCATATTCCGATACATTTCGAATTGCAACTGCTACAAACATTGAGCCTACATACATAGGTAAACTTTGACCAGTTAAATTAGAAAATTGATCGCCTATCCATGTACCTACTGACATGCACAGTGCAATAATTGTTAATTGTATAAAAAATACTTGTGTAGGTTGATATTTACGATGTAGCACTTCATTAGATTCTACTTTACTATAATCTTTAAACGAATCATCGCTGTTTTCAGGTTTTAGGTTATAGCGTTTAATGAGTGCCTTTACTAATGGTCCACCAATTAATCCACCAAATACTAAGCCTAAAGTTGCTGCTGCAAGTGCAGCTGTGATAGCTGAATCAATATTAAAACTTTCTTCGAGCGTTTTACCATAAGCCGCTGCATTCCCATGTCCACCTTCCATTGACATTGAACCAGCTGTTAAACCTAACAATGGTTTAATATGTAATACTTTAGCTAATGAGATACCAATGAAATTTTGGCATATTGCCAGAAATGCACAGCATACAAAGTAAAGTATTAAAACTTTCCCACCAATTTTAAATAATTTAAAAGATGCACCTAATCCAATAGTAGTGAAGAATACCATCATGAAGAAATCTTGAATAAAGCTAGCATCTAATTTAATTTGAATAATATTTAAGGTATCTAAGACTGCAACTAGAATTGCAAATAATAATCCTCCTATAACGGGAGGTGGTATACAAATTCTTTGTAAAAATGAAACGTGCTTGACGACGAATTCACCTAGTAAAAATAAAAGACAGGCAAGACATAGTGTTGTGACCGCATCTATTTCCATTTTTATAGCCCCCTTTATAAACGAGTTTAAAAATTTAAAATAGCACTTCTTGTAAGCGCTACAAATCCCCATATATAACATTATACATATAAAAAATATAGATTTCTAGGATAGGTATTATAGTTTTTATATAATACGAAATTTTAATAAGTTTATAAAAAGATAAAAAAAGAATTGGAATATTAATTTGTAATATCTATGAAAATAGATCTGTTGATATTAAACAATTTAGAAATAGTCATAAAGGCCCATTTTAAGGAATAAGATTTCTAGAATGTCTATTTTCTTTATTTCCAAGTTTCATCTGGATTTAGGCAGTCTGATTTACGTATATGTGAAACAAATGGATTACCTTTAACTGTGTATCGCAACGGTTTATTAGTCCAGTCGCCTTTATTCGGTATTCCAATTCTAGCACTTTCAACAATGTCCCTAGGGTATTTACGGTGTTTAGTATCAATGGATAAGCGACAATCATTTAATGTGGCACCATCAATTGCTCTAGGTATATTAAACGCTTTTGTCCATTTTCCGGGTCCATTTGTTAATTCATATCCTGACTTATTACGATTATGTTTCATCATTTCAATGCCATCTAAAGGTTCAATAGCTCGAATCAGTACTCCTTCAGGGACACCTTCGTTTTGAGTTACGAAATTCACTAATAAATGTGTGTGCATCACATGTCCGTAAATGGTGCCGCCTCTTTTATAAAGTGAAGTCACTTTTGGCGTTTGCTTACCTCCAAATCCATGAGCCGCTCGATCTGTAAAACCTAAATAAGCTTCTGTTTCAACAATATAGCCACTATACGTTTGAAATTCGTCTTCATATATGACTTTGACACCTAATAACGCTTTAGCGGTTTCAGTCGTTGGTCTTGATACAAAATCCACATGAACACCTTCCTTCTCTTGAAAATTTAATAACTGATAATTAAAGCTGATGCTTAGACTGGTATAACAGGATTAAAATATATTATGATTGCAATTATAATTGAAATTAACCAAGAATTTAAAGACTTAAATATAAGTGTCATATATATTTGACGATATTAGCATTATATCGTTATGATGAATAATATGGGATGTTGAAAGAAGTGTGGAGATATGAATAAAGTTAAAGTTTATCGTGGTGCGAAGAAGATTTCGCAATTAGAACTTGCACGATCAGTTGGAGTATCACGTCAAACCATTAACATGATAGAGAATGATAAGTATAATCCGTCATTAAAATTATGTATTAATATAGCTAAGACGCTAGGTGTTACTTTGAATGATTTATTCTGGGAGGTAGAGAATGACTAAAAATGATGAAGCTTTGCAAGTAGAAAAAATTACATTGCAAGCTAAACTTGGCATTTTAAGTTTAAATTTCTTATGTGCCATCATTGCTTTTGCAATGTTCAACGACTTGCAACGGCAATTTCTTTCACCATTTTTTATTGGTAGTTTATTACTTTTAATTGTTATTGTTTGTAAATTAACAATTCATTCAGAAACAGTTGATGATATTCATATTTATGTACATGACTTTAGCGATAAATCAAAACTAAATCGTCATTCTAAATTAAAAAGAATTGTTTATCTTATTCTGTGGATAGTTTATATGGTTCTCATCGCTAACATAATAACACCGAACATTAATCATACAAGTAACTATGAATGGGTGTTTGAACCGAGTGGGCTTATTTTAGGAGTAGGTGTAGTTGTCGCACTATGTATGTTTGATGATAAGCGAATTAAATATACAGAAATGGATACCCCTACCATAGAGAATCGTGGTGCGTCACCTAAAGGTGTAATAGATTTAATCCCAAATTATAGATATGCAGATGAACAACAGAAATTAGTCATATTAAAAGTACATGCGACTAATTTTATCTGGATGACAATCGGATTAACTATTGTGTGTATCATTGATATAATCATCGAATTAATCATGCAACAAATGCCATTGGCTGCTTTCATTACAATCATAGTCATTGTCGTTGAATTATTGATTCTCAAGCTTAAAAACAAACAAATTCGCAGCACACTTCATGAATAAAAGTGTTACGCAAACGCTGTCTATTAAAAATTTTAATAGATAGCGTTTTCATTTTTTAATTTATATAAAATCTATGGAATATTAATAAAAAAAGTGTAACAATATGTATGTGAAAAAGTCAGTGCTTAAAATTTAAATAGATAAAGGTATCATTGCATTGATACAATGAGGATAACTTTATTACAAGTTGGAGGTCATTTCAATGCTCTATTCAATCTTTATCTTTTTATTAGCAGGTCTCTGTGAAATTGGTGGTGGCTATCTAATTTGGTTGTGGTTAAGGGAAGGACAATCAAGTTGGTTGGGATTTATAGGTGGCGTTATATTAATGATGTATGGTGTCATTGCAACATTCCAGTCGTTTCCAACTTTCGGTCGTGTTTATGCTGCTTATGGTGGCGTGTTTATTGTAATGAGCTTAATTTGGGCGTATATTGTCGATAAACAAGCACCTGATAAGTACGATTTAATTGGAGCATGCATCTGTATTATTGGTGTATGCGTTATGATATTACCGAGCAGAACCTGATTAAGCGTGTTTAAGAGGGAGACGTAAGTAATGATAGTTGAAGTAGAAAAGCAAAGACATGGTATTGACTTAATTAAAATTGACAACGATGAAACCAATATTGTATTCACAAATTTCGGTGCGCGCATCGTATCATGGAAGTACCATGATAACAACATTGTATTAGGCAATAGAGTTGAAGCGGATGAGTTTTATCCATCAAATCCGTATCATTTCGGTGCTACTATCGGTCGCTACGCTGGACGTATTGGAAATGCCGAATTTCATTTGAACGATAAGGAATATCAATTAGAAGCTAATAATAACGTACATCACCTTCATGGTGGCAGTAATGGTTTAGATAAAAGACTTTTTAATTACGACATTCAAGATAATATCACGAATATTAAGGTTACTTTTACAGTTCAACTAAAGTCAATGGAAGATGGGTATCCAGGGGATATGACTATTAAAGTGATACATACTTATGACGTCGAACACCGTTGGACAGTAGAATATGAAGCACAGACAAATCAAGATACATTATTTAATCCAACTAATCATGTTTATTTTAATTTGAATAGAGACAATAATGTTATAGATAATCATAAAATTAAGAGTGAGCAATTAAATATGTATCCAATTGATCGAAACAACCTTATTAAAAATACTAGTTCAATTGATTTGTTAGCTATCTTTAAAACAAACAGTATATCTTTTAGTGATATTTTTAACTCTGATAATGAACTACTTAAAGAGCAAATTGGTTCTAGAAATGGATTAGATCACCCTTTTGATGTTGGAAATCAACAATTTTTCATTGAAAATGATGAGTTTCAATTAGATGTTACGTCATCTATGCCAAACGTTGTCATCTATACATTTAATGATACGAAAGATTGGGATAGTGATTTTAATATTTATAAACCACATTCAGGTATATCTCTAGAAACACAATTTTTACCTAATGATATTAATTTGTATGGTAATAAAGCAAACTCTATTTTAAAAGCTAACGAGCATTTTTATTCTAAAACAACTTATCATATATCAGAAAAATAAAGTAAAAAACATTAAAGCGGGTACATCGTCAGTACGATTTATCCGCTTTATCTTATGCTAAATAGAATTTATTTCATTGCATTATCATATAACTTTTGTAATTTAGCTAAACGCATTTCAGATAAATATGGATTTTGTAGCGCATACTTCAGTCGAGATACATTTTTGCGATTATTATAGTAAATATCGTTAAGCTCTTGTACAGAA
This sequence comes from Staphylococcus sp. NWU MK-U1, assembly GCF_033283505.1. Taxonomy (NCBI): domain Bacteria; kingdom Bacillati; phylum Bacillota; class Bacilli; order Caryophanales; family Staphylococcaceae; genus Staphylococcus; species Staphylococcus sp. NWU MK-U1. The sequence goes on along the minus strand of NZ_JAVSMG010000005.1, from coordinate 129,327 downwards.
AGTCGAGTTGCTTCATCTGCCAACTGAATTAATTCTAAATCATCATCTTGATCTACATATCCTTCTTGTAACACTCGAAAATAGAAGCCTGTTTTTCCACTAGTAGACATTCTTTTAACTAAGTCTTTTATACCGTACTTTGTTTGAATTTTCCAACAAGGTTCTCTTATTTCAGATACCTCTAAAATTGCTTCACCTAAACGATATTGATTTCCAAAGAACACGTCTGATTCATCTAAATTTTCCAAAGTTAAATTTTCACCAAACATTGCGTAATCAGGAAGCGTATTTAAATCATTTTTATACATTTGATAATGAGATTTGCTAAAACAGCATACTGCTTTATGTCGACCACCATGGTCTTTATATGCCTGTTCATCATCAACAAATCCAGTTCTTGATAACCACATTGTTTCAGAAATAGGAGGTTTATTCAAAGCGGACAACATTTCTCTCTTTTGACCGTAATCTAATTGTTTAATTTGTCCTACTGAAATTGCACATACTGAAATCATATTTATTGCCCCCCTTAATTAAAGTGTTAAGAAAAATTCTACTATATTAATAATTAAAATATAAGAAAAATGATAAAATAATTTCCGATATTGAACTAGGTATTTGTTTGAACGTCATGTAAAATAATGAGTGAGTATATTTGAAAAGGGGTCACAGTTAAATGAAAGATTCTAAAGAACTTAAAATCATGACAGTAGATGATGCTGTAGCTCAAATTGAAGATAATATGGTGCTAGGAATTGGAACGGGTAGTACTATTGAATTGCTTATTCCAAAGCTCGCTGAAAGAATTCACAAAGAACAATTAAATATCACTGGCGTGTGTACTTCTAATAAAAGTGCATTTATTGCAAAAAAACTAGATATTAATGTTGTTGATATTAATGATGTTGGTCATGTTGATTTAGCAATTGATGGTGCTGATGAAGTGGATGATAATCTCAATTTAATTAAAGGCGGTGGTGGAGCGCTATTTCGCGAAAAAGTAATAGATGAAATGGCTCATCGTTTTGTAGTTTTAGCAGATGAAAGCAAGCTCGTAAATTACTTAGGTGAAAGTTTCAAACTGCCAGTAGAGGTGGATAAGTTCAATTGGTTCCATATCGCTAAAAAAATTGAAGCTTATGATGATATTATTACAGAGCGTCGAATGAGTGATGATGTACCATTTATAACGGATAATGGCAATTACATTTTAGATTGTCAGTTAAATAAACAGATTGATCCATATCAATTTCATGAGTATTTAATTCATCTAACAGGCGTCTTAGAAACTGGATATTTTTTAGATATAACAGATCAAGTTATAGTAGGTACACAAGATGGCGTTAAATTCATAAACAAATCTAACTAAAATAAATAAAAATAAGCCAGAAAATGAACTAAGAAAAATTCATTTTCTGGCTATTTGTATGTGCACTTAGCCTTCATAAGAAGGCGTAATATAAGCTTTACTTCTCAGTTTTATGACTAGATGTATCTTTCATTTGATCTATTTCATCCTTAGCATCATCAACTACAGATGAACGTCTATCTTCTTTATAAGATGTGTTCTCTTTAAGTTTATCATTTGAAGAATCAGTTTGATTCTCAGACTGTGATTTATGTTCAACATGATCTTCATTAAGTTGACTCTCAGTGAAGCTGTCTTTTTTATCGTTATGTTCATGATCTTCAGACTTTGTTTCATTTGAAGTAGATGTATCGTCATCATTCATATGGTCTAAATAATTATTAGGTTCAACTTCATCAAGTGAACGATTAGTTGTTTTATAAACAATAAATCTAATAATTAAACTTAAAATGATAAAGATAATGCCGACTAACGTCGTACTTAATGCGATAACTTTCATTGAGAATAGGTCGCCAGTTTCTTCACTAAATAAGAATACTTGTGCAAATGACATTGTTGCATGGAATAAGAGAGCGATATATATCGTACGTCCTTTAGTTGCGCGTATGAGTTCACCAATAATAATTGAGAACATGAAAGTATAAAGGAAATGGTATCCTGCATATTCCATTCCATATGTCGTGTTAGCGGCCCATATAGAATAAATCAAACCGACAATGATTGAAGCGAAAAATGTATTAACTTTGTTTTCTACAATATTTTGTAAATAAGAACGGAATCCAAACTCCGCAAAAAATGCCATTAAAATATGACCAATAATAATTCTAGGAACTGATACAGATAAATCAGTTGCTTGTAATAAAATAAAACTATCGGCAAATGTGTTAAAACTAAACATGCCAATCATGAAAATAACTAGCGGTAAAATCAATGCTAGTAATATACGTTCAATGACTCTAATATCAACTGAAAATTTTAATCCAGCTAATTGAGCACGTTTATCTTTAAATGCAATAATACAAACAATTGCTGCGATAAACGGTGCAAGATCAGTAATATCAAATACAAAACGTTTAATACCTACTGATGCTTGAAAATCTCGTAGGATTAATGATAGCGCCATCGTGACAACGAAGAATACGAAGATAGTTAACGCCCACTGAAATCCTGATATACGATTCGTCTTCATTTATGTAACCTCCATTAGGGTAACCGTAAAAACTCTTTCTTTAATATTATACATATTACAAGGCCATAAATAAATTGTCCATTTTAAATATCATTAAAATGTAATAGTCTTGAATTATTTTTATATGATTGAAAACAATTTTTAATGTCTTAAATTAATTTGAAAAGGGTAACCATAAATATAAACAAATGGTAACGATAAATCTCATTATGATGTAAGATAATGCTATAGAGTAAATAAATAGGAGGCAACATAATGTATACACAAGGTAATCCAAAACTATGGACTGGTCGTTTGGATAGTGAAACAGATCCTAAACAGTTTAGACATTTTCAAACAGTTAAGTTCGCTAATTTGGAAAATATGGAAAACGTAAGTGATAAGACAGGTGTTGGTCTCTTAGGATATGCCGTTGATAAAGGTGTTGAAAACAATAAAGGTAGAATCGGATCAAGGAAGGGACCAGATATCATAAAACATGAATTCGCGAAACTTCCAGATTTAAGTGAGTGCGAAATGTTGATTGATTACGGTAATGTTGAACATACAAGTAATCATCTTAGAGAAACGCAACAAGAGATGGCACAATTGTCTGCTAAAGTTATTAAGCAACATAAACAGGCTTTTTTAATTGGAGGTGGCCATGATATTGCATATGCACAATATTTGGCTACAAGAGAAGTCTATTCAGATGCTTCAATTGGAATTATCAATATTGATGCTCATTTTGACACACGTCCTGATGAGCCACCTACATCTGGCACTATGTTCCGAGAAATTTTAGATAATGACGAAAATGTCGATTATCTAGTTTTAGGCTTGGCTCAAGGTGGTAATACGCGTGCGTTATATGATTATGCAAAAGATAATAATATTATTTATGTGTATGCGGAGGAACTTTTACATCAAGTGTCACCGACTATTAAAGATAAAATAGAAAGATTTATTCATGACCATGATACGATTATGTTTACCATATGTATGGATGTTATTGACAGTGCGTTCGCGCCTGGTGTAAGTTCACCTAGTGTATTAGGATTATATCCTCATTCCGTATTTGAAATAAGTAAGCGTGTAATATTAAGCGATAAGGTATCATCAATTAGTATTGCAGAAACTAACCCAGACTATGATGTTGATAATCGTACGTCAAAGTTAGCGGCGAATCTAATTCACCATTTCCTAGTTTAAAAAGTAGAATTAAATTGTCGTATATGACTCTGAAAATAGAAGATAACGATAATCTTTAAAATTAAATTCAAACATGAAAGAGTAGAACGTTGAATTCGCGTTGAATTCTGTTCTACTTTTTTAATTACTTTTAATTGATAGAAAAGTTTGACAATTATGTTACGATATAAATAATTAGGGAGGTAATGGATGGTGATGAAGCGGTTAAGTTATAAGCAACAATGGCTTGGAGATATCTCGCAAAATATAATGGCAGGTATCTTAATGGGTTTAGCACTACTCCCTGTGGCTATAGCCTTCTCATTTATTGTTCATATCAGTCCTACGATAGGGTTAATGAGTTGTGGATTAATGATGTTATTCATTAGCTTTCTTGGAGAACGAATAAGTATGGTGTCTGGACCAAGTAGTGGTATTTCAATAGTAGGTGCACCACTAGTAGAACAATACAATATTCATTACTTAATAATGGCCACACTTATAATGGGCATCATTCTAATTATCTTTGGCATGTGTCACATAGATAAGATCCTTAATCATATTCCAGATACTGTTGTTATTGGCTTTATGAATGCATTGGGCATTCTATTACTTACAACGCAAATAAAATATATTTTTGGTATAACTACTGCGACTTATTTAGTAGCAATCGCTACATTTCTAATAATTTATTTATCTTCAACATTTATTCGATTTATACCAGCTCCGCTTATAGCTATAATCGTCGTGACTATAGCAAGTTATTTTCTTAAACCGAATGTTCAATTAGTCCACGATTTAGCAGAAATTCGACTTACCTTTCCTAAAATTTCTGTTTATACAGAACTTTTAAACTTACATGCATTAAGTATTATTACGTTATATGCATTAACCATGTCTATTATTTCCGTAGTACAAACAAATCTTACAAATGAAATGATGGATGTAATTACACAAAGTCACTCCAATAAAGACCGAGAAGTCATTGGTCAAGGGTTAGCTAATTTGTTTGTCGGGTTATTAGGTGGATATGGTTCAAGCGCCTTAGTAGGTCAATCAAAATTTAATTTTAAAATGGGTGCTACTACGCGATTAGCCACATTCGTTACAGGATTATTTCTTCTCTCATGCGTCGTTATTTTAGGACCGATTGTAGGTTTTATTCCTATGGCAGTGTTGGCTTCGGTATTAATTACAATATCAATGAATACATTTGATAGACGTACGTTTAAACATTTAAAAGAAGCACCTATAAAGCATAGTATCGTAATGTGCATAACAATTATTTTAATATTAATGTCACACAATTTAGCTATAGGTGTCGTTATAGGCACACTTATTTATTATGTCATTCACTTTATTTTTACAAAGAAAGGAAGACCGTCGCTATGACAACTTACAATGATTATGTTAAATGGAGACGCACATTTCACCAATTTCCTGAAGTATCTCAGAAAGAATATGAAACAACTAAGCGATTAAAACGCATATTACAAGCTTATGATATAAAAATCATAGATTATCCTTTAGAAACAGGGCTTATAGCTGAAATAGGACATGGTGAACCTTGTATTGCTGTTCGCACAGACATAGATGCTTTACCAATTACAGAGCAAGTTGAACATGAATTCACCTCAACAAATGAAGGTGTGATGCATGCGTGTGGCCATGATATTCATATAGTAAGTATTCTAGCCATTGCTACAAATTTAAAAGAACAAGAAGATAAGCTTAAAGGGCGCGTGAAATTTATATTTCAACCTGCAGAAGAAACGGGATATGGTGCCAAAGCGATTGCAGAGACGGATGTATTAGACGATGTTAAAGCGATATTAGGTTTCCATAACTATCCAACTTTAAATATTGGAGAATTTGCAATTAAATCTGGACCAATCACATCGGCAGTAGACCGTTTTGAATTTAAAATTCACGGTAAAGGTGCACATGCTGCTAAACCAGAACAAGGTAATGATCCAGTCATGGTACTTGGTCAATTAATAACAAGTTTACAAACGATTGTAAGTCGAAATCTATCAGCTTTTGATAGTGCTGTAGTAACTATTGGAGAAGTATCGTCTGGGAATACATGGAATGTGATTGCTGACCAAGCATATGTCCAAGGTACAGTGCGCTCATTTAAGCCAGAGGTTCAAAATTATATAGAACAACGATTTAAAGAGATTGCTAAAGGATTAGAGGCATTGTTCAATGTCGATATAGAAGTTATATATACTAAACTGCCAGGAACAGTTTTTAATGATGCATACTTAACTGAGCAAGCTAAGGAAGCTGCTCAAAAGGTAGGTTATCAAATCATAGAATTAGAGAATCCATATACTATTGGCGAAGATTTTTCTGGTTTACTAGCTAACCATCCAGGGGTATTTGCGTTTATTGGTTCTAATAGTAAATACGATTTACATCATCCAAAGTTTGATCCAGATGAGCGTATACTTGAGAAAGTCCCTGAGTACTTTATAACGTTGATTTATCAATTGCTTGACGACACAGCATTTAATGAATAATCGATGTTTCATTTAAGAGTTTGATTTGTGTAGCTATATTACAATTTTTAAAATGTGATTTAAAAAGCATGATGAACGGGTAAACATACACTAAACATGTTTTAGGAGATGAGTAAATAATGGGTGCACAAGATCCAAGAACAAAATTTAAAACATCTGATTATGAAAAACAAGAACAAGAACTACCTGGACTTCAATCTGAACTAACACCACAACCTGACTGTGGTGAAACATCGTATGAAGGTCATAACCGATTGTTAGATTATAAAATGCTTGTAACAGGAGGAGACTCAGCAATAGGACGTGCAGCAGCGATTGCATATGCCAAAGAAGGGGCAGACGTTGCAATAAACTATCTTCCAAGTGAAGAACAAGATGCTCAAGAAGTTAAAGCTGTCATTGAAAAAGCAGGACGTAAAGCTGTATTAATACCTGGAGATATTCGTGATGAACAATTTAACTATGATTTAGTTGAACAAGCGTATAAAGAATTAGGTGGTTTAGACAATGTGACATTAGTAGCAGGCCATCAACAGTATCACGATAAATTAGAAGAGTTCGATACACAATCTTTTAAAGAAACGTTTGAAACAAACGTATATCCAGTATTCTGGACAATTCAAAAAGCATTGGATTATTTACAACCTGGTGCGTCAATCACTACAACATCATCCGTTCAAGGTTATAATCCAAATCCATTGATTCATGATTATGCAGCATCAAAAGCAGCGATTATCTCATTAACAAAAAGTTTCTCTGAGCAATTAGGGGAGCAGGGTATTCGCGTTAATTGTGTAGCACCTGGTCCATTTTGGTCTCCACTTCAAATAACAGGTGGTCAACCACAATCAGCGATTCCTCAATTTGGTCAAGACACGCCATTAGGTAGAGCCGGTCAACCTGTAGAGCTTTCAGGCACATATGTATTACTTGCTTCAGAGGATTCAAGTTATACGACTGGTCAAGTTTTTGGCGTCACAGGTGGCATCCAAATCAATTAAATATCTCAGAATATAAATCCAACGCAAGGGTTTCAAAAAAGACTCTTGCGTTTTTGTATTGAAAGGAGTGGATTACAGTGAAACATATTGATCCTAATCAACTATCAGATATCCAAAATTATAAACTATTAAGTGGTTCAATCATACCAAGGCCAATAGCATTTGTTACATCTTCTGATAGCGAAGGACATGTAAATGCTGCGCCATTTAGTTTTTTTAATATAGTTAATAATGCGCCACCTATGATTGCTATTTCGGCACAGAGAGCAGGAGGAAAGCGTAAAGATTCGGCAATTAATATAGAAAACTGCCAATCATTTGTAGTGCATGTTACAGATGAAGATAATGTTGAGGAAATTAATAAGACGGCTGCATCTATTAATCCTAAAGATAATGAACTTGATTTAACAGAACTCAATACCATCTCATCTGATGTGATTGATATTCCAGCTATAAAAGAAGCTAAAATTAGATTTGAATGTCAACTTGAACAAATGATTTTATTAGGCACTGAAGATGATGGTGCTGATTTAATTATTGGAAAAATTGTTAAGTACCACATACAAGATGATGTGTATTTTGGTGATAGTAAAATTGATGCGAAACAATTAAAACCAGTTGCCCGTTTAGCAGGTAATGATTACGCTAAATTAGGTGAGCAATTTACAATTGAGCGTCCAACTAATTGATAATTTAGACATTAACTATGGTTTTAATATGTAATTTTCATAAAACTTTATTGACGTTATGACAGTAATCTTGTAACTTTAATAATAAAATTATTTTTAAAAAGGAAAGTAGGTTTAGTATGGAGGAACAAAGAAAAGGCAATGCATGGGCGTTACTTCCATTAGTATTATTTATTGCATTGTTTTTAGGTGTAGGTACCATTACAGGTGATTTCACTAATATGCCTTTAAATGTAGCTATCACGATTACTGTTATTGTTGCTTTAATAATGAATAGGAAAGAAACATTTGCTAACAAAGTTGAAGTGTTTACAAAAGGAGCAGGTCATTCCAATATCATTTTAATGGTATTTATATTTATATTGGCTGGTGCTTTCTCAACTACCACTGAAAAAATGGGTGGTGTTGAATCAACAGTAAATCTAGGTTTATCATTGATACCTCAAAATTTAATCATCGTTGGATTATTTGTAATTTGTATGTTTGTGTCAATTTCAATGGGTACCTCTGTAGGTACAGTTGCTGCATTAGCACCTGTTGGATTTGGATTTGCACAGGCAACTGATATTCCAGCAGCGTTAGCAATGGGTACGGTTGTAGGTGGTGCTATGTTTGGCGATAATTTATCGATGATTTCAGATACTACCATAGCTGCTGTTCGAACTCAAAAAACAAGAATGAAAGATAAATTCAAAGTGAATTTTTGGATTGTACTACCCGGAGCAATATTAACAATTATTGTCTTATTCTTCCTTACTAACGGTATCTCAATAGATCACTCTAAAAGCTATGACTATAATTTAATTAAGGTAATCCCTTATGTACTAGTATTAGTATTAGCGCTTGTAGGGGTAAATGTAATCATTGTGTTAATCGGTGGTACGTTATTATCAGGTGCTATTGGCTTATTTGATGGTTCTTTTGGTTGGAAAGGATTACTAAATGCAGTATCAGAGGGTATTATAGGTATGGAAGACATTGCAATCATAGCAGTGTTAATCGGTGGTTTAGTTGGAATTATTCAACATAATGGTGGAATTGAATGGTTATTAAATTTTGTTCGTTCTAAAGTTACAACTAAACGTGGTGCTGAATTTGGTATTGCTGGTTTAGTGAGCGCAGCTGACATTGCAACAGCTAATAATACAATTTCAATTATTATGTCAGGTCCATTAGCCAAAAATATTGCAGATGAATATGATGTTGATCCACGTAAATCTGCAAGTTTATTAGATATATTTGCAGGGTGCTTTCAAGGCTTTTTACCTTATAGCCCACAAGTGATAGCTGCAGCTGGCGTTGCAAGTATTTCACCATTTAGTGTAATGCCTTACTGCATTTATTCATTTTTATTAGGGATATGCAGTATTATAGCTATTATATTAAGATACCCTCGTGTTAAAGCTAAATCTTAAAGTAAAAACAAATAACAATAATAGGCTTATAATAAGCATTTTTAATAAGAAAAATTAAAATAATTAAACATTTTAATAGTTCAAAGTTTGGAACTGTATTGAAATGCGTTAAAATAGATATAAGAGTGAAAGTAGGTGAAACAAGTGGCAAAGTATAATGTTGAGAATGAACATGTTGAAATTCATATCGAACGTTTATTAAAATACTCACCAGAATTAGTATATCAAGCTTGGACGGATGCTGACTTATTAAAACAGTGGTTTATGACATCTCAACGTACGAATAAGTCAATTGATGTAGATATGACTGAAGGTGGCTCATATCGCATAGTTGATTCACGTAATGGACGACAAAATATTATTCAAGGTACGTATCAAGAACTCGTTGACAATGAGTATATTAAAATGACAATTGGTATGCCTGAATTAAGTGATCAAGAGGATGTCATTGAAGTTGAATTTGAAGAGCGTGAAAACGGTGGCACACAAATGTTTTTCTTTTATCAGTCATTAGTTGAACGTGAACGACGCTTAACAACATTAGAATACAAACAAAAGAAAAAGGAATATCACGATTCTACTGTTCACGGTTTAGAATTGATGTTTGATAAAATGCATCAAATACTTGAACAATATGTAGAAGACAATAATCTATTAAAATAAAAACTTAGGCCTTTGCGTGAATTCACGTTAGCAGTCTAAACTTAGAAATTTGATATCAATATTACCAAATATCTAGTCATTCTTACTAGGGTGGATACCCCAACAAGGAGAGTTTACAAAGACAACCTCATTGTTGGGGTTTTGATGTGTTAATAATTAATCAGTACCGCTATTAAGTTGTGATAAAGATTAACTGAGTTCACCGTTATCTTTACGTTCATTATATTTTCTGAGTAATGTTTCAAAGAAGATATGATAACTAATAAAACTTGAGTAGTCTGTACCATCGTATAAATAGAAAGTATTACTTGATACATAAACGTTATAGCTCGCTTTTTGGGCTAATGAATTATCTTTCATTGTTGTAACTGAGATAAAATATTTTTGGCGTAATTGAAGTAGATTTGTAACGTCTGTGAGTTGGTGACTCTCACCAGATAGAGAAATAATAAAGAATAAATCTTCATCAATAGAACGATTCAGTACCATTTTTAACTCATGAACGTCATGTAACACGATAATATTTTTATGCATCGTTAATAATATTCGCTGAGCTTCGTCCGCAACATTTTTCTGTGCACGACCAGTACCATATAAGTAGACGGTAGACGCGTGGTTAAGTTTATCGGTAATCAAATTATAATCAATACGATCTAAATAGCTAAATGTTGTCTCTATTTCTTGTTTAAAAGCATCCATCGAATCTTTAGGTAGTTGACTTAAATGTTCACTTTCAAATTTTAAATAGGATTTAAAGTCACTATAACCATCAAATCCTAACTTTCGTGTGAATCTATGAATGGTAGCGTTAGATGCATGAGTATATTGTGAAAGTTCGTGTATCTTCAAAGTTTTACATTGATTTACGTGCGTGTTTACAAAGTGTGCAATTTGTAGGTCATTATCATTTAACTTGTCAAAATTGGCATTTACTTTTTCATCTAGTAGCACAAAGACACCTCTTATTCTTTCCTGAAAATATTTTCATGTATAGAAAACATAAACTGATTATACAAAATTATTTCAAAATCGGTCAACGTCATTGTATAAGTGTAAGCGTTTACTATAATAGATATTAAGAAAACGCTTTTATATGTACGATATATTTAAGTACAACATAGAAAGATTTGGGGGTTAAATTATGAACGCTATTAAACGTTTTGGGAGTGCAATGATTGTTCCCGTATTAATGTTTGCATTCTTTGGGATAGTATTAGGTTTTGCAACATTATTTAAAAATCCTACCATCATGGGTGGATTAGCAAATGATCATACATTTTGGTTTAAATTTTGGTCTGTAATTGAATCAGGTGGTTGGGTTATCTTCAATCATATGGAAATCGTATTTGTGGTTGGATTGCCTTTATCTCTAGCTAAGAAGGCCCCTGGTCATGCGGCTTTAGCTGCATTGATGGGCTATTTAATGTTTAATACCTTTATCAACGCTATTTTAACGCAATGGCCACATACATTTGGTGCTAATTTAGAAAAAGGTGTAGAAAATGTAACTGGATTAAAAGCGATTGCTGGTATTGAAACTTTAGATACTAATATTTTAGGTGGTATCATTATTTCTGCCATTGTGACATGGATACATAATCGTTTCTATAGTAAAAAATTACCAGAGATGTTAGGTGTATTCCAAGGTTTAACATTTGTTGTAACGATTTCATTCTTCGTTATGTTGCCAATAGCTGCAATTACTTGTGTCGTTTGGCCAACAATACAAAATGGTATTGAATCAATGCAACATTTCATTATCGCATCAGGCTACATCGGTGTTTGGTTGTATCATTTCTTAGAACGCGTGTTAATACCGACTGGTTTACATCACTTCATCTATGCACCAATTGAAGTAGGTCCGGTTGTTGCAAAAGACGGACTTAAAGCAGAGTGGTTTAGACATTTAAATGAATTTGCTGAAAGCAGTAAACCGTTAAAAGAACAATTCCATTATGGTTTCATGTTACAAGGTAACGGTAAAGTGTTTGGTGCTATCGGTATCGCATTAGCAATGTATTCTACAACACCTAAAGCCAATCGTAAAAAAGTTGCTGCGTTATTAGTACCAGCTACATTAACTGCGGTGGTTGTTGGTATTACTGAACCTTTAGAATTTACATTCTTATTTATCGCACCTTACTTATTTGTTATACATGCATTATTAGCAGCGACAATGGATACAATTATGTATGGTTTCGGTGTTGTTGGTAACATGGGCGGTGGATTGCTTGATTTCATCGCGACGAACTGGATTCCATTAGGACAAAATCATTGGCTAACTTATGTAGCTCAAGTTGTTATAGGATTGATCTTCTCAGGTATCTATTTCGTTGTATTCAGATATTTAATCTTGAAATTTGATATTCCATTACCAGGACGTCGAGCTGAAGAAGAAGTTAAATTATTCTCTAAAAAAGATTATAAAGAGAAAAAAGGCGATGGAAGTACTGATAATTCTGGATTCCAACCTAGCAATGAATATGAAGCGAAAGCACATTATTATTTAGAAGGATTAGGCGGAAAAGAAAATATTAAAGACGTTACTAATTGTACAACACGTTTACGTCTAACAGTTAATGATGAAACAAAAGTTGAAGATAGTGGATATTTCACTCATGAACAAATGGCGCACGGATTAGTTAAAAGCGGTAAAAATGTACAAGTCGTTGTTGAAATGACTGTACCCCAAGTACGTGAAGCATTTGAACATTTAGTTTTTGATGATAATGATAAAAAATAATTAATCAATTTAGCCAGTAAGTGAATTAGTATTTATTCATTTACTGGCTTTTAATATACAATGCTTAATATAATTAGTTAACTTGTCCAACTTAGCTTTATACTGATCACAACACCAGAAACTTTTGTTGGGTGTGATATTGCTTGAACAGAATTAAAAAATAGAGACGATACACTTGAAGAGTATCGTCTCTGTTCTATAAGCTAGTGTAAATTAGCTATATAACTTATAATATTTTTTAATACAATCTCACGAATTTTACTAAGATATATTTGCTTTATGCATCGCACGTGTTTTATAAGATGCTGAAAGAATATCAATATTTCTACATGCAATAGTTTGTAGTAATTTACTAAACGTTTCAGGTGCACAACATACGCTTGCAAAGTTGTTATTTAAAGTATATTTAATTTCATAATTATTTGAGAAATAAGTCATAATATCAATGACTTTATCTTTTATGAATGCATCTTGGAGGCCATCAATTGCTAAGTCGAAACGTTTAGAAGCTTGATATGTTTGTTCAGTATCTAATAGCGTATTTAATCGTTTAGGAGATAAAATCTGATAAATTGAAAATTGGTAAAAACTTAAAAAACTAATGAAATATGGAAGTTGTTGCTTAGGTAAGCTAACTTCTAAAACTGGTATATCGTCGTGTTTGATTATTGAATATTGAAATGAATCGCAAAATTTAACGTCTTTACAGACTTTGATTAAATGTTTTCGAGTTGATCTAGATTTTAAACCTACAATGTTGATAATGTAAGTTTCAAATTTGTCTAACAACATGCAATGACCTCCTATATTTATTTAACGTATGTAAAAAGCATTTAGCTTTAATGTTCCCTAATAAAGCACACCGTTCTTTTATACACACTGATTGTATCACTCTTTTTTGATATTATCACTAGGACTTTTGAATGAACTTCGATTTAATTATTTTGTAATACAAACGTAACGATAATTAACATGAAATCAATATGAAAATGTTGATCGTTTATTAGTTAAAATGTGTTTGGTAATTTCATTAGTGAAGTGTGAAAATCAAATATTCATATGATAAAATTAGCAATATTGTAGTTATTAAAGGAGCAAACTTATGTATAAAGCTGTAGTATTTGATTTCGACGGTACAATTATAGATACAGAAAAACACCTATACGACATTATTAACAAACATCTTGCCTTTCATGGTGTGAAGCCTGTTTCTCTGGAGTTTTATCGAAGCCATATAGGGGGACACGCTCAAGGGTTACATGATTATATTGAGCAACAGATTGGTTTAGAAAAGAAACAAAAAATATATGATGAGCATAATGATACCAGCCATGAACTCGACATTATTGATACAGTTTCTTCATTAATGAAATATTTGAAACAACGACACATACCTATGGCGATTGCAACAAGTAGTTATAGAGAAGAAATTATGCCTACGATAAATGCGTTGGGTATCAATGAGTATGTCGATGTTATTGTTGGAAGAGAAGATGTCGAAGCGGTTAAACCTGATCCAGAACTTTATCTAACAGCTGTTCAACGTTTAAATTATTCACCAGCCCATTGCTTAGCCATAGAGGATTCAGCTAATGGAGCAACAGGTGCTATGAATGCTGGATTGGATGTAATAATTAATACTAACGAGATGACAGAAGCACAAGATTTTTCGACTATAAATTTTGTAGGTAAAGATTTAAGCTTTGAGGAAATTAAAAATCATTTCTTTGAGCTAAAAAAGGAGTAAACATATGTCGTGGCAAGTTATCCTATTCTTTTTAGCAGGTCCTATTATAATCGGCATAGGAAATCTAGTATTAGGTCCAATATTTAGTAAACATATACCATTTAAAGTTCAAATGCGTTCTTTCTTAGTTGGAACAATGATTTATTTACTTTTAGCTACAATCGGTTATTACTTATTATTACAAGGAAGAATATAGATTACGTAGTATAGTTTAAAAAAGAGATGGAAAAGGGTAGGAACATTGAATGATGTTCCACTGCCATTCCATCTTTTTTTTAATGACTGAAAATCATATGAGTTTAGTTAATAAATAATTTTAGTATGATTGTAACAACTAATAATACGATTAGGATTAAATCAATACCTACCATAATTGTAAAACGGGTTGATTTCTGTCCTTGCGATTTAGCTTGTTGCATCGCTTTGTAATTCGGCACTAAACTAAGAATAAGTAAGACAATAATTAATATAATTCCTATTGTGACAGACATTAATTTGTACCTCCATTTCGTTTGTCAATCCATTCCCAAATAAAACCGGCTGCTAGGCCAATGATAAGCCCTGCAATAATTCCAATTTCAAGCGTAAAAAAGATTCCACCTATAATTAAGCAAACAATTAAAGAGAGGGGTAACGTAATACCAAATTTAAGTTTGCGTTCATCTGAATTGAAAATCGTAAATATAGCTAAATATAATAAGAAAAATGTTAGAGTTGCGATAATCGTTCTTATTATTAGCGGATAAACTGTATCATGCTTGGCACTGAAATAATTTAATAGGAAGAAGACAATGCCAAATATTATAGAAATTTTAACGCTCTTTTTTAATAATGACTGCATTCATTAATTCTCCTTTTACCTAACAGTAAAAATCTATCAAAAGTATATCACACTCTAAATCGATTTTTTACGAAACACTAAGCAATACATTTCTATCGAACTGATTATATGCAATAGTATAAAATGATTTTTATTTATAAAAGTGAAATATTCCAATAAAAAATATTGTAAAAAGTAACTCATTTTTATTAATGAAAACGTTGTAAAATCAACGTTTTTTAAAATTTGAAAAGAGTAATCATAACAGTAATGGAAGCGATTTCAAAAATTTGTAAAATTTATGTTTTAATTTTGTCAAATTATAGTATAATAACTTCATTAAGGTAAAGGAACTTTTAAGGGAAAAGAAGGAAAGCAAAAGAGGGTTTTCTGAAAGACAAAAGTATTCGAACCTTAGATTTAATAGAGATGGGGTTATTTTAATGGATAACAATGAATTACATAGGGGGCTAAGTGCACGTCAGATTAGAATGATCGCACTTGGCGGTACTATCGGTGTTGGTTTATTTATGGGAGCAACTAGTACAATTAAATGGACTGGTCCATCAGTTATTTTTGCGTACTTAATTGCAGGTATCTTTTTATTCTTAATCATGAGAGCAATGGGAGAAATGATTTATTTAAATCCAACTACTGGATCTTTCGCAACATTTGCAAGTGATTACATTCACCCTGCTGCAGGTTATATGACGGCATGGAGTAATATATTCCAATGGATTGTAGTAGGTATGAGTGAAGTTATTGCAGTCGGTGAATATATGAACTATTGGTTCCCGAACTTACCTCAATGGATTCCTGGTGTGGTTGCAGTACTATTATTACTAGCAGCTAACTTGACTTCAGTAAAAGCGTTCGGTGAATTTGAATTCTGGTTTGCAATGATTAAGGTTGTAACGATTGTATTAATGATCATTGCAGGTTTCGGTTTAATCTTCTTCGGTATTGGTAATGGTGGCCATGCGATTGGTATCTCTAATTTATGGTCTCATGGTGGATTTATGCCAAATGGATTTGTAGGTTTCTTCTTTGCATTATCAATTGTTATTGGTTCTTACCAAGGTGTAGAATTAATTGGTATTACTGCTGGTGAAACTAAAGATCCACAGAAAAATATCAAAAGTGCGGTAAATGGTGTTATCTGGCGTATTTTGATTTTCTACATTGGAGCGATTTTCGTAATTGTTTCTATCTATCCTTGGAACCAATTAGGTGAAATCGGAAGTCCATTCGTAGCTACATTTGCAAAAATTGGTATCACATTTGCTGCAGGATTAATTAACTTCGTTGTATTAACAGCAGCATTATCTGGATGTAACTCAGGTATCTTTAGTGCAAGTCGTATGATTTTTACATTAGCACAAAAAGGTCAAATGCCTAAAATCTTTACAAGAGTAATGAAAAATGGTGTACCATTCTACCCAGTATTAGCCATTGCTTTAGGTATCTTAGTTGGTGCATTATTAAACGTTATTCTTCCTTTATTCATTAAAGGTGCAGATAGTATTTTCGTATATGTTTATAGTGCATCTATTTTACCGGGTATGATTCCTTGGTTTATGATTTTAATTAGTCATATTCGATTCAGAAAATTACATCCTGAAAAAGTTGAAGGACATCCATTTAAGATGCCTGGCGGTACATTTGCAAGTGCAATTACGATTTTATTCTTATTAGTCGTATTAGTAGGAATGTTATTTAACAAAGAAACAGTTGTTTCTGTAGTGATTGGTATTATCTTCTTAGCTGCGGTAACTGTATACTACTTCGTTCGCGGACATCATAAAAATGATGGATTCCGAAAAGTTAAATAGAATACTAAATAAATCATATTATAAATAATCAACACATTATTCAAACTAAACTAAGGCACAAAGTACTTAGATTCATGTTTAAAAGAGGTTGAGACAATAACGTTGTCTCAACCTCTTTTTGTGATAGTTTTTACTTAATAGCAGAATAACTGTGAATAACTTAGGTTAAAAGAAGAATAATAAACTTTGTTCATATTCATACCTTCTATATGTCTTGAATTTTTAATAGGAATCTTAATGTTTAAATTCCACATTAGATAGGTATTTTCGATAATTATCAAGAGCCATTTTAGATTGTGTGATGAAGTCTAATGACGATTCATAGTTTAGTGCGATATAACGATAGAAAAGAACATCAATGGTAAACATTTGCGCAAATAAAGAAGTTGTCGCACCCATACGTAATTCATTTTCGTCTGAATGTCCATATGTCAGAACAATGTCAGAATGCTGAGCTACGTGATTATGCTCTGAACTTGAAATTGTAATAACAGGGATATTATAATCCGACACAACTTTAACCATTGCACGAAGTTCACTTTGATCGCCATTATTAGATATAAATACAACGCAATCTTCTTTATCATGCGTAGACAACATGGTTGTGAATAAATGAGTTTCTTGAACGAGTTGGACATTGAGGCCAATTCGAGATAATTTTTGATATAAATCTGTCGCACAGACATACGATGCACCATAACCAAAGATAAAGATGTTATTTGCACGTTTAAAATGTTGGCATATGTTATCAATCGTTGTGTTATCTGCAAATGTAGAACTTTTTTGAAGTGCTTCTTCTGCACGATGATAAAGTTTCTTTTTTAAAGTATCTACCGATTCATTGTTAAGCAATTCTATCTTATAAGGTGTTTGTTGTTTTGGAAATAACATCGCAAGTTGTGATCTAACTTCATGAAAACTTTGATTGATCAATTTTTGGCTATATCGATTTAACGTTGAAACACTCATTTCAAGTTCTTTAGCAATCTCTTGATTCGACATGCTAATAACTTTATGTGGTGAGTTTAATATAAATCGTGATAATTTCTTTTCATTTTTAGAAAATGAAGCATAATTTTCGTCGATTAAATGTAAAATGTTTGTCATCTAATCACCTAGTTTGTTTAAGTTTCTCATTTCTTTAGTCGTACCGAAGAAGTATGTGAAAATAAAGCCAGCTAGGTACGCAGATAATAACCCTATGATGTAACCTAAATATTTTTGATGGGCAATTAACGGTAATAATGAAATACCACTAGGTCCGATAGCAGTGGCACCTATATGACCAATGCCACCTATAACTGCGCCACCGATTCCACCACCAAGACATGCTGTGATGAATGGGCGACCTAACGGCAAGGTAACACCATAAATAAGTGGTTCTCCAATTCCTAAAAATCCGACTGGTAACGCACCCTTAATTGCATTTCTTAAAGTAGTATTGTTTTTACATCTTACCCATAGTGCTAATGCAGCCCCAACCTGACCTGCACCAGCCATAGCGGCAATAGGTAACAAATATGTTGCACCTGACTGATTTATTAATTCAATGTGTATTGGGGTGAAAATATGATGCAATCCTAACATAACTAGTGGTAAGAAAAATGCACCTATAATAAACCCACTAAATATACCACCTACACCAATTACCCAATTCACTACGCCTACTAATCCATCAGAAATAAATCCAGCTATAGGCATAAAGAAGAATATGGTTAGTAATCCTATGATAAGTAGTGAAATTGTTGGTGTTACAATAATATCTATAGCATTGGGAACTATTTTATGTAGTTTTTTCTCAATTATACTTAATAACCATACCGCTAAGATCACTCCTATAATGCCACCTTGACCAGCTATTAATGGTTCGCCAGTAAATACATTTTTAATTGGATTATCTTCAGTAATACCTGTTAATAAAGTCGTACCCCCAATGACACCACCTAAACCTGGTGTTGCACCGAATACTTTTGCTGCATTAAAACCAGTGAAAATAGCTAAATAGGCTAACATGCCATCTTTAATGACATTTAATACGGCCACAAGTTGTTTTACCCAATCAGCTGAAATAGTACCAGCAGTTATAAAGTTATTCAATACAGCTGCAATACCACCAATAAGTCCAGCTCCTATAAATGCGGGTATGAGAGGTATGAAAATATTAGCAATTGACTTTAAAATTGTATTCATTTTACTTTGTTTACGCTTTTGTTGGAATTCACGTTTATTTTGATGTGCTTGATTTTTAATATTTGACGTGTTACTTAGATGGGGGATATCTTCACCTAATTGAACACCACTTAGCTTTACCATTTCTGCGGATACTTTATTTACCGTTCCAGGTCCGACTACAATTTGAAGTCGTTCATCTTGTACGACTCCGAGCACGCCTTCTATGTTTTTAAGTTTAGGATAATCAACTTGTGTCTCATCGTTAATTTTTAAGCGCACACGTGTCATACAATGGATAATATTATCCACATTATCAATGCCACCAACCGCATCTAAGATGTGATGGGCCAATTGTTGATCCTTATTCATATCGCTGCCTCCTTAAGATTGAATTGCTTTTTTTACAATGCCATTATTATTTACGAGTCTTGATTGAGCATCGCTCTTAGTTGTGTTACATAAATTCATAACGATTGCAATTTTAATATCATTGTCGGCTTTTATATAGAGTTCTTGAGCTTCTTCAAAAGTTAAGCCACAAATCTCTTCGATAATATGTATGGAACGCTGTTCAAGTTTATAATTTGTCGCTTTTAAATCGACCATCAAGTTATCATAAACTTTACCAACACCAATCATAGTCATTGTTGAAATCATATTAAGCACAAGCTTTTGAGCGGTACCTGACTTTAAGCGAGTAGATCCTGCTAATACTTCTGGACCAACATTGACTTCAAGTGCATGGGAAGCGACAGTACTAATGTCACTATTCGTATTGCAAGAGAGAGCAACAGTCGGTGCACTTATTTCATTCGCGTATATTAATGCCCCTTTAACATAAGGCGTGCGACCACTTGCTGAAATACCAATAACGACATCTTTTTCATTTAAATGGATTGCTTTCAAATCAGTCATTCCCATTTCATAGTTATCTTCAGCACCTTCAATCGCTTCAGTCATAGCTTGTTGCCCTCCAGCAATTAAGCCAATTACTTCATTAGGATGCGTATTGAAAGTTGGAACACATTCAGCTGCATCTAATACACCTAAACGACCACTTGTACCAGCTCCTATATATATTAGACGTCCACCATCTCGAAAGCGCGTAATTGTTTGTTCGATTACTCTGTTTAACTGGGGTAAAATAGGTTCAATTGCTTTAGCTACTAGTTGATCTTCTTTATTCATTGTTTTTAAAGCTTCTAAAATCGACATCTCATCTAAATGCATTGTTTGTGTGTTTCTGCTTTCAGTAGTTAAATGTTCCATTAGCGTTTCTCCTTTTCAGTAATAAATTCAAATGTGTCACCAGGTTGTATTAAATCAATAACGACTTTATCTTCATCACATATCGTTGCTACATGATTAATCGCCTTATGATTAGGCAAATCTGCTTTAATCACTTGTAGCTCACCTTCGTAACGTTGATTAAGTGAATTATCAACCGTGACGTCTCCCTTATAGCGATAATGATTGAAGTTATTGATTGGAGGAATATTTACTTTTGTTAATCTAGAATACTTGGAGCGTATTACATTCTCAGGTGCATCCAAACGAGATGTATGTTGTTTGAAAATGAGTTGTTCATATGATTTATCAAAATAAGATAGACGAAGTTTGAAATGACGGTGATAAATCATCTGCTGTAATGCAACTGCTTCTGCATAGTTGATTGCAGTATCACCAATAAGAATATAATCCAAGTTATATTTTAATAGTGAATGTGCAGATTGAAGTAATGTCATGTGTCTATGTTGTTCAATGGTAGGAAGTCCTTTATACAATGGACCTCTCAATGTAGTTCCAGGAATAAAAGCCATTATTGAGGCATGTTCATCATATTTTCTAATGAGGTTATTTCGTTGTTCAAAAAGGTTTAAAGCTAAACCTGTATCAGGTCTAGGATAATAGTTATGACAAAAATAGACTTTAGGTAATGATTTTTGATTATAAAGTGTATCCAAAATTTCAGTAGTGATAGTACTGGCATTTAGACAACACTGTAAATTATGATGAAACAAATCTGCAATTAAATCATAATTAAAATGATCATCAATTCTAATAACAAAGTCTCCATTAGAAAATTGATTGAAAAAACGATAAACATTCTGATTCAGTAATGATGGATTTATATCAATAATGTAGGTTACCGATTCATCTTTTAGCAATTGGCATAATTCTCCCAAATATGTCAATTTAGTTTGATCGTTTTCCTCAGGTATTTGTAGTGATGTGAAAATAACGTCGTAACCGAGATCAACCATATTTAATATGTATGATTTGTTTAATGGTTGACCTAAATAGACTGAGAAACCTAGCATATGAATCCTCCTAATTACTGTAATCACTTACAATTATAGCGTTTCACGTTTTTTATTACAATTTACATATATATTATATAATTTTTATAATTAATTGCTTGAGCGACTTGGATAATTAGTTAAATTGAAGGAGGTAGTTGAGGCGTTTATTACGCTATTAAAAAATCAAGGATTGGATATTGAAATTGCAAATGTGATATACGAGGTTCATTTACTTATATTCATTTAACAAATAAACTAATGTTTGGTGCAATTGGTCTTGACGTTGTTGTAAATCAACTAATATCGTCCCTTGATGGAATTTGTGTAGTGGTTTTAATGATAGATCATTTAGTAATTTAAAAAAGAAGTGATCTGATTCCATAGAGGATTTAGAGTCAAAGTTATTAGTACTGTTTTGAAGGGTTAACGATAAATTGTCAGTAAAATTTTTAATGGATGTGTTATACGCTTCTATTTCTCGATTTAAAAATCGATTGTCCATTAAATAGTAATATCTTATTTTTTCAACGTGAGTGAGTAAAATTATGAGTTGTTGACGCATTAATGTGGATTGAAGCATATTCAATGCAACTCCTTGAAAATATTAAATTGTAGAAGAGGTATGAATGAGGAGAACCAATCGAGAAAATTATTCATTCGTCTCAATTGGATTTAAAAATTGGGTATAATTATCAATGGATATGTCATAAGTTTTAATGGTCTTTTCAAAGGAATAAGAAATGTCATAAATATCAAGAACTGGTAATTCTCTTGTTCTTCCTAAACCGATTTCATAAATAATTGATAGCCACTCACCATTACGACATAGTAAACCAATGAATATGACATTCTCAGCAATAGTCTCTTGATTATCAATAAAGTCTATCAACATAACATTTCGTTCAGAACTAAAAATTAAAATGTCTGCAAATAAATGGGGTAATGTTATTTGTTCTGTATCTTCAAACTTAATTAAGTTAGTCATTTGGTTTAGTGATTTACGAACACGAGTATTAGGAATATTGATAATCTGATTAATGATAGATTGAATCTCGTTAGTGTATGGTAATGTTGAATAGGATTGGCTTTCTATTAAGGTAAGATACAGAGATAATAGTTGCTGTTCAGTAAAATTTAGTTTTATTTTATCTTCAGATTTTTGAATCTGATATCCACCATTTTTGCCTTTATGAGCATATATTTGAACACCTTGATTTTCTAAATCGACAATGTCACGACTAATTGTACGAACAGAAACATTTAAGTGTTGCGCCAATTCAGATGCATTAATTGTATGACCTTGTTGTATTAATGAAATAATTTGATTCTGGCGATCTAATTTCTTCAACATAAACACCACCTATAACCATTACATATTACATTAATTATAACATAACACTGCGTATGAAGACATTTTCATTACTTTAGTAGATTATGCGTGTAAAATTAAACATTTTTTTATTAGGAAAACGCTTACAAAATTAAATGTTTTATGCTATTATAATATTTGTAACAGGGGAGAACGAGTTCAAACAAAGGGGTAGAAGCTATATAACAGATAGCTTGTTGTGAATCGTTCAAGTTACATCGAAACATCTTCAATATTTATTACTTACTTTCCTTTCTATTTGTCGGCTAGCAGATGACTAGCCGATTTTTTTGTGTCTTCATTTAAAAATTCCTATGACAAATATGAGCAGTAAGATACAATAAAGTGAAATAGATAGTTGAGGTGAAATCATGCAAAACAAACTTCATAATATAGATGCGCATATCATGGATTGGTTAAAACATCTCGATGATGTTATCCCCAATTTGATAACAGATCTGATTACTGATACTAAAATAAATCGATTTGATTTAGTTACAAATGTAGATAAACAACTTCAAAATAAGTTTGAAGCGTATTTAGCTGAACACTTTCCAAGTCACCAATTATTAGGTGAAGAAAAAGATAATAGCATGATTCGGCCATATGAGGGACATTTATGGATTATGGATCCAATTGACGGTACAGCTAATTTAGTAAAACAGCAAGAAGACTATTGTATTATCATCGCATATTTTGTTGATGGCGAACCTAAACTTTCTTATATATATGATTATCCTCACGATAAATTATATAAAGCAATAGCGGGTGAAGGTGCATTTGTTAATGGGCAACAATTGGTGCCACCTAATGAATTAAAATTGCAAGACGCCATTATCTCTTTTGGGACTCAATATATAAATGATGATACAAGAAAAGCATTATACGATGCTTCGTTCAGTGTGAGAAATATTGGTTCATGTGGTTTAGATTCAGTAAGAGTGATTAAAGGACAATTTGGTGCACATATTAATACAAACCCAAAGCCATGGGACATTGCAGCGCAATTTTTATTTGCGAAAGAATTAAATTTGAAAATGAGTCAATTAAATGGCGAACCGTTAGACTTTGCTAAGAGTGGACCATTCATTATTAGTAATCACGGATGTTACAAAGATATACTAGCAATTATTAATCGGAATGGCGGGTATCATATTTAATAATATTGATAGCTGTTTTATGAAAAGTTACTTCTTAAGACGTATAGAAAGTTAATCATTTTAATATATAATAATTATATTAATTCATAAAACAGAATAGGAGTGGTAGGATGCGTAGAACGCATAGACGAATGAGCCTGCCCGTTAAAATAATTACATGGTTTATAGGAATATTAGTTGTTTTAGCAATAGTTGCGTCAATTTTTGTAGTAGCTAGTATTTTTATTACAAGTGGTAAGATTCATAATCCTCTAAACAGACAACATTCAGAATTGAGAACGAAAAATGTAAGTTTGTCAAATGGTGATCCATTTACTATTGCATTATTTGGTGTAGACTCAAATGCTCAACGTAAAAGTGAGAATGACGGTGAAAGAAGTGACACAATTATGCTTCTTTCTATTAACCCTAAGAAACAAACTACAGAAATTGTAAGTGTACCTCGTGATACACAAGCTGAAATTGTAGGTAAAGGCACGACTGAGAAGATTAATCATGCATATGCTTATGGTGGACCAACGATGGCTGTTAAATCATTAGAAAAATTAATGAATGTTCCTATTGATCATTATGCAACAGTTGATATGGATGGGTTACATGATATGATTGATGCTTTGGGCGGTGTGAATGTTACTAGTAATGATACTTTCACCACTAAAGGAACTAACTTTGTAAAAGGTCAATCAACTCATGTGGATGGAGATACTGCAATGGCCTTCATACGTAGTCGTAAAGAGGAAGGTGCTGGAGGAGATTTTGGTCGTCAAGAACGACAACAACTTATCCTTCAAGCAATGGCTAATAAGATGACAAGTACTTCGGCGCTCACGCATTTCCCATCATTAATTAATCAGATCCAGAAAAATGTTAAAACCGATTTAACATTGAATGACATGAATGATATTAGAAAGAATTATAAAAATGCTAATACAACTGTAAACCGACATCAATTAGAAGGTCAGGGTGGTATTCAAGACGATGGATTGTGGTATTTCATACCTAATGACGATTCAAAACAAAGTGCCACAGAAATATTGAATAATAATTTACAAAATTAAATTTTTAATGCAATAGACGTTTTTACTTTAGCAGTTAATACTAGGAAATTTATAGAGGTAGGACAATGAGTGAGAAATCATTTCAGTCCTATCTCTATTTTTTATTTTTAAATTGTATCTGCATTAAAGTTAGTTTTTTTAACATTTGAAACACAATGTATATTTAATTCTTTTAAAATTGCAAAAATTTATGAAACGCTTAACATTTAATGAAATAAGTAATATAATTAAAGTAATTCTATGTTCAATATATGTGGGGTATTGAAATGGAATAGTTAAGTAGCCAAAGTCATTTTACGGAAAATTTATATAGATGGGGTGGAAAGTATGCAAGAACATTTAATCGTCACGCTTGATGGCACTGATTATCTTGTAGAACCTGGAACAAGTTTACTCGAGTTTATAAAATCTCGTGATACTTTCGTACCTTCAATTTGTTATAACGAATCAATGGGACCAATTCAAACATGTGATACATGTATGGTTGAAATTGATGGCAAAATTGAACGTGCGTGTAGTACTGTTGTAGATCGACCTATGACAGTTAATACTCAGAATAGTGATGTTAAAGTTAGCCAAAAGGAAGCTTTAGATCGCATTTTAGAAAAACATATGCTGTATTGTACAGTATGTGATTATAATAACGGTGATTGTGAAATACATAACGCTATGGACGCATGGGGATTAGAAGAACAATCATACGAATACAAAACGAAACCATATGAAAAAGACTATGGTCCATTCTATCGATATGACCCAGACCAATGTATTCTTTGTGGTCGTTGTGTAGAAGCGTGTCAGGATATCGAAGTAAATGAAACAATTTCAATTGATTGGAATCGTGAGCATCCTAGAGTTATCTGGGATAATGATGTTCCTATTAATGAATCATCATGTGTATCGTGTGGACAATGTGCAACTGTATGTCCTTGTAATGCCATGATGGAAGTGAATATGGAAGGTAATGCTG
The DNA here is from genome assembly GCF_033283505.1 of Staphylococcus sp. NWU MK-U1. Taxonomy (NCBI): domain Bacteria; kingdom Bacillati; phylum Bacillota; class Bacilli; order Caryophanales; family Staphylococcaceae; genus Staphylococcus; species Staphylococcus sp. NWU MK-U1. The sequence continues at coordinate 103,132 of NZ_JAVSMG010000005.1, read as the reverse complement.
GTTACATGACAGATACTGAACCAGGTTCACTTGCTGCAATGATTGATTTAACTAAAAAGGCTGAACCAGGTGATGGATTACTATTTGCAGTTTCTGATTCAGAAGCGGAAATGCGTAAAGAACGCATTAAGAAAACGAAAACAGTTTGTACATATTGTGGTGTAGGTTGTTCATTTGATGTATGGACTAAAGACAGAGAAGTGCTTAAAGTTCAACCATCACATGATTCTCCTGCAAACAAAATTGCTACATGTGTTAAAGGTAAATTCTCTTGGGGTCACATTAACTCAGACCAACGTTTAACGAAACCACTTGTTAGAAAAGATGGAGAATTCCATGAAGTTGAATGGGATGAAGCTTTAGATGTTATTGAAACTAACTTTAAGCGAATCAAAAATGAATATGGTGGCGATCATTTAGCATTTATCGCATCTTCTAAAGGTACTAATGAAGAATCATATTTAATGCAAAAACTTTCACGACAAGTCTTTGGATCTAACAACGTTGATAACTGTTCAAGATATTGCCAAGCACCAGCAACGAAAGGTCTATTTAGAACTGTAGGTCACGGTGGTGACTCTGGTTCAATTGAAGACCTTGAGAGAGCGGCTATGACTGTTCTAATCGGTACAAACACAGCTGAAGCGCATCCAGTTATTGCATCTAGAATGAAACGTGCACAAAAGTTATTCGGGCAAAAGATGCATGTATTCGATATTAGAAAACATGAAATGGCTGAACGTGCAGATGCATTCTATCAACCTAAGCCAGGAACAGATTTAGTTTGGTTAGGTGCAGCTACTAAATATATCATTGACAACGATTTACACGATAAAGCTTTCTTGAATGATTGGGTCGATAATTATGAGGATTACTATAAATCACTAGAATTGTTCACTATGGATTTTGCTGAAGAAACAACAGGTATTCCTAAAGAACAAATCATTAGTTTTGCAGAAGAAGCTGCAAAAGCTGAATCAATGTCAATTTGTTGGGCAATGGGTGTTACACAACAAGATATCGGTAGTGATACAAGTACAGCTATCTCAAACTTATTGCTCGTGACAGGTAACTATAGAAAACCAGGTTCAGGTGCTTATCCATTACGTGGTCACAATAACGTACAAGGTGCAAGTGATATGGGAAGTATGCCAGATCAATTCCCAGGTTATCAAAAAGTAGCTGATGATGAAGTGAGAGCAAAATTTGAAAAAGAATATGGTGTAGAATTAAATCCAACACCTGGACGCGATAATCACCAAATGATGGAAGGTATCCATAATGGAGATATTCAGTCATTATACTTATACGGTGAAGATACAGGTATTGTTGATTCTAATATTAATTTTGTTCAATCTGCTTTAGAAAAAGTAGACTTCTTAGTTGTTCAAGATGAGTTCCTAACTTTCACAGCAACATATGCAGATGTCGTCTTACCAGCTAGTCCATCATTAGAAAAAGATGGTACATTCACGAATACAGAACGCCGAATTCAACGTATTAATAAAGCATTACAACCGCTAGGCGATTCTAAACCAGACTGGGAAATCTTCCAATTAATCGCACAACGCATGGGCGTAGATTGGAATTACAAACATCCAAGTGAAATCATGGATGAAATTGCACGATTAACACCATCATATTCAGGTGTAAATTATGAACGATTACAAGGTTTCAATAGTCTTCAATGGCCTGTAGCACCAGATGGTACAGACCAGCCAACATTATATATGGATGGCTTTAACTTTGAAAATGGTCGTGCTAAGTTATTCCCATTAACATTTGACAATTTCTTTAAAGAAGATGAAGTTTATGACCTACATGTAAATAACGGTCGTTTACTAGAGCATTTCCATGAAGGTAATATGACTTATCAAACTGAAATGATTAAGTATAAAGTGCCAAATGCATTTGTAGAAATTTCTCCAGAGCTAGCTAAAGATCGTGATATTCATGAAGGCGCAGAATTACGATTGATTTCAGAAACGGGTGAAGCAACATTAATTGCAACAGTAACTGATCGAGTTAAAGGCAGAGAAATTTATATTCCTTTAAATAATGATGCTATGTCAAATGGTGATTTAGGTGCTATCAATAAATTAACTAATAGTGATGTAGATAAATATACAGATACACCATCTTATAAACGAACAAGTTGTCGTATGGAAGTATTGACCCGTAAAGGTAAATCACCATTAAATCCAACAAACTTCCGTGTCGATAAACAACGTAACCCGCAGTATAGTGTCCAAGTACAGAAAAAATGGGAACGTCCTGACTATGTTTTCCCAGGAAATGTGGTGGATAAATAATGGCTGAAAGAATAACTAAAATTAAACGTTTAGAGAAATCAGAAGAACAAATTAAAATCGAGAGTATCAATGAAGTAACAGATGCTATTGCAGAAAATAAAGATAGTATTTTAAAAGCAATACGTTTAGTAAAAGCATTAGATGAAGCTAAAATTCTTGATTTAATGAACGGTGGCATTAGAGGACGTCAAGTCATTATCAATAAATTTATGACAGAACTTAACAAAGATTTATATGCGGGTCTAATTACAAATTTAGCACCAATGGTCTTTATGTTAGGTGAGCTTAATGTTCAAGAGTTAAGCCAATTCTTAAATAAATTAAATAAAGGATTGCACGTTGCAAATCAAGCAAATCCTAATGCTAAAACAAGTATTCGTAGTCTAATGGGCGTACTCAAAGACGATGATATGAATCGCAGCTTAACTTATATGCTTAATTTACTTAAAGGGATGTCTAGAGAAGATAAATAATACATTAATGTATAAAGAGATTGGTACAAATTAAATAATCAAAGACTACAAAGTAAATATGCAGTAGATGACTGAATTGAGAAGGCACTTATTCTAAACTTACTTAGTTCAAGTCATCCTTAGGGGTGGGATAATGAATTCAAATCGAATTCTGTCTCGCTCCTTTCTTTCATTATTTAATAAGATTTATACGTACTTTCTACATAAATTATGGTAAGGTGTAGTATATATTATTACTAAAGAAGGGGTGAGAACAATTCATCCAAACGCGATTAAAATTATGACAGTTATTTCTAACGTCTTTATTGTTTTAGGAATTATTTTTTTAATTATGATGCAAATGGTGTTAGCGATTTCAATGTTCGCTGTGTCATTAGCAATTAGTTTAGTTATATTTAACGTGCTTTTTCGAGATCGAACTGGCATGAAGATAGTCATCAACATATCATTTGCTATAGTCTTAATTGTTATTATAATTACTTATTTTTATTTATCTTAAATAGCTATAAAGGATTGTCATCTACATGAAGCAATTAAATCATTTGCGTTTACCATTCATACTGTTGCTTATTATTATCATTATCTTCATAGTATTATTAATAATTAATCATTCAGAACTGTTGGACAATGATCGCAACTATAGCTTTCAAGAAGCAATTCAGAAACAAACAGATTCGAGTGTATTGAATACAGTAGACAGAGATGGTGAGTTTGTGAATGCAAATAGCCGAGAAATAGAGAGGGCAATGCGCATTACTCGAGACGATAATAAGTTTAAATACATGGATATTTCACAACAAGTTCCTATGACAAAACAAGAAGTTAAAAAGATGTTACAAGGGAATGGTATTCTTGAAGATCAAGCTGATGCTTTTATAGAGGCTCAAGACAAATATCAAGTCAATATTATTTATTTAATAAGCCATGCACGTGTGGAGACTGCTAATGGTAACTCTAAACTTGCCAGTGGTATTAAAGAAGGTAACAATCGTTATTACAACTTTTTTGGTGTCGGTGCTTTCGATGAAAATGCTATTCATACAGGTAAGAGTTACGCTAAGGAAGCATCATGGACTTCACCACGAAAAGCGATATTTGGTGGAGCTAAATTTATTAGAACGAATTATTTTGATAATGATCAAATTACGCTATATCAAATGAGGTGGAATCCAAAAAGTCCAGGCCAACATCAGTATGCAAGCGATATTTTGTGGGCAGATAAAATCGCAAAGTATATGCAAGCATATTATGACCAATTTGGTATAAAAAAAGATGATGTACGTAAGAACTTCTATGCCTCCTAAATTGATTGGCTAATAGAGTGATATACAATTTAAGTTGCAACTGCAACATACTGTTAAGATAAAATTTAGGTGAATTTAATATTGAGGTGTAAATAAATGAAAATTGCAATAATAGGTGCAGGTATAGGTGGTTTAACCGCTGGCGCACTTCTTTCACAAAAAGGACATGACGTTTCTATATTTGAAAGACAATCAAATATAAGTGAAGTTGGTGCAGGTATAGGAATTGGTGATAATGTTATCAAGAAATTAGGTAAACATGACCTAGCTAAAGGAATTAAAAATGCTGGCCAGAACTTATCTGCAATGAATGTACTAGATGATAAAGGAAATATTTTGTCTGCAGTAAAATTAAAAGAGGCTACGTTGAATGTAACATTAGCGCGACAAACTTTGATTGAATTGTTACAATCTTATGTTAATCCTCAATGCATTTATACAGACCATGATGTTATTAAGGTTGAAAATGTCGAAAAACATACGATGGTTCACTTTTCAAATCATGCAAGTCAAAGTTTTGATTTATGTATAGGTGCGGACGGACTTCATTCTGTTGTCAGACAAGCTATTCATCCGAATGCGAAGATACTTTATCAAGGGTATACGTGTTTTCGTGGCCTAGTGGATGATGCTGATCTACATAACATTGATATTGCTAGTGAATATTGGGGTAAACGTGGTCGAGTAGGAATAGTGCCACTTATTAACAACCAAGCTTATTGGTTTATCACAATTAATGCGTCTGAAAAGGATACCAAATATCAATCGTTTGAAAAACCACATTTACAAGCATATTTTAATAATTATCCTGAACCAGTACGTCAAATTTTAGATAAGCAAAGTGAAACAGGTATTCTGAAGCATGATTTATATGATATGAAACCACTCAAATCATTTGTAAATCAACGTATTCTATTGTTAGGGGATGCAGCGCATGCAACGACGCCTAATATGGGTCAAGGTGCTGGACAAGCTATGGAAGATGCGATTGTACTAGTTAATTGTTTAGAAGAATATGATATAGAAAAAGCATTAAAACGTTATGATAAATTAAGAGTTAAACATACTGCAAAAGTTATCAAACGCTCAAGAAAAATTGGTAAAATAGCGCAAAAAGATAAAACGTTTGCTATTTCATTACGTAATAGTGTTATGAAACGAACACCTAAACGTTTGTTAAGTGGACAAACTAAATTCCTGTATAAAGCGAAGCATAAATAAAATAAGACGGATACTGAAGACTAATTAAGCATATAAGTTAATGATTAATATGCTTCGTAGTCTCTTTCAGTTTCCGTCTTTTTTACATTATAAATTATTTATTAACTATAAACTGTGGAGTTTCACCATTTAACTTTTTAATCGTATCATTTGCGACGATTTTAGACATCATATCTCTAGCTTCATATGTTGCGTTACCAATATGAGGTGTGATAACTACATTATCTAGTGATTTCAAACCTTCTGTAATTTCAGGTTCAAATTCATATACATCTAATGCAGCACCTTCAATTTCTTTGTCTTCTAAAGCTTTTACTAAAGCTTCTTCATTAACTATTGGACCGCGACCAGCATTAATTAAATAGGCTGTAGATTTCATCAGTTTAAATTGTTCGGTATCAATCATATGATGTAAATCAGGATTATAAGCAGCATTGATTGTGATGAAGTCAGCATTTTCAAGTAAGGTATTTAGATCTAAATATTTTGCACCAATTTCACGTTCTTTTTCTTTCTTTTGGTGAGGACCAGTATATAAGATATCCATATCAAAAGCTTTAGCACGCTTAGCTACTGCACTACCAATTTCACCTAAACCGATTATGCCAATCGTTTTGCCAGACACTTCACGGCCTCTAAAGAATAAAGGTGCCCATCCATCAAAACCTTGTGTTCGAGATAATTTATCTCCTTCAACTATGCGACGCGCAACTGCTAAAACGAGTCCGAAAGTTAAGTCAGCAGTTGAGGCTGTTGATGCTTTAGGTGTATTTGTTACATCAATATCTTTTTCACGTGCATATTTAACATCCACATTATTAAAGCCAGCACCATAGTTTGCAATGATTTTGAGGTTACTTGCACTATCAATCACTTCCTGATCAACATTCGTAGATAGAATGCTTATAAGCGCAGAAGCATCTTTGACACCTTCAATAAGTGTTTCTTTATCAATAATGCCTTCACCTTCATACATTTCTACTTCAAAGTGTTCTTTAAGTAAATTTAATCCTACTTCTGGAATTGCACCTGCTATATAAACTTTTTCCATTAAGCTCACTCCTTATCAATAATCTCTCTTTAAGTATAATAAAAGGAGAAAACGTATACAAATGTAATTCATACAATTTTATTAAATCATTTTAAGGCCGATTACAGAGAAGAGTATCAAGAAAATAAAAATGATACGGCTAAAATGTGTTGATTCTTTGTAAAATAACATTCCTATAATAGCTCCTCCGGCTGTGCCAATACCAGTCCATATAGCATATGCTGTTCCCATTGGAATTGTTGTCATAGCTAATTTTAATACACTAAAACTAAAAATAAACGTAATTGCCATTAAAACAATATAAAATTTTTGTTTTGAGCGTGCATATTGGTTTAACCATATGACGCCAAGTACCTCTAATAATCCTGCAATGAGTAAATATAGCCATGACATATTACATTCCTCCCTTAGGTGAGTCATTCGTTGACAGTTTAAGTCCAATAATGCCAACTAGTAACAGAAGCAGTAATACAACTTTCATTATTGTAAATGGTTCTCCAAAGAAAAGCATATCTGCAATAACTGTACCAGCAGCTCCTATTCCCACAAATACTGCATAAACTGTACCGACTGGAAGTTGTTTAGAAGCGGAAATCATTAAGTAGAAGCTTAGTGCAATAAAAACTAATGTAAATAACCAAGTTGCAAAATTATGGGCATTATTTAATCCAATTACCCAAATAACTTCTATTAGGCCAGCTAAGATGACTTTAAGCCATTGCATACCTTCACACTCCTTATAAAATAAAGACTAATATGCGTATTCTCTCAAAGCGTTACCTTTAATTCAATTTTTAAAACTTAAAAAAGGACTAGGGAGTGGGACAAAAATAATATTTTCTCAAAATTTATTTCGTTGTAACCCCAGCTTGCATTGCTTGTAGAATTTCTTAATGAAATTCTCTTTGCTGGGGCCCCGAACCCCAGCTTGCATTGCTTGTAGAATTTCTTAATGAAATTCTCTTTGCTGGGGCCCCGAACCCCAACTTGCTTAGCTTGTAGAATTTCTTTGAGAAATTCTCTTTGTTGGGGCCCCGAACCCCAACTTGCTTAGCTTGTAGAATTTCTTTGAGAAATTCTCTTTGTTGGGGCCCCGCCTACGCCCTCAAGGATGACTAGGTCTGAAAAAAGCTTGATTCAAGCACATTTTCAAATCAGTCAGCTACTGACAAAATGATAAAAAAGGCTGAGACATTTTATTTTGTCCCAGCCTCAGTCCTACATGAATGATTAGAATTGAGAAATGCTTGATTTAAAGCGACTTCTCAATTCATTTAGCTACTGTGAATTTACAATACAGCTCTATAGTATAATGTTATTCTATATTTCTGATTAGCATCATTTAAGCTTTATTTAAAATTATGATAAATGGATGTAGTTATAAGAACTAGCTTGGCTAGCTGAAATTGTACGTGTATCTTTCACATATGGTCCACCAGAATAATTCATTTCAGAAACAGTTACTGAACCATCGCTACCAACACTTTCTACATACGCAACATGTCCATAAGAACCTTCAGATGTTTGAAGAATTGAACCTTTTTCTGGAGTATTATTTACAGTGTACCCAGCTGCTGATGCTGCACTCGCCCAGTTATTAGCATTTCCCCAAGTACTACCGATTTTACCACCAACTCTGTCATATACATACCAAGTACATTGACCGGCTGTGTATAAATTACCTGATGTAGAAGATGTAGTTTGAGTTGAAGAAGAAGTAGTTGTAGAAGAACTACTAGATGACGAACTTCCATCTGATGTTGTTGAAGTTATAGTACTTTGATTATAGTTGAAAGATTGTTGTTTAAATTGAGGTTGTTGATAACCTTGTCCTTGTTGATGACTAAATTGCATATTTTGACCATGTGGACCTTGTTGTCCGAATTGATTGTGTTGTGGTGCTGGATTGTGATTATATTCTGCAGCATCTGCATGGTTAGCATTTAATCCTAATGCTGATACACCAATGCCTGCTGTTAAAGTTGAAATTGTAATAATTTTTTTCATAGTAAAAAGTCCTCCCAAAATTTGTATTCAACAATAGGTTAAAAATAGCGATATGTTGAATAGACTTTGAATTTGTATTTTTTTGCCGCTCCCAACGACAAGTCATACTTTATCAGATTCTATTAGCACTGTGTGCAATGTTACGGTTTCGTAAATGAAATACAAAAACCTTGAACAACTCCGTAATAAAGAGTAGCTCAAGGTTACGTACTGTAATATAGCTTGAATTATGCATGTATACTACATTAACCTAATATTTAGTTAGTGTTAACAAATGATTATTGTTACAATCCTTTGTAATATTAGATGCTGTACAACTTATTTGAAGAAACGAATTGATAAAGGCACTACATACTCTTTTCCACCAAAATATTTAACGCAAGCAACGATATGAAAAACTACATATAGGATAGTAAGTACAATTAATAGTAATGAAAGAACAAATAATAATATTGTAGCGATAATGATCGCTGCTTCATTATTAACTACATATATGAAAAATACAGGTACCATACATATACCAATAACAAAGTTCCAAATTAAATAAGAAATAAGCATGTTGAAGTAATTCTTTCCAGCTTTATCAACTAATCGTGATTCATTGCGCTTGATAGCCCAAATAATAATTGGACCTATTACAGAAGTGAAGAACCCCAATAGGAAAATTAACATAGACATTAATCGGGCATCATCTTCATTATCTCTCTTTACGGTAGAGTCTTGTGATTGATCATAATAATCCGACATAATAATACTCCTCTCAATTAAAAAGTTATGTTTCATAATTAATATAACAAAGTTACTTAAAAAAGATTAGTTAATTTTAAAATAAATATAAATAATTGAGTTGTGTTTAATTTTTGAAAAATAGGATATAGTTTAGCGTTGTATAAAAATTGATTACTAATGATATTAGTAAAACTCATTATTAGGATTTGGGATTAGCTGACTGAATAGAAATAATGTTGATTTAAGATATATTTTTATTCTAGCCAACTTTGCCCGGGAGCGGGACTTAAATATAATCATTTTAATAAATGGTTGTATTTGAGGATATAAAGAAATCTATTTACATTTATTAGATTTCTAACCTGCTCCCTTTATTTTTAAATGAAAAGCAGAGATGCTGATTTGATTAAGAAAGGAAGTTATAACTATGAAAATAGCGGTAGTAGGATCAGGTAACGGTGCAGTTACAGCGGCAGTAGATATGGTAAATCAAGGACATGATGTGAAATTATATTGTCGAAATTCATCCATTAAAAAATTTAATAACGCATTAGAAAAGGGTGGATTTGATTTTAATAATGAAGGTGCAGAATCATTTGTACCATTTACAGAAATAAGTGATGACATTGAATATGTATTAAAAGATGCTGAGATAATTCAAGTTATCATTCCATCATCATATATTGAATACTATGCAGAAATTATGGCTGAGCATGTAACAAGTGATCAACTTATTTTCTTCAATATTGCAGCTGCCATGGCGTCAATTCGATTTATTAACGTACTTGAAGATAAACATATTGAGGTAGAGCCGAAGTTTGCTGAAGCTAATACACTTACTTACGGTACGCGCGTTGACTTTGAAAATGCACGCGTAGACTTATCATTGAATGTACGTAAAGTATTCTTTTCTACATATAATAAGAAGGAACTTAGTGACAGCTTTGAAAAAGTAAGTCAAATATATCCGTATCTTGTTAAAGAAGAAAATCTATGGAAGACAAATTTAGAAAACGGAAACCCAGAGGTTCATCCTGGTCCAACGTTATTAAATGTAGGAAGAATTGATTATGCTGATTCATTCGCCCTTTATAAAGAAGGTATTACGAAGCACACAGTAAGATTATTACATGCAATTGAGTTGGAACGTTTAACACTAGGGCGTAAATTAGGATTTGAACTTTTAACAGCCAAAGAAGCACGTATTCAAAGAGGCTATTTAGAACGTAAAGACGAAGATGAACCATTAAATCGTTTATTTAATACAAGTCCTGTGTTTTCTCAAATACCAGGGCCTAATTCAGTACAAAATCGTTATTTAACTGAAGATATTGCATATGGATTAGTACTATGGTCAAGTTTAGGGCGTGCAATTGATGTTGAAACGCCTAATATTGATGCTGTTATTATGATTGCATCAACCATTTTAGAACGTGACTTTTTCGATGAAGGTCTAAAAGTAGAAGAACTTGGTTTAGAAAAACTTGGTTTAGAATAATTAACAAATTTAGAATACTATAAATGAATCTTTAATAAACATTCTATTCATGACTAAATGCACATCTAACTATGAAAAGAGGTAATTAACTAAAAGGAAAAGAGGAATGTGTATGAAAAGACAGCCATCATTTTTGGAAGCCATATCTACAATTATCGTTATGGTTATTGTCGTGACAATAGGCTTTATAAAATTTAATATTCCCATTCAGGTACTGTTACTCATATCATCTGCATATGCAGCTTTGATAGCTTGGCGAGTAGGCTTAAAATGGAAAGATTTAGAAGAGGGAATCACTCGAAGATTAACGACAGCTATGCCTGCAATATTTATTATACTAGCTGTAGGTATAATAGTTGGGAGTTGGATGTATTCTGGAACTGTTCCAGCTTTAATATACTACGGTCTAAAGTTTTTAAATCCACATTACTTTTTAGTTTCTGCCTTTTTAATATCGGCTATTTGTAGTTTAGCAACAGGGACAGCCTGGGGATCAGCTTCAACAGCTGGTATTGCGTTGATATCAATTGCGCATCAGTTGAATATCGATATGGGTATGGCAGCAGGTGCTATTATTGCAGGTGCAGTCTTTGGTGATAAAATGTCACCATTATCAGATACAACTAACTTAGCTGCTTTAGTAACTAAGGTAAATATCTTTTCTCATATCAGATCAATGATGTGGACAACGATACCTGCTTCAATTATTGGACTAATAGTTTGGTTCTTTGCAGGGTTAACTTCAAAAGGGTCAGTGAATACGAAACAAATTAATAAGTTACTGAATGAACTTGATGGTATCTATAATATAAATATTTGGGTGTGGGTGCCATTACTAGTCATAATCATATGTTTAGTTTGTAACGTATCTACTGTACCATCTATGTTAGCATCAAGTTTAAGTGCCGTTATTATTGGAACATTAAATAATCATTTTAATATAGTTGATGGTTTTAAAGCTATGTTTAACGGATTTACACCTGCGATGACTGGACAATCCAATCTTTCTACCAATGCAACATCGCTATTAGAACAAGGTGGAATGATGAGTATGACAGAGATACTAGTGACAATATTTTGTGGGTATGCATTTGCAGGTATTGTTGAAGTATCGGGATGTTTAGATGTCATGTTAAAAACGGTTTCTAAAGGTATACATTCAGTTGGAACACTTATTTTAATAACAGTCATTTGCTGTTTAATGTTAGTATTTGCAGCTGGTGTAGCATCTATAGTAATTATTATGGTGGGTGTCTTAATGAAAGACATGTTTGTTAGTAGGAATTTAGATAAATCAAATTTATCAAGAACTTTAGAAGATTCAAGTACGATGGTGTTACCGTTAATACCATGGGGAACTTCAGGCATATACTACACGCAACAACTGGGAGTATCAGTAGATCAATTCTTTATTTGGACACTTCCATGCTACTTGTGTGCAGTATTAGCAATTATTTACGGCTTTACTGGAATTGGTATTCGTAAATTAGACGACAAAAGTAATGTAAAAAATTCGTAAAAATATGTTTAATCATTTGTGAAAAGGATATATTTAAGTATGTTAAAACATTACATAGATATTTTTGTAGCGATGATATCTGATGCTATAAAGTTTTAACTGTAAAATATCCTCAAAATATTTAACAGTAGTGGGTTCAATTTTTGGAGCGAGAATTGGATTCATGAACGATGGACAAACGAATTTATTATCAACAATTATGTAGTAATAGATATAACAAATCAAGAAAGAATGAATTTGTTCGAAATAGATTAAGATTGGAAAGTATTGATTATTACTTTCCAATCTTTTTTGTTTTTAATTATATGGCAGGATGCTATTTATATATCATAATAAGATTTTCAAACTAGTATAGGTGCATGTTGTTTAATGTTTATATCTTTGAGTATAAAAGTAAACGCAAAAAAGCGATCCTTTTTGGATCGCTTTTAAACTTACTAATAGAATTAGTGAATGTAGTTATATGAAGCAGCTTGGCTAGCTGAAATAGTACGTGAAGTAACAACACCAGCACCGTGACCATAGTTCATTTCTGATACTGTAACTGAACCGTCACTACCAACACTTTCAACGTATGCTACGTGACCATATGCACCTTGTGAAGTTTGTAAAATAGCACCAGCTGATGGTGAATTGTTTACTGTGTAACCTGAAGCAGCTGCAGCGCTTGCCCAGTTATTAGCATTTCCCCAAGTTGAACCGATTTTACCGCCAACTCTATCAAATACATAATATGTACATTGACCAGCAGTATATAAGTTACTACCTGAACTTGAAGTTCTTGAAATTGAAACGCCAGTTGATTGTGATGATGGAGCAGTAGTTGTAGTTACTTTAATGTTACGATCTGAAGTTGAGTAACTAGCACCTAAACCACCAGTTTGTTGAGTATTTGCACTATATGATTGAGTGTTATTGCTGTAGTTGTTGTAGTTATTATAGTTATTGTAATTATATGAATAGTTGTTGTATGAATAATTAGATTGACTAGAGTGATTTACTTGATTTGGGCTCCAATTACCTTTCCAAGTGTAATGATAGTTACCTTGTTGGTCGATAGTGTAAGAGTAGCTGTATGAAGTTGGATCATTTGGGTTATATCCTTGTTCTGCTGCATGTGCCTCATGACCATGTCCAGCGATAGCGATTGTTGCAACTCCTGCAGTAGCGATTGTAGCTGTAGCGATTTTTTTCATTGTAAAATTTCCTCCTGAGAATTAAATTAATATTTTATATTTAATAGTCATTTGATGACCCTTGAGTCCAGTTTTTAATAAGTTTCTTAACGACAAGACATACTTTATCAGAAAAAAATCATTTTGTGTGCGTTGTTATCATTTTGTAATTTTTTGCTAATAAATAGTGTTGAGTTAAATACAATAAGTAATTTTTTGTAATATTAAAAAACGTTGTCATAACAACGTTTAAAAAAATATATGAAAAAGATACTCATTTTCTTGTAACATTTTTGTAAAGTAACAGCAAAAATAAATTTGATATAAAATTAATAGAATTCATTATTTTTGTATTGTTTTAAAATTATATGTATACAAAAGATCTATTAATTAAATTGTATTATTACTCTGAAATGCTATAAAAGAAGCTCTTATTGGGGATTATTCATACAAACATTATAAAAAATATACAAAAACATTTATATAAGATAATAAAATGATATAATTGGTTAAAAGTTTGCTGCTGCTAATACCGAAATAAAACATACAATTATATATGAAGATAGGCATTCAAAAAAAGCGTTTAATTAGAAAATCGTTATTAATGCAGCAATAGTTATTAGCATTATGGGGGATAATTTATTATTTCTGTTTATGTCATATCTTTATATATTATAAAGTGAAAGGACGTTCGTATGATTGATAACTTTTCGGTAAAGCTTTTAAAAAATATAAAGATAAGTAGTCAAAAGGAATCAAATATTAAATTAATCTATTGGCTAAAGGGGTCAGGGAGAGTAATTTTAAATTTAAAGAAATTTCAAATGAAAGAGAGAGATTTATTATTTGTAATGTTAAATGATATTTACTCGATTGAGAATGAGGATGGAGCAATTATCGCTAGTATTGAAATAGCATTCAAAGATTATTTGAAATATGCTGATGATTATATTAAGTCTAATGGATATAAATTTCCTTCTATTGAAAGAAAACAATTAGAACCCTTTATTTTAAATTTACTTGATTTTGAAAGTAGTAAGTCAGATAAATTACAAATAAAAGATAAGCTGGTAAAACACTTATGTGTAGAATTAGGATACTTGCAGAGAAATCAACGCATTCGTTACAAACTAGATAATGCCTTAGTTGACAAAGTACATGAGTATATTATTAAACATCACAGTAATAAGATAAGTCGCCAAGATATGGCTAATGCACTCAATATGTCAGCCAAGGAACTTAGTAAAGTCATCAAGTATCACACACCTTATCATAATATTACACAATATATTAATGATGTTAGATTAAAATTATGTTTGATAGACATTTTAAAAAGTAATCATTTAATACAAGATATTGCATATAAGCATGGATTCAATCATTTTCCACATTTCATTGCTTTATTTAATAAAAAATACGGCACCACACCTGGTCAAATCAAAACTAAGAATCAATCACATCAATATCAATCATTTAATCAATCAGAAATACCATTAGATGAAGAAACACAATTATTAATTGCTGAAGCAAAAGATAATTACAGTTTAGCCGAATAATAATAAATATAAGTCAAACATGATGATTGAGTACAAGTAAACACGACCTTTCAATTGATAAATTATAAAGATAATGTTGTTTATTTAAGAATTCAAGTCAATGTCTATCTTTAATAGATTGGGTAAATATAGAGTTATATATTTAATAGTTTCAAATGCAGTTTTAAAATATGGACTATGATTAGACAATTTGTTATCAAATTAGCATGGCAACTCTTAACCGCCCAATCCTGAAATAGTGTTTTGAGGTGATAGATATGATGGATAAAAATAAGCTAGAAACATTACTATTTTATCTTGTTTTTATGAAAGCGGTAGGTGAGGTGCTAAAATATAGTTACCAACTAAAATTTGAGCAATTAAAAACATTGTATGAAATCATTAAATATTTTCATGTTCATCAACAGGGCGTTTATATAGATGAGTTAATCACTTATCAAACCATTTCAAAAAGACAATTACGACATCATTTAGAGCATTTATATCATTTAGGATGGATCACTAAATTGAGTGATGATAATGACCAAAGACGTATATTATTTCTCCCATCCAATAGCTGTCAAGAGAAACTGAACATTATGTTTATGGAAGTTAGTGAAATGGTAAAAGGGAAGAATTTTGATTATTCAATAGAAACAACAGCCCACTATAATCAATTAGGGCATGTTTTAACCATTTTTGACGCACTTTACAAAGTTCGAAACATAGCAAAGGAGTCTAATTTGAGTTTGGATGAATTGTTTTTATTAGGTAAGTTACTATCAAGTCGACAAGTTATTTCATTAAAAGAAATTCAGGCAATGTCATATCGATATTTAATATGTATGAACGTGGTTATTAATGATCTTTATCAAAAAGGGTATTTAGAAAAGTATCGTAATTCAATAGATGAACGTATTGTAAATGTAAAATTTATTGAATCACGAGCATATGAAACAAATCAATTATTTATTAGATGTTACAATAAGTTCCAAGAGGAAATGAAGTACAGTAAAATATCATAATAAGTAAGGAGAATGAATTCATGATTCTAGATAATGTGAATCCCAACGATTTGTTTCCAACAGAGTCAAAAGGCCCTTCAGTATTAGGCGTCATTGAGTATAATGTTCAAGGCCAAAGTGAATTTGAAGGAGCATTTATTGCTACTTCTGAAAGACTAATTATGAATGTAGATATGAATGGTCAATTCTATTATAGAAATATCCCATATAATGAAATAGAAGAAATACATTTTGATGGCACAGATATTGTGTTTACTTTTAATATTGGGAAAGTACCAATGAAACAAATCAAAACAAAAGACGTTAAAGCATTCGTTGATTATGTGGAGTCTAAAATTAAATAATCAAAAAGTTGAATAATATCTAAAATACGCTACTATGATTCTAAAGGAAGCAACGCTTGTTATAGTTATATTATTATTACAATTAGCCGAGGCTAAAAAAACATGTGAGTCTGGAACGTAAATAATATAATGATGCTACTTTGCAGATTCGCAGTAGCTGACTGACCTGAGAAGACGCTTAAATGATGCTTTTCTCAGTTCGGGTCATTCTAGTAGGGGTGGGACGACGAATTTAAAAAGAATTCTGTCCCAGTCCTCTTTTTTATCTCCAAATGAATACCTATTGTGACTAATTGATTATATATAATTTAATTGATGTAACTTGTTATTGATAATTAATATCATTTTAATTTCATAAAAATATTGAAATATTATACATAAATGTTATAAAATAAATTTTATAGCATAAGAAATGTTTGGTAAGTAATAAATAGTAGACATGAACCTTGTAGCAACAAGACGTACATCAGAGGAGTGGTTTAGAATATGGGACAAATTAAAGACATCAATGATTTAGTTAACGCAACATTTCAAGTTAAAAAGTTCTTCAAAGATACTAAAAAGAAATATAATTTAAATTATGAAGAGGTTTATATTTTAAATTATATTGCGAGAAGTAAAACGAATGAAATAACTTCAAAGGAAATTGCAACGTATTCAGAGTTTAAACCTTATTACTTAACTAAAGCATTACAGAAGTTAAAAGATTTACAGTTACTTTCAAAAAAACGTAGCATACAAGATGAAAGAATAGTTATTCTTTATGTAACAGATGAACAACGAGACAAAATTAATAAACTGATTGCTGAATTAGAGAAGTACATTAAGTAATCAACGTTTATTCATAAAAGACTTAAGCTTTGAGAGATTCAATCTCATTGACTTAAGTCTTTTTGTGTTTATAATCCCTTAAGTGGTTAACTTCCAATTTGTAATGTCGAGTGATAAACTAGGTTTAAATAATAATGACAATGAACAGGTGATATAATTGATCGATTCAGTTCTGATTAATACAGATATTCAAAAGAAATGGATAAAAAAATTTCAATCAATAGAAGAGACGTTTAAAGCAAGAGCAACAGAGAATGATAAACAGTCTAGGTTCCCTTATGAGAATATTGAATGGCTAGTTAAAGAAGGTTATAGCTTACTAACGCTACCGGTAAAATATGGTGGAGAAGGTGCCACTATTGAAGATATGGTTGTTTTGCAAACATATTTAGGTGCTATTGACGGAGCAACAGCATTATCTATTGGTTGGCATTTAAGTGTTATAGGACAAATATATGAACAAACGATGTGGAATCAGGATATGCTTAATCGCTTTGCAAAAGATATCGAAAATGGAGCTCTTGTTAATCGAGCGGTAAGTGAAGCGGATACAGGAAGCCCAACTCGCGGAGGCAGACCTGCAACACACGCAGTAAAACAAGATGACGGTTACTTATTAAATGGTGTTAAAACGTTCACATCAATGAGTAAAGCATTGACCCATTATATTGTAGCTGCATATGTAGATGATTTACAGGAAGTAGGTTTCTTCTTAGTACCAAGAGAATTTGATGGTGTAGAAATTGCAGATAATTGGAATATGGTAGGTATGAGAGCTACAGAAAGTCACGATTTAGTATTGAATGATGTATGGATACCTAAAGACTTTTTCGTAGAGTCAAAAAGAAAGCCACAACCGAATGGCTGGATATTACATATTCCAAGCACATATTTAGGAATTGCACAGGCGGCAAGAAATTATGCTATAGACTTTGCGACAAGTTATGGTCCGAATAGTATAGAAGGAACTATTAGTCATTTACCAACTGTACAACAAAATATTGGGAAAATGGAGTCTTTACTTTTATCAGCGCGTCACTTTTTATGGAGTACCGCAAAAGGATATAATTGTTCAGAAAATCAACCGCACTTATGGAATGAAACATCTGCTAGTAAAGTGCTAGTGATGAATCAAGGGTTAGAAGTTGTTGACTTAGCGATGAGAATTGTTGGTGCAAAAAGTCTGGAAATGGATCGTCCGTTACAACGCTATTATCGAGATATGAGAGCTGGATTACACAATCCACCAATGGAAGATGCAGCATACACTAATATAGCGAAATCTTTATGTAATTTATTTTAAGAGAATAATAACTATAGATTTTAGGGAGTAGGACAGAAATAATAATTTCTCAAAATTTATTTCGTTGTCCTACCCCGTCAAGGATGACTAGGTTTGAAAAAAGCTTGATTCAAGCGCATTTTCAAATCAGTCAGCTACTGACAAAATGATAAAGTAGGCTGAGACATTTTATTTTGTCCCAGCCTCTTTTTTATTTCAAAAATTATTAAAATTTTTATTTCACAAATTATTAAAATTTTTATTGTAAATAATGAAGTAGTAGTATATAATTTTTGATGAAATTGATAATCGTTTTCAACAGGAGGATGTTATGAAAAAGTTAATTTTACCTTTACTTGTTCTAATCATCGTTTTAGCTGCATGTGGTAATAATGGTGGTTCAGGTAAATCCGATTCAAAAGAAGAAACAAAATCATATAAATTAGATAGTGGGAAAACTATAAAAATCCCTAAAGATCCTAAACGTATTGCGGTAGTAGCACCTACATTTGCGGGTGGTTTACATAAATTAGGCGCAAATATTGTTGCAGTAAATAATCAAGTTGATCAAAGTCCAATTTTAAAAGATAAATTTAAAGACACGACTAAAATTGGTGAAGCTGACGTTGAGAAAGTTGCTAAGAAAAAACCTGATTTAATTATTGTTTACTCTACTGATAAAAACATTAAAAAATATCAAAAAATTGCCCCAACAATTGTAGTTGATTATGGAAAACATAAATATTTAGAACAACAAGAAATGCTAGGTAAAATTATGGGTAAAGAAGACGAAGTTAAAAAATGGGAAGACAAATGGAAGAAACAAACTGAAAAAGATGGAAAAGAAATCAAAGATGCAATTGGTAAAGATTCAACAGTTTCTATCTTAGATGAATTTGATAAAAAAGTTTACACATATGGCGATAACTGGGGTCGTGGTGGCGAAGTATTATATCAAGCCTTTGATTTAAAAATGCCTAAAGGCCAACAAGATTTAGTTAAAAAAGAAGGCTGGGCTGAAGTAAGCCAAGAAAAAATTGAAGACGTAGCTGGCGATTATATCGTATCAACTGGTGAAGGTAAATCTAAACCAAGTTATGAAACAACTAATATATGGAAAAATTTACCTGCAGTGAAAAATAATAACGTTATTGAAGTTAAAGCTGAAACATACTGGTATAATGACCCTTATACGCTTGACTTTATGAGAAAAGATTTAAAAGACAAGTTACTTAAAGCTAGTAAATAAAATATAAAAACGATAATCAATTAATTATGTTATTTAAGCTATGATTACATATAATGTAGTCGTAGCTTTTTTAAATTTACAAATGTATGTAAGGAGGAAACATTTTGCGTAAAGTATATTTTAATCACGATGGTGGAGTAGATGATTTAATATCTTTGTTTTTATTATTACAAATGGATGATATCGAATTAGTAGGTGTTAGTACTATAGGAGCAGATTGTTATTTAGAACCTTCAGTCAGCGCTTCATGTAAAATTATAAATCGATTTTCTAATAATTCTTTACAGGTTGCGCCGTCCTATGAACGTGGGGCTAATCCTTTTCCAAAAGAATGGAGAATGCATGCATTCTTTATGGATGCGTTACCCATATTAAATGAATCAACTACCAATGAACAGTCTACCATCAGTGATGTAGAAGCGTATGAGGACATTATCAGAGTGTTAAGTCAATCAAGTGAACCTGTAACTTTACTATTTACTGGACCACTAACAGATTTGGCTAAAGCGCTTAAAATTGAACCTAGCATTCAAAATAATATTGAAAAATTAGTTTGGATGGGTGGAACGTTTCTCGAAAAAGGTAACGTAGAAGAGCCTGAACATGATGGAACAGCTGAGTGGAACGCGTTTTGGGATCCGGAGGCGGTTAAGACAGTATTTGATAGTGAGATAGCGATAGATATGGTAGCTTTAGAAAGCACCAATCAAGTTCCGTTAACCTTAGACATTCGACAAATGTGGGCTGATGAACGTCAATATCCAGGTGTAGATTTTTTAGGTGTTAGCTATGCTGCAGTACCACCTTTGACACATTTTATTACAAATTCTACATACTTCTTATGGGGTGTTTTAACCACTGCTTATATAGGGAAACCTGATTTAGTTCAATATAAATCATTGAATGTAGATGTAGAATTTAAAGGTCCTAGTCAAGGCCGTACATTTATTAAAGAAAGTGGGCGTCCTATCAAAGTTGTCACCGATGTTAAGCATGATGACTTCTTTAATTATATTACTGATTTAGCTAAAAAAGTAGATTCTCCTTCTTAAATGTAAACTTTTTATTTTATAAAGTTTACATTAGTGGTATAATCATTCTCGTAGAAGGAGGATACAACATGAATACACGAAATTTAGTTTACACAGCTTTAATGACAGCAATTATTTGTGTTTTAGGATTGGTACCAGGAATCCCGCTTCCAATTATGCCAGTACCTATTGTTTTACAAAATATAGGCATATTTTTAGCAGGTATTATTCTAGGAAAAAAATATGGGACACTGAGTGTCATCGTCTTTTTATTATTAGCTGCTGCAGGTTTACCAGTTCTATCTGGTGGACGTGGAGGAATCGGAGTATTTGCGGGACCATCAGCCGGATTCTTATTCTTATATCCAGTAGTTGCATTTGGTATAGGATTAGTGAGAGACCGATACTTTAATAAAATTAACTTCGCGATATTGTTAGTCGCTACTTTAGTTATTGGTGTATTATTCTTAGATATCGTGGGAACGATTATTATGGGCTTCATTATAGATATCCATGCAAGTAAAGCATTCTTATTGTCATTTACATTTATACCTGGAGATATTATTAAAGCCATTATTGCAAGTTTAATTGGCGTAACACTTCTAAATCATTCACGCTTTAAAAGTTTGATACAATAAATTTATCAAGCTAACAAGGTGGGTGAATATAGCAATGTCAAATATATCAATACATAATATTGCTCAAGATGGGCATTTATATCATGAAGATAAGCAGAAAATTATTTATTTAACACCTTCAGAACCGCTTAAGTATGATACGAATAAGTGGTTTTATAAAGAAATGCCCACATTAGATCAGTGGTTCAAGGATATGACCTCTCAATGTGAACTGCATCAAAAACAGCATTCAAATCACTTAGCGTTTACTTTTCCAGAGAATGAAAGATTAAGCCAAGAGTGGATAAATGCAATTAAAGATAGAGGTTTTCAATTAGGCATACTTGAATTCTATATTATAGAAGGAACTGAATTAACACAGCTAACTAGTAGAAATGATGTAGACATTAAAGAAGTTGATGAAAGCAATATAGAAGATTATTTGAATATCTATTATTCATTTGCCTTGCCCTATGGTAAACCATTTGCTATTGAAAGTGTCAATAATGCAAGACAAACCATCCTACAAAAAAAAGACGATAAAAAACGATTAGTTGCTTATGTTGATAATGAACCAGTAGGGACTGTTGATGTTATTATTACTGACGAAACTATTGAAATTGATAGTTTTGGTGTAATTGAGCAATTTCAAAGACAAGGTATTGGATCAACAATACAAGCATACATAGGTGACTTAGCAAATGAACGACCAGTTATACTTGTAGCTGATGGAGAAGACACAGCAAAAGATATGTATTTAAAACAAGGTTATACGTATCAAAGTTTTGTTTACCACATAGTTAAAGAAGAAGTTAATTAAATAAACCACAGAGTAGTTTAAACTAATTATTCCAACTACTCTGTGGCTTTAATACGTTCAGGGTGACTATAAACATTAAAACTTCCATCTCTAATAAAGCCAATAGCAGTAATATTTAAATCGTTGGCTAATGTAATAGCTAAAGTCGTAGGTGCGGATTTAGATAATATAACGCCTACACCTATTTTAGCTGCCTTTAATAATATTTCAGATGAAATACGTCCACTAAATATAAGCACCTTATTTCTTACAGGAATACGTCTTTCAAGACAAAACCCATATAGCTTATCAAGTGCATTATGGCGACCAATATCTTGTCTATGTTCGAAAAATTCATCACCATCGCTAATGGCGGCATTGTGCAACCCACCAGTTTGTTTAAATAATGTACTTGCAGTTTGTAATCCAGTCATCATATTGAGTACTTGTTTAGGAGTTAAGGTTATTTTTGACATTGAGGTTTTAGCTATTGCCGCATCATTGTGAAAGTAAAATTCTCTACTTTTTCCGCAACAAGATGCAATCATGCGTTTAGTAGAGTATTCAAAGCGATTGCCTAAATCTTTAGTTAACTCTACATGCGCAAAGCCTTTGCTATCATCTATTTGTAAGGATTTTATTTCTTCTTTTTTATAAATAGCTCCTTCTGAGGCTAAAAATCCAACTACAAGTTCTTCCATATGTGTAGGGCTACAAATAACCGTTGCGAATTCCGTACCGTTTACATTGATTGTCAATGGAAATTCTGTAACATAACTATCTGTTGTATTTATTAATTGTCCATCTTCATAGCGGATAATAGATTGCCCCTGTAACACATCTTTGTTCATTTATATTTCTCCTTTAGGGATATGTAATTCTATATTAAAACTTTTAGTCACAATTTGAAAAGATTTAAATTGCATATAAATAATTAATAGTATATTAAATACATTTAATAATATGGAGATTAGGTGAATTTTTATAATTTATATCTTTCAAAAGATTAAGACTAGCGTATAATATAATGTATAAAAGGAGGGGTTTATGAAATGAATATTAAACATTTCATGGCAGTAATTGTCACATTAGTTATTATTTTAGCAGGATGTTCAAATTCTGGTAGCAATGATAGTGGCAATAAATCATCTGATTCAAATAAAAAAGATAATGACAAAAAGCAAGAATTACAAATTTCGGCTGCCGCGAGCTTAGGTGATGTTAGTAAAGCATTAGAAAAAGAATTTAAAAAAGATCATAAAAATGTTGATGTAAGCTTTAACTATGGTGGTTCAGGCGCATTAAGACAACAGATTGAAAAAGGTGCTCCAGCTGACGTATTCATGTCTGCAAATACTAAAGATGTTGATATGTTAAAAGACAAAGACAAAGCACACGATACATATAAATACGCTCATAATAAACTTGTCTTAGTCGGAGATAAAAATAGCGATAAATCATCAGTTAAAGATTTAAAAGATAATGAAAAATTAGCGATTGGTGAAGTTAAAACAGTTCCAGCAGGTAAATATGCGAAACAATACTTAGAGGATCAAGGTTTATACGGTGAAGTTAAAGATAATTTAGTTTACGCTAAAGATGTTAAACAAGTATTAAATTATGTTGAAAAAGGCAACGCTGAAATGGGCTTTGTTTATGAAACTGATTTATATACTGATAAAAAGAAAACAGATAAAGTAAACGAAATTAAAGAAGCGGAACTTAAAAAACCAATCACTTACGAAGCAGGTGCTACTTCAGATAAGAAACTTGCAAAAGAGTGGATGGACTTCTTAAAATCTAAAAAAGCAAAAGATATCTTGAAAGAATATCATTTTGAAATTTAGGAGGTAATAAGTATGCCTGACATTACACCTTTTTGGATTTCGATTCAAGTGGCTGTCATAAGTACCATTATTGTATCAGTACTAGGTATCTTTGTTTGCCGGTTACTTTATAAAGGAAAAGGGCATCTTACTAAACTCCTTGAAAGTTTTATATTATTACCCATTGTTCTACCTCCCACGGTGCTAGGGTTTATTTTACTTATAATATTTTCTCCTAGAAGTGTTGTAGGACAATTTTTTGAAAACATACTACATCTTCCAGTAGTATTCACAATGACAGGTGCAGTAATTGCATCTGTCATTGTTAGTTTTCCGTTAATGTATCAACACACTATTCAAGGATTTAGAAGTATTAACCCGAAAATGCTAAATACTGCTCGCACCATGGGGGCAAGTGAGAATAAAATATTCTATCGTCTAATTTTACCTCTATCTAAACGTTCAATTATAGCGGGTATAATGATGAGTTTTGCACGTGCAATAGGTGAATTCGGTGCAACATTAATGGTTGCAGGCTATATACCCAATAAAACTAACACGTTACCACTTGAAATTTATTTCTTAGTTGAACAAGGTAGAGAGAATCAAGCTTGGTTATGGGTGCTTGTGTTAGTTGCATTTTCAATTACGGTAATTGGTGTATTGAATTTTGCGAATAAAGATAAATATAGGGAGGTAGAGTAGATGTTAGAGTTAAAGATTCAATATCAATTAAAAAAGACATTTATTGATATTAACATTAACGATACAGTCCCTAAAATTTACGCAATACGAGGGCCTTCTGGAATAGGTAAAACCACAGTGCTAAATATGATAGCAGGCTTAAGAACCCCAGATAAAGCCTATATCAAAATCAATGACAGACTGATTACTGATACTGAGCATAAAGTTAATATGAAAATACAAAATCGCAAAATTGGCTATTTGTTCCAAGATTACCAATTGTTTCCTAATATGACAGTTTACAAAAATATAACTTTTATGTCTAAACCATCTGTCCATATAGATGATTTAATGGATCGACTAAATATTCATCATCTAAAAGAGCAATATCCATCGACACTTTCTGGCGGAGAATCTCAACGTGTTGCTTTAGCTCGAACACTAAGTACAAAGCCAGACTTGATTTTATTAGATGAGCCATTTTCAAGTCTAGATGATGCAACGAGAGGTGAAGGAATAAAGTTAATTAAACGTATTTTTAAAGAATGGAAAATACCAATCATCTTTGTCACACATTCTAATTTTGAGGCTGAAGTATTGGCTGATAAAATTATTAAGATAGGTTAATTAAAGCTAGATTGGGATGAAAATAATAAAATTTTAGCGTTATAGCGAATTTATGATTATTATCTAAGTTAATAAGGCACTTATAATAGACTTTTTAAATCTAGTCAACATTGCGGGGTGGGCCGAAGAATTCATATTGTATTCTGTACCACTCCCGCTTTGTTCGATATAATGATAGAAATGGATATTAACTAGAGAGGGCAATGAATATGACGAGTGAACGTTATTCTAGACAAACTTTGTTTAAAGGAATAGGACACGAAGGACAACAGAAAATTAGTCAAAAACATGTACTCATTGTTGGTATGGGAGCGTTAGGAACTCATGTTGCTGAGGGTCTCGTTCGTGCGGGAATCAAAACACTTTCAATTGTAGATAGAGATTATATTGAATTTAGCAATTTACAACGACAAACATTATTTACTGAAGAAGATGCTAATACTATGTTCCCTAAAGTTGTAGCAGCGGAACGCCATTTAAAAGCATTGCGCCATGACTTGAAACTAAATACTTTTATCACACATGTCGATTATTATTTTTTAGATAAGTATACTAAACATGTAGATCTTATTATTGATGCGACAGATAATTTTGAAACAAGACAATTAATTAATGACTTTGCTTTTAAAGAGAATGTACCTTGGATATATGGGGGTGTCGTGCAGAGTACTTATATAGAAGCAGCATTTATTCCAGGAGAGACACCTTGTTTCAACTGTTTAATGCCTCAACTACCAGCAATTAATTTAACTTGTGACACTGTAGGTGTTATACAACCTGCTGTTACGATGACTACAAGTTTTCAATTGCGAGATGCCTTTAAATTATTAACTGAGCAATCAGTGCCTACTAAATTAACTTATGGAGATATATGGGATGGTCAACATTTTACATTTGGTTTTAGCCGTATGTTTAGAAAAGAGTGTCCAACATGTGGTTCAAATCCATCCTTTCCTTATTTAAATAAACAGCATACATTATATGCAACGTTATGTGGTAGAGATACAGTACAATATGATAATGATAAAATTTCCCAGGAAATGGTACGTGAATTTCTTAAGCAACATCACCTTAATTATCGAGAAAACAAATATATGATAATGTTTGAATATAAAGGACATCGAATTGTTAGTTTTGAGGGTGGACGAATGCTTATACATGGTACAACGAAGACGTTAGATGCCATTCATTTAATCAATCAATTATTCGGATAGGAGTGGAATTAATGCATCAACATGATCATGCGAAAGTAGATAGAATAATTCAATGTGCAGTTTTGACTGTATCTGATACTAGGGATAAAGAGATGGATAAAGGTGGTCAACTTGTCCAAACTTTAATACAAGATATCAATGTCGAAGTATTAAATTCAAACTATGCTATTGTCAAAGATGATAAAGTAGCTATTCAATCTCAAATTGAACAATGGTTGGCATCTGATATTGATGTCATAATTACAACTGGTGGAACTGGCATTGCACAAAGAGATGTTACGATAGAAGCGGTTAAGCCATTTTTGGATAAAGAAATCGAAGGTTTTGGAGAATTATTTAGATATTTAAGTTACACAGAGGATGTCGGAACTAAAGCATTGTTATCAAGAGCAGTAGCTGGTTCAGTGAAGAACAAATTAATTTATACTCTACCAGGATCTACTGGAGCTGTGAAATTGGCTATTGAAAAGTTAATCAAGCCAGAATTAAACCATATGTTGCATGAATTGAATAAATAATAAAATAGTCATGGATTTAAACTTAAATGATAGGTTTCCCTAATTGAAGTTTTGCATCCATGACTTTATTATTTAAATTGAAACATTATATGAGCGCTCGAAATAACTTAACGACGATAGTCACCAGATTTGCCACCTGATTTTGATTCAAGGTAAGTCTCACCGATAATCATACCTTTATCGACTGCCTTTGTCATATCGTAAACAGTTAAAGCAGTTGCAGAAGCGGCTGTTAATGCCTCCATCTCAACGCCTGTTTTTCCAGTAGTGGAGACAATAGCCGTGATATTTAATGTGTATGTAGTATTATCATTAATTTGCCAGTTAAATTGAACATCTATACCTGTTAAAGGTAGAGGATGACACATAGGTATAATCGTCGATGTGTTTTTAGCTGCCATAATACCAGCAATTTGTGCAGTGTTAAGTACATTGCCTTTTTTATTAGTATTATCTATAATTTGTTGATAAATTGTTTCATTAACAGTAATGCTAGAATGAGCTTGAGCAGTACGTTTAGTAATATTTTTATTTGATACATCTACCATTTTAGCATTACCTTGTTCATTGATATGAGTGAATTTTGACATAATAACCCTCCTGATAGGGTTAGTATATCATGATTTTAAATTATAATTTGGAGATGATAAGTATGTCAGTTGAAAAAAGAAACCCAATACCAGTTAAAGAAGCGATAAATCGTGTTGTTCAACAGGATATATATTTGAATACTACAGAAGTGAAGTTAGAAGATAGCTTAGGATATGTACTTGCGGAGGATATTGTTGCAACTTATGATATTCCTCGTTATAATAAATCACCTTATGACGGGTTTGCTATTCGAAGTAAAGATTCTGCTGGTGCATACTCAGAAAATCGTAAACGATTCAAAGTGATTGATCATATAGGCGCAGGTTCAGTTTCAGATAAAATACTAGGTCAAAATGAAGCAGTACGTATTATGACAGGAGCCCAAATTCCAGAAGGTGCAGATGCAGTAGTCATGTTTGAACAAACAGTTGAGGATGGAGATACCTTTACAATACGTAAGTCATTTGAAGCAAATGAAAATGTATCTCTTAAGGGTGAAGAAACAACAACAGGTGATATTGTCTTGAAAAAAGGTCAAGTCATTAATCCAGGTGCAATAGCCGTTCTAGCAACATATGGTTACTCTAAAGTTCCTGTGACACAACGCCCAAGTATTGCAGTCATTGCAACTGGTAGTGAGCTATTAGATGTGGATGATGAATTAAAACCAGGTAAAATACGCAATTCAAATGGTCCAATGATCAAAGCACTATCTGAAAAAGCTGGATTAAACGTTGAAGCATATAAAATTCAACAAGATGATTTGCAAAGTAGTATTTCAGTTGTCAAAGATGCCATGTCAAAACATGACATCGTAATTACTACGGGTGGCGTTTCTGTTGGAGATTTTGACTATCTACCTGAAATTTACAAAGCTGTAAATGCAGAGGTATTATTTAATAAAGTTGCAATGAGACCAGGTAGTGTAACAACCTTAGCTGTTGCAAATGGGCAATATTTGTTTGGTTTATCAGGTAATCCATCAGCTTGTTTCACTGGATTTGAATTATTTGTCAAACCTGCGATTCAACATATGATGGGGGCAACTGCCTATTACCCTCAAGTTGTTAAAGCTACTTTAATGGAAGATTTTACTAAGGCGAATCCCTTTACTCGTTTTATTCGAGCATCTGCTACATTTTCACAGAGTGGTGCGACAGTAGTGCCATCTGGATTTAATAAATCTGGTGCAGTAGTAGCAATTGCACATAGCAATTCAATGATTATGATGCCAGGGGGCACTAGAGGATTTAAAGCAGGTCATACAGTTAATGTTATTTTAACAGAATCGAATGTCTATGAAACGGAAATGACACTATGATTTTGCAAATAATTGGTTTTAAAAATTCAGGAAAAACAACCTTGATGCAACACACGATACAATTTTTAAAATCTTATGGTTACACAATAGCTACAATCAAGCACCATGGCCACATTGGTGAGGATATAACACTTCAAGAAGACCATGTAGATCATATGAAACATTTTAATGCTGGAGCAGATCAGAGTATTGTGCAAGGTGAACACTATCAACAAACTGTCACGCGTGCATATAAACAAAATCTTACTCAAATGATTGACCAATCTGTTACAATTGATTGTAATATCATTTTGGTTGAAGGGTTTAAAGATGAACATTTTGATAAAGTGGTCGTCTATCAGACTACTGAAGAATTAGAACGGTTAAAGCAATTAACCGGTGTTAAATATTGTTATGATGTTCATGATAAACATGCGTTATCACACTATGATAATTGGTTATTACAATGGATAGAGCAAAGGGATTGACATTAAATGAAACAATTTGAAATCGTTACTGAACCCATCCAAACAGAACAGTATCGAGAATTTACTATAAATGAACACCAAGGTGCTGTAGTTGTATTTACAGGACATGTAAGAGAATGGACTAAAGGTATTAAAACAGAATATTTAGAATACGAAGCATATATACCTATGGCAGAGAAAAAATTAGCACAAATAGGTGATGAAATTGAAGCGCGTTGGCCAGGAACGATTACAACAATTGTTCATCGCATTGGGCCACTTCAAATTTCAGATATAGCGGTGTTAATTGCAGTTTCATCACCCCATCGTAAAGATGCATATAGAGCTAACGAATATGCTATTGAACGTATCAAAGAAGTCGTTCCAATTTGGAAAAAGGAAATTTGGGAAGACGGTGCAGAGTGGCAAGGACATCAAAGAGGTAGCCACGATCTAGCTGCTAAAGGAGAGGACTAACGTGAAGGTATTATACTTCGCTGAAATAAAAGAAATGTTGCAAACTGATAGTGAAACAATTGATATTAATGAATCAATTAACGTTGATGCTTTTAAACAAAATCTGTTTGAGAGACATCCTTCAATTAAATCTAAAAAGTTTCAGGTTGCAGTAAATGAAGAATTTGTACAGGATGAGGATATCATACAACCAACAGACACTGTTGCATTGATTCCTCCAGTAAGTGGAGGTTAACGGGAAATGAAAGCAATTATTTTAGCAGGTGGTCATTCAGAACGTTTTGGTAAGGCAAAGGCATTTGCCGAAATAGATGGACAATTATTTTACCAACGAATTGTTCAAACCTTACAAGAGACTAATATGTTTAATGATATTATTATAAGCACCAATGATCAATTAGCTAATCAATTTAAACATGACAATGTTATTATAGATGACGCTAACAATAAAGATAAAGGGCCACTTGCCGGTATTCATACTGTAATGAAACAATACAACGATGAAGAACTGTTTTTTGTAATATCTGTTGATACCCCTATGGTAACAGGTAAGGCTATTAGTGCTTTATACCAATTTCTAGTATCAAGACTCATAGAAGATCAAATTGATATAGCTGCTTATTCTGAACATGATCGAGTTATACCAACTATAGCCTTTTATCATCCAAATTGTATAAACGTTATGAATGAAGCTTTAGCTTCGAATGACTATAGTCTACGACATGTTTATAATAATGTGACGACGGAATGTTTAGATGTTACTAACATACAATCACCTGAATATTGGTATAAAAATATCAACTATCAAGAAGATTTAGATGACTTGAAACAACAGATAAATCATTAAGGAGGGTCCATTTATGGTTGCACAAATCAAAGATAAATTAGGTCGACCCATTCGCGATTTGCGTATCTCAGTAACAGACCGTTGCAATTTTAGATGTGACTATTGCATGCCTAAAGAAATCTTCGGTGATGACTATGTATTCCTACCTAAAGATGAGTTATTAACGTTTGAAGAAATGGTTAGAATCGCGAAAGTTTATGCAGAACTTGGTGTGAAGAAGTTACGTATAACTGGTGGCGAACCACTACTTAGACGAAATTTATATCAACTTATAGCTGAGTTAAATCAAATTGATGGTATTGAAGATATCGGTATGACCACTAATGGTCTATTATTAAAAAAACACGGACAAAAATTATACGATGCCGGTTTACGTCGCATTAATGTTAGTTTAGATGCCATAGATAATGAAGTGTTCCAAGCGATAAATAATCGCAATATCAAAGCAACTACCATTTTAGATCAAATTGATTACGCCGTTTCTATTGGTTTCCATGTTAAAGTAAACGTTGTAATTCAAAAAGGTATTAATGATGATCAAATTATTCCAATGGTAGATTACTTTAAAGATAAGAATATTGAAATCAGATTTATCGAGTTCATGGATGTAGGTAATGATAATGGCTGGGATTTTAGTAAAGTTGTAACTAAAAATGAGATGCTAGATATGATTGAGTCTCATTTTGATATTGAACCAGTACCCCCCAAATATTTCGGAGAAGTAGCGAAGTACTATAAGCACAAAGATAATGGCGCTCAATTTGGTTTAATTACAAGTGTGTCAGCATCATTTTGTTCTACTTGCACGAGAGCACGATTATCATCTGATGGAAAATTTTATGGATGTTTATTCAGCACTGTTGAGGGCTTTAATATTAAATCATTTATACGATCAGGCGTAACCGATGATGAATTAAGAGAACAACTTATTAGCTTGTGGAATGTTCGAGATGATCGATATTCAGATGAACGTACAGAGCAAACGGTTAAAAATCGACAACGCAAGAAAATTAATATGAACTACATCGGTGGTTAGGTAACATCTCTAGCAATGGTTATGACTATTGCTAGAGTTTTTTATTTTTGGAAAATATATACAATTAATACTTTAAATTTAAAGTAAATCATTATTGAATGTAATACCTATGATTAAAGAATATGATTATCATAATAGCATTGAGTATATGAATAACTGAATTTGTATTAAACATTAATCGGAAAATAAATAAAATTTGTAATAGATTAAATTGTGTATATGTTATATAATTTTATTAAGGAAATTCAATTTATAAAGCTATAACTACATCTTAGAATTTACATTGGAGGGCTTTAATTATGACAACAGAAAAAGTACAACGTTTTATTGCAGCAGAAAGAGAATTAAGCCAGTTGAAACATTGGTTAAAATCATCGTACAAAATTTCAATAGAGGAATTTGTAGTGTTATTTAAAGTTTATGAAGGTAAGAAAATTAGTGGTAAGGAGTTACGAGATACATTACATTTCGAGATGTTGTGGGACACAAGTAAAATTGATGTAATTATACGTAAAATTTATAAGAAAGAACTTATTTCTAAATTACGATCTGAAACTGATGAACGACAAGTATTTTATTTCTTTAATGCAACGCAACAGAAATTACTTGATAAAATGAAATCTGAAATTGAAGCAATTAGTATTGCTAATTAATAGATTATAAAAAGCGCTGGAAAATATTGACATATTTTCTAGCGCTTTCTACATATTAATTTAATTGTGTTTTAACTTTTCGTCCATGAACAATAAAGTAAAGTACGGTGCTAAGTGCAGCGACGATGGCCATAATGACATAAACTTCTGTATAACTAATGAAACCTGTGAATAAGCCTAATAAAGATGGACCAAATCCTATACCTATATCTAGACCAATAAAGTAAGTTGAAGTTGCAATCCCATATTTATTAGTAGGTGATACTTTAATTGCAATAGCCTGCATAGATGATGATAAATTACCATAACCAATACCTAAGAAGACACCAGCTAGTAATAACATCCATCCACTATAACTGAATACTAATACTATAAAAGTAATGATAAGTGCGATAAATGCAGGATAAACGACAACATTTTCTGTACGTGCATCAATCATTTTACCTGCAATTGGACGTGTAATTAAAGAAGCGATCGCGTAACAAATAAAGAAGTAACTAGATGCTTCTAATAAATGACGTTGTTCAGCAAAAAATTTCAAGAAAGTCAGTATTGAAGCATAGTTCAGTGCAATGATCATCATAACTATTGATACTGGTACTGCTTCTTTTGCAATGAAGTTGTGTATATTAAAGCCTGATGCTTTAGCAATTTTAGCATCTGTATTATTATGAACAGCATCAAAATCAATTTTAATAAATAGTGAAATTATTAAACTGATCACACCTAAAACTAAACATATAGCAAATAGTAAATTGATAGAGAATGATTTTAATAATAAGATACCGAAGAATGGGCCTATAGCTGTACCAAGTACTAAACTAAGTGAAAATAGACTAATACCTTCGCTCTTACGCTCAACCGGTGTGACATGTGCTGCAATAGTACCAGTTGCAGTAGTAGCTATAGCAGTCGCAATCCCGTTAATTAGACGTACGAACATTAAGAATGTGATTGATCCAGGGATGAAGTAAAGTAATTGTGTAATCACAAGCAATAATAATCCAGTAATTAATATTTTCTTTGGACCAAATTTATTTACATATTTACCAGTTCCAAATCTACCTATTAAAGAACCAATAATAAATAATCCTACTACTAATCCAGCTAAACTATCTGAGGCGTGATAAGTTGTCTTACTGTAATCAGCGATAATTACTAATAAAAGATACATACACAAATAAACGAAAAAATTGATTGAGAAATTAACTGTAAAACTTTTCGTGAAAATAGGCTGTTTTACACTCGTATTCTGAGTCATTCTGATTCCTCCTCTAAAAATGCATGATGAAGTTTGTTCATTACTGAAATAACATTTTCAAGTTCCACGTCAGATAATCCAGCATTTTCAATAAGCTCACGCTGAACTGGTAATATCTTACGATAAACGTCTTCATATAATGTTTGACCTTTATCAGAGAGACTTAGTAACTTCTCACGCTTATCTTCCTTACTTGGTTCTACAATTAATAACTCTTTATCAGATAACACTTTAATAATTTTACGTGTAGTGGGTTTTTCAATAAAACGACGTTTAGAAATATGAACTAAGGTCGTTGGAGAGGTACTGGCAATATCTCTTAATATCAACCATTGACCAGGATGTAAATCAAATTGGTCCAGTATAGATTGCGTTCGTTTCATATATGGACGGTATAAACCAATGAAACTGTTAAAAAATTCATTTGTTAACATAATATACTCCTTTCAACAAGTTAGCTTTGCTAACTATTTTAAGACAAAAAATATTATATGACGTATTTTAAAAAAATGCAATACTAAATCAATAAGATACGTGAATAAAAGAAGTAATCTTACAAGAAGTTTGATAAGATAGATGCAAGTCGAACAATTAAAGGGGAATACGATCAATGGAACTCAGATTTGACCATATTATTCATTATGTAGACAACCTTAAAAACTTTAAATATCCAGGAGATATTCTGAAAATTAGTTCTGGTGGCAAACATCACAAATTTGGAACATTCAATCGTTTATCATATATTAATGAAAATTACATAGAATTGATAGATGTAGAAGATAAAGAAAAATTAAATAAAGAATCTAAAACAGAAGAAGGTCGTGTTGCTTTTGCGACTAAAATCGTTCAAGACCATTACAAACAAGGGTTTAAAACAATTGCATTAAGAACATCAAATATTGCATTGATAAAAAAATCTTTAGAAGAACGTAACATTGATACGATTGGACCAATAGAAATGCATAGAGAGAATAAAAAAGGTGATAAAGTAAATTGGAAATTACTTTACATTGCAGACCCTGATTACATGGTAAAGCCTCCATTTTTCATAGAATGGGATGAAAGGGAAGAAGTGCACAATCAGAAATTAGACCCGCTTTTCCAAAAACAATTTAAAATCCATAAAATAATTATTGATAGTGAAAAACGCTCTAAAACACTATCTAAATGGAAAAAATGGTTCGATGTGACTATTCTTGAAGAAGGAGAAAATTATACAGATGTACAATTAACGGTAGATCATATTATTTACCGTATTCAAGATGGTAAAACGTCAGGCTATAATACGATTATATTTAAAGATACAGAAACGACTGCACCTTACTCAATTATTACGAAAGGTGCGAAATATCGATTCGAGCCTGAAGGTTAGTATAGATAAATATAAGTACTATGGGCGATAAGTGCCATATGAACGATTGAAAGTATTAGAGATAGTATGCTGAGATATGTAGTCACTTTAGACTTCCTTAAAAGTAAGAAAAAGATAGTTAAGACGAACGACAGTCCAACGAACATTACTCTTAAACTAAAATATGAAACTGTTAAAGGTTGAGTCATAGTGACAACAATAGCTATCGTGTTAAACAAAATAAATAGTATTAATAATAAATATCGCATGTTAAACCTCTTTTTAAAGACTAATTTAAAATTTTAAGTTTTTATAGTATATCAAAAATTTAAAACTAGAAATAATATTTTAATCGCACGGCGAGTTTGTCGACACTCAAAACATGACATTGTATAATTATAATTAATGTAAAGAAAAAGGAGTTTTTATAGCATGGAAAAGATGAATATCACTAACCAAGAGCATGATGCGTTTGTGAAAGCTCATCCTAATGGTGATTTATTACAGTTAACAAAATGGGCAGAAACTAAACGCCTAACAGGATGGTATTCAAAGCGTGTGGCAGTGGGCGAAGATGGTGAGATTAAAGGTGTAGGTCAATTATTATTTAAAAAGATACCTAAACTACCATTCACGCTTTGTTACGTTTCTCGTGGCTTCGTAACGGATTATAGTGATAAAGCTGCATTGGAACAGTTATTAGAAGAAACTAAAAAAGTAGCTAAAGCAGAAAAAGCCTATGCTATTAAAATTGATCCAGATGTAGAAGTAGACAAAGGTATAGATGCACTTAAAAATTTAAATGCGCTAGGTTTTAAACATAAAGGTTTCAAAGAAGGATTGTCTAAAGACTATATTCAACCACGTATGACAATGATTACGCCAATAGATAAATCAGATGAGGAAATATTCCAAAGTTTTGAGCGCCGTAATCGTTCTAAAGTAAGACTCTCATTGAAACGTGGTACTAAAGTTGAACGTTCAAATCGCGATGGACTTAAAAATTTCGCTGAATTAATGAAAATAACAGGAGAACGTGACGGCTTTTTAACACGTGATTTAAGCTATTTCCAAAATATTTATGACTCATTACATGAAGATGGCGATGCTGAATTATTCCTTGTGAAATTAGAACCAAAACCTGTCTTAGATGATATTGATAATGAACTTAAGGAACTTGGAAACGAAAAAACGCAACTTCAAAATAAATATGAGAGAAAGCAAGATAAAAAGACTAAAAATAAATTAAACGATGTCGAATCTAAAATTCAAAAATCTATTGAAAGAAAAGACGACATGACTGACTTATTAGCAAAACATCCTAATGGAATTTATTTATCTGGTGCATTGTTAATGTTTGCAGGATCTAAATCATATTATTTATATGGTGCTTCATCGAATGATTACCGTGACTTCTTGCCTAACCATCATATGCAATATGAGATGATGAAGTTTGCGCGTGAACATGGCGCTAAAACATATGATTTTGGTGGAACTGATAATAACCCAGATAAAGACTCTGAACACTACGGTTTATGGGCATTTAAACGTGTCTGGGGCACTTATTTAAGTGAAAAGGTAGGGGAATTTGACTATGTATTAAATCAACCCCTTTATCAATTAATTGAACAAGTTAAACCACGATTAACAAAAGCTAAAATTAAAATTTCTCGTAAATTAAAAGGCAAATAGTCATTAACGATTAAATTTAAATCTGAACGATTCCACAATAACCATTGTGAAGTTCAGATTTTTTTAGGATAATAGGAATGATTAAAAAATAAAGAAATTATAGCTTTTTAAAAGAAAAAGAATGGGGGAAGTAAATAAGTGATAAAGAAGATGTTAACGTTCTCGTTGGGAAATAAATTCGCAATTTTCTTAATGGTTGTTTTAGTAATATTAGGAGGCATATATTCTAGTGCTAAATTAAAATTAGAATTACTTCCAGATGTTGAAAATCCAGTTATATCTGTACAAACAACAATGCCAGGTGCTACACCTCAAACAACCCAAGATGAGATTAGTTCTAAAATTGATAACCAAGTACGATCTCTAGCATACGTTAAAAGTGTAAAAACACAGTCGATACAAAATGCATCAATTGTAACTGTTGAATATAATAACGGTACAGACATGGATAAAGCTGAAGAAGTATTAAAGAAAGAAATAGATAAATTAGACTTTAAAGATGGGGTTAGTGAGCCAGAATTAACACGAAATTCCATGGATGCTTTCCCAATCGTAGCTTATTCATTTACTAATAAGAATGATGACTTAAAAACCACAACAAAAGAAATTAATGACCAACTTATTCCTAAATTACAAACCGTTGATGGCGTTCAGAATGCTCAACTTAATGGTCAAACAACGAGACAAGTTACATTGAAATTTAAACAAAACAAATTAGATGAAGCGGGACTAACAGCTGATGACGTAGAAAATTACATAAAAACAGCAACTCGAGAAACACCTCTGGGATTGTTTCAATTTGGAAAAAATGAAAAATCCTTAGTAGTGGATGGACAATTTAAATCTGTTAAAGCACTTAAAGATTTAGAAATCCCATTAACAATAAGTGGCCAGAGTCAATCAGGCAGCAATGATGATCAATCAAGTAGTGAGATGAGTAGTACTGGAGATAATGCATCATCTTCAAGTTCTCAATCTCAAATGAGTAATCAATCTCAAGCTTCAAGTGGAGAAATGCCAAGCGTACCATTAAATGAATTAGCAACAATAACTGTAGGAGATGAACGTGAGTCAATTTCTAAGACGAACGGAAAAGATGCAGTTAATGTACAAATTATGAAAGCACAAGATGCTAACACAGTTCAAGTTGCTAAAGAAGCTCAAAAGAAAATTGATGAATTTGTAAAAAATAATGATGACATAAAAGCTACGAAAACCATGGATACTGCTAAACCAATTGAAGATTCATTATATACAATGGTTGAAAAAGCAGCTTTAGGAACGATAGTCGCAATTATAGTTATCTTATTATTCTTGAGAAATATTAGAACAACGGCTATCTCAATTGTTTCCATTCCTCTTTCGATTTTAATAGCACTTATCGCATTAAAATTAAGTGATGTATCGCTAAACATTTTGACATTAGGTGCATTAACAATTGCTATCGGTCGTGTGATAGATGACTCAATTGTTGTTGTAGAGAATATTTATCGAAGATTATCAGATTCTAAAGAAGAATTGTCTGGCAACAATTTAGTCATTAGTGCAACAAGAGAAGTATTTAAACCGATTTTGTCTTCAACAATCGTTACTATAATCGTGTTCTTACCACTAGCATTTGTGTCAGGTTCAGTTGGTGAAATGTTTAGACCTTTCGCATTAGCAATTGCATTTAGTTTATTAGCATCTTTACTTGTATCCATTACTGTGGTGCCAGCATTGGCTTCTACATTTTTTAAAAAAGGTATTAAGTTAAAACGTAATTCACAACATCAGAATGATAGAGGACTAGGTGTTGTAAGCAAGAGTTATCGTAAAATTTTAAATTGGTCATTAAATCATAAATGGATAGTCTTAATTATTAGTGTCGTTATTCTAGTAGGAAGCATTGCGTTAGGTGGTGCAAAATTAGGTACAAGCTATATTTCAACAGGTGATGACAAATTCTTAGCCGTAACCTATACACCTAAACCCGGTGAAACTGAAAAAGCTGTTTTAGATCATGCAAAGCAAGCGCAGAAATATTTACAATCCAAGGATAAAGTAAAAACAGTTCAATATTCAGTGGGAGGTCCTTCACCAGCAGACCCAACTGGTAGTACGAATAGTATGGCTATTATGGTTGAATATGACAAAGATACACCTAACTTTGAAGAAGAGCCTGATAAAGTTATCTCGCATTTATCAAAAATGAATCAACCAGGTGAATGGAAAAATCAAGACATGGGTAATGGTTCTGGTAATGATTCAGTTGAAGTTACAGTCAAAGGGCCATCTACGAATGCAATTAAAGATACAGTTGCTAAAGTAGAGCAAAAGATGAAATCAGTAAACGGAATCACCAATGTAAAATCAGATTTATCGCAAACCTATGATCAATATGAAATTAAAGTAGATCAAAATAAAGCAACAGAGAAAGGTATTTCTGCAGGACAATTAGCATTAAATTTAAATGAGAATTTGCCTGAAAAGACGATTACTACAGTTAAAGAAAATGACAATAAAGTCGATGTCAAAGTAAAACAAAACAAGCAGACGGATTGGTCTCGAAATAAATTAAATAATATGGAATTAAAATCACCAACAGGTGAAACGGTAAAACTTAAAGATATAGCCGAACTAGAACGTACAACTACGCCAAGTAAATTAGTTCAAGAAGATGGTGACTACGCAACAACTGTTTCCGGTAAAATTACTGATTCAGACGTAGGTGGTGTATCTAGTAAGGTAATGAATAAAATCAATAATATAGATAAACCAGACAACGTTAAAGTTAATGTGGGTGGTGCTACTGATGACATTAATCAAGCGATGACGCAACTGGCATTCGCCATGTTAGTCGCTATTGTTATCGTATATTTAGTATTAGTCATCACATTTAAAGGTGGCTTAGCACCTTTCACAATACTATTCTCACTACCATTTACTATTATTGGTGTCGTATTAGCATTATTGATTACAGGTGAAACAATATCTGTTCCAAGTTTAATTGGAATGTTAATGTTAATTGGTATCGTAGTAACCAATGCCATAGTGTTAATTGATCGTGTGATAACAAATGAACATGAAGGTATGTCAATGAAGGAGGCATTGTTAGAAGCGGGAGGCACTCGTATTAGACCAATTCTTATGACTGCCATTGCAACAATTGGTGCATTATTGCCTTTATTATTTGGACAAGATAGCTCAATATTGATTTCAAAAGGTATGGCAGCAACTGTAATCGGAGGATTGATTTCATCTACACTTCTTACATTAATTGTTGTTCCCGTAATTTACGAAATTCTCTTTACACTTAAAGGTAAGTTAACAAGAAAATAAAAAACAAAAGAGGCTGGGACATAATTCCTAGAGAAATAGCCAGTAAATGAGTTTTAACAAATTCATTTACTGGCTTCTTTATTTACAATACTCCGTATTGTTGGCTCGCTTGCCCAACGTGCTTTGCTTGTAGAAACTAATTAACTCAGTTTCTCTGTGTTGGGGCCCTTCTTAGGGGACAGCTTCAGCCTTGTAGTCTTCAGCTTGTCCTGTTCCCTCAAGAGTCTCGCCAAAATACTTTGTATTTATATGTAATTTTACATTGTAATACTTTAAAAAAATAAGGCACTTTCGTATAATTTAATAAACATCACTAAACTAAATTAACGAGGTGCCTTATGTATAAAAATTATAACATGACTCAACTTACTCTACCAATGGAAACTTCAGTTCTTATCCCCACAAATGATATTTCACGACATGTAAATGATATTGTTGAAACAATTCCTGACAATGAATTCGACGAATTCAGACATCACCTTGGTGCAACTTCGTACCATCCTATATAACTATATATTGGCAGTAGTTGACTGAATTATACTAATTTAATACATGATAAAAGTTAAAATAACATAATTGATAAATAATATAACTGATAAAATATTTAAAATTGAAACAGCTTTAGTATCATGTTTCAATTCTTTGAATGCAGTTACTTCAACATTACCAACAAGTAATGCTAAAACAATAAATACCCACCAGTTTTCAGCAGGGAATTGTAGAGTTGTAACTGCTAGTACAAACAGTAATAATACACCCATAATAATGCGTAAAATGCGAGTAATAATCGAATGCATTTTAAAAATGCTTATGTAACTAACGATGAGATATAAAATAGGCAATAATAATAAGTAAAGTTTCACCTGTTGTCTTCCTTTCTATAATGAACCTTAGACAAAATATAATTTTGACACTATATAACAAATTCGAAGTTGCTGACTGAATTACTGAATAGAAATCATACTAGATTTACACAACTTTAATCATCTCATAAGATAGAAAAATTATTTATTTCTGACGTAATTTTGAACGTATCTCAGAGATTTGTAATTCAATATCTTCAAGTTGCTTAACGAGAGGGTCTATATTTTGATTTAAAGATTCCCGTTTCTCGAGGTCATTTTGTAAACGAACATAATCATACTTCAATTCATCTAATTGTGATTCTAAATTCATTAATCTTAAACCCCTTTAATTTCAAAATTTAACAATCACATTGAATTATATCATGAAACAATCCACTTCTAAAAATGAAGTAAATTATGTTAAAGTAATTAACTGTAATAATAACGTTAAAAAGAAGGAAGGAACTATCGTGACAGAGCAGTTTATAATGATTATTCTTTTAATCGCATTAGGTTATTTATTGAAATGGATAAACTTTTTAAAAGCGGCAGATAGTCAGGTATTATCAACATTAGTACTCAATGTCACACTACCTTCTTTAGTCATTGTCAATCTAAATAGTGCAGAATTAGATTTGTCATTTTCGATATTACCTATAATGATGATTGTGTATGGCGTCCTTGCTAAAGTCACTGTATTATGGCTGTTTAATAAGCATAACAATCATATAAAAGGTACAGTTGGAATGATGACTGCATCACTTAATATAGGTTTATTTGCATATCCACTTGTTGATACGATTTGGCCAAAAAATGGAATGATTTATTTTGGAATGGCTGATATAGGTGGGGCAATTATTATGTTTGGAGTAACTTATTTTGTAGGAAGCTATTTCAGTCAAGGTGGAGATCAGTTTGATTTTAAATTTTTAGGCAAAAAATTAATTACTTCTGTGCCCCTTGTCACATATATCGTCATGTTTACTTTAAATATGTTAAATATTCATTTGCCTAAAGTATCAATTGATTTTTTCACTATAATATCTAAAGCGAATATGCCACTATCAATGATACTTTTAGGTGTTATGCTTAATTTTAAAATTGAACGTCATTTCCTACCAATCGCAGTTAAATATTTATTAGCTCATTATGGTTTAGGTTTATTAGCTGGTTTACTCGTTCATTTCTTCTTACCTGTTTCAGATAATATGATTAAAACGACATTACTCATTGCTTGGTTATTACCAGTAGGAGTAGCGATTATTCCGTATTCTATTCAATTTAAATACAAGACATTGCCTTTAGTAGGTATGGTTACTAACATTTCGATTATCTTAAGTATAATCATTTTATATGTTTATCAAGCGATATTTATTTGATTAAATATGAAAAAAGCAAGCAATTCTACTTTAAGGATTGCTTGCTTTTTATTGCATAGTGTTTGAAATTTAACCTTTACCACCCATAAAGGCAGGGTAGTTAGTCATACCACCATCAACGTAAATGGTAGTACCGTGAATATAGTTCGCTAAATCTGAAGCTAAGAATAATGCCACATTAGCTACATCTTGAGCTTCACCAATTTCTTTAGCCGGAATCATTTCCAATGTCTCAGCACGAGTTTCTGGATCAGAGAATTTCTCCTTAGTATGCTCAGTGACTATCGCACCTGGAGAAATGTTGTTTATGCGTATACCATATTGTGCGTATTCCATAGACATTGTTTCCATCATTAACTTTAAGCCACCCTTACTAGCAGCATAATTAACATAATTAGGCCATGGAATCGTATCATGTACACTTGATGT
Organism: Staphylococcus sp. NWU MK-U1; assembly: GCF_033283505.1. Lineage (NCBI taxonomy): Bacteria > Bacillati > Bacillota > Bacilli > Caryophanales > Staphylococcaceae > Staphylococcus > Staphylococcus sp. NWU MK-U1. The sequence goes on along the minus strand of NZ_JAVSMG010000005.1, from coordinate 60,612 downwards.
ATTGATGATTATTCCTTTTTTATCTTCTTTTAAAAATTGATTAACTGCTTCTCTAGAACCTATGAATGCACCAGTTAAATTAATATCTATCACTTTTTGCCATTCATCAACTGACATTTTATGGGTTGGGATAGGTTTTTCAAATCCTGCATTATTTATCATAATATCTAGCGTGCCAAATTCTTTAACAGCAGATTGAACTAATCGTTTTACATCTTCCTCGACAGCCACATCAGCTTGTACGGCAATTGCTTCACCACCAGCATCGCTAATCATATGCTTAATTTCTTCAATTTCATCTAAATGACGATCAGAGCGATAATTTAAAACCACTTTTGCTTTTGATTTACCAAAATTTTCTGCAAAGGATTTACCAATACCACTCCCAGCACCAGTTATAATTACAACTTTACCTTCTAAATCTGAAAACATTTTGGTTCCTCCTTTGTAATGTTAAATTATTTAAGATTTCCGAGTATAAATGCGGCGATAACGATTAAGATTATACCAGACCAAATTCCAATCATTTGGCGTTTGTCTTTTTTCTCACCTAGTAAGAAAATACCACCTAGAGTAGAAACGATTACGAGTAGTTGTGATAATGAGAAACTTGTTGCAACACCAACTTTAGGTTGTGAATAGAACATAAACAAGTTACCAATCGCCCATACAACACCTGGTATTAAGTTAAGGGCTGTAGATTTAATATTAGTTTCATGTTTCATTGATAACAAGAAGCCACCTATAGCCATACCAATTGATTGGAAGAATAATGCATCAGTACCACTGACACCTAAGATATCGGCTATTACTACATATCCAACATAACCAATTGTTGAAATCACTAATATTAACATTGCTTTCTTAAATTCTGGATCATTCGATTTACCTTCATTTTTACCGCGTAAAGAGGTTAACGCGATACCTGTAACTAATAGAACCATGGCAATAATTCCCATTGTTACTTGAATACCAGTACTCCATTCTCCAAGAAAAATAGCACTAAATAATGTAGTACCAACTAATTGCATACCTGTAGAAATAGGCATTGTTTTAGAAACGCCAATTAAACTAATTGAACGTAATTGGTTACCTTGTCCAAAGGCCCACAAAGCACCTGAAATTAAACCAACAATAATTACTGTTAAATTATCAAATTGTGCTTTACCAATTAAGAGCAATACAATACCAACTATAAGTGCACCCAATGTTGTACCTCTTATTTGGTTGTAAGGTCCGCCCCCAACAAAAACATTAATTAAAACGACACTCCCCCAAAATAGGGCAGGTAATAATGCGATAAGTATATCTATAAATTGCATTATGTAAACACTCTCCTTATTTATTTACTTCAAGTGTTTCCTTCCTATAACACTCGTGAACATTTTATCTGAAAAAAATAACTTTTAAAATGTAAACGCTCATACGTTGAATTAAATAAAAAAAGCATATTAAGATTTAATGTGTAATTATCTTAATATGCTCTAATGGCATGCTAGTAATTCAATTGACTTGGATCAATTTTATATTTAGTATATTCACTTTCAATTTCGAATCCCAATTCATTAAATCGTTCAACTAAAGTGGCGTTTTTACTACTTATTTTAAAATAAACTTTATCAATAGAATAATGCTCAAATGCATAATGAATTGCATATGAAAGTAAGTCAAATGCTATCCCTTTTAGACGATAATCAGTATGTGAACTAAAATATCGTATTTCAGCTAGTGATGATAACGTGTCTATTTGTAAATAAAGGTATCCTTTTAACAAGCCTTCACTAACAAATAAAAATAATCGGTTATGTTCATCTAAAGTATTGACTATTTCTTTAGGAGTTAATGCGTTGTGTCTAAATGTCTGTTCATGTAACTTACTGAAAGCTCTTTGGAACCCTGGCTGATATTCAATGATATTGAAATCTGACTCGGGTTCATTTAATGATTTATAAACATTTAAATAGTAATCTGTGAAGTTATAATTAGCATGAATTAACTTCATTAAAGGTTTTGAATCTTGTGCACAATCATTATAAGAGAAGTTAAAAGTAGCATGAACAGATTGTGATTCCATTAATGCAGAAAATAATGAGATAAAATGATTATCTGTAAGAGTAAAATCTTCACTAACAAATGGTCCAATAACTTTGTATTTATCTTCTTCATATAAAATTCCAGTGATTAATGCGACAATTGAATCATCTTCTATTAAACAGAAAACACCAGTAGTATGGATAGATTCATTTAGTAACTGTTCTACATCACCTTTAGACGTATGAAGTTTATATATATAAGACGCAAGGGTGTCTGATGATGTATTAATAAAAGATATGATTTGGTTCAGGTTGCTTACTTTGACTATGTCCATAGCGTACCTCCATTTCAATATCATTTTGTTAAATTAATTATAAGTTTATTTATTAGTAATTGAAAGTTTAGACTATTGTCTATCGTGTTACAATTGTATTTACATCAAATACATGTATTAAGAGATCTTTTATTGAAAGGAAAGTTCTATGAAATCATTAATTTTGGCAGAGAAACCATCCGTAGCTAGAGATATAGCTGAAGCTATGAACGTAAAGGGAAAACGTAATGGATATATTGAAAACGAAAAGTATGTTGTCACATGGGCATTGGGTCATTTAGTCACTAATGCTCAACCGGAACACTATGATAAAGCGTACAAGGAATGGAAACTTGAAGATTTACCTATCATACCGAAACACATGCAAACAGTAGTTATTGGTAAAACAAGTAAACAATTTAAAACTGTTAAGTCACTGATTTTAGATAAAAAAGTGAAAGAAGTTATTATAGCGACTGATGCTGGAAGAGAAGGGGAACTAGTTGCACGGTTAATATTGGATAAAGTTCATAATAAAAAACCGATTAAGCGCTTGTGGATTAGCTCCGTTACCAAAAAAGCAATTCAAGAGGGATTTAAAAAGCTTAAAGACGGACGTGAATTTCAACATCTTTATGAAGCGGCATTAGCTAGAAATGAAGCGGATTGGATTGTGGGTATCAATGCAACACGTGCATTAACGACGAAATATGATGCTCAATTATCATTGGGTCGAGTTCAAACACCAACAATCCAATTAGTTAATGCTAGGCAACAAGAAATCAATCATTTTAAACCGAAGAAATATTATACACTATCTACTGAAATAGGTGGATTAACTTTCCAATTAAGTACAAAGAAGCAGCACATGACTAAGGAAGACGCAACTCAAATTGCTAATGAAATAGAACATGTAGAAGGTATTGTTGATAATGTTGAAAAGAAAGTTAAAAAAAGTCATCCTAAGCCTCTGTATAACTTAACCGATTTGCAACAAGAGGCATACCAACGATACAAAATGGGGCCTAAGGAAACACTTAATACCATTCAAAATTTATATGAACGCCATAAAGTTCTTACTTACCCACGTACAGATTCTAATTATTTAACAGATGATATGGTGGATACTATTAAAGAACGACTTTATGCTTTATTAGCAACTGACTATAAATCACAAGTCAAATCATTGTTGGGGCAATCTTATTCAAGTAAAATGCGGATCTTTAATAATCATAAAGTATCAGACCATCACGCAATTATTCCAACAGAAGTACGTCCAGATATGCAAAGTTTGAGTAACAGAGAAAGTAAGATATATATGATGGTAGCTGAAAGGTTCCTAGAATCATTAATGGCACCTCATGAATATGAAGCGGTTAGAGTTAATGTTACTGTTGGCCAACATATCTTCGTTTTTAATGAAAAAGTCACACGTCAATTAGGTTATAAAGCACTTAAAACGAACAATGATAATGTGGTAAAGAAAGTTGCTTTTCAAAAAGGGGAAAAGTATCACCTTCAAAGTTTAAAAGTAAATGAACATGAAACGACACCACCTGATTACTTTAACGAAGGTTCATTGCTAAAAGCCATGGAGAACCCTCAAAATTATATACAACTTAAAGATAAGAAACATGCTAACACATTGAGACAAACTGGAGGGATTGGCACAGTTGCTACAAGAGCGGATATAATTGAGAAACTATTTAATCTTAATGCAATCGAATCTAGAGATGGCAAAATCAAAGTAACATCTAAAGGAAAGCAAATTCTGGATTTAGCGCCTCAAGAATTAACATCTCCATTATTAACTGCCGAGTGGGAAGAGAAACTATTATTAATAGAAAAAGGAAGATATAATTCTCGACACTTTATTGACGAAATGAAGGCATTTACTCAATCGATTGTAAATACTATTAAAAGTAGCGAGCAAAAGTATAAGCATGATAATTTAACTACTACTGAATGTCCGACATGTGGAAAATTCATGATTAAAGTTAAAACTAAAAATGGACAAATGTTAGTATGTCAAGATCCTACATGTAAAACTAAAAAGAATGTCCAACGTAAGACAAATGCACGTTGTCCAAATTGTAAGAAGAAAATGACATTGTTTGGACGTGGAAAAGATGCAGTTTATCGATGTGTCTGTGGTCATACTGAAACACAAGAACAGATGGATAAACGATTTAAAAATAAATCCAGTGGCAAAGTATCTAAAAAAGAAATGAAAAAGTATATGAATAATGAAGATTCACTTGAGAATAATCCGTTTAAAGATGCATTAAAAAACTTGAAATTATAGTTTAAAATCGAACTTAATCATATTTGTTGGTAAAAAAGTTCGTTTTTAGTATTGTGTTTTTCGAAAAGTAATATTAAAATATTAAAGTATTTTAATAAAAGGAGTTTAAAACCGTGAAAAAATACTTTCAATTCGACGAGTATGATACTAATTATAAGAAAGAGATAATCGGTGGTATCACAACTTTCTTATCAATGGCATACATTTTAGCTGTAAATCCTCAAGTATTAAGTTTAGCAGGTGTTAAAGGTGTATCAGGTGACATGAAAATGGATCAAGGAGCTATTTTCGTGGCAACTGCTTTAGCAGCGTTTGTTGGTTCTTTATTTATGGGACTTATTGCAAAATATCCAATAGCACTTGCGCCAGGAATGGGACTAAATGCGTTCTTTGCTTTTACAGTAGTTTTAACGATGGGAATTCCTTGGCAAATAGGTTTAACTGGCGTACTTTGTTCAGGTATATTCTTTGCTATACTTACAGCAACCGGTCTTCGAGAGATAATAATCAATGCTATTCCATATCAAATGAAAATGGCTGTATCTGCTGGTATAGGATTATTTATTACCTTTGTTGGTTTACAAAGTGCTGGTATCATTGTGAAAAATGACTCAACATTAGTTACATTAGGACATTTAACAAAAGGTCCAGTTTTATTAGCAATCTTTGGAATTGCGATTACAATTATTTTATATGCTAGAAAAGTACCAGGTTCAATTTTTATAGGTATGATTATAACTGCTATAGTTGGAATGATAACTGGATTAATACATACACCTTCTGACGTAGTTGGTAAAATCCCTAGTATAACACCAACATTCGGTGCAGCATTTGAAGCCTTTAAGGATCCAAGTCAATTATTTACGATTCAATTTTTAATTGTAATTTTAACTTTCTTCTTTATAGATTTCTTTGATACTGCTGGAACATTAGTGGCAGTAGCTACTCAAGCAGGTATTATGAAAGATAACAAGCTTCCTAGAGCAGGTAGAGCTTTATTTGCTGACTCTTTAGCTACTATTGTTGGTGCCATTTTTGGTACAACAACAACTACATCTTATATTGAATCTACTTCTGGTGTAGCTGTGGGTGCGAGAACAGGTTTTGCTAGTATCGTGACAGGGATTTGTTTCCTATTAGCATTATTCTTTAGTCCGTTAATTGAAATTGTTACAAGTGCAGTAACAACACCTGCATTAGTAGTAGTTGGGATTTTAATGGCAGCTAACTTTGCAGAAATAAATTGGAAGAAATTTGAAGTTGCAGTTCCAGCATTTATAACAATTATTATGATGCCACTATCATATTCAATTGCGACTGGTATCGCTTGCGGATTTATATTTTATCCAATAACTATGCTTATCACAAAAAAACACAAAGAAGTACATCCAATTATGTATTTCTTAATGGTACTATTTATTTTATATTTTGTATTTGTACACGGTTAATAAGGAAAAGGACGATGCTCTATTAAGAGACATCGTCCTTTTTTTACCATTTATTTGAATGATCATCTTTGTACTGAGTATAAATGACTTTTGCATCTTTATTACGAATATAGGTAGGTGCGCTCAATACTATAAAAATAAAGAAGACCAGTAAGAAAAATAGCACCCAATGAACAAACATTCCTACAATGGGAATAAATGCAACAAAAGATCCCACAATACCAATTATTGGAATAATTGACATAGGCTTGATTGCATTTTGATTATCAACTAAAAGAATAATTGCTAGTATGAGATATAAAAAAGCATTAATTAACAATGGTTGCCAACCAAAACCTAATATAAAGCTTCCACCTAGAAATGGAATGCCATAGAAAAATTCACATACTAATAAGAAGAAACTTATCAGAGCAAGAGCTACTTTAGTATTTCTTTTCAATATAACTACGCCTCCAACTATTTATTAAACCAAATTTTAAATTCCTACTATTATAATAGTAGAAGCTTAATTTAAGACTTAACTTATATACATTATAAAGTAAAAATAAAAAAAGGGAAAAAATTTACTTAAAATGGTTGATGTACAAAACTATTTAAAGTACAATACTTAGGTATGTGTTAGACAAAGTACAAAAAGTTACAGAAAAACCTTGATTTATCACCGTTTTTCCTGTAACATATCTAATGTTGGACTTGATGAAAGCGATGAAGCGAAAGGTTACTGACACACCCGGCCGCTTTGCCATGGCGTTGTGTGAGATAGTTTTCGTGGAGAAGTCTATCACTTTTAAAGTAGACGAATAAGGAGGGAAAATTATGGCAAAACAAAAAATCAGAATCAGATTAAAAGCTTACGATCACCGTGTGATTGATCAATCAGCAGAGAAAATTGTTGAAACTGCAAAACGTTCTGGTGCAGAAGTTTCTGGACCAATTCCGTTACCAACTGAAAAATCAGTTTATACAATTATCCGTGCGGTGCATAAGTACAAAGATTCACGTGAACAATTCGAACAACGTACTCATAAACGTTTAATCGACATTGTTAACCCAACACCAAAAACAGTTGATGCCCTAATGGGATTAAACTTACCATCTGGTGTAGACATCGAAATTAAATTATAATAGAAAATTTTAGGAGGTGGACTTTCGATGACCAAAGGAATCTTAGGAAGAAAAATTGGGATGACACAAGTATTCGGAGAAAACGGTGAATTAATCCCAGTTACAGTAGTAGAAGCAAGTCAAAACGTAGTATTACAAAAGAAAACTGAAGAAGTAGATGGTTATAACGCTATCCAAGTAGGTTTTGAAGACAAAAAAGCATACAAAAAAGATGCTAAATCTAATAAATATGCTAATAAACCAGCTGAAGGTCACGCTAAGAAAGCGGGCACAGCACCTAAGCGCTTCATTCGTGAATTCAGAAACGTTAATGTTGATGAATACGAAGTAGGTCAAGAAGTCACAGTTGATACTTTTGAAGCTGGAGACATTATTGATGTAACAGGAACTTCAAAAGGTAAAGGTTTCCAAGGTGCTATTAAACGTCATGGCCAAGCTCGTGGACCAATGGCTCACGGTTCTCATTTCCATAGAGCGCCAGGTTCAGTAGGTATGGCTTCAGATGCTTCAAGAGTATTCAAAGGCCAAAAAATGCCTGGACGTATGGGTGGAAATACAGTTACTGTTCAAAACTTAGAAGTAGTTCAAGTTGATACAGAAAACAATGTAATTTTAGTAAAAGGTAACGTACCTGGACCTAAAAAAGGTTTCGTAGAAATCCAAACTTCAATTAAAAAAGGTAATAAATAATAAGTAGCGAAAGGAGGAAAAGCATAATGGCTAATTATGATGTATTAAAAGTAGACGGATCTAAATCAGGTTCTGTTGAATTAAGCGATTCAGTATTCGCTATTGAACCAAACAACAGTGTTCTTTTCGAAGCAATTAACTTACAACGTGCTTCATTACGTCAAGGAACTCACGCAGTTAAAAATCGTTCAGCTGTACGTGGTGGCGGACGTAAACCATGGAGACAAAAAGGTACAGGACGTGCGCGTCAAGGTACAATCCGTGCTCCACAATGGCGTGGTGGTGGTATCGTATTCGGACCAACACCAAGAAGCTATGCATACAAAATGCCTAAGAAAATGCGTCGTTTAGCATTACGTTCTGCATTATCTTTCAAAGTTAAAGAAAACAACTTCACTATCGTTGATAATTTTGGTTTTGAAGCTCCAAAAACAAAAGAATTCAAAAATGTATTAACTACACTTGAACAACCTAAAAAAGTGTTAGTAGTTACTGATAGCGAAGACGTAAACGTTGAATTATCTGCACGTAACATTCCTGGTGTACAAGTAAGTACAGCTCAAGGATTAAACGTTTTAGATATTACTAGCGCTGACAGTGTTATTATTACTGAATCAGCTGCGAAAAAAGTTGAGGAGGTGCTCGGATAATGGAAGCAAGAGATGTTCTTAAGCGCCCCGTAATTACTGAAAAATCTTCTGAAGCAATGGCTGAAGATAAATATACTTTTGACGTAGATACTCGTGCTAATAAAACACAAGTTAAAATTGCAGTTGAAGAAATTTTCGACGTTAAAGTTGCAAATGTAAACATCATCAACTACAAACCTAAGAAAAAACGTATGGGCCGTTACCAAGGCTATACAAACAAAAGAAGAAAAGCAATTGTTACTTTAAAAGAAGGTTCAATTGACTTATTCAACTAAACAATAAAATAAAAGTTACCATTAAGGAGGTAAGCGACAATGGCTCTTAAAAAATATAAGCCAATAACAAATGGTCGTCGTAATATGACTAGTTTAGATTTCGCTGAAATCACGAAATCTACTCCTGAAAAGTCATTATTACAACCGCTACCGAAAAAAGCGGGTCGTAACAACCAAGGTAAATTGACAGTTCGTCATCATGGTGGAGGACATAAACGTCAATACCGCGTTATCGATTTCAAACGTAATAAAGATGGAATCACTGCAAAAGTTGATTCAATCCAATATGATCCAAACCGTTCAGCTAACATTGCTTTATTAGTATATGCTGATGGTGAAAAACGATATATTATTGCTCCAAAAGGATTACAAGTAGGCCAAGTAGTTGAGAGTGGTGCAGATGCTGACATTAAAGTTGGTAACGCATTACCATTACAAAACATTCCAGTTGGTACTGTAATTCATAATATCGAATTAAAACCTGGTAAAGGTGGACAATTAGCTCGTTCAGCGGGTGCAAGTTCACAAGTACTTGGTAAAGAAGGTAAATACGTACTAATCAGATTACGTTCTGGTGAAGTTCGTATGATCTTATCAACTTGCCGTGCTACAATTGGTCAAGTTGGTAACTTACAACATGAATTAGTTAATGTTGGTAAAGCAGGACGTTCTAGATGGAAAGGCATCCGTCCTACAGTTCGTGGTTCAGTAATGAACCCTAACGATCACCCACACGGTGGTGGTGAAGGTCGTGCACCTATCGGTAGACCATCTCCAATGTCACCATGGGGTAAACCAACGCTTGGTAAGAAAACTCGTCGTGGTAAAAAATCATCAGACAAACTTATCGTTCGTGGACGTAAGAAAAAATAATAACAACTTATTTGGGTGTGCGGCTTAATTGCTGCACGCACACAATAAGAAGGGAGGCGCCCAAATGGCTCGTAGTATTAAAAAAGGACCTTTCGTCGATGATCATTTAATGAAAAAAGTAGAAGCTCAAGACGGAAGTGAAAAGAAACAAGTAATCAAAACATGGTCTCGTCGTTCTACAATTTTCCCAAATTTCATCGGTCATACTTTTGCAGTATACGATGGTCGTAAACATGTACCTGTTTATGTAACTGAAGATATGGTAGGTCACAAATTAGGTGAATTTGCTCCAACTCGTACATTTAAAGGACATGCTGCAGACGATAAAAAAACTAGAAGATAATAAATAGAAGTAGAGGAGGAAATCCTAATGGAAGCAAAAGCGGTTGCTAGAACAATCAGAATCGCACCTCGTAAAGTAAGATTAGTTCTTGACTTAATTAGAGGTAAAAATGCTGGAGAAGCTATTGCTATTTTAAAATTAACTAACAAAGCTTCATCACCAGTAATTGAAAAAGTATTAATGTCCGCTTTAGCAAATGCTGAACATAACTATGACATGAACACTGATGAATTAGTTGTTAAAGAAGCATATGCAAATGAAGGACCAACTTTAAAACGTTTCCGTCCACGTGCACAAGGTCGTGCAAGTGCTATCAATAAACGTACAAGCCACATTACAATCGTCGTAAGTGACGGTAAAGAAGAAGCTAAAGAAGCTTAATAACTATTTAAGGAGGGAACACTGTGGGTCAAAAAATTAATCCTATCGGACTTCGTGTCGGAATCATCCGTGACTGGGAAGCTAAATGGTATGCTGAAAAAGATTTCGCTTCACTTTTACACGAAGATTTAAGAATCCGTAAATTCATTGATAACGAATTAAAAGAAGCATCAGTTTCTCACGTTGAAATCGAACGTGCTGCTAACCGTATTAACATTGCTATTCACACTGGTAAACCAGGTATGGTAATTGGTAAAGGCGGATCAGAAATTGAAAAACTTCGTAATAAATTAAACAACTTAACTGATAAAAAAGTACACATCAACGTTATCGAAATCAAAAAAATTGATATCGATGCTCGTTTAGTTGCTGAGAATATTGCACGTCAATTAGAAAACCGTGCTTCATTCCGTCGTGTACAAAAACAAGCCATTTCAAGAGCTATGAAACTTGGTGCTAAAGGTATCAAAACTCAAGTATCAGGTCGTTTAGGCGGAGCTGACATTGCTCGTGCTGAACAATATTCAGAAGGAACTGTTCCACTTCATACTTTACGTGCTGACATCGATTATGCACATGCTGAAGCAGACACTACTTACGGTAAATTAGGTGTTAAAGTATGGATTTATCGTGGTGAAGTTCTTCCTACTAAGAATACTAGTGAAGGAGGAAAATAATAATGTTACTACCAAAACGTGTTAAATATCGTCGTCAACATCGTCCTAAAACAACTGGTCGTTCAAAAGGCGGTAATTATGTAACATTTGGTGAGTATGGATTACAAGCTACTACAACATCTTGGATCACATCTCGTCAAATCGAATCTGCTCGTATTGCTATGACACGTTACATGAAACGTGGCGGGAAAGTTTGGATTAAAATCTTCCCTCATACACCATATACTAAAAAACCTTTAGAAGTACGTATGGGTGCTGGTAAAGGTGCCGTTGAAGGCTGGATCGCTGTTGTAAAACCAGGTAGAATTTTATTCGAGGTTGCAGGCGTATCAGAAGAAGTTGCTCGTGAAGCATTACGTTTAGCAAGTCACAAACTTCCAGTGAAAACTAAGTTTGTAAAACGTGAAGAATTGGGTGGTGAAACAAATGAAAGCTAAGGAAATTAGAGACTTAACCACTTCAGAAATCGAAGAACAAATCAAATCTTCAAAAGAAGAGCTTTTTAACCTACGCTTTCAGTTAGCTACAGGTCAATTAGAGGAAACTGCACGTATTCGTACAGTTAGAAAAACAATTGCACGTCTAAAAACTGTTGCTCGTGAAAGAGAAATCGAAGAAAGCAAAGCTAATCAATAATATATTCGAAAGAGGAGGTTACAAAAGTGAGTGAAAGAAACGATCGTAAAGTTTATGTAGGTAAAGTTGTTTCAGACAAAATGGACAAAACTATCACTGTATTAGTTGAAACTTACAAAACACACAAATTATACGGTAAACGTGTAAAATACTCTAAAAAATATAAAACTCATGATGAAAACAATTCAGCTAAATTAGGAGACATTGTTAAAATTCAAGAAACTCGTCCTTTATCAGCATCAAAACGTTTTCGTTTAGTAGAAATTGTTGAAGAGTCAGTAATTATTTAATACAAGATTAGAGATAAGGGAGGTTTAACTAATGATCCAACAAGAAACTCGTTTAAAAGTAGCAGACAACTCTGGTGCTCGTGAAGTCCTTACAATTAAAGTATTAGGTGGATCTGGTCGCAAAACAGCGAACATCGGCGATGTTATCGTATGTACTGTTAAAAATGCAACACCAGGTGGCGTTGTTAAAAAAGGTGACGTAGTCAAAGCTGTTGTCGTTAGAACTAAATCAGGCGTTCGTCGTAATGATGGTTCTTATATCAAGTTTGATGAAAATGCATGTGTCATTATTCGTGATGACAAAGGCCCACGTGGTACTCGTATCTTTGGTCCTGTTGCTCGTGAATTACGTGAAGGTAACTTCATGAAAATCGTTTCATTAGCACCAGAAGTACTTTAATTTATAAAAACCAAATCATTTAAGGAGGTGCCCACATGCATATCAAAAAAGGTGACAACGTAAAAGTTATCGCAGGTAAAGACAAAGGTAAAGAAGGTAAAGTAATCGCTACTGAACCTAAAAAAGACCGTGTCGTTGTGGAAGGTGTTAATGTTATTAAAAAACACCAAAAACCAACTCAATTAAATCCTGAAGGTGGAATCTTAGAAACAGAGGCAGCAATCCATGTTTCTAACGTACAATTATTAGATCCTAAAACAAACGAACCTACCCGTGTTGGTTACAAATTTGTTGATGGTAAAAAAGTTCGTATCGCTAAAAAATCTGGCGAAGAAATCAAAACTAATAATTAATAACTAGTTGAAAGGAGGATCCACTTTGAACCGTTTAAAAGAAAGATACAATACTGAAGTTACTGAAAACTTAGTGAAAAAATTCAACTATAGTTCTGTAATGGAAGTACCAAAAATCGAAAAAATCGTTGTAAATATGGGTGTAGGTGATGCAGTTCAAAACTCTAAAGTGTTAGATAACGCTGTAGAGGAATTAGAATTAATCACTGGTCAAAAACCATTAGTAACAAAAGCAAAAAAATCAGTTGCAACATTCCGTTTACGTGAAGGTATGCCAATCGGTGCGAAAGTTACACTTCGCGGAGAAAGAATGTATGAATTCTTAGATAAATTAATCGCAGTTTCATTACCTCGTGTACGTGACTTCCAAGGTGTTTCTAAAACAGCATTCGATGGTCGTGGTAACTACACTTTAGGAATTAAAGAACAATTAATTTTCCCAGAAATCGACTATGATAAAGTAAGTAAAGTAAGAGGAATGGATATTGTTATCGTAACAACTGCTAACACTGACGAGGAAGCTCGTGAATTGTTAACAAACTTCGGTATGCCATTTCGTAAATAATCTCTAAAAGGAGGCTAATTAAGTGGCTAAAACTTCTATGGTTGCTAAGCAACAGAAAAAACAAAAATATGCAGTACGTGAATATACTCGTTGTGAACGTTGTGGTCGTCCACATTCTGTATATCGTAAATTCAAATTATGCCGTATTTGTTTCCGTGAATTAGCTTACAAAGGGCAAATCCCTGGCGTACGTAAAGCTAGCTGGTAATATATAAGAGTCTGAAAGGAGGCAACAATCAATGACAATGACAGATCCAATCGCAGATATGCTTACTCGTGTTAGAAACGCAAACATGGTGCGTCACGAGAAATTAGAATTACCTGCGTCTAACATTAAAAAACAAATTGCTGAAATCTTAAAAAATGAAGGTTTCATTAAAAACGTAGAATACGTTGAAGATGATAAACAAGGTGTTATTCGTTTATTCTTAAAATATGGTCAAAACAATGAACGTGTTATCACAGGATTAAAACGTATCTCTAAACCAGGTTTACGTGTATATGCTAAAGCAAACGAAGTACCTAAAGTATTAAATGGTTTAGGTATTGCATTAGTTTCAACTTCTGAAGGTGTTATCACTGACAAAGAAGCTAGAAAACGTAACGTTGGCGGAGAAATTATCGCATACGTTTGGTAATAATAAATAAGGAGGTGCCATAACATGAGTCGTGTTGGTAAGAAAATTATTGACATCCCTAGCGACGTTACAGTAACTTTTGATGGTCATACTGCTACTGTAAAAGGTCCTAAAGGTGAATTAACTAGAACATTTAACGAAAGAATGACTTTCAAACAAGAAGAAAACACTATCGAAGTTGTAAGACCTACTGAGTCTAAAGAAGATAGAACAGTTCATGGTACAACTCGTGCTTTATTAAATAATATGGTACAAGGTGTTTCTCAAGGTTTCGAAAAAACACTTGAGCTTGTTGGTGTAGGTTACCGTGCTCAAATGCAAGGTAGTGACTTAGTATTAAACGTTGGTTACTCTCACCCTGTTGAAATTAAAGCTGAAGATGGCATTACTTTCGCAGTAGAGAAAAACACAACTGTTAGAGTATCTGGTGTATCTAAAGAACAAGTTGGAGCAATTGCTTCTAACATCCGTTCAGTAAGACCTCCAGAACCTTACAAAGGAAAAGGTATCCGTTACCAAGGTGAATATGTTCGCCGTAAAGAAGGTAAAACAGGTAAATAATAGATAACTCTCTTAAGAAAGGAGTAATACAATGATCAGTAAAATTGATAAAAACAAAGTGCGTTTGAAAAGACATGCTCGTGTGCGTACTAAATTATCAGGTACAGCTGAAAAACCACGTTTAAATGTATATCGTTCAAACAAACACATTTATGCACAAATTATCGATGATGTTAAAGGCGAAACTTTAGTTCAAGCTTCATCAAAAGATAAAGATATCGCAAGTGATTCAACTTCTAAAGTAGATTTATCTACTAAAGTAGGAGAAGCAATTGCTAAAAAAGCATCAGACAAAGGTATTAAAGAAATCGTATTTGATCGTGGCGGTTACTTATACCATGGTCGTGTAAAAGCTTTAGCAGAAGCTGCTAGAGAAAGCGGATTAGAATTTTAATTTAAAGGAGGGACAAATACATGGCTCGTAGAGAAGAAGAAACGAAAGAATTTGAAGAACGCGTTGTAACAATCAACCGTGTTGCTAAAGTTGTTAAAGGTGGTCGTCGTTTCCGTTTCACTGCATTAGTAGTAGTTGGAGACAAAAATGGTCGTGTAGGTTTCGGTACTGGTAAAGCTCAAGAGGTACCTGAAGCTATCAAAAAAGCTGTTGAAGCAGCTAAAAAAGATTTAGTAGTTGTTCCACGTGTTGAAGGAACTACTCCTCACACTATCACTGGCCGTTATGGTTCAGGTAGCGTATTCATGAAACCAGCTGCACCTGGTACAGGAGTTATCGCTGGTGGTCCAGTTCGTGCCGTATTAGAATTAGCAGGTATCACTGATATCTTAAGTAAATCATTAGGATCTAACACACCAATTAATATGGTTCGTGCTACAATCAATGGTTT
This sequence comes from Staphylococcus sp. NWU MK-U1, assembly GCF_033283505.1. Classification (NCBI taxonomy): domain Bacteria; kingdom Bacillati; phylum Bacillota; class Bacilli; order Caryophanales; family Staphylococcaceae; genus Staphylococcus; species Staphylococcus sp. NWU MK-U1. Next base: position 45,210 of record NZ_JAVSMG010000005.1, on the reverse strand, counting down.
ACAAAACCTTAAAAATGCTGAAGATGTTGCTAAATTACGCGGCAAATCAGTAGAAGAATTATATAATTAAGGAGGGAAAATAGATAATGGCTAAATTACAAATTACCCTCACTCGTAGTGTTATTGGTCGTCCTGAAACACAACGTAAAACTGTTGAAGCATTAGGTCTTAAAAAGACTAATAGTTCAGTAGTAGTTGAAGATAACCCTGCTATCCGTGGGCAAATCAACAAAGTTAGACACTTATTGACAGTAGAAGAAAAATAATTAAGGAGGTGCCTATATAATGAAATTAAATGAGTTAAAAGCAGCTGAAGGTTCACGTCGTGTACGTAACCGCGTTGGCCGTGGTGCTGGTTCTGGTAACGGTAAAACTAGTGGTCGCGGACAAAAAGGTCAAAAAGCACGTTCAGGTGGTGGCGTAAGAGCTGGATTTGAAGGTGGACAATTACCTTTATTCCGTCGTTTACCAAAACGTGGTTTCACTAACATTAATCGTAAAGAATATGCTATTGTTAACTTAGACCAACTTAATAAATTTGAAGATGGTACTGAAGTAACTCCAGCTTTATTAGTTGAAACTGGTGTAGTTAAGAATGAAAAATCTGGTATCAAAATACTAGGTAATGGCTCACTTGATAAAAAATTGACAGTGAAAGCTCATAAATTCTCAGCTTCAGCAGTAGAAGCAATTGATGCAAAAGGTGGAGCACACGAGGTGATCTAATGTTTCAAACGCTTGTGAGCTTCTTTAAAACTAAAGAAGTTCGAAACAAGATTTTCTTTACCTTAGCAATGTTAGTTATATTCAAAATAGGAACTTACATTCCGGCTCCAGGAGTTAACCCTGAGCCTTTTGAACAACAAGGTTCTGATCAAGGAGTCGCCGCTCTTCTTAATACGTTTGGTGGCGGAGCCTTAAAGAACTTTTCAATATTTGCTATGGGCATCATGCCCTACATCACCGCATCTATCGTAATGCAATTACTACAAATGGATATTGTTCCGAAATTCTCTGAATGGGCGAAACAAGGTGAAGTAGGTAAAAGAAAGCTTAGCAATGTAACACGTTATTTCGCTATCATTTTGGCTTTTATACAGTCAATTGGTATGGCATTCCAATTTAATAACTATTTAGGTGGTAAATTAATTATTCACCAATCTATTATGAGTTATTTATTGATTGCCGTTGTTTTAACAGCAGGAACTGCATTTCTAATTTGGCTTGGTGATCAAATCACTCAATTCGGAGTTGGTAATGGTATTTCTATCATTATCTTTGCAGGTATTTTATCAACTTTGCCTTCATCAATTATTCAATTCGTGCAACAAGCATTCGTTGGTAATGATGATACTACATTGGCATGGTTAAAAGTTATTGGTTTAATTGTAGGATTAGTTTTACTAACAATTGGTGCTATTTATGTACTAGAAGCGAAACGTAAAATTCCTATCCAATATGCTAAAAAACAGTCTGCTCAAAGATTAGGATCACAAGCAACTTATCTACCTTTAAAAGTTAACTCTGCAGGGGTAATTCCAGTAATCTTTGCGATGGCATTTTTCCTATTGCCAAGAACATTAACATTGTTCTTCCCAAAAGCTGATTGGGCGCAAACTATATCTGAATATGCTAACCCTTCAAACACTTACGGCATGATTGTTTATGTAGTATTAATTATTGCATTTACGTATTTCTATGCCTTTGTTCAAGTTAATCCTGAAAAAATGGCTGATAACTTGAAGAAACAAGGTAGTTACGTTCCAGGTATAAGACCTGGTGAACAAACTAAAAAATATATTACTAAAGTACTTTATCGCTTAACTTTTGTCGGCTCTATTTTCTTAGCAGTCATTGCGATATTACCAATATTAGCGACTAAGTTCATGAGTTTACCTCAATCAATACAAATTGGTGGTACAAGTTTATTAATCGTAATTGGTGTTGCAATTGAAACTATGAAATCACTTGAAGCTCAAGTGAGTCAAAAAGAATATAAAGGCTTTGGTGGTAGATAATTTGTAGGAGGGCAATTTATGAATATCATTTTAATGGGTTTACCTGGCGCAGGTAAAGGAACTCAAGCGAGTGAAATTGTTAAGAAATTCCCAATACCACATATATCTACTGGTGACATGTTCAGAAAAGCGATTAAAGATGAAACAGATTTAGGAAAAGAAGCTAAATCTTACATGGATCGTGGAGAATTAGTCCCTGATGAAGTTACTGTAGGTATCGTTAAAGAAAGAATATCTGAAGACGATGCAAAAAAAGGATTCTTATTAGATGGCTTCCCAAGAACAATCGATCAAGCTGAGGCGTTAAATGATATTATGTCTGAGCTTGATAGAAACATCGATGCTGTCATTAACATCGAAGTTCCTGAGGAAGAATTGATGAATCGTCTTACAGGTCGTCGTATCTGTGAAAAATGTGGTACGACTTATCATCTTGTATTTAATCCTCCAAAGGTTGATGGTATTTGTGATATCGATGGTGGAAAGCTTTATCAACGCGAAGATGATAATCCTGAAACAGTATCTAATCGCTTAAACGTTAATGTTAAACAGTCAAAACCTATTTTAGAGTACTATAATGAAAAAGGTGTGCTAAAAAACATTGATGGTGCGAAAGATATTGACGATGTAACCAAAGATGTCATTGATATCTTAGATCAATTAAAATAGATCAACTTAATACGGTCTAGATTTATGTGAATTTGATTAGGTTTCTCTGGCAAGAATTAATTTTCTGAGTGTCGAATGACGATAATAATTCCCGCATTTTGTTAAACTTATTTTAACTAGTCACTATATTAGATTCGTATCGTTGAAGTTGTCTATTGACGATTACCTTACTATTGTAAAAAGGGAGGAAGTTAATCAATGGCGAAACAAGATGTAATTGAATTAGAAGGTACAGTATTAGATACTTTACCAAATGCTATGTTTAAAGTAGAATTAGAAAATGGTCATGAGATTTTAGCTCACGTAAGTGGTAAAATTAGAATGAATTATATTCGTATTCTACCTGGCGACAAAGTAACTGTAGAAATGTCTCCGTATGATTTATCACGCGGTAGAATTACTTATCGTTATAAATAATCGTCACTCCATAATATAGGGAGGTATAAAAATGAAAGTAAGACCATCAGTTAAACCAATTTGCGAAAAATGTAAAGTCATTAAACGTAAAGGTAAAGTAATGGTAATTTGTGACAATCCTAAGCACAAACAAAGACAAGGTTAATAAAAGAGAGGTGTAAATATATATGGCACGTATTGCAGGAGTAGATATCCCACGTGAAAAACGCATTGTTATCTCATTAACATATGTATATGGTATTGGTACTTCAACAGCTAAAAAAATCGTTGAAGAAGCTAACGTATCAGCAGACACACGTGTAAAAGATTTAACAGATGACGAATTAGGTCGTATTCGTGAAGTTGTTGACAGTTATAAAGTTGAAGGTGACTTACGTCGTGAACAAAACTTAAACATTAAACGTTTAATGGAAATTTCTTCATACCGTGGTATCCGTCACCGTCGTGGTTTACCAGTTCGCGGTCAAAAAACTAAAAACAACGCACGTACTCGTAAAGGCCCAGTTAAAACTGTAGCTAACAAGAAAAAATAATAGGTAAAGGAGGCAAATATAAATGGCACGTAAACAAGTATCTCGTAAACGTAGAGTTAAAAAGAATATTGAAAATGGTGTGGCTCACATCCGTTCAACATTCAACAATACAATCGTAACTATCACTGATGAATTTGGTAATGCTTTATCTTGGTCATCAGCTGGTGCATTAGGTTTCAAAGGATCTAAAAAATCAACACCATTCGCAGCTCAAATGGCTTCTGAAACTGCTTCAAAATCTGCAATGGAACATGGTTTAAAAACTGTTGAAGTAACAGTAAAAGGACCTGGACCAGGTCGTGAATCAGCTATCCGTGCATTACAATCAGCTGGTTTAGAAGTAACTGCAATCAGAGACGTTACTCCAGTACCTCATAATGGTTGTCGTCCACCAAAACGTCGTCGCGTCTAATTTATAATAGATTGTTATTGTTACAGGTCACTGAGCGAAACAGTTTAAAATTAAGTCGACGTAATTAAGGAGGATTTTTGTAAATGATAGAAATTGAAAAACCTAGAATTGAGACAATTGAAATTAGTGAAGATGCTAAATTCGGTAAGTTCGTTGTTGAACCACTAGAACGTGGCTACGGTACTACACTAGGAAACTCCTTACGTCGTATCCTACTATCTTCATTACCAGGTGCAGCCGTTAAGTACATTGAAATCGAAGGTGTTTTACACGAATTCTCAGCTATAGATAATGTTGTTGAAGATGTTTCTACTATTATTATGAACATCAAAAAATTAGCACTCAAAATCTATTCTGAAGAAGATAAAACATTAGAAATCGATGTTCGAGATGAAGGCGAAGTTACTGCAAGTGACATTACTCACGATAGTGATGTAGAAGTTCTAAATCCAGAACTTAAAATCGCAACAGTGTCTAAAGGTGGACATTTAAAAATTCGTCTAGTTGCTAACAAGGGTAGAGGTTACGCATTAGCAGAACAAAATAATACTAGTGATTTACCAATCGGTGTAATTCCTGTTGATTCACTATACTCACCAGTTGAACGTGTTAACTATACAGTTGAAAACACACGTGTCGGTCAAAGTAGTGATTTTGATAAATTAACTTTAGATGTTTGGACTAATGGTTCAATCACTCCACAAGAGTCAGTATCATTAGCTGCTAAGATTTTGACTGAACATTTAAATATTTTTGTAGGTCTTACAGATGAAGCTCAAAATGCTGAAATCATGATTGAAAAAGAAGAAGATCAAAAAGAAAAAGTACTTGAAATGTCTATTGAAGAATTAGACTTATCAGTACGTTCATACAACTGTTTAAAACGTGCAGGAATCAATTCAGTTCAAGAGTTAGCTGATAAATCTGAAGCTGATATGATGAAAGTTCGTAATTTAGGTCGTAAATCTCTAGAAGAAGTTAAATATAAATTAGAAGATTTAGGATTAGGATTAAGAAAAGAAGATTAATAAGTTAAAGGAGGTCAACTCATGGGTTACAGAAAATTAGGTCGTACTTCTGATCAACGTAAAGCTATGTTACGTGACTTAGCTACTTCACTTATCGTTAGTGAGCGCATTGAAACTACAGAAGCTCGTGCAAAAGAAGTTCGTAGTGTTGTTGAGAAATTAATCACTTTAGGTAAAAAAGGAGATTTAGCTTCTCGTCGTAATGCTGCAAAAACATTACGTAATGTTGAAATCTTAAATGAAGATGAAACTACACAAACTGCACTTCAAAAATTATTCGGTGAAATTGCTGAACGTTATACAGAACGTCAAGGTGGTTACACTCGTATTCTTAAAGTAGGTCCTCGTCGCGGAGACGGTGCTGAATCAGTTATCATCGAATTAGTAGATTAATTCAAGATATAAATACACTAACTACTTATATGTAAAGCAAATGAGTGCAACGATAATGTTTGCCACATACAAATATTGTCTAGCTCAGAGTGCCCCATCAATTAAATATATTTCAAAGCGTGAACTCAACTAAAATATGATGGGGTGCGCGCTTTTTTATTTTCAAAGAAGCAATTAGCTTCTATTCAACCAATAAATTATTATATATAATACTAAGAACTCAAATGGTCATAGTTTATATTGAAAAAATCGCATTAGTTGACCAAAATGAAAGCTTTTATTTAGTTTTTCAGTTTTAGTCATCCTTAATAGGGGCGGGACAATGGATTCGAAATGAATTCTGTCCGGTCCCTTTTTATTTTGAAAAAATGAAATAAAACAATAATATACATGCAAATCATATTCATGTAAACTATACTAGTACAAAGTTTTAGGAGGGATTCTAGTGGAGGCGAATAACACTAATATTATTGAACTTAAGCAAGTTGACTTTCAATATCAAGGCGATGCAGCCTTCACATTAAATAATGTATCCTTTAAGATTCCTAAAAATCAATGGACTTCAATTGTTGGACATAATGGGTCAGGAAAATCAACAATAGCTAAATTAATAGTTGGTATTGAAATTGCAACCAATGGTACGATTTTTTTCAATCAATCACCTATCTCTAATAATGATTTCAAAGATATACGAGAACACGTTGGAATTGTCTTCCAAAATCCAGAAAATCAATTTGTAGGTTCGATTGTTAAATACGATGTTGCGTTTGGTTTAGAGAACCACGCTGTTCCAACTGAAAAAATGAAAGAAATAGTAGCACAATCTATTAGTGACGTTGGAATGACGGATTATGCAGATAGTGAACCACATTCATTATCAGGAGGACAGAAGCAACGAGTAGCTATTGCAGGTGTATTAGCATTAAGTCCTTCAGTCATTATTTTAGATGAAGCGACATCTATGTTAGACCCTCAAGCAAAGAAATCATTGATGAGTTTAATACAAGAAGTTAAAGCAACTAAAGATGTAACAATTATTTCGATTACGCATGAGTTAACTGAGGCGCTCGAAGGTGATCATGTCATAGTGATGAATCAAGGAACAGTTTATAAAGAAGGAAATCCACAAACAATATTTAAAGATATAAAAATGTTACAAGAAATTGGACTAGATTTACCTTTCTCAATGAAAATCAATCAACTTTTAGGATTTGATGACCACTTTATTACTTACGAAGGGTTGGTCGAAAAGCTATGAAAATTAAGTTTAATGATGTTACCTACACCTATCAACAGGGTACACCATATGAGTATAAAGCGTTAGACCACATTAATTTAACTATTGAGCAGGGTAAATACTATGCAATTGTTGGACAAACTGGAAGTGGAAAATCAACTTTAATTCAGCATTTCAATGGGTTATTAAAACCTACTTATGGCAATATTGAGCATGATGAACTTACGATTCATTCTAAAACTAAAGATAAATTTATTAGACCGATCAGACAAAAAGTTGGGCTAGTTTTTCAATTTCCTGAATCACAATTATTTGAAGATAATATTGAAAGAGAAATTGAGTTTGGACCTAAGAATTTTGGAATGAATGTTAAAGAAGTGAAAGAAAGAGCTTTTGATTTATTGTTAGAGTTAGGTTTTCCAAGAAATGTTATGTCTTTATCACCATTCCAAATGTCTGGCGGCCAAATGCGTAAAATTGCAATTGTTTCAATCTTAGCTATGAACCCGGATGTCATTGTTTTAGATGAACCTACTGCTGGATTAGACCCAAAGAGCCGTCAACAAGTAATGGAGCTATTTAAAGAAATACAACTAAAACAAAATAAAACAATCATACTTGTATCTCATGATATGAATGAAGTTGCGAAATATGCTGAAGAAATTATCGTGATGAATGATGGAAATATTATCGAGCAAGTCACACCAAAAGAGTTGTTTAGACAAGGTAGTAAACTTGAAGAGTGGCATATAGCCTTACCAGATATTGTTCAGTTACAACGTGATATTGAAATTAAACATGGTATCAAATTTAAGACAATCGCACTTACTGAGAAGGAATTTGTAAGTATGTACCAGGAGTGGCAACATCATGAAGAATAAATTAATTATAGGTAGATATTTACCTAATAACTCTGTAATTCATCAGCTAGATCCACGAGCTAAAGTTTTATTTGTATTTATGTTTATTATTTTAATATTTTTTGCTCATTCTTTTGCAACGTTTGGGTGGATTATCTTATTAATTCTAATGTTTATGTTTTTAGCGAAGATTAAATTATGGTTTTTAATTAAAGGATTAACACCAATATTTATTTTTACTATATTCACATTCTTCATGCATATCTTCTTCACACATGGTGGAACAAGATTAGTTGATTTTGGAATTATTAAAATTGATAGTGCTGGTATTTTAGAAGGTATCTTTATTTCATTACGTCTCATCACAATTGTTATGGTTGCAACAATATTGACGCTATCAACGAGCCCAATCGATTTAACAGATGCTTTTGAAAAATTGCTAACGCCATTAAAATGGTTTAAATTGCCTGTGCATCAATTAAGCATGATTATGTCAATCGCTTTAAGATTCATTCCAACTTTAATGGATGAATTAGATAAAATCATACTAGCTCAAAAATCACGAGGTTCTGAACTAAGTTCAGGTAGCTTAATGACACGTATAAAAGCATTTATTCCTTTAATGATTCCATTATTTATCTCAGCTTTTCAAAGAGCAGAGGAATTAGCAATCGCTATGGAAGTACGTGGTTATGATGCTAATGTAAAACGAACAAGTTACAGAAAGCTACAATGGCATATTGGGGACACGATGTGCTTAATAAGTATCATCCCAATAGCCATAGTATTATTAGTATTAAAATATATTGGAGTGTAATACAGTGCGTATACTTGTTAATATTTCTTATCAAGGAAGTCAATTTCTAGGGTTTCAAATTCAACAGCAAGGAAGAACTGTGCAACAACAATTTGAAAAGATATTAAAGCGTATGCATCGGCGACATGTTCGCATTCATCCTTCAAGTCGTACGGACAGAGGTGTACATGCGTATGAACAATTTTTTCATTTTGATACAGACTTAAATATTGAACCACAGCAATGGAAGTATGCGATGAATAGTGCTTTACCTGATGATATATACGTCAAAGAAGTTCAACAAGTCGATGATCATTTTCATTGTCGTTATGACTGTCTAGGCAAGCGATATCGCTATAAAGTATATCAAGCAACGCATCGTAATCCTTTTGAAAGTGGCTTAAAGACATTTATTAAAGAAGATTTAAATTATTCAAAAATGAACGAAGCTGCAAAACATTTCATTGGAACACATGATTTTACAGGATTCTGCTCTCAAAAGACTGAAGTCGAAAGCAAAATACGTACGTTATATCAAAGTGAAATCATTCAAACAGATGAAGGGTTTGACTATGTTGTGACAGGGTCAGGCTTTTTATATAATATGGTTCGCGTGTTAGTAGCGTTTCTAATTGAAGTAGGAAAAGGTAAACGTCATCCAAGTGAAGTGCCAACGCTATTAAATGAAAAAAATAGAGATAGTGTACCATTTACAGCACCTGCAGAAGGTCTCTATTTAGAGAAGATATATTTAACAGAAAAAGACTTAACAACAGACTTTGGAGACAATATTAAAATTCATCGTAAAAAATCATTACAAAATGACTAAATTGCATTGACAAACGGAGCTATAAAATATAACATAGTTAACGGTATTGTTTTATATCCACCCCATGATAAGCCCCGGAAACTTATTGTGTTACAAGATATATAAGCAAATTATACAGGAATAAAATAAATGAACATTTACGCTTTGAAAATCGTAACAGAATGAATAGATTGCAGGCCTCGTTCGTAGGTTCGACTGCGATACGTACCTGTAATCTAAAACGAAGCATTTATTTTTAGGAGGACAATTATTATGCGTCAAACATTTATGGCAAATGAATCAAACATTGAGCGCAAATGGTATGTTATTGATGCTGAAGGCCAAACATTAGGTCGTTTATCATCTGAAGTAGCATCTATCTTACGCGGTAAAAATAAAGTAACTTATACACCACACGTTGACACTGGTGATTATGTAATCATCATTAACGCTGCTAAAATCGAATTAACTGGTAAAAAAGAATCAGATAAAATTTATTATCGTCACTCAAACCACCCAGGCGGTATCAAATCAGTTACAGCTGGTGAGTTAAAACGTAATAATCCAGAACGTTTACTTGAAACTTCAATCAAAGGTATGTTACCAAGTTCACGTTTAGGTGAAAAACAAGGTAAAAAATTATTTGTATATGGTGGCGCTGAACATCCACACGCTGCACAACAACCAGAAAACTACGAGTTACGTGGTTAATTAGAAGGAGGAAATTACATTGGCACAAGTTGAATATAGAGGCACAGGCCGTCGTAAAAACTCAGTAGCACGTGTACGTTTAGTACCAGGTGAAGGTAATATCACAGTTAACGAACGTGACGTACGTGAGTACTTACCATTCGAATCATTAATCTTAGACTTAAACCAACCATTTGATGTTACAGAAACTAAAGGTAACTATGATGTATTAGTTAACGTACACGGTGGTGGTTTCACTGGACAAGCACAAGCTATCCGTCACGGAATCGCACGTGCATTATTAGAAGCAGATCCTGAATACAGAGGTTCTTTAAAACGCGCAGGTCTATTAACTCGTGACCCACGTATGAAAGAACGTAAAAAACCAGGTCTTAAAAAAGCACGTCGTTCTCCACAATTCTCAAAACGTTAATGCTGGAATTGTTGCAAACTTGTTTGCTTACAAGTCCAGTACGCAAATTGCATCAGCAATTTGTGTTCCATTGGAACGTTCAAAGCACTTCTCAACTTTGAGAAGTGCTTTTTTTGTATGCAATAAAAGCTAGAGATCCATAAAACCTCTAGCTTTTGAAGTTTATATTTATTTTTTAAATACTTCCTCAACAACTTCTGTCATATCGTTATGAATGACTAAATCTGCTTTTCTATCATACGGTGTTTTATCTCGATTAATAATGACTAAATTATCTCCTGTGAAGTTTGAAATGAAGCCAGCAGCAGGTTGCACTACAAGTGATGAACCTAACACAATAACAGTGTCTGCCTTTTGGATTTTATCAAGCGCACGGAAAACTGTTGGTTGATCTAACATCTCGCCATATAAGACAATGTCAGGTCGAATAACTTCACCACATGATTCACAATATCTTAATTCATGTTCCATGACATATGATTTTGTATATTCTTTACCACATTTAATGCAATAGAACCGATTGAGTGTACCATGAATTTCATCGATATTCTGACTTCCAGCATCTTCATGTAAGCCATCGATATTTTGTGTGATGACACCTAAAGATTTACCTTCTCTCTCTAACTCAGCGATCCATTCATGAACAATATTTGGTTTTTTATCCGCTACAAGTAAACGTTTATGATAAAAATCAATAAAGCTTTCTTTATTATCATTAAGATGGTCAACACTCAATAAATATTCAGGAGAATAGCCATCTTTAGATATTTCATCAAATAGTCCACCCATTGATCGGAAATCAGGAATACCACTTGCGACAGAAACACCTGCACCTGTAAAGAATACAATGCTATTTGATCTATCTACAATTTCTTTTAATTTTTCTATCTTGTTGCTCATTGAAAACACTCCATATACAGAATTTAATGCTTACTTTTGGTAAAATAATTTTAATATTACTTATATATCTATTACAACATACAATTAAATACACTTTCTAGAAATAATGTCTTAATTTATAAATGCAGAAAGTTAGATTATTGACGAAAAGTATTAGAGTTAACTAGATTAATAGTATAAAATTAATATGCGCAAATAAACTTTATAAATTCAAGTATTCATTTATTATAATAATACTTGAAAATGTGATGTGGGAAGTGAAGAATTGAATGAATAAATACGATCGTTTAGATGAAATTACTAAACTCGTAAATCAAAAGGGTACCGTTAGAACAAATGAAATTGTAGAAGAATTAAATGTATCAGATATGACGGTACGACGTGATTTAGCAGAACTCGAAGAAAAAGGTTTGCTCACTAAAATTCATGGTGGCGCAAGAAGTAATTCCATCTTTCAATTTAAAGAGAAATCACATCAAGAGAAACACACACACAATATAGAAGAAAAACGTAGTGTTGCACGTAAAGCAATTCAAATAATTGAAGAAAATGATACGATTTTTCTGGGACCAGGTACTACTATTGAGTGCTTAGCAGAAATAATGGAGTTGAAATCATTAACAGTTATTACCAATTGTTTTCCTGTATTTAAAATATTATTCGAAAAAAGATCGATTAATTTCAAAGTCTATTTACTAGGTGGCGAAATGAGAGATTTAACTGAATCCTTTGTAGGAGAAATGGCTAATACACTACTGAAAACAATGCGATTTAGTAAAATGTTTTTTAGTTGTAATGGCATAAAAGATATCGATGTACTCACTTCGACTATAGATGAAGCATATACTCAACAATTGGCTTTGGAGCGTTCAGTTGAAAAGTACTTACTAGTAGACTCATCAAAATTAGGAAAAGAAGACTTCACTCAATTATGCAAGTTAGATGATTTAACTGCCGTCATCATTGATAAGGGTGATATTGATAACATAGAGAAATTAAAATTACATACTGAAGTGATTGATTAAATCACACTATAAGCCTGATATTGTTTGAAATTGAACAATATTAGGCTTTTTTGTCTTTCTAAAAGATTAAACAAACATAAATAAAACTTATTTGTTTAAAACAACTAATTATCAAACAATATTCAAACATTTAATGTTGATTAATTGTTTATTTATGTTTATAATTTAAACATAAAGAGTTGAAAGCGCTTTTTCACAATATAAAAATAGACACATATATGTGAATCAATTTATTAAAGGAGAATGATTATGACAGTTATTATTGGTTCAGATGTAGACGGTAAACGACTCAAAGAAGTAGTAAAAGCATTTTTAAAAGAAAATAATCATGAAGTAGTAGATGTGACAGAAGGCAAGGATGTAGACTTTGTTGATTCAACATTAGCCGTTGCTCAAGAAGTACAAAAGAATGATGAAAATTTAGGCATAGCAATTGATGCATTTGGCGCAGGAAGTTTCATGGTAGCTACGAAAGTTAAAGGGATGATTGCAGCAGTAGTTTCAGACGAAAGATCTGCTTACATGACACGTGGTCACAATAATGCACGTATGATTACGATGGGTTCAGAAATAGTTGGAGATACACTTGCTAAGCATGTCGCTAAAGAATTTGTAAATAGACACTATGACGGTGGTCGTCATCAAATCCGTGTAGATATGTTAAATAAAATGTGCTAAATAGGAGGACTTTAATATGAAAATAGCTATTGGTTGCGATCATATTGTAACAGACACAAAAATGGCAGTTTCAAAACATTTAAAAGAACAAGGACACGAAGTAATTGATGTAGGAACTTACGATTTCACAAGAACACACTATCCAATTTTCGGTAAGAAAGTTGGTGAAGCTGTAACAAGTGGAGAAGCGGATTTAGGCGTATGTATTTGTGGAACAGGAGTTGGAATAAGTAACTCTGCTAATAAGGTGCCTGGCGTACGTACTGCTTTAGTTCGTGATATGACTACAGCACTATATTCTAAAGAAGAATTAAACGCAAATGTCGTAAGTTTTGGTGGAAAAATTGTAGGTGAACTTTTCATCTTCGATATTGTAGATGCTTTCATAAAAGCTGAATATAAGCCGACAGAAGAAAATAAAAAATTAATAGCTAAAATTGAACATTTAGAAGCACATAACGAAAAACAAGCTGATCCTCATTTCTTCGATGAATTTTTAGAAAAATGGGACAAAGGTGAATATCACGATTAAGGGTGACAATCTATGATTCTAACATTAACACTAAATCCTTCGATTGATATTTCATATTCTTTAGATCAATTTAATCTTGATACAGTGAATCGCGTTAATAAACCGATTAAAACTGCAGGAGGCAAAGGATTAAATGTAACTCGAGTTTTATCAGAATATGGAGAAGATGTTGAAGCGAGTGGTTTCTTAGGAGGTAAGTTGGGAGAGTTCATTGAGCAACAATTGAACAACGCTCAAATTAACCATAATTTTTTTAAGATTAAAGAAGAAACTCGAAATTGTATTGCCATTCTACATGAGGGTCAACAGACAGAGATTCTTGAGCAAGGTCCTTCAATTACCAAAGAAGAAGCTACGGAATTTAAAACACATCTTTCACATTTATTAAGAAGAGTTGAAGTTATTGCTATTTCTGGTAGTTTACCAAAGGGCTTAAAGTCGGATTACTATGCTGATTTAATTCAATTAGCTGATCAACATCAAATATCGACTGTGCTCGATAGTTCGGGTCAATCTTTACTAGATGTCCTACTTAGTGACTATAAACCAACGGTAATCAAACCAAATATCGATGAGTTAGCACAATTATTACAAACTAAAGTAACCACTGAAGTAGAGTGTCTTAAAGATGCAGTGAATCAACCCATATTTGATGGTATATAGTGGATTATCGTTTCACTAGGCAGCCAAGGCGCGTTCGCTAAACATCATAATAAGTTTTATAAAGTAAATATTCCTCACATAAAAGTAGTAAATCCTGTAGGATCAGGTGATTCTACTGTAGCAGGCATAGCCTCAGGATTAATTCATGATGATGAGGATGATGTGTTATTAAAAAAAGCCAATGCATTTGGAATGTTGAATGCAATGGAAAGCCAAACAGGACATATTAATGTAAATAAATTTGACGAAATATTCCAACAAATTGAAGTTATAGAGGTGTAACTAATGACAAAATCACAACAAAAATTAGCATCAATAGAACAATTAAGTACTAAAGAGGGGGTTATCTCAGCTTTAGCATTTGACCAACGTGGTGCTTTGAAAAGAATGATGGCAGAACATCAAACAGAAGAACCAACTGTTGAACAAATTGAACAATTAAAAGTTCTAGTTTCAGAAGAATTAACTAAATATGCGTCATCAATTTTATTAGACCCTGAATATGGACTTCCAGCATCTGATGCTCGTAATAAAGACTGTGGTTTATTATTAGCCTACGAAAAAACAGGTTATGACGTAAACGCTAAAGGTCGCTTACCTGACTGTTTAGTTGAATGGTCAGCAAAGCGCTTAAAAGAGCAAGGAGCTAATGCTGTTAAATTTTTACTTTACTACGATGTTGATGATGCTGAAGAAATTAATATTCAAAAGAAAGCATATATTGAAAGAATTGGATCAGAGTGTGTAGCAGAAGATATACCATTCTTCTTAGAAGTACTAACATACGATGATAATATTCCAGATAATAAGAGTGCTGCGTTTGCAAAAGTAAAACCACGTAAAGTAAATGAGGCAATGAAATTATTCTCTGAAGAACGATTTAATGTGGATGTTCTAAAAGTTGAAGTACCTGTAAATATGAATTATGTAGAAGGATTTGCTGAAGGTGAAGTCGTTTATACAAAAGAAGAAGCGGCTCAATATTTCCGTGATCAAGAGGCTTCAACACAATTACCTTATATCTATTTAAGTGCTGGTGTATCTGCAGAATTATTCCAAGAAACATTAAAATTTGCACACGAAGCTGGTGCTAAATTTAACGGCGTACTTTGTAGTCGTGCAACGTGGTCAGGTGCAGTGAAAGTATATATCGAACAAGGTGAAGAGGCTGCACGTGAATGGTTACGTACAACTGGTTTCAAAAATATTGATGATTTAAATAAAGTACTAGAAACAACTGCAACATCATGGAAATCAAAATAATTTAAAGGAGGCGTTAATGATGAATAGAGAAGAAGTGCAATTACTTGGGTTTGAAATTGTAGCATATGCTGGCGACGCTCGTTCTAAGTTGTTAGAAGCACTAACAGCAGCTAAAAATGGGGAGTTAGATAAAGCTGAACAATTAACTGAAGAAGCCAATGAATGTATTGCAAATGCTCATAAAGCTCAAACAAGTTTATTAGCAAAAGAAGCACAAGGAGAAGATATTGCCTATAGTGTCACAATGATGCATGGTCAAGATCATTTGATGACGACATTATTATTAAAAGATTTGATGAAACATCTATTAGAATTATATAGAAGAGAGAGTTGAGTACTATGAACAAATTAATTGCCTGGATTGAGAAAGGAAAGCCATTCTTTGAAAAAATATCACGTAATATTTATTTAAGAGCAATTCGTGATGGATTTATAGCAGCAATCCCAATTATCTTATTCTCTAGTATCTTTATTTTAATTACGTATGTTCCTAACGTATTTGGTTTCACATGGAGTAAAACAATGGAAGGTATCCTAATGAAACCATATAACTATACGATGGGTATTGTTGGTTTTATTGTAGCAGGTACTACTGCCAAATCGTTAACTGATTCATTTAACCGGAAGCTTGATAAAACAAATCAAATTAACTTTATATCTACGATGATGGCAGCAATGTGTGGGTTCTTATTCCTAGCAGCTGATCCTGCTAAAGATGGTGGATTTTTAAGTGCATTTATGGGAACTAAAGGTTTATTAACAGCCTTCCTTTCAGCTTTTATCACTGTAATTGTATATAACTTCTTTATCAAACGTAATATTACAATCAAAATGCCTAAAGAAGTTCCACCTAATATTTCGCAAGTATTTAAGGATATCTTCCCGTTATCAGCAGTAATTATTATTTTATATGCATTAGATTTAATTGTTAGAGCTACTGCTCATACGAATGTAGCAAACGGCATATTAAAATTATTCGAACCATTATTTACAGCAGCAGATGGATGGGTCGGTGTAACAATTATCTTTGGTGCCTTTGCATTCTTCTGGTTCGTGGGTATCCATGGTCCATCAATTGTAGAACCAGCAATTGCAGCAATTACTTATGCTAACTTAGAAGCAAACTTACATTTAATTCAAGCTGGAGAACATGCTAATAACGTTATTACACCAGGTACTCAAATGTTCGTAGTTACGATGGGGGGGTACTGGTGCAACTTTAGTCGTGCCATTTATGTTCATGTGGTTAACGAAATCGAAACGTAATAAAGCGATTGGTAGAGCATCTGTAGTACCTACCTTCTTTGGTGTAAATGAACCGATTTTATTCGGTGCACCATTGGTATTAAACCCAGTATTCTTTATTCCATTTATCTTTGCACCAATTGCAAACGTATGGATATTTAAATTCTTCGTCGATGTATTAGGAATGAATAGTTTTAGTATCTTCTTACCATGGACTACGCCAGGTCCTTTAGGTATCGTGATGGGTACTGGTTTTGCATTCTGGTCATTCGTATTAGCAATCGTCTTAATCGTGGTAGATGTTATCATTTACTACCCATTTGTAAAAGTTTATGATGAACAAATTTTAGAAGAAGAATTAGGAAACAAAGAAGCTAATAATGAATTACAAGACAAAGTGGCAGCAAACTTTGATACTAAAAAAGCAGATGCCATCCTAGCATCAGCTGGAGCAACTGAAGCTAGTCATGCACAGTCTAACCAAAGTAATGATTCAGAAGAAAATAAAGCGAAACAAAGTAATATAACAGAACAAACAAATGTACTTGTATTATGTGCTGGTGGAGGAACTAGTGGATTATTAGCTAACGCATTAAATAAAGCAGCTGAAGACTATAATGTTCCAGTTAAGGCAGCAGCAGGTGGTTATGGTGCTCACATGGATATAATGAAAGATTATCATTTAATTATATTAGCACCACAAGTGGCTTCAAATTATGAAGACATTAAACAAGATACAGATCGACTAGGTATTAAATTAGCTAAAACACAAGGTGTTGAATACATTAATTTAACTCGAGATGGCAAAGCAGCATTAGACTTCGTTCAACAACAATTTGAAAAATAATTAGGAGATGAAAGTATAATGAAAAAATTACCAGAAGATTTTATATTCGGTGGTGCGACAGCAGCCTATCAAGCAGAAGGTGCGACCCAAACAGATGGAAAAGGTCGTGTAGCTTGGGACACTTATCTTGAAGAAAACTATTGGTATACAGCTGAACCAGCAAGTGATTTTTATAATAAATATCCTATAGATTTAGAATTAAGTGAAAAATTTGGTGTGAATGGCATTCGTATTTCGATTGTATGGTCACGCATATTCCCTAAAGGATATGGTGAGGTTAATCCTAAAGGTGTTGAATACTATCATAATTTATTTAAAGAATGTCATAGAAGACATGTAGAACCATTTGTAACATTACATCACTTTGATACACCAGAGACACTACATAGTGATGGCGATTTCTTAAATCGTAAGACAATTGAGTACTTTGTTGAGTATGCAAAATTCTGTTTCGAAGAATTTGAAGAAGTAAATTATTGGACTACATTTAATGAGATTGGGCCTATCGGTGATGGCCAATATTTAGTAGGTAAATTCCCTCCTGGAATTAAATACGACTTTGCTAAAGTGTTTCAATCACATCACAACATGATGGTTGCACATGCGAAAGCAGTTAAATTGTTTAAAGATAATGGCTATAGTGGTGAAGTAGGTGTCGTTCATGCGTTACCAACTAAATATCCTTATGATCCAACTAATCCTGAAGATGTTAGAGCGGCTGAATTAGAAGATATTATTCATAATAAATTCATTTTAGATGCAACTTATCTTGGTAAATATTCTCGTGAAACTATGGAAGGCGTCCAACACATTTAATCTGTAAATGGTGGTAAATTAGATATACCAGAAGAGGATTATAAAGTACTAGAAGCGGCTAAAGATTTAAATGACTTCCTTGGTATCAATTACTACATGAGTGATTGGATGAGAGGTTATGATGGCGAATCTGAAATTACACATAATGCTACTGGTGATAAAGGTGGTTCTAAATATCAACTTAAAGGTGTAGGTCAACGTGAATTTGATGTTGATGTACCACGTACTGATTGGGACTGGATGATTTATCCTAAAGGCTTATATGATCAAATCATGCGAGTAGTTAAAGATTATCCTAATTACCATAAAATTTATATTACTGAGAACGGACTTGGTTATAAAGACCAATTTGATGAGGAACGTAAAACTGTAGATGATGATGCACGTATAGATTATGTGAAAAAACATTTAGAAGTCATTTCTGATGCTATTCGTGATGGTGCGAATGTGAAAGGGTACTTCAATTGGTCACTGATGGATGTATTTTCTTGGTCAAATGGTTATGAAAAACGATACGGTCTATTTTATGTCGATTTTGAAACGCAAGAACGTTATCCTAAGAAGAGCGCATATTGGTACAAAGAACTAGCGGAAAGTAAGGAAATAAAATAATTGCATTTAATATAACTTTGTAACAAAAAGCAATGATAGATACAATTGTAAGGTAGGATTGGGAAATGCTAAATTTAGCTTTTCTCAGTCCTATTTATTTTTTCTTGGCTTGATCACATGAAAAAAATTAAAAAATATATATTCAACTTATTACCACATATGCTTAAACGTTCTATTTAACTTAATTTTCATTTTTGTAACTACATCATTTATACTTAAAGAAAACAAATTGGAGTATTATTATGAGAACTTTTAAAAAGATAATATTTAGTTTAATTATTAGCCTAATGATTTTTACATTAGTAGGATGTCAATCAAAGAGTAACAATTCATCTCATTATCAAAGTAATGATAAAAAGCAAGTTGCAACTTTATTTATGCATGGATATGGTGGAACCAATAATTCTGAAAAATATATGGTCAATCAAGCTGTAAAAAAAGGTGTCACCAAGGATGTAGTTACAGCATATGTTTTATCAAGCGGAGAAGTACAGTTTAGTGGCAAAATTTCAAAGAAGTCTAAAAATCCAATTATAAAAATATTATTTGAGGATAATAAAAATGGTGACATAATGCAAAATGCTCAAAACATAAAAAATGTACTTACAAAAATGAAATCAAAATACAATATAGATAATTATAATTTTGTAGCGCATTCAATGGGAAACTTATCTTTTGCTTATTTTATGAAATATTATGGAAATGATAAACAATTACCTCAACTTCAAAAAGAAGTAAATATAGCTGGTACATATAACGGTGTCTTAAATTTAAATGAAAAAGTAAATGAAATTACTGTCGATAAAGATGGTAAGCCTAGTAAAATGAATGCTGATTATGAAAAATTATTAGGTCTAAAAGATGTCTATATAAATAAAAACATAGAAGTGTTAAATATTTATGGGGATTTGAAAGACGGAACACACTCTGATGGAAGGGTTTCTAATAGTTCGTCTCGCTCTTTAAAATACTTGTTGGGCAATAGTCCTAAAACATATAAAGAATCTGAATATAAAGGGGAGAAAGCGCAACATAGTGCGCTACATCATAATAAAGAAGTGTCATATGAAATCATAAATTTTTTATGGCAATAGTAAGTTATAACATAACTTGAACATTGAAATAATCAAAGTTTAAAGTGAATTATTGGCGACTAATTGAATCAATTCCAATCTTGCTTGTTCCCCATATACATGAGGCATTATCATGATTTCATCCACTTGATACGTATTTAATAAATAAGTTAATTTTAGATGAATATCTTTAGGCAATCCACTTATGACACGGCTTTTATTTTGCTCAATTTTATTACGTTCACGAGTGCTATACTTACGTTTTTGAGCAGTATTAATAGAAGGATATGATTTAGGTTGGTTAAGATAATTAATGCGTAAAAGCCATAAATGTAATGCATCTAATAAATCATCAACTTTATTAAGCGTGTTTGCAGTAACTACAAATGTCGACATAATTACATATGGCTCATTAGATTTTGAAATATCATTCAATTGTTTGTATCGTTGTCGATAATATTCTATTAGGCTATTAATCTTGGTTTGAGATTGTCCCATAAATGCAATGACGAATGGTAGCCCTTTTTGAGCAGCTAATTCCGCGCTTCTCTCACTCAGACCTAGAATAAACATTTGTGGAGAAGTATCAATTTCAGGTGTTGCTATAATAGACATGAATCGATGTGGGGCTTCATATTTGTTGCTAAAGTAGTGTAGTAAGTCCTCTATTTGATTGTCTAAATTTGGTTTTGTTGATTTAAACTCATTAAGTGCTTCATTTACTTGCTTGAAACTCGGAGAACGACCTAAACCCATATCTACTCTATTAGGATGGCGAGCTTCCATTATTCTAAATTGTTCTGCCACTTTGTAGGCACTGTAGTGCGGTAACATGACACCTCCGCTTCCTATTTTAATAGTTTGTGTTTGCTCTAATAACATCATCATTACGATCTCAGGTGCACTTGACGCAACAGAGATTACATTATGATGTTCAGCAACCCAATATCTTGTATAACCTAATTGTTCAGCAGTTTGGGCTAATGTAATGCTATGATTAAATGCATCATGGGCGTTTCTACCTTCAAAAATTGGAACATAATCTAAAATACTTAATTTCAATTTTTATATGCTCCTTTCAATGATTTTATAGGATAAATTAGATTTAGTTGTATTTTAAATTGAAGGCTTCTATATTGCTATATATTTGTTTGAAATATTATACTTAGTGTAATATTAGCTTTGAAAAAGGTGGCGGATGAATAGTGAAAGCAATTGGATTTGAACAATCGTTTAAATTATCAGATGGAAATTTATTTAAAACTTATAATTTAGATATACCAGAACCAAAAGCACATGAATTATTAGTTAAAATTCAGTCTATTAGTGTCAATCCCGTTGATACAAAACAGCGATTAATGGATGTATCAAAAGCACCTCGAATACTAGGATTTGATGCGATTGGTGTGGTTGAATCTGTTGGAAGTGAAGTTACTATGTTTAATCAGGGTGACGTTGTATATTACTCTGGTTCACCTGATCAAAACGGTTCAAATGCAGAATACCAATTGATTGATGAGAGATTAGTAGCTAAGGCACCTAAAAATATTAGCGCTGAGCAGGCAGTAAGCTTACCATTAACCGGTATAACAGCATATGAAACATTGTTTGATGTGTTTGGTATTTCACGCAACCGTAATGAAAATGAAGGTAAAACGTTGTTAATTATAAATGGTGCAGGTGGCGTAGGAAGTATTGCTACTCAAATTGCTAAGGCCTATGGTTTAAGGGTTATTACTACAGCATCGCGTAATGAAACGATTGAGTGGACTAAAAAAATGGGTGCTGATATTGTACTCAATCACAAAGAGAGTTTACTAAATCAATTTAAGACACAAGGTATTGAACTGGTTGATTACGTATTCTGTACATTTAATACGGATATGTACTATGACGACATGATTCAATTAGTGAAACCTAGAGGGCATATTGCTACTATTGTAGCTTTTGAAAATGACCAAGATTTAAATGCTTTGAAACCAAAAAGCTTAAGTTTCTCACATGAATTTATGTTTGCTAGACCATTAAATCAAACTGATGATATGATAAAACATCATGAATATTTAGAAGACATAACAAATAAGGTTGAACAAAATATTTATCAACCTACAACAACTAAAGTTATAGAAGGATTAACCTCTGAAAACATCTATCAAGCACACCAAATATTAGAATCCAATACAATGATTGGCAAATTGGTCATTAATTTAAATTAACAAACTATTATATTTCTTTATAAATGGCGTTTATTCCTATAAAAAAAGGCAATAAGATAAACGTCATTTTATTTTGACTTAAATGTTTAATTAACCATTTTATTGAAAGGAGTATTATGATGCGAAAGAAATCAATTAGTTTTGTGTTTTGGACAGCATTAGCTATTTGTACACTATTCGTTTTATACGGCGCGTTTATGCCTAAACAATTGGAAACAGGAACACAAAACATTACTTCATTTATAGCAAAGAATTTCTCTTGGTATTATTTGTTACTGGTTTTACTCATATTCTTTGTTTGTGTATATTTATTGTTTTCAAGATATGCATCGATAACACTTGGTGAAGAAGGGGAAGATCCTGAATTCTCACTACCATCTTGGTTTGCCATGTTATTTAGTGCTGGTATGGGTATTGGACTAGTATTTTGGACTACTGCAGAACCAATAAGCCACGCATTTACGTTAACCCCTATACATAAAGCAGGTACTCAATCTGCAATCAATGATGCATTTCAATTTTCGTTCTTTCATTGGGGATTACATGCATGGGCAGTATATGGAATTGTAGCATTAGTCTTTGCATATTTTAGTTTCCATAAAGGCTACCCTGGATTAGTAAGTGCAACCTTAGTTCCTATATTTGGTGAAAAATCAATGAAAGGCCCTATAGGTGGTGCAATTGATGTATTAGCTGTTATCGCCACTGTTACAGGCGTCGCAGCAACTCTCGGATTTGGTGCACTTCAAATAAATGAAGGCCTAAATTTCCTATTTAATGTACCAAGCAATTTCGGTACACAGGTAATATTAATTATTATTGCGACTATATTGTTTACATGGTCTGCTTGGTCAGGTATTGATAAAGGGATTAAAACGCTTAGTAACGTCAATATGTTGTTAGCCTTTATTGTACTAATTGGCTTATTTATTGTTGGCCCAACACTTTATATTCTAAATACATTTACAAATGGTTTAGGTAATTATATCTTTAATTTCTTTAGTATGAGTTTACGCATTCCAATGAATGGAGGAGAAAAATTCCAATGGCTCCAAAACTGGACAATATTCTATTGGGCTTGGTGGGTATCATGGGCACCATTCGTGGGTATCTTTATTGCTAGGGTATCTAGAGGTCGTACAATTAAAGAATTTATACTTGGTGTTCTATTTGTACCTACACTTGTATGTTTCTTCTTCTTTGCTGTATTTGGAGCATCTGCCGTTTATTTACAAGATAAAGGCATTGCTAACATTGCAAAAGAAGCTACTGAAACTGCAACATTTGCTACGTTGGAACATTATCCACTAGGATTTATTCTTAGCATAATCACTCTCATAGTTATTATGATCTTCTTCGTGACTTCAGCCGATTCAGCAACATACGTATTGGGTATGCTTAGTTCAAAAGGTGACATCAATCCTGCATCATTTGTTAAAGTCAGTTGGGGTATTATTCTAGCATTATTTGCAATGATTATGATTTATACAGGTGGTACACAAGCGATTCAAAACTTATTAATCATTGCCGCTTTACCATTTTCAATAGTTATTATTTTAATGATTTGGTCATTGTTTAAATCATTAAGTATCGATCATCCAAGAACTTCTAATAAGTTTCCAAACATACTACAGTATAAAAGTTCAAAGCAAAACGAATTGAAAAAATAATAATAAAATATATGTTTTTATTGTGCTAAATTTGGGAATATTCTATCTAGAAAGTAAAACTTTAATAAATATTTATATAATTAAATTAATAGTTTTTCATTAATGTTTTGAAAAATATTTAAAGGGTATTATTTTCTATATAATAATTCAACAATAATTTAGGAGGTGCATACGAGGTGAAAAGGCTAAAAAACTTTATCCTCGGCCTATTAATAGTTGCTATTGTTGGATTCCTATTGTTTATGTACATAAAAGATAGTCGTATATCTAAGTATCAAGACTTCTTCTTACAATTCAATTGGTTCCAACCACTATTAATTGGTTTAGCTGCTCTACTTATATTGATAGGTTTAATATTAGTATTCAGCATCTTTAAACCAACATATAGAAAACCAGGATTATACAAAGATTATGATGATGGTCATATTTATGTATCTCGTAAAGCAGTTGAAAAATCAGCTTACGATACACTTACTAAATACGATCAAGTAAGACAACCTAATGTTGTAGCGAAGCTTTATAATAAGAAAAGCAAATCTTACATTGATATCAAGGCTGACTTCTTAGTACCAAATGATGTACAAGTTAAGTCACTAACTGAAAGTATTCGTTCAGACATTAAGCATAATGTAGAACATTTTACTGAATTACCAGTGAGAAAACTTGAAGTAAATGTCAGAGATCAAAAAACTGCTGGACAACGCGTTCTGTAAGGGAGGGATAACATGGCTGATAATAATAATCAAAATGGACAAGATGCAAGTCAACAAATCATTGACTTCATTAAATCATATAAATGGCGTATCATTGGTTTCTTTGCATTTTTAATTATAGCAATCTTATTCCTAACTTTAGGATTTTGGAAAACAATTTTGGTTATCGTTTTATGTTTAATCGGAATTGGTGTTGGGTATATTAAAGACCGTACACAGGATTTCATGAATTTCTTAAATAGATGGAGTTAAATAATTTATTTAAGAACTAAATAATAAAAGAAAAAATTCAATTATAAAGGAGAATGTAATATGTCAGTAGATAATAACAAAGCTAAACAAGCTTACAATAATCAAACTGGAGTTAATGAAAAAGAAAGAGAAGAACAACAAAAACAAGCTGAACAATACAGAGAACAAAATGAACAACAACAATTTGAAAACAAATTAACTTTCTCAGATGAAGTTGTAGAAAAAATTGCTGGAATCGCAGCTCGTGAAGTTAAAGGTATCTTAGATATGAAAGGCGGTTTCGCTGATAACTTTACTAACGCATTCTCTAGTGGTAACAATGTAACTACTGGTGTTTCTGTTGAAGTTGGCGAAAAACAAGCAGCAATCGACTTAAAAGTAATCTTAGAATACGGTGAATCAGCACCAAAAATCTTCCGTAAAGTTACTGAATTAGTAAAAGAGCAAGTTAAATACATCACTGGCTTACAAGTTGTAGAAGTTAACATGCAAGTTGATGATGTTATGACTAAAAAAGAATGGCAACAAAAAAACGAAAAAAACAACAATAATAATAACAACAACAATTCTGAAAGATCAGGATTACAATAATAATAGATTTAACCCTTTAGGTTTATATAACCTAAAGGGTTTTTTATTTTAGAATTAAGTTTTGATTTCTAATATCATTTAACCATGTAGCGGATTACTTACTTTAATATAAGTATAGTGATGTGCTTCATCTTCTAAACGCATCGTTGTCACGCATTTATAATCAATGTCTCTATCAAACATAATTTGTTTAATTTCTGAAATGCGGCTTGTGTTAATATCCGTTAAGCTATTTAAAATGTTATGAATAATTTTGCTTACGCTATCCCACAGTTTAGATTCAAATTCCTCATCTTCAATGAATTTTGAAACAGTTAATATAAGTTCACCTATGTGATTTTGAACTGTCGAGTAAAAGACTTTATTAAATACTGTTGTTTTAGAATCGGTCAAGATTCTAGATTTTTCGTGAAATTCATTTGTCGTATATCCAGCTTCATTTAAAAGTTGTTCATCAATACGTAAGCCTTCAAAATCGCGAATATAAATAGTATTTAATCGTCCATCAGCGTTAAATGTTGCAATTGAATTTTGTAAATGTGCTTCAAGTGCAATGCCATATTTAGCATATAAAGGAATCACTATGCCTAACAATTGAGAAATGTAATCTGACAACCATTCTTGAGCTGCGATATCAAGATTAGATTTGTCATAATGATGTTTATAACGTTGAATTAAACTAATAATTGGTGGTTCTTCATTATATTTATAATTAACCACTAAACTTGAAGGAATCATAGGAATACTATCTTTTTCAGTTAGATTGTACACATTGTCCCTAAAGAGCGTTCCTAATTGTTCACTTCGATCTGTTTGAATAGCTTCCTCGTCATTTAAATTATAAAAGTGAATACCAGCAAATTCATTTAAAATACCAACTCTATAATGAGTGAAATCTTTATCTTGCTTTAAAATGTCATTTAAGATTTGAGTAACTAAAGGACCATTGTAAGTTGTTTGTTCAGATAAAGTTCTAATTTCACCAGTAATATGCACATTGGTAGATAACTTAATATGTGGTGCCATGCTTGGGAATTTTGGCATTAAAGTTCTAAAAGATAAACCAGCGTAATAAGGTATTTCTATCTTTAGTGGAATCATTAAATTATTATTTATTTCCTCTTCGTATTGACTTAATAATACATTATCTAACTGCCAAGGATGAACAATCATTAAATGATATTCACTCAGATTACTCAAGTTATCACACTCAGTTTTAATTTGGCTATATAGTTCTGAAAATTGTGCTTCTAATTCAGCATTATAAGTAAACGATAAAGATTGTGTTCTAGCGATACTTTGGTGAATAAGCACACTCTTTAAATGAATTTCTTTATTATATTCTGAACTATATTTAATATTCTCATTAGCATTAAGGCCTTTGCGCAATTTAGCTCCAGGATGAAGTGGATGTCCCTCTATAACTGCCTGCTCTGAACGCAAATAACTATCTTGTTCATTAAAAATTATTTCCAATAAAGGTTCATTTGAATGTTGCATCTCATATGCTTGATATGCAAGTGCTAACGCCATATTTGCAACACTGTTTTCCATATCGTCTTTGAATTGAGAACTTGCCTCATTATCTAGCTCTGGATTTTCGTTTAAGATATCAGATAATACTTCATTAGGATGAATTGTACGAACACATTGGCTACCATCACTATCACAATAATAAAATGGACCTTCAACATCTACACGACCAAATGCATGTGTTCCGGAAACTTTTGCGAATAAATATTTATCGCTTTCGGGAAAATGCACACGCATAATTTGGTGTTCTCCACTTATTGGAAAGTTTTTAATATCACATGACGAGACAAAGGTACTATTTGATTTAGCGTTGGCTAAATTTTCTCTGTAAAGGGATGTAATTAAGCGTTGAGAAATTTTATCTCGTGCAACGAGCAATTCATTTTTAAAGTAGTTTACTAAATGGGGCATTTCTTGCTTTAAAAACGATAAAGCTCCTAATTCTTCATCAGTTAAATGTAAATCTATATTGTCTATTGAAATTAAATTATCCATATTGCACCTCAAATTCATTTTACAAAAATCTAAAGCATTTGTATAATCCATAATATCGATAATGATATTCATTATCAATTATAAAATTTATTATAAATAAGTAGGTGGAATACTGTGGCGAAATTTTTCTTCTCTAGTTCCTTTTTATTATTTCTAGGGAATTGGATAGGACAAATTGGCTTGAATTGGTATGTACTTACTAGTTATCATAACGCAGTCTATTTGGGATTGGTTAATTTTTGCCGACTCGTACCAATTTTGTTACTAAGTGTCTGGGCTGGCGCTATAGCTGATAAATTTGATAGAGGAAAATTATTGAAACTTACCATTTCATCTTCATTTTTAGTGACAAGCACACTATGTGTTTGTACCTTTTTATTAGAACAAGTGCCGATTATTATCATCCTTATTTATGCCACACTTCGAGGTATGATCAATGCGACGGAAACACCAATAAGGCAAGCTGTATTGCCCGATTTATCTGTACATTTAAATACAAGCCAAGCCGTTTCATATCATTCTTTTATCATAAACATATGTCGCTCAATAGGTCCGGCAATCGCAGGATTGATACTCTCAATTTACCATGCACCGTTTACTTTCCTAGCCCAATCAATGTGTTACTTCATTGCTGTACTATTGTGTTTACCATTAAGCTTCAAGACAGTTGGTGAGGTAAATAAAGCTAACAAAGGGTTTTCATTTACGGTTGTGTGGGAATACTTTAAGAATAATATGCAGGCCTCAAGAATATTTATTACGTCATTGATTATCATGGCTACTGGGTTTTCGTATACTACACTAGTGCCAGTATTAGTACATGATCTCTTTCCTGGTCGCTCAGAAATCTTTGGTGTGTCAATGACCTTTTGTGCTGTAGGTGGTATGATTGCAACACTTATACTACCCATAATTTTGAAAAAGTTCACCACTGTTCAAATGTATTATTTAAGTTCTTGTCTATTTGGATTAGCGCTTGTAGGTGTCATTATGCATAACATTATATTCATGTTTATCTGCATGTCACTTGTAGGTTTATTTGGTCAATTAGCTAGAACATCAAATCGTATATATTTTCAAGAGGATATAGCATCAGAGCACCGAGGAAAAATATTAAGTATCGTCATGATGGATAGAGGGATGATTCCTTTAGGTAGTTTAATATTAACAACATTATCAGAAATAATGGGACCTATTAATACATTTATCACAATGGGAACATTTACTTTTGTAATTGCATTTATTGCATATATAATTCAAAGACCAATTAAATTGGAGGAGTAAAGTATGAATTTAAACGCATGGCAAAATGCGGATACTAATATACAATATCGTATTTTAAATGCTTTAATAAAAGAAGGCATTTGGCAAGAACAAACTATTATTACAACTAAAGATGATCAATTAGATATACAATATCATGGATGTATACTTTCTACTCACTTTAATCATAACAGTGTAATGTCAAGGTATGAATTTGTAGGACCAATTACATATCAATGTGGTGCTAATATAATGGAAGTATCAACAGTAGAAGCTTTATTAGAAATATTAAGTAATCATTTTGACATTAATATACATCAGCAATTAATAGATGAAATAATACATAGTAGAGATAGTTTTGTTGAAATTTATAAACAATTTTATCAACGTCAACATAATGTGCAATCTAGTATGCAATTTTCTGGTATGCCAACAACTTTAAATTTTTTTGCATGGTTACAACATTTGAGTGACGCGAATGAAATCAATGATTTGTTATATTCAGAAAGCTTAGTATTAGAAGGTCATCCTACACATCCACTTACTAAAACGAAACTGCCATTAACTATGGATGAAGTTAAAATGTATTCACCTGAGTTTGAAAAAGTAATACCGTTAAAAATTATGTTAATCCATAAAGACTGTGCACAAGCTACGTGTATAGATAATGATGAAGATTACATATTGAAGAAAGTAATACCTGAATATCAAACAAGAATTAGAAAATATGCACAGTCTATTCATATTTCGTTAGAAGACTATTTTGTGATATTAGTACATCCATGGCAATACAACCATACTATCTACGATAAGTTTGCGAATTGGATTGAAAATAAGTTTTTATTAACAACACCATTTGATGTCGATTCGAAAGCAACACTATCATTTAGGACGATGGCACTCATCAATAAGCCATATCATATAAAATTACCTGTCAATGTACAAGCAACGAGTGCTGTCAGAACAGTTTCAAGTGTTACAACGGTAGACGGACCTAAATTAAGTAGCGCTTTACAAAATGTATTAAATCAATATCCACAACTAAATGTTGCATTAGAACCTTATGGTTTAAGTGCGAAAACAAATGACGAGGATGCTAGACAGCTAGCATGCATTGTCAGAGAAACACCTTATATTGCAAACAATGGGGTGACTATTGTTACTGGTGCATTGGTTAATCCTAATCCAATTGATCGACATATTACAGTTGATAGTTATATCGAATGGGTTAATGGTGAGTTAAATAATAGAGGTATATTAACCTTTATTCAAAATTATAGTCGACAACTTATTACGCCTTTAATCAATTTAATTCAAGAGTATGGCATAGCTTTAGAAGCGCATATGCAAAATACTATAGTTAATTTAGGACCTAATTATCAAATGAATTTTATTGTGCGTGATTTAGGTGGGTCTCGTATCGATTTAAATACACTTACGCATAAACTGAAAAATATCAACGTGTCCAATCAAAGTTTATTGGCAAATTCAATTGAAGAAGTTATTGCGAAATTTCAGCATGCTGTTATTCAGAATCAGTTAGCTGAATTAATTCATCACTTTTCAAAAACGGAATTTGTAACTGAAGAAGAATTGTTCGCTCTAGTTCAAAATGAAGTTAAATTAGCAATAAGTGATAATAAACCACATGCTCAAGCTTTAAAAGATGTACTCTTTGGTTCAAAGATTACTGTTAAGGCATTATTACGCATGCGTATGAGCAATAGAGTGAAAAAATATTTAAATATCGAACTTGATAATCCAATTAAAGATGAGGTGAGATAATTGGCTCAAATCAATATAAACTTATCTAAAATTGAATATAATGCAGATGCACTAAGAACGTTATTAGAAAATAATGATATACATTTAACCCCAGTAATTAAATGTGTAGCTGGTGATAGTCGAATTATCGAAACATTAATTCAATCAGGGTTCACCCATTTTGCAGAATCAAGACTTGAAAATATAAATGAAGATTTCAAAGGGCAATGCGATTATCTTTTACTAAGACCAACATCTAAAAAACATTATACTCAACTGATTAAATCAGTGAAAATGAGTATGCAAACTGAAATTGAGTCAATTAGAGAGATTAATGAGATTGCTAAACAGTTAAATCAAAAACATCAAATTATGTTAATGATAGATTGGAAGGATAGACGTGAAGGGGTTATAACTTATGATGTACTAAATTATATTGAAGAAATCATCAAAATGACTCATATTCAATTAATAGGTATTGCATTTAACTTTATGTGTTTCAAGTCTTCGGCTCCGACTGAAGAAGATATATTAAAGATAAATCAATTCGTTGATGCTATTGAATATAATTTAGGGTTTAGACTAAAAGTTGTATCAGGTGGAAACTCAAGTATGATACCCCAATTAATGTACAATGATTTGGGTAGGATTAATGAGTTACGAATAGGTGAGGCATTATTTAGAGGGATAGATACTACAACAAATCAGTCTATACCCATGCTTTTTCAAAATGCAATTACAGTAGAAGCGGAAATTTTAGAGATTAAACCACGACTATCTGACAATAACCAATGCTATTTACAAGCGATTGTAGATATTGGATATGTTGACACAGACGTAAATAAAATTAAACCTATTAAGAATGATGTTAGCATTGTTGGTGCATCAAGTGATCATCTAATGATTAATTTAAATAATCAAGATTACTATAAAATTGGTGATATTATAGAATTTGCTATGGAGTATGAGGCGCTTTCTCAAGTAATGTATCATAACCATATGACAAAGCACTATTTTAAGGATAATTATATTCACTCTTTGAATAGTAAGATGGTCAATTCTCCATTATTGATTAATAAAAAATGTTAATCAATTCTTTGTAGGTATTATTAATCATATAAACTTTAATAAATGAATTAGCCTTTAATTTTGAATTTATTCTGATTAATGGCTTTTTATTTTATCAATTATAGGTAAAATCCATTAATAATTAAAATTCTAATCTACTTTTATAAAAAATTTAAAAAATATACTAAATTATATTGACATTGATAATCGTTATCAATAAACTATGTATTGTAAACCTATACATATTAAGGAGTGGAATTCATGAAAGGCTTTAAGTTTGCAGGTATAGTCGCATTATTATTTGCATTAGTTTTAGTTACTGCTTGTGGTAATGTTAGCAATAATGGATCAGGTGATTCAGGTAATAAATCGTCATCGAAAGATTCTATTAAAATTAAACACGAATTAGGCACAACTAAAGTTCCTAAAGATGCTAAACGTGTCGTAGCGTTGGAATTTTCATTTGTAGATGCTTTAGCGGCACTAAATGTTAAACCTGTTGGGGTTGCTGATGACAACAAACCAAATCGTATTATTAAACCATTAAAAGAAAAAATTGGAGATTATAAATCTGTTGGTGCTCGTAAACAACCCAACCTAGAAGAAATCAGTAAATTAAAACCAGATTTAATTATTGCAGATAGTAACAGACACAAAGGTATTTACAAAGAATTAAGTAAAATTGCTCCAACAATTGAATTAAAAAGTTTTGATGGAGATTATAATGATAATATAGATGCTTTTAAAACAATTGCCAAAGCTTTAAATAAAGAAGATGAAGGTAAGAAACGTTTAGAAGAGCATAAAGAAAAACTTGCAAAATATAAAGATGAAATTCAATTTGATAAAAATGAAAAAGTATTACCAGCTGTAGCGTCTAAATCTGGATTATTAGCTCATCCAAGTGAATCTTATGTAGGTCAATTCTTAAGTCAACTTGGTTTTAAAGAAGCATTAAATAAAGACGTCACTAAAGGGTTAAGCAAATATTTACAAGGACCTTATTTACAACTTAATGCAGAAACATTAAAAGACGTCAATCCTGAACGTATGTTTATAATGACTGATGGCGCAAGTCCTAAAGAACCATCATATCAAGAAATGAAAAAAGATCCGGTTTGGGACACATTAGATGCGGTTAAACATAATCGTGTAAGTATCGTTAGTCGTGATACTTGGGCAAGAGCTCGAGGGTTAATATCTTCTGAAGAAATGGCTAAAGAACTTGTAGAAATTTCAAAGAAAGATAAAGAAAAGTAAGGTGGCAAAATATGACTATTAGATCTACTGATAGTCAATCTGCTTTAGACAAAGCAAATAAGGGACGCACTGCACTCACATTTATTGTGAGTGGGTGCTTTCTTTTTATTTTTGCTTATTTTAATTTAGCGATTGGCTCGTCTGAAATTCATGCTAAACATATTTTTGAATACTTTTTTACATGTATAAATAATAAGCAAACATTTCTAATTCATAATGTGAGAATGCCAAGAATGATTGGTGGGTTATTAATTGGCGGTGCGTTAGCCTTAGCTGGCCTCTTAATGCAAGCGATTACTAGGAATCCATTAGCGTCTCCACAAATATTTGGTGTTAATTCAGGTGCATCATTTGTAATAGTATTAGTGACGATATTAATACCTTCACTAGGTAACTATGCAACATATCTGGCATTCTTAGGGGCATTTATTGGCGGACTAACTGTATATATACTATCTGGTTCAACGAAAAAAATAACGCCAATTAAATTAGCTCTTGCTGGAATGGCAATTCATTTATTTTTCAGTAGTTTAACGCAAGGTATCATAATACTAAATGAAGATTCTAATACTACTGTTATGTTCTGGTTGGTAGGATCTCTTAATGGATTGAAATGGACTGCAGTATTGTCGGTTATGCCTTGGTTAATTTTATCACTAATTATAACTATGTTATTAGGACGTCAATTAACCATTATGAAATTAGGGGACGACATAGCGAAAGGGTTAGGACAAAAGACACAATTGATTAGAATTGTAATAGGTATACTTGTAATTGTATTAGCAGGTGCATCTGTTTCAATAGCTGGTCCGATTGGATTCATTGGTTTAATCGTCCCTCATATAGTTAAACGTTATATAAGTAAAGATTACTTCTTAATGGTGCCTTTAACTTTTTTGATAGGTGCCGATTTATTATTACTATCAGATATGTTAAGTAGACTTATTACATTTCCTTACGAATCTCCAGTTGGTATTGTCACTTCATTTGTTGGGGCAATTTATTTCCTATTAATAACTTTAAAAGGGGTGAAACGAATATGACAAAACGACAATTATCTATTCGTTACACTGTTGTAATCATCTGCTTAATTGTAAGCATATTTGTAAGTTTATGTGTTGGTTCAACAATGTACAGTCCTTTGAAAGCAATTCACGTAATTCTAAAATTTGATGATTTCATTTTAAACGAGTACCGAATTCCAAGAACGTTACTAGGATTAGTTGTAGGAAGTAGTTTGGCCATTTCTGGCGCGGTGATTCAAGGGGTAGTTAGAAATCCACTAGCATCTCCAGATGTTATAGGTATAACTAAAGGCGCAAGTTTGGCAGCTATTATAGTAATTATGCTATTTCCTTCAGCGCCGCTATTAGTACTACCTATTGGTTCCTTCATAGGTGCATTATTTATTAGTTTGATTTTGTCATTTTTAATTTCTAAATATAATATTAAAGGCTCAACTTTAGCTTTAATAGGGTTAGCTATCGGTGCTATATGTACCGCTGTAGTTCAATTTTTACTTATTAGAAACCCTATGGATGCAAATAATGCATTAGTTTGGTTGACAGGAAGTTTATATGGTCATACTATTGAAAATTTCTATTCAATCATACCCTGGTTTGTTATAACCTTACCACTCGTATTATGTTTAAGTTATCAATTAGATATTTTAAATTTAGGAGAAAATATTGCTACGGCGCTTGGTGCAAGAGTACAAAGACTCAAAATGATCTTACTTATTTTGTCGGTTATGCTGGCTGGTGCCTCCATTTCAGTAGTAGGCGGTATAAGTTTTCTAGGCCTAATTGCACCACATATCGCCAGATCTATTGTAGGTCAGCGTTACTTCCATGTTGTAATTATGTCTGGTTGTATAGGTTCAATTTTAATCTTGTTCAGTGATGGGTTAGCGAGAGGAATTCATCCACCATTAGATATACCTGTGGGTGTAATAATTGCTATCATTGGGGTGCCGTATTTCTTATTTTTATTAAGACGAATTTAATGAAATTTAAGAGCTAATTATTCTCATATTTATGATGAAAATTAGCTCTTTTTATATTGCATATCAATTAAAAATGATATATAGTATTTAATATGCTATTTATAAAAATGCATATATTCTTATATTTATATAAAAGTTTGCTGTTTTACTTAATATATTTACATAATCAATGAATATAAAAGCATCAATAATGAGAAAGAAAGAGGTTATTAGTGGTGGAAGGTTACTCAAAGCAACAGATTGCCAAAGGTAGAGCGAAATTCATAACTATGTCTATTATTGGAATTATACTTTTCTTAATTCCAGTACCAGTTACACAAGATGGTGAGAAACAAACTACATTACCTGTAGCCTTTTTTGCAAATTGGCTAAAAGGTCTACTTGGTGATGCAATGCCAATTATTATAATTTTTATTATTACATTGTCTGCAATATTAACAGTACTTTATTCGACAATTTTTAAAAATAAAGTTAAACCAGGCGGATTATTAGATAGTGCATTTAAAGTTGGTCCAGTCTGGATGACATTAAGATTATTAGCCGTCGTCTTTGTATGGATGACCTATTTTAAACTTGGTTCAAAGGTTATTTATTCAGAGGATACTGGTGGTTTAGTGTTTTATGATCTTTTACCTACATTGGTTGCAGTATTTTTATTTGCTGCACTATTCTTACCTTTTTTAATGGAATATGGTTTATTAGAATTTTTAGGCCCCTTATTTAGACCAATTATGAGACCATTATTCACATTGCCAGGGCGCTCTACAGTAGATAATTTAGCATCGTTTATTGGTGATGGAACTGTAGGTGTCCTAATAACAAGTCGTCAGTATGAAAGAGGCATTTACTCTAGAAGGGAATCCATAGTGATTTCTACTACGTTCAGTGTCGTTTCTATTACTTTTGCTATCGTTATTGCAGAAACTGTGGGATTACAACATAAATTTTTTGCGTTTTATTTAACTGTAATTATTTCATGTTTTGTTGCTGCAATGATCATGCCACGTATTTGGCCATTAAACAAAATACCTGATGAATTTACTAAAGAAGTTTCTGAGAATACTAGATTAGAAAAACTACCTGAAGGTAAAACGGCACTGGGATATGGTTTTGAAGAGGCGACTATTGTTGGTTTGAAAGCACCAGGGTTTAAAGAGTTTTGGGAATCCGGTTTAAAAACTGTAATAGATATGTGGTTTGTTATCCTTCCAGTCGTTATGAGCATCGGAACGCTTGCGACTATGATAGCTAATTATACGCCGGTATTTT
This sequence comes from Staphylococcus sp. NWU MK-U1, assembly GCF_033283505.1. Classification (NCBI taxonomy): domain Bacteria; kingdom Bacillati; phylum Bacillota; class Bacilli; order Caryophanales; family Staphylococcaceae; genus Staphylococcus; species Staphylococcus sp. NWU MK-U1. The sequence continues at coordinate 9,163 of NZ_JAVSMG010000005.1, read as the reverse complement.
CAATTATTGGTCAACCTTTTATTCCAATACTTGAATTATTGCAAATACCAGAAGCGGCTAAAGCCTCTGAAACATTATTGATTGGTTTTGCAGATATGTTCTTACCATCTATATTAATTGCTGATGCGCACAGTGAGATTACAAGATTTGTAATTGGTGCTTTAAGTATTTCTCAATTAATATATTTATCAGAAGTTGGTGGTGTAATATTAGGTTCTAAAATACCAGTAAGTTTAGGTAAATTATTTATGATTTTCCTAATTAGAACTGCAATCACTTTACCAATTATAGCGTTAATGGCTCATTTATTATTATAAAATAGTAAAGGCAATGAAGTCATAGGTTAGAAATGTTGAAATAAACAATTCCTATGTATACTTCATTGCCTTTTTTTAATTTAATGTAGATAATACCGTAGCTTTAACAATTTCACTGCTAATCACCGGTGAAGATTCAGACGATGTTTTGTCTCTGTTTTGATGTGCTTCTTTAAATGCATCGCTTTTAGTCCAAGCTTCAAAGTCTTTTTCAGTCTCCCACCATGTATTTACGTACATGTCTTCACTTTCATGATCTCGTGCCACTTTCCAAACTTCAATTTTATGAAAACCTTGCAATGCTTCAATTTTTCCACCTTTAGTGAATCTTGGCGCCATTTTTTCTGCAAATCCTTTTTTTACGGTAATTCTATTTGTAACAACAAACATAATTTAACCTCCTTATCTAAGTGTAGTTTAATTAATATTAAGAAAAATAAAAAGTAATACAGTATTTATTATTTTAGATTAAAAAACTGTCAACTACATAGCGGAAGTTGACAGTTTTTTTATAACTTTGCGAATGAAAAATGTATATTGTTATTACTTAGTTAATTCGTTATAAACCTTTTGGTCGTTATGCGTATAAATAATGTATTCATGATCATCTGTATCAATAATCACTCTATTAGTTTTACCAAAGGTAGAACCAATACGTGAAATATTTTTAGAATCTAAATCTGGAACGGCATGAATTTCTTGGTCTTGTGAAATATTTTTAATTTCACTAGTAGGGATTTTGATATCAGCTACTCTCCATTGAATTCTAACTTCATTATTATCTTTCTTAACAGTCATTGCCATTAAAGAACACATCCTTTATGTTATTTATGTCTATATCATATATCAGTGTGTAATCGTTTTCAAGTATTAATGATATACTTTTTAAATTTTGTGATACACTATTTAGTTAACACCGAAAATATGTTCGTATTTTAGAGTGGTTTATGTTAAAATGTTCTCTATAAAGGAGAAGGTTTATGACAGGCAAAACTCACGTATCTGCTGGATTACTAGTAGGTGCATTAACAACCGAACACTTTCAAACAGATTTGTTCTCAACTGTTACAGTAATATGTTTATCTGTAGTTTCAAGTTTATTACCAGACATTTGTCACACTGGAAGTAAAATTGGTAGAAAATTAAAATTGCTTAGTTTAATTATAAGGCTGTTATTCGGTCATAGGACATTCACTCACTCCTTATTATTTATAGGTATCATTGTATTTCTCCTTAATTTGATTCAAACTCCTACTTACTATTTGGTTTCTATTATCGGTGGTATGGCCTCTCATGTTATACTAGATATGTTAACGCCAAGGGGAGTAAAGTTACTTTATCCTATTCCTTTTACTATTAAGTTCCCGTTTACCTTTAAAACTGGTGGCTTAGTCGATGTATCACTGGCTACTGCATTAAGTATTGGCGCATTATACATATTATTTCAAACTTCTATTAGTCATTTATTAAAATATATAAGTCAGTCCATTTTAGGGTAACTATCAAATAATGAGAGTATGAATACATATTGAATTAATCACAAGGAGAGTTAAAATGTTAGATCAAAATCAATTAAAGAAATATAATCAAGAACATTTGAGTGAATATGAAAAGTTAATGAGCAGCAATGAAAAAGAAAAATTAGAATCGAAAGTGAATGAATTAGATTTAGAAAGTATTCAACAATTATTTCAAGATTTATATGTTAACCGTCAATCAATTTCTGATGTGTCATCTGTTTCAGAAGTAAAATATCTACGCAAGACTGAATTGACTAATCAAGAAAGTGCTAAATATGAACAAAAAGGCATAGAAGCAATACGAAACGGTGAATTTGCAGTTTTATTAATGGCCGGTGGTCAAGGTACGCGTTTAGGTTATAAAGGCCCTAAAGGTTCATTTGAAATAAAAGGAGTTAGTTTGTTTGAATTACAAGCACGACAATTACTTAAACTTAAAAAGGAAACTGGTCATTTAATCAATTGGTATATCATGACTAGTGATATCAATCATGAAGAAACGTTATCGTACTTTGAACAACATGATTATTTTGGTTATAACCCTGATAATGTACATTTCTTTAAACAAGAAAACATGGTCGCATTAAGTGAAACTGGGCAATTGGTACTTAATGAACAGGGATATATAATGGAGACGCCAAACGGAAATGGTGGTGTATTTAAATCATTAGAAAAAAATGGTTACTTGGATAAAATGGCATCTGATGGTGTGAAATTTATTTTCTTAAATAACATTGATAACGTATTAGTTAAAGTATTAGATCCATTATTTGCTGGGTTTACAGTGGTAAACGATTGCGACGTAACTTCTAAATCAATTCAACCTAGGGATGGTGAAAGTGTCGGACGATTAGTAAATCAAAATAGTAAGGACACGGTTCTTGAGTATTCTGAATTGGATGAAGCGGTCGCTAATACGTTTGATAATGCAAACATTGGAATTCATGCCTTTAAAGTTGCATTTATTAAACAAGCAGTAAATAATGATTTACCATATCACTTAGCAGTGAAAAAATTAAAGCAATTAGATGAAGATTTTGGAGTTGTTGAAAAACCAACATTGAAATTTGAATTGTTTTATTTTGATATTTTTAGATATGCAACAAGTTTTGTAACGTTGCAAGTTAATAGAGAAGATGAATTTTCTCCACTTAAAAATAAAGAAGGCAAAGATAGTGTTGAAACTGCTACATCAGATTTAGAACGTTTGAATTTAATTTAAAAGGTGGTGGAGCCAGATGTCTAACTCAACTAAGAATGTAAAAGGTACTGTTGTCGAATCATTTAAAGACATCATTCCTCTATCTTTCGGTGAAGAAATTGGTAACTCAGTTTCACATGGTGTAGCTGCGTTACTTACACTTTTTTTACTACCATATGCTGCAGTTCATAGTTATATAGCACATGGAACGTTAAGCTCAGTTAGTATTTCTATATTTGTAATTAGTATTTTTATGATGTTTATCTCTTCAACTATATATCATGCAATGAAAAATAATACTGCTCACAAATATATTTTAAGAATTATTGATCATAGTATGATTTATGTTGCTATTTCAGGAACTTATACGCCAGTTTTATTAACTGTCGTAGGAGGATGGATTGGTTGGTTTGTATTCATATTACTTTGGGGTACTACAATTTGGGGAATTTTGTATAAGTCCATTTCTGTTAATGTGAATCCTAAATTAAGTTTGATTGTCTATTTAGTAATGGGATGGGTTGGTATTATTTTTCTACCTATTATCATTATGCGTACATCTTGGTTATTTATCTTATTCATTGTACTAGGAGGCTTATCTTACACTATTGGTGCTTGGTTTTATGCCCAAAAAAACCGTCCATACTTTCATATGATTTGGCATATTTTTATCGTAATCGCTTCAATGTTTCATTTAATAGCAATACTTTATTTTATATAGAGAATTCAAAATAAGGTTGATGATTTTATCGGTCATCAGTCTTATTTTTTATTAAAAGTAATCATTCTATTGCATGTAAAATAAAATGTTGATTATCCTATTAAAGAATCTGAAATTTATTTAGGAGGAATAATGTTCATGAACTTTAAATCAATAGGTATCGTCGTAACTTTAGTTTTAACTATGTTTATGGCTGCAATAGAAAGCTCAATTATCTCATTAGCGATGCCCACTATAAGAACTGATTTAAACGCTGGTGCATCTATATCATTAGTATTTACTGTTTATTTCATAGCGCTTGTAGTTGCGAATCCTATTGTTGGTGAATTATTAACAAGATTTAAAATATTATATATTGCAATGGTAGGCGTGTTTTTATTTGGTATTGGTAGTTTAATGTCAGGAATGAGTGGCACATTTATAATGCTTATTATCTCTAGAATTGTTCAAGGATTGGGAGCAGGAGTTATGATGTCGCTGACTCAAATTGTTCCAAAATTAGCATTTGAAATACCATTTAGATACAAAATTATGGGAATAGTAGGAAGTGTCTGGGGAATTTCAAGTATTATTGGACCATTATTAGGTGGGGCAATTTTAGAGTTTGCAACATGGCATTGGTTATTTTTTATAAACATTCCAATAGCAGTTATTGCAATTATACTTGCATTTATTACTTTTCATTTTCCAGAAGAAGCAGAAGTTAAATCCTCAAGCTTCGATGTTAAAGGACTTTCTTTCTTTTACATATTTATAGGATTATTTATGTTTGGTTTATTGAATAAGTCATCAATAGTATTAAATATTATTTCATTGATGTTAGCTTTCATTTTTATCTTTATTTTATTTAAATTTGAGAGCAAAATAAAAAATCCATTTATCCCAATTTCAGAGTTTAATCGTTCAGTTTCACTAGTGTTTGTAACGGATTTATTAATAGCTATGTCTTTAATGGGATACAATTTATACATTCCAATCTACTTACAAGATCACTTACATCTTTCACCACTTCAAAGTGGTTTGGTAATATTCCCACTATCAGTAGCTTGGTTAGTTTTAAATTTTAACTTAGCAAAGGTAGAAGAGAACTTAACTCGAAAAGCATTATATATTAGTGCTTTTACATTATTATTGATTAGCAGTATCATACTCATGTTTGGTCTCAAATTACCATTATTAATAGCAGCAACAGTAATTCTTGCTGGGTTAAGTTTTGGATTTGTTTATACAAAGGACAGTGTCATCGTTCAAGAAGAAACAGATCCTAGACATATGAAAAAAATGATGTCTTTCTATGCATTAACTAAAAATTTAGGTTCATCAATAGGTTCAACTGTAATGGGATATTTCTATGCTATGTCAGTTGGAATCATGGATGGGCATTTTTACAATATATTATTTGCAGTTTCATTAGTCGCTATTCTTCTTATTATTATGTGGTCAACGCTTTATAGATCCGATGTATAGAGTGTTTAATCACTCAAATGTAATATAATTGGAGAATAATAAAGTTTTAGACTAACGTACTTTAAATTTTATATCGTGATTTATTAATGATAAAATTACCGTGTATAAAAAGGAGGACAGAAAGATGAAGTTTTTTAAAAATAATTATAAAAATATTTTATCAACTTTACTTGTCCTCACTATCTTTATCATTTCAGGTGCTATTTTTTTAATGTTTTTAGGATTTGGTTTATTTGGATTAAGTCGAATTCTAATTTTTTTTAAGCTAGGTTATTTTACCTATAATAAAAATTTAGTAGATAATTTAGTTTATTATGGTAGCTATATTGTTTTTGGTTACTTCATTTTATTTGCCATTGAACATTTAATGGATTATTTTAGAAAACAATTGCCCAATAATCCATATTTTAATGGCAGTTTGTACCACTTGATTTCATATGTTGTTACTACGATACTCTTCTATTTTATTATTCACATACATTATGTTTATATCGAGATTGATTTTTGGGTTATTTCAGTCATCATAGGATTGTTATATATATTTAAAATTATATTTTATCCAGATAGTGAGAACCTTAATAATAAGAAATAGCAAGCATTTAGTTTGCTTGGCATACTAAAGTTTGATTGAATATAAAAATATGTATGAAATAAAAGGAGTTTTTATATGGCGAATATAGAAGTATCCACAAAAAAACGGAACCTTATCGTAGCGGTAATGCTATTAAGTGCATTTATCGCTATTTTAAATCAAACTTTACTAAATACGGCTTTGCCACACATTATGAGAGAATTAAATACATCTGAAAATACTGCTCAATGGTTAGTAACAGGCTTTATGCTTGTAAATGGGACGATGATTCCTTTAACTGCTTATCTGATGGATCGAATAAAAACAAAACCATTATATTTAGTTTCAATGGGAATTTTCTTAGTTGGTTCAATTATAGCTGCCATTGCACCTAGCTTTGGTGTCCTAATGTTTGCCAGAGTGATTCAAGCTATTGGTGCCGGAATTATTATGCCACTCATGCAGTTCACATTGTTTACTTTATTTTCAAAAGAAAAACGTGGATTTGCAATGGGATTGGCTGGTTTGGTCATACAATTTGCTCCAGCAATAGGTCCTACGTTTTCAGGGTTAATTATTGATAATACAAGTTGGAGAGTGCCTTTCATTATAGTTGTAGGCATTGCGCTCGTAGGATATATATTTGGTGCTATCACGCTATCTAGTTATAACGAGACTAAAAAGACAGCGTTAGATAAAAGATCAGTTGTTTATTCAACGTTAGGATTCGGATTAATGCTTTATGCGTTCAGTAGCGCAGGTAATTTGGGGTTCACTAATCCAATTGTTATAATCTCGGCCATTATTGGTATTCTAATAGTTATCACATTTATTAGAAGACAGTTAAGTATCACTAATCCTTTGTTAAACCTCAGAGTTTTTAAAAGCAAAATATTCACTTTCAGTACTATAACTTCAATGATTGTAATGATGTCAATGGTAGGTCCAGCCCTCTTAATTCCTTTATTTGTTCAAAATGGACTTGGGTTGAGCGCATTTATGTCTGGATTGGTCATTATGCCCGGAGCCATTTTAAACGGTATAATGTCTGTTTATACAGGTAAAATATATGATAAGTATGGGCCTAGACTTTTAATTTTAATTGGTTTCATTATTCTTATCGCAACAACGGCATCTCTAAGTTTCTTGAAATATGATTCATCATACACTATGTTAGTTGTTGTTTATGCTATAAGAATGTTTGCAGTTTCACTACTAATGATGCCTATCAATACTGCAGGCATCAATGCACTTAGAAATGAAGATATATCACATGGTACTGCCATCATGAACTTCGGTCGTGTTATGGCCGGCTCTCTAGGAACAGCTTTAATGGTCACTTTCATGAGTATTGGTGCAAAAATACTAAGCACTGGTTCATCAGCAAGTTCGAACCATGAAATATTACAAAGACAGAGTGTTGCAGCTGGTGTAGATTTATCGTTTGCAATAGTAACTGGTCTTGTAATTATTGGTTTTATTTTCTCTTTATTCATCAAAGAGGAAAGACACTATAATAAAAATTCAACAAATACACGGGATATGTAATTCTCATATTGATAGAAGTTAGCGAACAGATAGTGAGCTAACTTCTTTTTTTATACATTTAAAAAATATATACTAATTTAGAAAGTCAATACATATTAATATTTGATATTATAGAGGTATAAAGAATACTAAGGGGGATTTTCATTGTTAACGGTAGATCAAGTGAAAGAAATAGTTGGAGCATTAAAAGATCCAATTATAGATGTACCACTTAAAGAGACAGACGGTATTGTAGAAGTAACTATTAAAGAAGAAATAGAGCATGTTAGTGTCAAAGTGGCAATGGCACAATTAGGCGGACAACCGCAATTAGATTTACAAATGGCAATAGTTAAAGCACTTAAAGATAATGGTGCTAATACTGTTGGCATAAGATTTGAAGAATTACCTGCCGAAACGGTTGAGCAATATACTGGTAAGAAAGAAGAACAACCTAAGACCATTGAGGGGCTTTTATCTAAAGACAACCCTGTAGAATTTATAGCGATTGCTTCAGGAAAAGGCGGTGTAGGTAAATCTACAGTAGCAGTAAATTTAGCAGTAGCATTAGCCCGCGAAGGTAAACGTGTTGGTTTAGTTGATGCGGATATTTATGGTTTTAGTGTTCCAGATATGATGGGTATTGATGAGAAACCAGGAGTTCAAGGAAAAGAGATTATTCCAGTAGAACGTCATGGAGTGAAAGTTATATCAATGGCCTTTTTCGTAGAAGAGAATGCACCAGTAATATGGCGTGGCCCTATGTTAGGGAAAATGTTAACCAATTTCTTTGTAGAAGTGAAATGGGGAGAACTTGATTACTTACTATTAGACTTACCTCCAGGAACAGGTGATGTAGCTTTAGATGTACATTCAATGCTACCAAGTAGTAAAGAGATAATTGTAACGACACCGCATCCTACTGCAGCATTTGTTGCGGCTAGAGCAGGGGCAATGGCAAAACATACCGAGCACTCTATTCTCGGTGTTATCGAAAATATGAGTTATTTCGAAAGTAAAGAAACAGGTAATAAAGAATATGTCTTTGGTAAAGGCGGAGGACGTAAACTAGCAGATGAATTAAATACTCAGTTATTAGGAGAACTACCATTAGAACAACCTACTTGGAATCCTAAAGATTTCTCACCCTCTATTTATCAAGCAGATGATCGTTTAGGAAAAATCTACACATCTATCGCTCAAAAAGTGATTGCATCTACAATTAAAAAATAAAGATAGATTTAGTGTAAAATTGACGCATGGAATTTTAAATTTCATGCGTTTTTTCTATTGCAAAATATCTTGAATCTGATAGAATAATTTCTTGTGAGTAACATATCCATTTGAATAATAAATAATTTATAATTTAGTTCAAAAAAGTGTTGACGTAATACTTTTATCTTGATATTATATAAAAGTCGTCAAAAACGGAATGTTAATTCTTTATAAAGTTTGTTTCGATGGTGTAAAAGTTACCATTGCAAAACAAATTAAGATGACTTAAAATATTAAAAGTAATCAACAAAAGTTATTGACTTTTTTAAATGAAAGTTATATAATTAAGAAGTTGATTTTAAAAAATGAACATTGAAAACTGAATGACAATATGTCAACGTTAATTCCAAAACAGTAACTTAAATGTTACAAACACTATTTAGTATTATGAGCTAATCAAACATCATAAATTTTTATGGAGAGTTTGATCCTGGCTCAGGATGAACGCTGGCGGCGTGCCTAATACATGCAAGTCGAGCGAACAGATAAGGAGCTTGCTCCTTTGACGTTAGCGGCGGACGGGTGAGTAACACGTGGGTAACCTACCTATAAGACTGGGATAAC
>NZ_JAVSMG010000004.1:0-223672 GCF_033283505.1 Staphylococcus sp. NWU MK-U1 | reverse complement strand
TTCGAACCCCCGCGGCCCGTTAAGGCCCTGTCGGTTTTCAAGACCGATCCCTTCAGCCGGACTTGGGTATTCCTCCAATGAACACAATAAATATCATATACCACGGTTCATCGGAAGTCAATTACTTTTAAGTTTAAAATGTAAAATTATCCATTTTATTTTCATTACTATCTTATTTTTAAAGTAACTTACACGAATACCTTTTGTTTCAAGAATTTATCGACAGATTGAGCAACAGCACGTCCTTCTTTAATCGCCCAAACTACAAGACTTTGACCTCTTCTCGCATCCCCAGCGGCAAATATTTTTTCTTTATTAGTGCGATAATCTTTATCGTTGGCGATGATTTTATTTTGTTGTGTAGCAATATCAAAAGAGCTTGGTACTGTAGGTTCGGTACCTTCGAAGCCGATGGATAAAAGAACAAGATCTGCTGGCCAATGTCTTTCAGTACCATCTACGACAACCATTCCTTCTGGTGTTTCCTCTAAGATTTGTGTATATACACCACGCACATTACCAATATGATCAACATCATATCGCATAGTTTGAACACCATAAGCGCGAGGCTCTCTACCGAAACGTGCTTCATATTCTTTATGAGCATAATCCATTTTGAAAACAGGTAATGCAAGTGGCCACGACATATTACTTTCAAACGCAATTTCTTCAGGTGCTTTCGTATATTTGTTAAATTGCACAATTGACTTACAATTTTCACGTAAGGCAGTAGCAACACAATCCGCGCCAGTATCACCAGCACCTATGATGATTACATTTTTTCCTTTAGCCGTAATAGTTGGTTCGTCAATTTCACCATTTAGTAATTGAGTCTGCTCGGTTAAATAATCCATAGCAAAGTGAATACCTTGACCCATACGTCCTTCTAATGGCAAGTCACGTGCTTTTTGAGCTCCTGTACATAAGATAATAGCGTCATATGTCTGTTCTAATTCTTCGCGTGAGATATCCACACCAATGTTGGTATTCGTTTTAAATGTAATACCTGCTTCTGTCATCAGTGTAATACGGCGACGTACAACATCCTTATCTAATTTCATATTGGGAATTCCATACATTAATAAACCACCCGCTTCTGCGGCTCTTTCAAACACCGTCACTTGATAACCCATGTAATTGAGCTCTTCAGCTGCAGAGAGGCCTGCAGGACCACTCCCAACAATCGCTACAGATTGTTCCAACCGTTGCTTAGGATATTTAGGTTTAACCCAACCGTTATCATATGCTTCATCAATAATCGTGCGTTCTATCCCTTTAATTGCGACTGATTCACGATTAATCTTCATAACACAAGATTGTTCGCAAGGTGCAGGACAAACACGTCCTGTAAATTCAGGAAAATTATTTGTTTCACTTAAACGTTGATATGCAGCTTTGAAATCCTGGCGATAAACCAAATCATTCCACTCAGGAATATAATTACCAATAGGGCAACCAATGGTTTCTCTACCGAAAGGAAGACCTGTTTGACAGAATGGTGTCCCACAATCCATACATCGCGCGCCTTGAACAGACGCCTCATCACGTGAAAAACGTTGTTGAAACGCATCATGATGTTTTAGGCGTTCAACTAAAGACAGTTCAGATAATGATTGCTTTTCATATTTCATAAATCCTTTAAACTCACCCATAACAGACCTCTCCTTTCTTTAGTAAATAACTGCTGGCTGTAATTCTTGTTCAATTGTCGTACGTTCATCATAGAATGCTGCCAGTTTAGCATCATCAAGTTGTGGCAAACGACGACTTTGTAATTCAATTTTTTGCATCATTAGTTCATAATCTTTTGGAATCACTTTAATAACTTTGTCTGCCACATGTTCAAAATCATTTAAAATTGCCGCTGCTTTTGTACTTTGGGTATAACGATAATGTTCCTCTAACATTGTTTTAAGTAACGCTTTCTCCTCTTTGTGTGTCACTCTCTCAAAAGCCAGGGTTGGTAATTGGTTTTTACGTTTGAATAATTCGAGATTACTTGGAAATACGTAACAAACGCCTCCGCTCATACCTTGACCGAAGTTCTTACCTACATCTCCTAGATTGACTACATGTCCTCCAGTCATATATTCCAAACCATGATCACCGATACCTTCTACTACTACATCAACACCACTGTTTCTAATACAAAAACGTTCGCCAGCACTACCATTAATAAAGGCTTTACCTTTTGAAGCACCATAGAAACATACATTCCCAGCAATAATTTCACGTTCGCGTTGTTTATTTGGTGCCTTAATCACAATAGTACCACCTGATAACCCTTTACCAACGTAATCATTTGCATCACCTGTATGTTGGACTAACAATCCTGATGGTGCGAATGCCGCTAAACTTTGTCCAGCATGACCATGTGTTTTAGCTACAATTGTCCCCTCTGGTAACCCTTTAATACCGTGACACTGAGTAATGTAACTTCCTGTGATAACACCTACATCTCGTTGTTCATTATTAATCACATAATTCCCTTTAAATAATTTTCCATCCTTAATACTCTGTTTAGCATCTTTATATAGATAATTTAAATCGAAACCTATATCTAAATGATGATTTTGATTAATTTCTTTTGAGTTAGGGCCATCAACTGAATCCAATAACTTCTCAACATCTAGTGTTGCTGCTTTGGATTGTTCATCAATTCGACTTGAGCGTTGTAACAAGTCGGTACGTCCAACCAATTCTTCAACTGTTCGTAGTCCTAACGATGCTAAGACCTCTCTTAACTCTTCAGCAATGAAATGCATAAAGTTAACAACGTGGTCAGCTTTACCTCTAAATAACGCTCTTAAATCTTTGTTCTGAGTCGCGATACCTACTGGACATGTATCGTTATGACAAACGCGCATCATGATGCACCCTAAAACAACTAATGGTGCAGTCGCGAATCCAAATTCTTCGGCACCTAGTGCACATGCTAATGCAACATCTCTACCTGTCATCAACTTACCATCTGTTTCTAAACGAACACGACTACGTAAATCATTTAATTTCAATGTTTGATGCGTTTCAGCTAAACCAAGTTCCCAAGGTAAACCGGCGTGTTGAATACTCGTCTTAGGAGATGCGCCTGTACCACCGTCATATCCACTCACGACGATTTTATCTGCAAATGCTTTAGCGACACCCGATGCAATGGTTCCGATACCTGTTTTCGAAACTAATTTAACTGCTACATCAGCGCTTCTGTTTGCATTCTTTAAGTCATGAATTAATTGTCCTAAGTCTTCAATTGAGTAAATATCGTGATGTGGTGGAGGCGAAATCAATCCTATACCTGGCGTTGAACCTCGTGTCTCAGCAATCCAAGGATACACTTTTGTGCCCGGTAACTGTCCTCCTTCTCCTGGCTTAGCACCTTGAGCAACTTTAATTTGTAACTCTTTTGCATGTTGTAAATAATTACTAGTTACACCAAAACGACCAGAAGCCACTTGCTTGATAGCACTTGATAACACACTACCGTCTTCTTGGATTTCATAGCGTTTAGGATTTTCTCCACCTTCGCCACTATTACTTTTACCACCTAGTTTATTCATAGCTTGTGCTAGTGTTTGATGTGCTTCTTCGGAAATAGAACCATAGCTCATTGCCCCCGTATTAAAACGTTTAACAATGGTCTCTATTGACTCAACCTCACTAATATGAATCGGCTGCTGTGCTTTAAATTCTAATAAATCACGTAGATGATCATTTCTTTGTTCATGTACAGCATTAGAAAAAGATTTAAACTGTTTATAATCATTCTCACGACATGCATGTTGTAACAAATGAATTGTTGTAGGATTAAACACATGATGTTGACCTTGTTGTCGCCATTGGAAGACACTTCCTGAATCTAGGTACTCATTATGTCTTTGTTGACGCATTTTATTTTCAGCATCAATTTGTTGAATGCTTAGCCCTGATAACTTAGACTGCGTTCCAGTGAAATAGTCATCAATTACTTCTTGAGATAGACCAACCGCTTCAAAGATTTGAGCCCCTTGATAACTTTGAACAGTAGAGATACCCATCTTCGCCATTACTTTAATAACACCCTCTGATAGCACACGTGTATAAGTTTCAACGTTGTCGGAAACGGCGCCTTCTAAACGATGTGTTTCAGTTAAATGCGCAATAGTATGCTGAGCTAGATATGGAATAACAGCATTTGCACCATAGCCTAATAAGCATGCTACATGATGAACTTCACGCGTTTCTCCAGATAGTGCCACTAAGCTAGTATCCATACGTAGACCTTCTCTGATTAATAACTGATGAATATGACTGATAGCTAATAATATTGGCATAGCGTAGCGTTGTTCTTTCACTTTACTTTCATCATCATTATCAATAAGTTCACTATCATCAAGAACTAATATAGTATGACCATCTCGAGTAGCTTGTATCGCCGCTTCACCCAGTCTTTCCAATGCCTCTTTAAGGTTATCTTGATATAGTGTAGTTAAGTGTTTCACGTTAAACTTACTCTGTTTAATCTTATCTAATTGCGTTAAAGTTAGGACGGGTTTTGCCAGTTGAATACGGTCTAATACTGTTTCATCAGGATGGAACAAATTACCTTCTCCACCTAAATAAGATAACTCACTTGTTACTATCTTTTCGCGATAAGCATCAATAGGTGGGTTAGTTACCTGTGCAAATAATTGTTTAAAGTAATTAAATAGGGACTCTGGTCTTTCATTTAATACCGCAAGTGGCGCATCGTAACCCATAGCACCAATTGGATCTTTCTTTCCTATCACTAATTCAGACATATATTTATAGATATCTTCTTTCGTATATCCAAATTGACGCTGCAACTTAAATAATGTCTCATTGTTTAATAAAGGGTGATGATACGTTTGGGCTTCTAAGTTTAGGTCCACTTTGTAGCTTTCCAACCATTCTTTGTAAGGATATTGATTGGCAATTCGAGCTTTCAATTCATTATTTTCAACCACTTTATGAGACTCAAAGTCTACAAGTAATAACTTCCCGGGATTGAGCTGTCCCTTATAAGCAACATTGGCTTCAGGTACATCTACTACACCCACTTCAGATGAGAAAACAATAAAATTATCTTTTGTAATTGTGTAACGACCTGGTCGTAATCCATTTCGGTCAGTTAATGCACCAATTTTATCTCCGTTACAGAACGAAATCATCGTTGGTCCATCCCATGGTTCCATTAAATAGCTATAAAACTCATAGAACGCACGAACATTGGCATCATTTTCTTTGTTGTATAACCATGGTTCAGGTATAAGCAACATCGCTGCTTCTTCGGGTTCCATCGCTAATGATAAAAATTCTAACGCATTATCTACAATCGCTGAATCACTACCATCTTCATCAACAATGTTTTGTATTTTAGTATGTTCTTCGCCAAATAATGTTTGAATTAATTGTCTTTGCCGTGCTCTCATCCAATTCACATTACCTTTAATCGTATTAATTTCTCCATTATGCATTAATAATCGGTTTGGATGCGCACGCTTCCAACTCGGGAACGTATTCGTACTAAACCTTGAATGAACAAGTCCTAGTTTCGATTGATAGTCTTCGTGATTTAAATCTAGATATAGTTTCTTAATTTGATCTGAGCGTAACCAACCTTTATAAACAATTGTCTTATGCGATAAACTTGTGAAATAAAGCCCTAAATCTTGTCGTTCTGCATATTGCTCTATTTGTTTTCTCGCTATATACAATGGTTTAACCGGTGTTTCAATAGATCTAATATCAATAAACACTTGTTGAATGTGTGGCATCGTAGACGCAACATGAGGTGCCACTGCATTAACATCGACAGGCACATCACGATAGCCAATTACCTTTAAACCTTCACTTTGAAAGTAGTCATTGAATTGCGTTTCATGTTTCGTACCTTGAATCTTTTCATTAGAGAAAAAAAGACCTACCGCATAATCTCCCTCGTTAGGTAAGTCTAAATTGACATGTGCTTTAAAAAATTGAAATGGTATTTCGGTCATAATACCTGCACCATCACCTGTTATCCCATCTGCGCCAACACCACCACGATGATCAAGACGACGTAACATTTCAAGTGATTTTTCGATGATATCGTGTGACCTTAAATTATTCATGTTTGCGTAAAACCCAATACCGCATGCATCATGTTCCTCACGGTAATCGTATAATCCTCTTTTTAATCTTTCATCAAACATGATGCCCACTCCTTTTGAGAATTTTCAGAAAATTTACTGTTAATAATAATTAATATAATGTAAAATATTTATCTGAACAATATATTAATTAGATGACTTTATTCTAATAATTAGAACAATTAATACTAATAGGTAAATTTGAAAAGTTGGAAGGGGCATGTATATGGAAATTAAACAATTAAAATATTTTGTAGAAGTAGCACGTAGAGAACACATCTCTGAAGCAGCACTTGAGTTGAACATAGCCCAATCTGCAATAAGTCGGCAAATTACATTATTAGAACAAGAATTGCAAGTAACGTTATTCAATAGACAAGGGAGAAATATTCATTTAACCTCTCATGGTAAAGCTCTACTCAATCAAGCTACTCAAATTTTAGAGCAATTAGATGAAACGGTAGCGTTATTTCAACAAACAAATCATAAAAATGCACACGTTCTGAATATTGGTTTTGAGGAAAGCTATATCTCTCAAATGATTACTGCGATCATCCAAGCATTTGAACGACAATATGATAGCATCATCGTTCCTCATATTATGTCATCATCTGATATTTCCGAGGCACTTTATACTGGCAAAATAGATATTGGCCTAGTTGAAATTAACGCAGAACTTCAGAAGAATACTAATCTATCATTGAAACCATTATTTGAGGAAACATATCATATTTATGTACCTAAAGATGACGTCATTGCTTTATCGATTAATCCTCCGCTAACACAATTTGCCAAAACACAGCTATTCACTTTAAAACCTTTGGCATCGACAATTGAAAGTCGTTTACAGCACACTTTAAAGCTGCCAGTTAATATAGTTGGTTCTAAATCTTTAGCGAATTATTTACTTAAACATCAACGTGGTTATGTTATCTTGCCAGATTATTTATCTTTAGATAATGATAAAGGTGAATTATGTGATATTTCGTTAGGCCATACAGAATTAAAGCGATCATTTTGCGTCGTCTTTAAAAAGGATAATAAAAAAGTTGATATACTTAATTTATCGAATTTAATACATCAACTTTTAAGCAAAGTATCTACATACCACTAATGTTATAAAGAGATATTCGATAATTAAATGGATACTATTTGAATAATGATGCTGAGGGGCGTATAATCACTCTGACTTAATTAAGAGTAGAATTTGATTTATAAATGAGGGTTAAATTAATGAATGCACAAAAACGCAACAATTCTAGTCATCGCGTGATGAATCGCATCATTGTTATAATTGGTGTACTTATTATCGGTACTTTTATCTTTACGTTTTTCAATGCTAGTTTCTACAATACACCTATCGGTAAAGTTACTCATGTAGAAACAAGTAACGCTCAAAAGGTTGTTGATGAGCAACATAATACAGATTTTAAATACAAACAGCATTTAACAATAAAGATATTAAATGGAAAATTTAAAGGTGAATCAACTACGATAGACAATACATATGTTAAATCTCAAGCAGATTCAGAGCACTTTAGCAAAAATAACAAGGTGCTAATGCATATTCAAAATAGTCCTAAAGATGCAACTATCTTAGAGAAAAAACGCGATAGCTTAACTGTAGCAATCGCAGGTATATTCATTATGTCTCTCTTACTAGTAGGACGTAATGTAGGCTTACAATCTATTCTGTCACTCATCTTTAACACTGGTGCTATCTTGATAGCTATTGCAATTCATGATAAACATCCATCTACTAATCTATTCATTTTGATGAGTGTGGCAATCATTTTCTCCACCATTGTCACGTTATTGCTCGTCACTGGTTGGCACATGCGCACTTGGATTACAACAGTCGGTACGTTATTAGGCACATTTTTATGTATTGGTATCACTCAAATTATTATTCAGTTAACCAATGGTGCTGGTATTAAATATGAAACAATGAGTTTTTTAACGCTGCCACCTAAAGATATATTTTTAGCTTCTGTACTTATAGGATCATTAGGTGCAGTGATGGATGTTGCTATTACAATATCAAGCGGTATGTATGAAATATTACAACGTACGCCTAACATTTCTTTATCACGTTGGACTTTAGCAGGTCGTAATATAGGACAGGATATTATGGGTACAATGACGAACATTTTACTTTTCTCTTACTTATCAGGAAGTCTACCGATGTTCTTGATTTATTTAAAAAATGCTAACACATTTACGTATACGATTTCGATGAACTGGTCTTTAGAAATTGCTCGTGCTTTAACTGGTGGTATTGGTATCGTTCTAACGATTCCAATTACAATTAGTTTGATGGTTATGTGGATGAAATGGAAGGGTGTGACAAGATGAATGCAGTCGTCCTACTAGCACTAATTTTATTAATTTTAATGCTCATTTTTGGCGGTAAAAAAGGCTTAATCTCATACTTAACATTATTTTTAAATTTTATTATCTTGCTAATTAGTATTGTGTTCATCTTATTTGGAACACCTATTTACCTAGTTTCACTAGTTTTTTGCATTGTCATTGCCGCATGTAACTTATTTATTTTAAATAGTTATAACATTAAGACCAAAGCAGCTTTTATTGCTACAATAATTACTACCATTCTCTTAATAGTTGGTATTTATCTATCAATAAGTATCGGTCACTTACAAGGCTTTACTACGGAACAACAAGACGAAACATATATTTTTTCAATGAATATCGGTATTGATATGGTTCAATTCTCAGTATTTACAGTCATTTTAGCAGTAATTGCAGCAGTCATCGACTTAACCATAACTATAAGTTCTCCAATGTATGAACTTAATGAAACTAACCCCACCCTTTCACGTAAGGCATTGTTCCAATCAGGCATGCGTGTAGGTAGAGAAATTCTAGCAACTTCTGCCAATACCATATATTTAGCTTATTTTGGTGGTCAATTGACATTATTCTTTTGGTTTTTCCAATTACATTATTCTTTCGGACATATCATTAACTCAAAAATATTTGCCCAAGAATTTATTTCAATCTTACTAGGTGGAATTGCCGTAGCGATTAGTATCCCGATTACGGCATGGATTACAGCTTTATTAATTAAACACCCTAAATTTAATCAAAAGCATTCTGAAATTTCTTCGCAATCTACGGATTAAAATTTAAAAATTTAACTTATAAAAAATAATAACCGGGACACAGTTCTCTCAAAAATAGCCAGTAAATGAGTCTTGATAAATTCATTCACTGGCTTGTTTATTTATAAGCATCTATATTTTAAAATTCATAACGTAAACTGGTCGCCCTTCTAAAATTGCATCTCCAGTAATAGAATATTGGGCTTGTTTATATAATCCGATGGCTTTGTCGTTGTCAGTATTCACAGTTAATATTATTTCATTAATGTAAGGAAATGTTGACTTTATATAGCTTGGTAGTTGTTGAATCACTGCTTTTCCAAGACCTTGACCACGATATCGTGCATCCACACTAAATGAACGGAAAAATATAGCTTTATTATTGTCACTATATGGTTTAACACCCTGACCTTCATGTAAAGTAAAGAAGCCCACACATTGATTATCTCTCATAACAAGAGTCGGGTGACGCTCGTCGTCTCCTTTAGCTAAATCAATATTATGGATAGGTGTCCGAGTGAATTTTCTATCTTCTGGTAATATTTCAAATACATCTAATAACGGGTAATCTTGAATTGAATATGGTCGAATTTCCATTATACCCCTACTTTCTCTCTGAAAATGTTTCAATCCACTTTATAACAGCGGGTGCTATTAACGTTGTATCAGATTTATCGAACCAACGTATATCAGTAATTTCATTATCAATTTCAACGTTATTCCAGTCAATTTCTTGTTGAAGTTTAAATCCATTTAGTTCTGTTAGCATGTTCGTTTGCGGGTATGCATCGCCTATGACCGTTCCAATATATGTGAAATCCTCTTGTGGAAACTCTAATTGTAGTTCCTCTTTTACTTCCCTTTGTATCGCTTCTAATTGCGTTTCACCTTCATCAATTTTACCACCCGGGAAATAATACTTCTCTCTATTTCTTACTTGTACTAATAAGATTTGGTTCTCTGTTTCCTCCACTAAACAAACACACTTTATCATATGATCACACCTTTTTAACGAAATGTTTTGTACTTCAAAAATATATGTTATTTTAGTATGATGTTAACATATAATAATATACTAAATGATTATTTGATGACATTTAGATATTTCGGAGGGTATTATTCATGGCAAAAAAATCAAAATTAACGCGCGTTTCAAATTTAGTTAGTACAGCAGGCTTTATCGTAGATGGTTATAACGGTATTAAATTCGACGCGAAAAATAAAAATCTAGTTTATTTATCTTTAGGCCTAAGCACTGTAGGCACACTTTTAGATTTCGTAGTATCAATGAGATCTCCTTACAAATTCCGTAAGCTAACATCATTCGTATCATTCATTATTAATGTTACACGTTTAGCTTCAAGCTTTAGAAAAGTTAAAGAAGACTATAATTTCCAATAATATAAAAAAAGCTAATCAAAAGAAGTAAAGTATACTTCCTTTTGATTAGCTTTTTTTGATAAATTAATGAATAAATTTATAATTGCGTACTTGATAAGCAGGGATTGTACGATATGTTAAAATACCTGGACTCGCACTAAAGTTCATTTCTGAAACTAAAATACTACCATTGCTATTAACACGTTCTACAAATGCTACATGACCATAATAACCGGCATCTGATTGTGCAATTGAACCTACTGTTGGGTTACCATCAATACGATACCCATCTCTAGCTGCAGCATTATCCCAGTTATTAGCATTCCACCAATAAGTACTAATACCTTTTCCAATAGCAGCACGACGATTAAACACATGCCATGTACATTGTCCCCAATCATATAAATTTCTATGATTAAATACTGGTGATGAATAATACGTTGATTGTGCTGAACGCGTTGAGTAAGTGTTTGAAGAAGCTGAACCACTAACTCTTAATTTTTGACCAGGATAAATAAAGAAATTATTTAATCCATTTAATCTCATAATATGTTGATATGTTGTACCATATCGGCTAGCAATAGATGACAGTGAATCCCCATAACGTACTGTATAAGTACTTGATGAACCACCACTATTTGAATTATAACTTGAGTGTGAATTTGAACTTACAGACCCAGATACTTTTAATTGTTGACCAGGGAAAATTAAAAAGCTATTTAATCCATTTAAATTCATAATATGACGATATGTTGTACCATATCGACTAGCGATAGATGATAAACTATCCCCTGCTCTAACAGTATATGTACTACTTGAATTACCGTAATTTGAACGACTTGAATAATTAGAAGATCCTGAAACTTTTAATACTTGGTTTGGAAAAATAAGATTTGATGATAAGCCATTTAATGATTTTAATTTAGATACAGTGATACCATAATGGTGTGAAATAGACCATAAAGATTCACCACTTCGAACTGTGTGCGTTGTTGATGCTTCAGCTTGATGAGCAAATAATGTACTAAGTGCTCCTGTCCCTAATACTGCTGTTGCTAGAATTTTTTTATTCATACAAAGCGCCTCCTTAATCTTATGCTTGTTCATTGGGTTACTCACCACTTACTTCTAGTTGTACTAGACACTTATCTGTATTAAATCTTTATTACATACTTCTTTCTTTTATCCGTTCAAGTAGTGTACTTATACTAAATTAATACAATTTAGCATGATATTCCATTTCAATTTGATTACATATCTATGAATTTTTTGTACACTACTTTTAATTTTTAAATAATATGCATAGAAATATAATTTACTTTTCATAAGTGTATAACACATTCTCAACTATTGAGATTTAACTTTTATTAAAAATTAAGAGGGTGGAACAAAATTGATTGTCCCACCCCCATATGGCTGATTCTAACTGAGAAAAGATATCTTCTATCCTCAGTCAGTTAATTCTAACTATAATGTAGAATTAAAATATTATTTTTGTCTTAACTCATTTGATTTAGTTCAAAGTATCAATGGCTTGTTTTAAGTCTTCAACTAAATCATCTGTATCTTCAATACCGATTGATAAACGTACGAGTCCATCAGTGATACCTTCTTTAGCACGGACATCAGCAGGGATAGATGCATGTGTCATTAAAGCAGGTACTGAAATTAAACTTTCAACTGCACCTAAACTTTCAGCTAATGTGAAGTAGTTTGTTTCACGAATAAGTTGTTTTGCTGCTTCTGTATCTTTTACTTCAAAAGCAACCACGCCTGTATGACCGCTAGCTTGAGAAGCATGAATATCATGATTTAAATGGTCTTTAATACTTGGATGGAATACTTGTTGAACTGATGGATGGTTTTGTAACATTTCAACAATAGCTTCAACATTACGATTAATTTGTTCCATACGTAATCCTAATGTTTTAATACCACGAACTAATAAATAACTATCTTGTGGTCCAAGAACACCACCTGTAGAATTTGAAATAAAGGCTAAACGTTCACCAAGTTCGTCATCTGCAGTAGCAACTAAGCCAGCTACTACATCACTGTGGCCACCAATATATTTAGTAGCTGAGTGTAATACAATATCAATGCCGAAATCTAATGGATTTTGATAGTAAGGTGTCATAAATGTATTATCTACTACTGAAATTAAATTATTTTCTTTTGCAATTTCTGCTGTACGTTTAATATCTGTTACACGTAATAATGGATTTGATGGTGTTTCTACATATAACATTTTAGTTTCTGGTCTAATATAGTCTTTGACATTTTCAATATGAGTTGTATCTACGAAATCAACATCGATGCCATAACGTGTAAATACTTTAGTTAAGGCACGATAAGTTCCACCATACACATCAGAATTTAAAATAAGATGATCACCTTTATCTAACAACATGATGACTGCACTGATAGCCGCCATACCTGAGCCAAAAGCAAAACCATGTTTACCATTTTCTAAATTAGCAATAACACTCTCAATCGCTGTACGTGTTGGGTTAGCTGTACGAGAGTACTCGTATCCTTGTCTTAAGTCACCAATCTCGTCTTGTAAATACGTACTTGTTTGGTAAATAGGTGTCGTAACTGCACCTATAAAGTCATCTGTTGTATGTCCACCATGAATCATTTGTGTTTTTTTCTTCATCATTATTCTCCTTTGTATTCAAATATTTTTTTCGACATATAACGATCGCTTCCATCTGGAAAAATGGTTACAATAACGCCCTTATCGATTTGATTTTTAATGTCTAAAGCACCTTGTAAAGCAGCGCCTGATGAGCTACCTACTAATAATCCTTCTTGTTGTGCTAAACGTTTAACATTGTCAAAGCCATCTTTATCACTTACTGTAATAATTTGATCTACTAAACTTCGTTCCAAAAAGATGGGCCATTTTTCTGAACCAATACCTTCAATATCATGTGAATGTGCTTCGCCACCATTTAATATTGAGCCTTCTGGTTCAACAATCACATTCTTTACATTATATTGTTTAAGATGTTGTGCAACGCCTGTAAACGTACCTCCTGAACCCACGCCAGCAACGAAGTAGTCTATGTTTGGCAAAGTATCAGTCAGTTGCTTACCTAACGTATGCGTATATGCCGCTGGATTATGTTCCGTTTCAAATTGGTTCATATATACTGCCCCGTATTCTTTGGCGTAGCTTCTTGCTTTAGTTTGCGCACCAATCATGCCTTCATCTTTAGGCGTACGTTTAATATCTGCGCCTAATGCACGCATAATTGATATTTTTTCTTCAGAAAAGCCCTCTGGCGCAAAAATAACACATTTTAAATGATACCGATTAGCAGCAATAACAAGTCCTATTCCAGTATTTCCTGCTGTAGCTTCAACAATCGTGTCCCCCGAAGAAACTCGACCTTCATTTATGGCTGTTTCAACAAGGTATTTACCTAGTCTATCTTTCACACTACCACCTGGATTGAATTGCTCTAATTTAGCATAAATCTGAACGTTCTCATCGCTAAAACTTTCCAGTAATACGAGTGGTGTTTGTCCTATTAAGTCAAATGCAATCATATTAATTATCTAAAGCGCTCTTACTCGCTTTGACTCAACCTACCTTCTGTTTATAGTATTCATCAATCCCAAATTTTGTTTGTAATCCTTACTCAATCACTATGAATTATACGATAATCTTTAGATTTATGCAAAACTGCGAATTTTAAACTTTTCCATGTAATGATACATGTATATAAGAACTCAATAACTATCGTTCAACTTAATACTCGTGTTACGATAATATCGATGCAAACGCAATAATTGATTATACGTATTAATAATACTTAAAGGAGAATCGTAATGACATCAAAAGCCGATTTATCTCTATCTGTGTTTACTAATGAACACTATAAAAGCAAAAAATATACCAATAGTACCTTTAGAAACGCTATGTACGACGATTTAGAAATTAATAAGAGTTATTTTAAAAACTGTGACTTTTCTGAGGGCATATTTAAAAATGTTCATACCGTGTCTAACACTAAATTAATTAATTGTGACTTTAGCAGTAGTATTTTTGTAAACATTAATTTCTTTAAAACGTTAATGAGTAAAGTAAACTACAGTGTAACTACATTCGATGATAGTCAATTCAACGCACTAACTATAGAACAGAGTTCCTTCAAAGACTGTAGCTTACGCAACGTCACTTTCAACGATGTTGTTTTAAAGAAAGTCGTGTTTGAAAATGTCGCATTAGATTTATGTAACCTAGACAATGTTAAAATTAAAGATTGTGTTTTTAAAAATGTTTCAATCAACAATTCAGCAATTTCTGAGAAAGTGATGAAAGAATTACGCAAACAAGACGTTCGTTTTGAAAACATGTAATCCTACTGTTTCCACATTTATATCATTTCCAACTTATCCCTTTTTAATATAAAAAATGATATGTTTTAGATGTAGTGTTAAAAGGAATAAAGAATTAAAGTATCTTAAGGGGGAATGATTGATGTCTACACATGAAAATGATCACTATGAAGCGTTTGAATCGAGTCAACTTAACCGTGAAGATTTAATGGATTTAAGCGAGTTAAGACAACAAGTTGATGCATTTAAAACAAATAATAATGATTCAGAATTAAAAGAACATATTGCTTCAGAATTAATTAAGTGGAAAGAGTATGTACGAGATCAATATAGACCAGAAGATCCAGCTGAACAGTCAAGATTGTCTAATATTGCTGATAAAGTTCAAGGTGATATAGATTCAGCTTTTGAATATATTGATGGCTCAAAAATATTTGCTTTTTTAGAGGCTTCTTATCAAAGAAGTAAGGAAGATTTAGTGTATGGTCGTACGTTAATCCTTTTTTCTGAAAAAGATACAATAAAAAGAGCACTTTCATTCTTTGACTCTGATGAGGAAAACCATAAACTTGCTGACTTTATTGTTTCTAAAAATATTGAAATTGGTAAAGAAATCATGTCTGAAGATTATTTAGAGTTATTAGAAATTGAACGAGATTATATAAATGCTCGTTTCAAGTAGTAAAAAAGGTTAGCCACATATGTGTGACTAACCTTTTTATATTGTATAATCTTTAGAATAATTGAACGATAAACACGAGTATAATAACGACTGGCATAACGAATTTAATTAAAAAATACCATGGCGCAAAGAATTTAAACTTGTCGCGACCGAAACTTTCTTTTAAAGCTTCTTTATCTAATAATTGCCCTACTACTAATGTTGTCCCAAGTGCGCCTAAAGGCATTAAAATATTTGAAACTATGAAATCCATATTATCAAAAATAGTTCCCGCACCAAATTTAACAGCACTTAAACTGCTAAATGATAGCGTAGCTGGAATACTAATAATTAATACCAATATACTTGCGATTAATGCTACAGATTTACGCTTAGAATTATCATTTTTAGTGAAATTAGATACGTTTAATTCTAATAGCGAAATAGAAGAAGTTAATGCAGCAAATAAGAATAGGATTAAGAATATGAAATAAAACATAACGCCAAAGCCCATTTGACTAAATACTAATGGTAAAACTTTGAATAATAGCCCTGGCCCCTCCTGAGGTTCATATCCAAACGTTTTTAAAGCTGGGAATATGGCTAAACCAGCTAATACAGATACTAAAATATTCATAATGACTATTGAAATTGCTGATGACTTTATTGTCATTTCTTTTGGCGCATAACTTGCATAAGTAATCATCCCAGTTGTTCCCAATGATAACGTAAAGAATGACTGACCTAACGCAAATAGAATACCTTCCATTGAAATATCTTCTAGACGTGGCTGCAGAATATAACGCACGCCGTCTATCGCGCCGTCTAAAGTTAAAGATTTGACTACCACGATAATTAAAAAGATAAATAATAGCGGCATCATTACTTTAGAAGCTTTCTCTAGCCCTTTTTCAACGCCTAACATGACGATAATCATTGTTAAAAAGATAAAAATCCCCTGACCAAGAACCGTTAGCCACGGATTACTGATAATTGCTTCAAAATTAATGTTTGTTAGTGTCGTTTTCTCAATGGATAACATTTGTAAAATGACATTACCAATATATATAATGATCCATCCACCTATAACACTATAAAATCCGAATAATATAAATACTGCTAAATTACCATTCCACCCAATAATATTTAGCCATTTCTTACCAGTTAACTTGCTATATATTTGAGTAGTGTAAGTACGTCCCATCTTACCTACTGTAAATTCCATAATTAATAGCGGTAACCCTACAAATATAGTAAATATCAAGAATAAAAGTAAAAAAGCCCCACCACCATAAATGCCTGCCATGTACGGAAACTTCCACATTGCTCCTAGTCCTATTGCCGATCCCGCACTGGCTAAAATAAATCCAGTTGATGTCTTCCATTGTGACTCTTTGCTCAATTCATCCACTCCCTTTAACGCGTTAAAGCGTTTATGCACTTAAGTAATACTTTAACACGTCTTGCTTATAAGTGCAATATACATAGATTTTTTATTTTTTTATCTTTATAGTAAAATTTAACTAATAGTGATGGCCTAAGGGGGAATATAATGAGTTTACTTCATGAAAGAATTAAAGCTAATTATTGGAAAGGCGTAGAAGCTGTAGGGGGCGATATTGTATTTATGGATGATGGATTTAGATTTACTCCTCACTCATTTAACATTCAAGCTGATTCAGTCTTCGTACCTTATCAACATATTCAAGAAATTTCGAAAGTTAATACTTTATTCGTTGTCCCAAATGGTGTCAAAATAATTGATAAGGACAAAAATGTTCATAAAATAGTTGTTAATCAACGAGGAAAAATCATTGAATTTCTAAACGAAATGAAGTGATGCGTATTGCGCATGATGATATTCATTGTCTTATACTTAGTTAAACTAAATTATCTATAGGAGTACAATATTTAAATTTATAGATCAAGTCGTTGTACATTTTGTAGCATAAAAAAGAGCCTGGGACAGAAATCAATGTTCAGGCTAAAATTACATATTGGCAGTAGTTGACTGAATTAAAAATGCATTCGTAACAAGCTTTTTAATTCTAGTCAACATTGCCTGGCAGGCAAGGCCCCCTCTATTTACATTAGTCACACTAATAATTAAATTAATCATTAAAATCGTACATTACGTTTTGTCCCTCAGTAACTTCTTGAATACTCAAACTTTCAATATGATCAACATTGATATAATGAGATTGTTGGCCATCTTTTAAAAATAAATAAGCAAGTTCATCAAATTCATCAATAAGACGTTGAATACATGCATCTTTATCAGGACCATTTTGAAAAGTTTTAAATTCAGTATAATTTTTTCCAGATGTTGTTATATAAGTTAGTAAAAATGTACGTTTCATCACATTCGCTCCACTCAATTAGTCATGAAAAATTCTGCAATTTGTGTTTCTACTTTATCACTGCCTTCACCATGCGTCATGAGATGCTTGCATAAAGGATGACTTGTTAAATCTTTATCTTCACTATTAATGTGCTCATAAATATAATGTGCACTATCTTGATAAGATTGTTCATCTTTTTCTCCATAAAGAATTCTCGCTGGTGTCTTGATATCGCCTAAATGAGCAGTAATATTGGAAATGAAATCTTTGAATACACGAACACTTGGGCGATAGTCTTCTATATGATTAAACTGTGCCTGTGAAGCATCACTATCTAAATTCATTAACTCATTCATACGCTGACCATAGCGTTCCATACGCCATACTATACCAGCTTCTTCTTTTTCACTTGGTGCTGACATAACCGCAATTTTCGCTACGTCTACCGTTTCAGCCAATTTCAATGTGAATAATCCGCCCAATGATACCCCTGTTGCATAAATGGTTTCATACCCTTCATCTTTCAAGTATTGATAACCATTTAAGACATCATTCCACCAATAGTGAACAGTATATTGCGTAAACTGATCTAGTGGTAATCCATGTCCTTTATAATTAGGTGCGTAACATGTATAACCCTCTTGATTAAGTTTTTGTGCTAAGGGTTTCACATCACGAATCGTTCCAGTAAATGAATGAAGCAATAAGACCGCTTCTTTACGTGTCCCCTTTAAATTAATTGGGCGTGGTGATTTTACTTTCATTCTTACTCTCTCCTTATTCTAAAATTAGTATATTCTAATACTGCGCGTAGTCTTAAAACCTTCAAATCATTCAACCCACTCGCAAAATTCCAGATGAATACTTTGTGCAAGTAACTTTCCTTGCTCATAACCAGCATTGCCAATTTTTAGTATGTTATTGGGATTATAAATGTTATCTCCAATTTCAGCTCTACTCTTACTATCTGGACTAATTACTAAAACATGACTATGCTCGCTTAATAATTTCGCATCATCAAATGCACCTGGCATCATACCTAAACCATCTGCTATCGGCGCTAAAATAATAATACTGTCTGCACCTTTAGCTAACATAGCATTTGTCGGAGAAACCATACCTCCATCAATCCAATCACGATTGTTCAAACGTATATGTGGCCAAATGCCAGGTACTGCACCGCTCGCTGTCACGGCTTCCTCAAGTGTTACGTTGCTATGTGAATGAAATGTAGAGACTTCTCCTGTCTTAGCATTCATAGCAGTAATTTCTAAATTATCATGCCACCCTACATCGCCTAAACGTTGACGAATGGCTTGTTTACGTTTAGTTAAATCAACACGTGAAGGTCGCGTATATACAATATCACCCATCATTTGACCTACTTTAGTCGCATCATCACGTCCTACGATAAATGCATTCTGCCATAACCGATAAATATCTGAAAAAAGCGTCGCATGATCACTATCATCTCTTCGTTCATTTAGCTCATAGTAATATGTACGCATATCATAACCGTTAGCTAGTACTGCACCTACAAACGAACCTGCAGATGTACCTATGATTCTATCTGCTAACTCTAAACCTACACCACTTTCAATCAATCCAGCTAATACGCCAGATTCCCAAGCAATTCCTGTAATTCCGCCTCCGCCAAGAACTAAAGTACGTTCCTTATCTTTTGACTTTGCCATCTCCCCTTTGTAAAAAAGATATTGAACTATTTATTATTAGGCTTATTACGTAAATTAAGATAAAACAATGGTAATATCATTAAAAACAATGCTACCCAAATGATACCTAGTGTAACGCCTCCAACTACATCTGTAATATAATGCGCATGAAAATATAGTCGGCAACACAGCACACCTATCCAAATGATAATAGTGATAATATTGGCTATTATCCTTATTGCTTTGAGTTTTATTAAAGGAATTAAAATAATTAACAATATTAAAGCAAGTAACGTACTTGCATTAGAATGCCCACTTGGAAATGAATATCCGTGGTCTCGCATCAAATGATTAAATGGACGTTGTCTCTCGATGAGTTGTTTAATTAAATAATTTAATAACGTACCACTCGTTATAGTTAAAACCATCCAAATCGATAATTTATAATGTTTAAACAATAAAACAATTGCTAAAAATAGTGTGATATAGATAACTGACTTTACTTCTCCTATCTCAGCACAAAAAGTCATGAAATTATGCCAAATACCATCGCCGTATTTACGTTCCGG
Organism: Staphylococcus sp. NWU MK-U1; assembly: GCF_033283505.1. Lineage (NCBI taxonomy): Bacteria > Bacillati > Bacillota > Bacilli > Caryophanales > Staphylococcaceae > Staphylococcus > Staphylococcus sp. NWU MK-U1. The sequence continues at coordinate 203,444 of NZ_JAVSMG010000004.1, read as the reverse complement.
CTCACCAAAATAATCTGTCAGCCAATGTAAAGAACCTATATCGATATTTTGAACCAATAATGTATCGTGAATTACATTTATTGCAACAACGACAAAAATAATTAACCCGATCATGAACATAGGCACCGTCATCTTAGGTGAAATTCCACTTATTTGTTTATTCATACGCTCACCAGTCCCTAATTTCATTATTTTCAAAAATAATTAAACATGTATTTTACTTATTAAAAGTCATTTAAATGTTTAATTTGTTGTCCCTCCTGATCAAAATTAGATGGGTCAAGCCAGTGTTCAAATCTTGTTTTTACATCTGGCCACTCACTATCCAACAATGAGAACCAAGCAGTATCACGATTACGACCTTTACAAATATTAGATTGTCTAAATAATCCTTCATATGTAAATCCAAATCGTTGCGCAGCATGTTTGGAAGGTGCATTTAAGTTATCACATTTCCATTCATATCGTCTGTAGCCTAACGTTTCGAACACATATTTCGCTAACAAATATTGTGTTTCTGTAGCCACACGTGTTTTCTTTAACGTTTTAGAGTAGATAATATTGCCTACTTCTATAGACCCTTGTTCTGGATTTATACGCATTAATGCTAGAATACCTAAAGGTTTTTGTTGCACATTATCTAAAATCGTAAAGAAATATTTATCTTTACTATCAATAAGTTGTTTAATGTATTGTTCAAATTCGGTCTTAGAATCAAAAGGGCCCTCATAAAGATACGTCCAAATGCGTCTCGATTCAACATCACATAGAACGTCATATAAATCATTTATGTGTTCAATACTTAGCTTTGTTAACCTTCCGTAACTGCCCTCTAGCGTTTGTGCATCAGGAAAAGACGGCGTCACAAAGTCATCTAATGCTTCTCCAATTGGTTGCTTAAACTCATTTACGCGCATCACGTTCAACTCCTAGATTCTCTTTGTGTAAATTGTACACTAATCCAATAAAATAATCTCTTAATTAGAAATGTTTAAATATAAATGGATAATTCATTAATTAAAACGTTTATACGTAAAAGCACCCTACAAAGTCAGCATAATAATCTAACTTTTAGGGTGCCTCTTTAAAATTGTATTAACATTAACGACATTGAGTTTAAAGTTGCTTTTCCAAATTAGTATCTAGTTTAAATACAATCACTCGTTCGCCTGTAATCGTACTTAAATCACTATGGAAACTACTCACACTGACGCCAGTAATATCTAAGATTAATTGCATCAAATCATCTTGTCCTGACTCCACAAGTTCCGAACGCGTACGTTTAATGTTAAGTAGGCCTTCTTGTGTCTTGCATACTCGATATTCTGCAGGAGTTAATACGCCTTGTAAGTTGACGATAATCATATCGCGTAGTATATCAGTTTTTACTGAAAGTGAGCCACGTCCGAGAAAATCCTTTTCCCATTGTGTAATTGCCTTACTAATCTCTGCCTCATAAGCACCTTTAGATTTAGCCATGATTAATCATTTGTCTCCTATTAATTGATTAACCCTATTTTATCACTTTTTCCGAAAAAACCGAACTCTCTACCAGTCTTTCCAACTACCATTTTCATCAATACTAGCCAAACGTACCCATTGATTATCAACTTTCTGTTTGAATTTAATATTATTCTCAAGTAAGTCTTTAATATATTGATCTGGCGCTTGAATAACAACTAACAATCGAATTGGAGAATGATAAATTTTGTTATCTGCAGCCATAACCGATTGCCAAGGTAACCCAGCCAATAAGTCACTTGAATTACCTTGCATAACGCCAACACCAGATGTTACTGATTGGGTAGTCTTATTTCCGCTTCCATAAAAATGTGGTGCAACAGTCGACGCGTAATATTGTAGATTAATCCACTGTGCTACTAAAGCTGGACCCGAAATAATTGTATTTAATAATTGCCCATCAGTGTCTTTCTTCCAATCATAATTATGTAAGAAAGCTCGTCCTTCTAAATTGGTACCTGCAGTAATATTACGCTGACCAATAATAAATTCTGCATTACGAGCTAAGCCCCATTCTGGACGGATTTCACTCCAGTCATTCGCAAAGCGATGCGCTTCTGCAACCGGGTCTTTCAAATCATCTTGATCTAAGCCAGGAAGATTAGCGAGACGTTCCGAATTCGCTTTATAACTTATACGTGGCATAGCTTCATTTAACATATCCAATGCATTTTGAGCTTCCTTAGTTAATTCTGGCATATAAATAAATTCTAATTCATCGATAGACGTCTTATGCTCTGCAGCAACAAAGACGGTTGAGTCAGGAATCACTATACCCTCATTTTTTAAAGCTTCACGTACATGTGGTAAATTACACATCATTGCCAATAGCTTAGCATTGAATCCACTTGACGCGCCTCCACAAGCGCCACATTCTAACGAAGCATGATAAGGATTGTTATTAGACACACTTCCATGACCGCCTAATACAATTAAAGGTGCAAAGTTTGTCGTTAAATCCATCAACTGTAGTGCCTGTCTAGTGAAAGCAACTTGTTCTTCTTCTGTAAATCCTATTGGTAAATCACTATAAATTTCATGCTCACGATCTATTGTTAATTTAGCTTCGGGTTTCTTCAACCAATTCTTCGTAAAATTACGAACAAAGTGGCCTGTCTTCTTCGGCATTAATGTACTCGCTATCGTATTTAAGCTTAAAAATGGTCCGCTTAATTCTGGTAAGAGTAAACTCGGTAAGACATTATGTTTCATCAATTTGAATGTATAAAACATGGATGTAACCGAATGTTGTTGTTGGTTATACGTGTTTAAATCATGGCGATCGGCATACTCTTTAATGACATAAGCTGGTGGTACCATGACAGGTAATGAATTATGCGTAAATTGTTCATCTAACACTTCCTTTCTAATTGGAAGACCAAAGAATCCTGCAATACCTATCGTCTCAAACGGTCCTTCACTCTCTAAATGACGACGAAAAGGCTCTGAACGCACATCAATGCAAAAAGCTAATTGGACTTGAGTTTCTTGCTCTACTGGTTTAACAGATTTATCATAAATCGCTTCGACTAACTCACGTTCATGTGTTTCTTCCCACGCTTCAAGCCATAATTTTTTGAAATAGAGTGGGTTAAAATCGTGAGCAAATCTCAAATGTTCCAGTTGGTCTTCTATAGACATTGAGGCCCAATCATCAATTGACATTTCTCCATAATATAACCATTTACTTACAAGCTCTTTGATTCGTCTTTCAACATTTAAGACTGCCGGACGGCTCATTTTTTCAGTATCTAGTAAAATACACTCCATCGTTAATCTTATAGCAAGATACTGTGTTAACAAATCCGCTTCATGTTCATGTTGTTCAGCACGGTAGTACATCATGCCTGCCCAACCTGGTAATGATAGGAAATGACCTGTTAAATATGATTCACGTTCATCTTCAGCTATATCTAAATGATTTAATGCCATGATTAGAGCCTCTCTATAATCTTGAGGCAATGTCTTAATCATTTTACGTTGTGTTTTAGTAAGCATTGGATCATGCTGTGCTAAATGTAGCCAAGAAATATAGAATCCTTCTTCTCTTTTAGGCATAGTCCAACTTGATTGGAAATTATCTAAATATAATTTGGACCACTTAATAATATGTGTATTAAGTTCATCCATTAAAGATTCACCTTTAGCATTAAATGCATTCGCACTTTTTGATCGTGCATATTTAAAAGGCTCATTTTCAAATACACGTTTGAGCTTAGATACTTCAATCTTTAAGTATGCTTCTTTAGTAATTAGGTTTGTAGGCAAATCTTTGATGCGCATCGCATTTTTACAATAAATATCAATATGTGATTTTGGCACTGAAGTGTCGTAGTCTTTAATAGCTTGTTGTACTTCTGTTTCTACAAGTTTCTGGTCTATCTCTCCATTTTCTAAAGCAGTCATCACTGACGCATGACTTGGGTATAAATCTATATCACGAACATGTTTAAACCATTGAGCTACTTGATCAAACGTTTCATGTTCCATTTCTTCCCATGGATTACGTGCTGCAAAGATAGATATAGGAGATAGTGGTGTAATCACACGACGTGCCGATTTAACTGTTTCTTCTATGTTATGTTTAGTTATTGTCATGTTAGATTTCACCTCTTATAAATAATTCTTTAAGTAGTTCGGATGACTTTCAACCGATTTAAATTTTGCTTCTCCAATTTTTACAAGCCATAAATATACTTTAGCGAAAGCTGTTGATGAACGACGACGTGCTACCCAAATGCTAAAGATACTACCTAATACTAGAATGGCCACACAAATGATAACGCTAATTAATGGTGGATGTGGCGTTACCATATATACACTATTTAAAATATTAACAAATACTTCATGTGTCACAACATAAACGAGTGCCACAATGATAAGCATAGCAATGCCAATTACTCTTCCCATCATACCTCTATTTAGTGCAACCATTTGATTCCATGATACAGATAATGACCATGCTAGGATAAAGGCGCTAATTAATGTGTAAGGTGTATGCGAACTTGTTAAAAAGAAGATAATAGCAATAATAACGGCTAATGTTCTTCCTAATACTGTCCAAGCATAAGAACGCTTAACATTTGGTGGTGTTGGAATATTGAATCGTTTAACTATTGACCCTGATTGTAAAAATAGCGTTGCTTTAAATACGCCATGTAAAATCAAGTGAATAATCGCAGCAGAATAAACACCCAAAGCACATTGCACAAGCATGAAACCCATTTGACTCATTGTTGAACCAACAAGTTGTCTTTTGTAGTCAACATGCACCAAACTAATTCCTGATCCAATAAGTACTGAAATACTTGAAATAATAAGTAATAACGTTAATGCAATATTATTATCAAATACTGGTGAAAAACGCGTTAAAATAATACCACCAGCATTTACAATACCAGCATGCATAATTGCAGATACGGGTGTTGGTGCTACAACAGACTCAATTAACCAACTTTGAAATGGATATTGTGCTGCTGGAATAATAACAGCAATAACAAGTAATAAATCTACAATTAATTTCAGTCCATAACTTATTGAAACATCGTAATCTTGTGATGGATCGATAACCCAATCGCCAGTACCGATGAAAAATACAACTACAGCTAATAATAAAGCAACCCATCCAATGATAAATGAACGCGCAGATACTTTTGCTGCTTCAGCCGGCACTTTCCAAGAACGGTTTAGTCGTATAAGTTGTGTTAGACAAAATAATGTTAGTCCCCAACAAATAACCATCAAGCGTAAATCATTACTTAACCAACCAATAGACGCAAATACTGTTGTAAATGTGTATAACGGGAAGTATTTACGATAATTACGATCGCCTAATAAGTAACGTGCAGAAAATTTCTGAATAATAAAACCTAAAGCTAATACAAAGGCACCTACTAACCAAGCTAGTTTATCTAGAGCAAAGATACCTATAACTTCTCTGCCATTAATAGTGATTAATCCAATTACTCCTACAATGACAGGTAATAGAAGTAAAGTTAAATGTAAACGTATGTATTTTACAGGAACCGATGGCATTAAAAAAATTAAGCCACTTAACACTGCAATGACAAGCGTTACGAAAAATAATGTTAGTAAAAAACCAGAACTTAACATTGCCGCTCCTCCATGTCTTCAATCTATTTAAACAAAAAGTTCCCTTATACTATTAACAATATAAGAAAAAACCTACAATAGTCTAGTTTTATCTTTAGGTATCAGATATTTACTAACTATTGTAGGTTTCTATGAGAACTCATTTACTTAATATGTATAAATGCTTTTTCAAGCTACCTAATATGTATCGTTCAACATATGCCTTATCCTTCAAATGAACAATGGATATTGAAAATCCTTGCACAAATGCTTGATAAACACCTATGTAAAAATCAGCGTAATACATACAATATATGAAAATATTGCTAAAAAGTCAATCTATTATAGTAATTGGAAGTTCTTTCATACATTTAATAACACGTTACACTTCAATCTTTCAGATAGGCATGATTTATCGTATTAAGTTGTCTGAAATCTAACGAATACGAAACGCTTTCATTGAGTTAGGAATTATCAAACACATCCTCTCAAAATCACGATATACTTTATTTAACATTTAATAAGGAGGTACTCAAAATGGGAATCATTTCTGGTATTATTGAACTTGTTAAATTCATCATCGACTTAACTAAAAAATAAGTCTCGCATTACGCACATAAACATTCCATATAAAAAAGAGTGAAATCGGATGATTTCACTCTTTTTTTGTGCCTATAAACAAAACGCTCAATCCCTATATATAAAGATTGAACGTCAGTGGATAAAATGAATTTATTTGTTTAACTATAAAGTAACATATTTTAACGGTCATGCATGTAACAATTTTGTGAAAACGCTTAAAAATATTTCGAAAATTTTCTTCAAAGCTTAAAATAAGTTAATATTTAGTGAATTTTTCTTATTAAAGCTTCTATTTCACACAAATGCTACTAAAATTAGGGTAATAATAAAACAAGTAATAGAGACGCACATAAAAATACAATTTATAATTTACAAAAAAGGACTGATTTAAATTCATATACTATCCATAATACTCATTTTACTTGTAGCGATTGAATTTCTATTTATTATGTATTTAGAGACCATAGCAACAACATCCGATAGAACGAGCAAAGTCTTTGGTATTCCTATCAGTCAGCTCAATAATAAAAACATAAATACCCTTCTTAAGAACCAAGGAGTGTATAATGGCTTGATTGGTTTACTTCTAATTTATGGTCTTTTTTTCAGTAGTGCTCCTAAACAACTATGCATTCCAATTCTAATTTACACCATTATAGTAGCTATTTACGGTGGCTTAACGAGTCATATTAGTATTTTCCTTAAACAAGGAACCCTTCCGATTCTAGCTTTAATCTCTTTATTACTTTAGTTATCTACTAAACAAGCAAAGTTGGTGTCTGCTATGATAGAACATTTAAAAAAGAAAAATCGTAAAACTATAAAAGTATTAGGAAACATTTGGCTTAATGCAAATTTAGATACACATACCTTTATTGATAGTTTCTACTGGATAGACAACTATAGTAATGTGCTTGATTCACTTAAAGATGCCGATGTTTATGTGTATAAGGAAAATGAACAAATAGTTGCTTTCTGTGGCTTGATAGATAATTATATAGCCGGATTGTTTGTGAAAGAGGAATATCGTAATAAAGGTATAGGTCATGCCCTCATCAAACATTTACAATCAGAATACGATCATTTATCTTTAGAAGTATTTGAACAAAATAATAGAGCTGTTCATTTTTATGAAAGTTTAGGATTTATAAAAATGGAGTCCAGTGTTGATAAAACAAACCACACACAGTCACTAATGCAATGGAAGAAATAAGACAGTTTACAATTTAAGATGTATGATTGGATAATCCCTACCCTGTCCATCTTTTGCAGATTCATCATATTTTTTGAATCCATTTTTAAGGTAAAATGACAAGGCATTGGGATTATCTTTATTTACATCCACATATTGAACCTTATGCTCTTGAATTAAAGTTTGTAGTATTTCCGTGCCATAACCCAGTTTAAAGTATTTAGGATCTAAAAATAACATTTCTAAATTAGCGTCATTAGTCCCAGAAAATCCAATGACATCATCACCATCAAACCATAAATATGCCTCAACATGCGGGAAGTATGTTGGGATTTCCTTTTTAAGTTCTACTCTATCTTTCTCTTTTAAAAAGTCATGTGTAGCAACGACAGAACGTTCCCATATAGCTAATGCCTTAGGATAATCCTTTTCTTGAAGCTCGATTTTACTTAGTTTCATTTTATAACCTCACATAATAAAAAGGTTAGAAACCCTATCAAAAAGTGTTTCTAACCTATAATTATTTATTGTCCTCTATTCCCATTCTATAGTGCTTGGTGGCTTAGAAGTGATGTCATAGACTACGCGGTTAACGTGGTCTACTTCGTTTACGATACGACTTGAGATTTTTTGTAGGACTTCCCAATCAATGCGGGCGAAGTCACTAGTCATACCGTCAATAGATGTAACTGCACGAATACCTACAGTATGATCATACGTACGATAGTCTCCCATTACACCTACAGATTGAATGCCAGGAAGAACTGTGAAGTATTGCCAAATGTCTCTTTCAAGACCTTCTTCACGCACAACTTCACGTAAAATCGCATCTGATTCACGTACAATTTCTAATTTATCTTCTGTAATTTCACCTAACACACGGATACCTAAACCTGGACCTGGGAATGGTTGTCTCCAAACTAAATGTTCAGGAATACCTAATTCAATACCTAAAGCGCGTACTTCGTCTTTGAATAATGTATTGATAGGCTCAATAAGTTCAAATTCCATATCTTCTGGTAATCCACCTACGTTATGGTGAGATTTAATTGTTTGCGCTGTTTTAGTACCTGATTCGATGACGTCAGTGTAAAGCGTACCTTGTGCTAAGAAATCAACGTCAGTTAATTTTGCCGCTTCATCATCAAACACGTATACAAATTCATTACCAATAATCTTACGTTTTTGTTCTGGATCAGATACACCTTTTAATTTATCCATGAAACGCTCTTGTGCGTTCACACGAATAATATTCATATCGAAACCTTCACCAAATTGTTCCATAACCATGTCACCTTCGCCTTTACGAAGCAAACCATGGTCAACAAAGATACATGTCAATTGATCGCCAATCGCTTTATGTAATAAGACAGCTACAACTGATGAGTCTACGCCCCCGCTCATCGCACATAATACTTTGCGATCTCCAACGCGTTTACGGATTTTTTCAACTTCGATATCGATAAAGTTTTCCATTGTCCATTCGCCTGTGCATTTACACACACGGCGTACGAAGTTTCTTAATAAATCATTACCATATTCTGTATGACGTACTTCTGGATGGAATTGGACACCGTAAATACGACGCTTCTTATCTTCAATTGCCGCATAATTTGTACTAGGACTATCTGCAATCACTTCAAATCCGTCTGGAATTTCAATTACTTTATCAGAATGACTCATCCATACAGTTTGTTCAGCTGGTAACCCAAAGAATAACTCATCTGATTTTGCATTAATAATTGCTTTACCATACTCACGTTCATTAGCGCGCTCAACTTTTCCGCCTAAAAGTTTAGTCGTCAACTGCATACCATAACAAATACCTAGTACAGGAATGCCTAAATTATAAATTTCAGGGTCGATAGTGAATGAACCTTCCTCATATACTGAATTCGGACCACCTGAAAGAATAATACCTTTAGGATTCATACGTTTAATTTCATCAACCGAAATTTCGTGATCATGTAATTCACTGTATACGCCCATTTCACGAATACGACGCGTAATCAATTGATTGTACTGACTACCAAAGTCTAAGACAAGAATCAACTCTTGCTCTTGAGCCATTTCCATAATTGTGAATCTCCTTTTAATTGAATTTTATGTAAATAATAGTGAGACACTTCCCACAATGCATTGCTTTTAGATTCTTCTTAAAAGTGAACAACCTCTATGACAATCACATTTAAAATGAAAAGTGCTCCCCATTCTTTCTAACAAATTGACTTCATCACACTTGATTTAAATTAAAATGAATAGTTTGGTGATTCTTTTGTAATTTGTACGTTATGTGGATGGCTTTCTGCTAAACCAGCAGGGCCCATACGTGTGAATTGTGCTTCCTCACGTAGTGTTTTTAAATCAGGTGAACCTGTATAACCCATACCAGCTCTTACGCCACCCATAAGTTGATAAATTGTATCTTGTAAAGGACCTTTATATGCAGTACGTCCTTCAATACCTTCAGGGACAAATTTTCTAGGCGTTTTGTCTTCTTGGAAGTAACGGTCGTTTGACCCTTTTTCCATAGCGCCTAAAGAACCCATACCACGGTAAACTTTATATTGTCTGCCTTGGAATACTTCAGTTGCGCCTGGGCTTTCTTCAGTACCAGCTAATAAGCTTCCTAACATTACTGCATGTCCACCAGCAGCTAATGCTTTAATAATGTCACCCGAGAATTTAATACCACCATCCGCTATGATTGCTTTACCAAATTTACGAGCTTCAGTAGCACAATCATAAATCGCAGTAATTTGAGGCACACCTACACCAGCTACGACACGTGTTGTACAAATTGATCCTGGTCCAATACCAACTTTAACGACGTCAGCACCAGCTTCAAACAAAGCACGTGTAGCTTCAGCAGTGGCTACGTTACCAGCTACGATTGTAATCTCTGGATATTTTTCTTTCATTTTTTTAACTTCTTGAATAACGCCACTAGAGTGACCATGTGCTGTATCGATAATTAATGCATCTACGCCAGCTTCGACTAATTTTTGAGCACGAATTTCTGTATCTTTAGATGTACCGATAGCTGCAGCAGCTAGTAAACGTCCATGCGCATCTTTCGCTGCATGAGGGAATTCCAGCACTTTTTCAATATCTTTAATTGTAATTAAACCTTCTAAACGACCATTTTCAACTAAAGGTAGTTTTTCAATTTTGTGTTCTTGAAGAATTGTTTCGGCTTCATCTAATGTAGTGCCTACAGGAGCTGTAATTAAATTTTCTTTAGTCATAACGTCAGAAATTTTGATTGAAAAGTCTTCAATAAAACGTAAATCACGATTAGTTAGAATACCTACTAGCTCTCTTGACTCTTTATCACTAACAATTGGTACACCTGAAATACGATATTTACCCATTAAAGCTTCTGCTTCATACACACTTTCGTCTGGGGTTAAGTAGAATGGATTTGTAATTACACCGTTTTCTGAGCGTTTAACTTTTTGAACTTCTTCAGCTTGCTCTTCGATGCCCATATTCTTATGAATGACACCTAGACCACCTTGACGTGCCATTGCAATTGCCATTTTAGACTCGGTTACTGTATCCATACCAGCTGATATAACTGGAATATTTAATTTAATTCGTTCAGATAATTCAACACTAAGATCCGCATCACTAGGTAACACATCTGATGCAGCTGGAATTAATAAAACATCGTCAAACGTTAAAGATTCTTTAGCAAACTTATTTTCCCACATTGATAATACAGCCTCCATTTTTTATATAGTTATTTCTATTATTTCACATTTTCTTCGCTTTGTTTATACTTTAGACCATTAAAAAAGAAATTAAGAATAATTGCTGAAATAGCACCTAGTACAATGCCATTTTGAGTTAGCCAAGCAAATTGCTCACCTAACGCTTTAAATGCTTGAGGTACTGCACTAATGCCTGTACCTAAACCTACGGATACTGCAATAATTAGTAAATTATTTTGATTTTTAAAATCAATATGTCCTAAAATGCTAACACCATAAGCCATAACCATACCAAACATTGCAATCATTGCACCGCCTAATACAGGTAATGGGATGATATTAGCTAATGCACCTAATTTAGGAATACAACCACATATTAAAAGTAAAATAACCATGCCGTAAATAACATTGTTTTTCTTAGCACCTGATAAAGATACTAATCCAACATTTTGAGAGTATGCCGTATAAGGAAATGAGTTAAAAATTGATCCTAATACAATAGCAAGACCTTCCGCAGTGTAACCTTTACGAAAATCTTTTCTTTCCAACTTTTTACCAGTAATTTCACTTAGTGCATGATATACACCTGTCGATTCTATTAAACTTACGATAGCTACAATCGTAAATACAAGTATCGCACCTAAATCAAAACCAAAACCAGAAAAACGAAATGGTTGAGGTATTCCTAACCAATGGGCTTCTCCCACTTGCTTAACATCTACTAAGCCAAGCACATTTGCCAATATTGTACCTGCAACTAGTCCGATTAAAATCGCAATGGATTTTAAGAACCCCTTCGTAAATCTTTGTAAAATAAGAATAATGACTAAAGTAGCGCCTCCTAAAATTAAATTTTTAGGATTTCCATAGTCTTTAGCACCTTCTCCACCAGCTAAATAATTCATTGCTACTGGCATTAAATTAATTCCTATAATTGTAACCACACTTCCAGTTACGACAGGTGGAAAGAACTTAACTAAATAAGAGAAGAATGGTGCAATAATAACAACTAAAATACCTGATACAAATAATGAACCATATAGCACATCCAAGCCCTTCGTTTGACCGATTAAAATCATAGGTGCTACCGCAGTAAATGTACATCCTAGTACAATGGGTAATCCTGTACCTGTCACTTTGTTAGCTTGTAAAAATGTTGCTACACCACACATGAAAACATCCACTGTGACTAAATACGCAATTTGTTCCGGCGTAAATTTAAGACTGGTACCAACAATAATTGGTACTAATATCGCTCCGGCATACATTGCTAATAAGTGTTGTAAACTTAAAATGAACGTCTTCATTCATTTTCACCTAGTAGTGTCACTTGGTTTCCTTTTAATGAAGCCACTTTACATAATGAAGAAACGTTTAAACCTGCCTCTTCTAATCTTTGTCTACCATCTTGGAAACTCTTTTCAACAACAATACCAATACCAACCGTTTTAGCTTTAGCTTGTTGCGCAATATCATATAACCCAAGCGAAGCATCACCATTGGCTAAGAAATCATCAATAATTAAAACCGTATCATTCTCATTTAGAAATTCTTCCGAAACAATAACCGTACTTGTTTTATTCTTTGTAAAAGAATGAATATCGGTACTATAAAAGCCATCTTTCAACGTACTTGGTTTAGCCTTTTTAGCAAATAAACAAGGAACATCAAAATGTAAAGATGCCATAATAGCTGGAGCAATGCCTGAAGCCTCGATTGTCAAGATCTTTGTGACACCTTTATCTTTAAATTGCTCATAAAATGTTTTGCCTACTGCATGCATCAATTTTGCATCGATTTGATGATTTAAAAAACCATCCACTTTCAATATTTTTTCGTCAATTACTACGCCATCTTCTTTGACTTTCTGTCTAAGCGATTCCACGTCAAAACCTCCTAAATTTGTATACAAAAAAAGCCTCAAACTTTGCGAAAAAGTTTCAGGATCCATGAGCGTACAGGCAATACATAGTATTTTGAAATTTCAAGAAGCCGTATATTTAAATGTATTCTTCTTCAAACACTTTATAATTTTAAATTTGTTTTACCTCATAGGATGAAGTGGGTAAATATACAACCTCCAAAGCTAAACAACTTTTATACAGTATTTTAGATAGTTATTTAAATAAAACTTGTTCTTTTATGTATTGATTCTGAACTCATAGTCATGTCGTTTGTGGCAACATGGTAGAAACTTCTAAAGCCATATTCTTTAGATTATATGAGTGATATAAATTATTTAACGATAATAGCAAACTTTTGCTTTATTTTCAATATGATAGAAATTGTTACAAGCCCTTTCATAATAATATTTTCAAGTGTAAGCGTTTAACTAAATATTGTTCATCACTATTTGTAAACCATTCTTAATTAATTATATAATAACTATAGTTGAGTTTTATAAATATTCTTAAGGGTATATTTTTATTAAAAGTAGGACGAAAAGATGGAGGGCGATTAATATGGCAGATTTTACCGTATTAGACAAGCAAGATGAGATTTATAACGTTATTGATAAGAAAAAAGCTGAAGGATACTCAGAAAATGAATTGGTCGTTGTAAGTAAAAGTAAATTACATTTAGATGATTTACATGATTCTCAAGTTACTTTAATTGCTACAAGTGGTTCTTTTAGTGACCGTATGTCTAAATTATTAACTGGTGAGGATGGCGAAGAAGCCGTTTTAGCTCGTTATGAATTATCTGAAGAGCAAACAGAAAAATACAAAAAAGATATTTTAGATGGTAAATTTTTAGTAATTGCCAATAAAGATAACTCTTCACACGACGAAGTTGAGGAAAATAACTCAGCTTATGAAGAAATTGATATTACACATTATGCAAATGAATCTAAAGGTCCTAAATCATAATCAATATTCATTTTAAACTTTGAGACCGTGAAATGAACGTAGTTTTAAGTTCATTTTACGGTTTTTTTCAATCTAAATATCTTTTTAACAATGACGTCAAAATGTTTAAATATGCTATACTTAAACAAACAATCGTGGGGGTGACATAATGAATTTTCACGTAATTCAATCAATAAAAGATGAATATTATGACAAGGCAATCACTTTTTATAATCAACAATTAGATGTGAATTTCTATGAAGATAGCTATATTATTGAAAGATCCTTGAAAAATAATAAGACCGAAAATGATTACGCATTTCTTGTGGGCATACAAGATGATGAGATTATTAGTTTAGCAACGGCACATTATGAAGCAACAACAAATTCGGCATTTTTAATACATTTAATTGCCAATGGTACACCCGATTATGAAGATGTCCTAATTAATACACTTCAAGAAATAGAACATCAATTAAATCAACTTTCTAATAAAGTTCATTCTCGTGATATTAATTTTGTAATGGTGGAAGTTCCTAAGACGGATCATCCATTAAAAGACATCAATCAACAAGCTTTAACTCAACGCCAACAATTATTATTATCAAACGGCTTTGAACGACAAAGTGAAATTGATTATATACATCCTAACTATTCAAAAATTGACTCGCCTTTTAAAGTAGACTTATTCATTAAATCAAATATAGAATTAACAAAAGATATCTACCCAGCAAGTGTTAAATCAAATTACATTTTAAAATATGTGTTTGCTAACGGCATTTCTCGAGATATTATTTATCCTTTATTAGTCAAAATGAATTTACGCCTACCCCATTAGGAACACTTGAAATGAGCGATATAAAGGGTTAAACTAATATTTGAGGTTAGACTGACGTTTCACTGACAGAAGACAAACGTCAGTGTACATAAATCAAAGAACGAAAGGACTTTCAGCTATGTTAACCAAAGAATTCGCTCAGCGTGTCGAACTAAGTGAAAAACAAGTCCGTAAGATAGTCCAACACTTAGAAGAACGTGGCTATCAACTTAGTAAGACAGAATATCGTGGCCGTGAAGCTACTGACTTTAAAGAAGAAGATATCGAACTTTTCCAAGATATCGCTGAAAAAGTAAAACAAACGAATAGCTATGATTTAGCTTTTGAAGAGCTTGAAAAAGAAAAAGACTTCTTACAAGTGATTGTCAAAGAAGATAATGAGCAACTACCTGCTGATCAAGGTGCTACACAATTGGTAGAAGAATTACGCACAGAAATTCAAAAAATGCGTGAAGAACGTCAAATGCTCGGTCAAATGATTAGCCAAGTTCACCAACAACAAACGGAATTAAAAGAACTTCAAAATCAAATCACTGAAAAATTAGATACTCACAATCAATCATTATTAGCTATTCAAAATTCACAAGAAGCCATCCAAACAGCTCAAAAAGAGCAATCTGAATACACTAAAAATAATTTAGTTAAAGAAATTAATGATAATAATCAACAATCTATCGATACATTAAAAGAAGATATTAAAACGCAATCTTCTCTTAATAGACCTAATGATGAGAAAAAAGGTTTCTTTGCGAGATTATTTAATTTATAACGATTTCAATTATTTAATGATTGGTAACAGGGCCTTTTGGTCTCAATACCAACTCTTTATATAAAGGTGAGACAGAATTCATTTTGAATTCATTGTCTCACCTTTTTTCGTTTCTGTATTAATATGATTAACAATTTAAATCTTTAAATTATTTTAATTCAATTAACTATTGTGTGTTTTCAAAAACTTATAATTTATGCTTTTTATTTCAAGCTATTGAAATATAAAATAAATAGTATTACCCTTATTAAGTATGTCGGAATTAGAATATTCAAAGGAGACTAATTATGGGGACTTTTTTTACAGTTATTAATATTGTCGTTATGATATTGTTTTTAATTGGGTTATTCATAATGGCTAAAAAGCACGTCTCATTCCCTAAAAGAGTATTTACCGCATTAGGGTTGGGAATTGTGTTTGGTATAGCGTTACATCTTATTTATGGAGTAAACTCCAAAGTACTTGAAACAACTACTGACTGGTTTAGTATTGTGGGAGACGGCTATGTGGCTTTGTTACAAATGATTGTAATGCCACTTATATTCATTTCAATTGTGTCAGCATTCAGTAAAATACAAATTGGTGATAAATTCGCTAAAATTGGTACTTATATTTTTATGTTTTTAATTGGTACTGTAGCTATTGCTGCTATAGTAGGGATTTTTTATGCCATTGTATTTGGACTTGATGCCTCAAGCATTGATTTAGGTAGTGCAGAAAACTCAAGAGGAAGCGAAATTAGTAGCCAAGCTAAAGATCTGACTGCTAATACGTTACCACAGCAAATTCTTGAATTATTACCTAGCAATCCATTCTTAGATTTCACTGGTCAGAGAACAACTTCTACAATTGCAGTGGTTATCTTTGCAATCTTCGTAGGATTTGCATATTTACGTGTTGCTCGCAAACAACCAGAAAGTGGTAGTTTATTAAAACGCGGTATCGATGCTATATACGCATTAGTAATGTCTATCGTTACATTCGTTTTAAGACTAACACCATATGGTATCATCGCGATTATGGCATCTACAATCGCTACGAGTGATTTTCAAGCGATATGGACATTAGGTAAATTTATGATTGCATCTTATGCAGCATTAATCACAATGTACATTATCCATTTAATATTATTAGCAGTAATGGGAATCAATCCAGTGCGTTACGTTAAGAAAACTTTAGAAGTGCTTATATTTGCATTTACTTCTCGCTCAAGCGCTGGTGCATTACCTTTAAACATTCAAACTCAAACACAACGATTAGGTGTACCAGATGGTATCGCTAATTTCTCAGCATCATTCGGCTTATCAATAGGTCAAAATGGTTGTGCGGGTATTTATCCTGCTATGTTAGCCATTATGGTAGCACCAGTTGCAAATGTAGATATTGATTTACCATTTATTCTTACATTAATTGGCGTTGTTATAATCAGTTCATTTGGTGTAGCTGGTGTCGGCGGTGGTGCAACTTTCGCATCTATCCTAGTATTATCAACTTTAAATCTACCAGTTGCACTTGCAGGGGTACTTATTTCAATAGAACCAATTATCGATATGGGACGTACTGCCCTTAACGTTAATGATTCAATATTAGCAGGTACTGGAACTGCAAAACTTACAGGTAATATGGATAAAGATAAATTCAATTCAAATGAATATGGAGATTTATCAACAAATTAATATTTAAAAAAAGCGTAGCTAAAACATTACAATGTTTATTTCGAACAATTGTAACCATTAGCTACGCTTTATTTATTAATAGCTTATTTTTTCATTAATCCAGATTTATTTAGCTCTTCCAACATATCTAAACGTGTTTTACCACTTAAGAACCCAGCAACTTGTTGTGACCATGTTTCTTGACGTTTTCCATTCGTGCGTTCTTTATAATACTCACTGATTTTCTCATCATATTTCTGAATAGCTTCTCTTTGTTCTTTAGCATTGCTATTATAAACGTTTTTATGGAATACATGCTCAAACGGTAAACGTGGCTTAGGTGCACCATTTTCATCATCTGCTGGCTCGCCAACAGCCATTCCAAATAATGGAAAAGCATATTCAGGTAAATCTAAAATTTCTTTAACACGCGCAACATCATTTCGTAGTGAACCTAAGTAAACAATACCATAACCCATATCTTCAGCAGCTAAAGCAACATTTTCAGAAACTAATGCCACATCAATAGCCCCTACCAATAATCCTTCTGCCGATTCAAAAGACGTTTGCATATCAAAGTCTACATTTTCATTTATTAAATTATGACGATAATAATCTAAAACAAATACAAATAAATAGCCATTATCGACAACATATGGCTGTCCTGATACTTCTTTCAATTGTTTTTTAATTTCAGGATCATCTACACCTATAATTGAGTATGTTTGCAAGTAACTAGACGTTGATGCGCTTTGCCCTGCTTCTACTAACTTTTGAACTATTTCATCACTTAGTGCTTTATCTTTAAATTGTCTCACTGAGTGGTGTTTTTTTATCAAATCGTAAACATAGTCTGACATGGTATCTACTCCTTCAAGTCTATTTATTACATCGTAACAATTTATATTTCATTTTGCTTTTATAAAGGTTTAACTATCTTCCGTAAAACATTTGCATGATAATAATTTTATAGTTATCATAATAGTAACAATTTTCAGATATTTAAGGAGAGATATCATGAGTGAAGCAAACAAAGAAGTATCAAACGCCTTATTTCAAGCATACATTTCAAAAGAACCTATCGAATTTGTAAGCAAAACATATAATCTAACTGAACCAGAAGCTTACAAAACACAAGATGATCTTATCCATCAAATTCAAGCCGAGAAGAATGTACCTATTAAAGGTTATAAAGTTAGTATGACGAGTGCTGCAACTCAAGCAATTGCTAACACTAATGAACCAGCATACGGCACTATTTTATCTCATCAAGTCGTAGAAAATGGTCATGGTGTGTCTCTTACAACGTTATTTGCACCACTATTGGAGCCTGAAATTATTTTCGAATTAACTGCGGATTTACCTGAAGATGCTGATACACAAACGATATTAGAAAGCGTAAAAGTCGCACCAGGCATCGAAATTCCAGATGCACGTTATAAAGATTGGTTCCCAAATTTCACTTTAGGTGATTTAATTTCTGATAATACAGCTACTGGACTTATTGTGGTTGGTGAACGTATCACACCTCTTGATTACGAGGCATTTGCTGATATTAATTTAAAGTTATTCAAAGATGATAACCAAATTGAAACGGGTCACTCTAGTGAAGTGCTTGGCAATCCAATTGAAGCAGTCAAATGGTTAAACAAAAAATTACATTCTCATGGTAAATCATTAAAAAGAGGACAATTTATTTCTTCTGGAACCTTCATTTCTCCTTTAAATTTAGAAGAAGGTACTTATACTGCTGACTATGATAGAGTAGGATCTGTCACAGTTAAAGTGATTGATTAACTGACTATTTAAGCTATAAAGAACTAACCCATACATTAGCCATAGTTGAACGGGATATGAAATCTTCATAATTAATGTTGATTTCTATTCCGTTTTTTTAATTATTCATATTATTTATTATCAAAAACATATGTTTAGTTGAGAATGGAAAAGGTTAACTGATATTCAGAAGCACTTTTAAAATAACATTTCCAAAATAAACACTAAAACTTTAACACATATTTACTTTCTCAACATATGATTCAAAAAACCTATTTGAACAATGTTAAATCAACATTTCAATGGTTATAAGTGCATTAAGTTGACGAATAAGAAATAGCATGTAATAATAATATTTAAGAAATTAGAATTATTATAAACAAGCAATAATTATTATGTAGTTCTAATTAATATCCATGATAATCAGGAGGAATTTAAGTTATGTCATTAATCAATAAAGAAATTCTACCATTCACAGCGCAAGCTTATGATCCTAAAAAAGACGAATTCAAAGAAGTAAGCCAAGATGATTTAAAAGGTTCTTGGAGCGTAGTATGTTTCTACCCAGCTGACTTCTCATTCGTATGCCCAACTGAATTAGAAGATTTACAAAACCAATATGATAAATTACAAGACTTAGGTGTAAATGTATTCTCAGTATCAACTGATACTCATTTCGTACACAAAGCTTGGCATGATCATTCAGATGCAATCAGTAAAATCCAATATCAAATGATCGGTGACCCTTCTCAAACAATCACTCGTAATTTTGATGTATTAGATGAAGAAGCTGGTTTAGCTCAACGTGGTACTTTCATCATTGATCCAGACGGCGTTGTTCAAGCAGCTGAAATTAATGCAGATGGTATTGGCCGTGACGCAAGCACATTAGTAAATAAAATCAAAGCCGCTCAATATGTACGTCAACATCCAGGTGAAGTATGCCCAGCTAAATGGGAAGAAGGTTCTGAATCATTACAACCAGGATTAGACTTAGTAGGTAAAATTTAAGGAGGCATTAAAGAATGCTTAATGCTGATTTAAAACAACAATTACAACAACTTTTAGGACTAATGGAAGGCGATGTAGAATTCAGAGCTAGTATCGGTTCTGACGACAAATCTAAAGAACTTAAAGAACTTTTAGATGAAATCGCTGAAATGTCTGAGCATATAACAATCGTAGAAAAAGAATTAAAACGTACACCAAGTTTCTCAGTCAGCAAACCTGATGAAGAAGCTGGCGTAACGTTTGCTGGAATTCCATTAGGTCATGAATTTAATTCACTTGTATTAGCAATTTTACAAGTAAGTGGTCGTGCACCTAAAGAGAAACAATCAATTATTGATCAAATTAAAGGTTTAGAAGGTAAATACAACTTTGAAACCTACGTTAGTTTGACATGTCAAAAATGCCCTGACGTTGTTCAAGCATTAAATCTAATGAGTGTTGTTAACCCTAATATCACTCATACAATGATTGATGGTTCTGTATTCCGTGAAGAATCAGAAG
Organism: Staphylococcus sp. NWU MK-U1; assembly: GCF_033283505.1. Lineage (NCBI taxonomy): Bacteria > Bacillati > Bacillota > Bacilli > Caryophanales > Staphylococcaceae > Staphylococcus > Staphylococcus sp. NWU MK-U1. Next base: position 182,942 of record NZ_JAVSMG010000004.1, on the reverse strand, counting down.
ATATCATGGCTGTCCCAGCTGTATTCTTAGATGGTGAAGAATTTGGCAATGGACGTATGACTATTTCAGATATCTTAACTAAATTAGGCAGTACGCAAGATGCTTCTGAATTTGAAGGTAAAAATCCATACGATGTTTTAATCATCGGTGGTGGTCCAGCTAGTGGTAGTGCCGCAATTTATACGGCTCGTAAAGGACTACGTACAGGTATTATTGCTGACCGTATTGGTGGTCAAGTTAATGATACTGCTGGCATCGAAAACTTTATCACTGTAAAAGAAACAACAGGTTCTCAATTCTCAGCTAATTTAGCTGCTCATATTGAAGAATATGATATTGATACAATGACAGGCATCCGTGCTACTAATATCGAGAAGACAGACCAAGCTATTCGTGTAACACTTGAAAATAATGCAGTTTTAGAAACTAAAACCGCTATTATTTCAACAGGTGCAAGCTGGCGTAAACTTAACATTCCTGGTGAAGATCGCTTAATCAATAAAGGTGTTGCTTTCTGCCCTCACTGTGATGGTCCTTTATTTGAAAACAAAGACGTTGCAGTTATCGGCGGAGGAAACTCTGGTGTTGAAGCTGCTATCGACTTAGCAGGAATTGTTAAACATGTTACTTTATTTGAATATTCATCAGAACTTAAAGCAGACACAGTATTACAAGATCGTTTACGTTCACTATCAAACGTAGACATTCACACGAATACAAGAACTGCTGAAGTATTAGGTGAAGATCATGTAACTGGTATTAGTTACGAAGATTTAACTACTGGCGAAATGAAAGAATTAAGCTTAGATGGTATCTTCGTACAAATCGGACTAGTTCCAAACACAAGTTGGATTGGTGATGCAGTTGAACTAAATAACCGTGGCGAAGTTGTTATTGACCGTAATAACAACACAAACGTTCCAGGTATATTTGCTGCTGGTGACGTTACCGATCAGAAAAATAAACAAATTATTATTTCTATGGGTGCAGGTGCCAATGCGGCATTAAATGCATTTGATTATATCATTAGAAATTAATTACTATTTAAGGATAGGTGTAAGGTCTTTATGACCTTGCTTCTTATCCCTACAAACCACTTAACCTATTAAATATCTTCATATATAACAGAGACCCATGTAAGGGTCTCTGTTTTTTGTGTGACTTTCATATTATCTATGATAATCTAAACTTATGCAGATAAATAACATTGGAGGTCTTCTTTATGCATGAGTCGCTATCCCTAATTTCAGAGGAACAAACGAGTAACTTGAAGCAACTTGTAAATCCACCATCTTATTACAGCAAAGCCGATATGTTGTTTGAACTCGCTTCACAACCTAAAACATTAACGCGACTTTACAATGAGATGAGCCAAACTGAAAAAAATTACATTAGTACTTTTTTAAAAAATGGTGAGTCACTTATATTAATTAATAAGAGGAAATTAAAAAAGTTACCTATTTGTTATAAATATGGCATTGTTACATTTGTAAAAGAAGATACGTTCGTCGTAAATAATCTCATACTGACTATGTTGAACGAAGTGGTTTTAAACAAAAAGTACCCTGATTTTCCACCTAAAACCGTTAGAGAAGAAGATTATGTTATGAAACTTCATGGGCAATATACAGCAATTGAAAAGTATAAAAATGTTTCTCTTAAAGATGAGCTAGATGAATATAATTTAGAAAGTCTAAAAGATATTTGTCGCTCTTATGAAATTAAAGGCTTCTCTAATAAGAAAAAATCCTTAATTATTGATTTAATAACTGACGCGTTCTTCCAAGATTTTTCAATTTTAAAACAGGAACTCGCACAAATGCCCCATAGAATCCTAGATATTTTTGTAGATACATACAAAACTGGTAAAAATGTTAATACGAATTATGACTTCAATGCATTAAATGCATACTTAGGTATGGATTTCCAGGTCTTAGAAAGACATCTATTTATTTTAAGATTTGATATACGTAGTGAAGTTATTATCATACCACAGGATGTTATGAATCATTTTTCACAATATGTGAATGATATTGGTGGGTTAGATAATCTTTTGCCCGATTTACTGACTATTAATAACGACGTCCCCTTCTTAGATGAAGATGACTATATTGATGAAGAATCGAATCTTTTATTCGATTTCAATAGTGATCAGATTAACAAACTTATAGATATTGGCGTTGAGGACATCGATGAAAGTGACTTAGAAGAATTATTAAGCGATGAAATTCTAGATTCTACATTTACGAATAGTGTTAATAATTTGTTAAAAGAAGTACATGTTGAATATAAAATAAGCGAAATGAAGGATCAAAATAAAAGTGATAAAGAAATTACCTTATTTAGATTTTATACTGCAGCAACAAATTTATATGGTGTCGTGTCACTGCAATTCGTTTCAAAATTATTAAAACGATTATTAAACACATCAAAATCAATCAATGAAATTAAATTCCATATTCAATCTTTAAATATGCATCACTTCACAGTTATTAAGCAAGGGTATTTAGTCCATCCAGTAATGGCAAATTATATTGACCCAACTTATGTTGAATCATTAGACCTTGATTATTATGAACCAAAGACATTAAAAGAGTTACTTTCTTTCGATGTCCATGAATATTATAAAGCGGACAAAGTGATTAAAGAATTTAAAACGTTCATACAACACTACTTCACTACTGATGATAAAGAAGAGATACACACAGATATGACTATGTTATTCCATGAATTACGTTCATCTTCAGACTTAGATGAAGCGATTATGGCTATTGAAGTTATGATTGCAGGAGATATGCTGTACCCTATTCCCGAGGATAAACTAACCGAGCAAGTAGAACAGGTTTGGACTCATTTAAGACTTTGGTTCGCAAAAGGAAATACAATAGAAGAAATACAAAATATATAGATGGATAAATGCCACAAATTGTTCATAGATAATTGTGATTTTAAGCACTTAACATTCAATTATTTTTCAATAAATGATAATCTATTACTATGTAAAATTATAGTTGCGTTACTAATAAAGGAGATTTTAGAAACCTATGAAGAAAAGTTTAATAATAGGTCTCTTTTTATCATTATTACTAACATTAAGTGCTTGTGCACCTAAAGAGGATAATGATTCAACAGACCATCATAGTAATGGCGTTAATGCACCTAAAAATGCTAAGGCGTTGAAAGAGAGCGATATTTTCACTTCCGATAAAAAGAATCAAAAACTAACTGAAGATGAAATGAATAAAGCCATTAAAAAATATTTAGATGTAAATAGTGATATTTTAGATAATAAATATGTAATGCAAAGCCAAATTGACCGACAAAGTACAGGACAAACAAGAGTCACTGATAAACAAGCTAAAAAGCTCAGCAAATTATCAAACTTAGCTGTTAAAAATGATTTACATTTCAAAAAATTTGTTAAAAACAATACCTTACCTTCTGGGTATAAGGAAAACACTGAGCGTATTATTAATTATTTCCACGCCTTAAATAGCACAATCGCAGATGTAGATAAGAGCATTGAGCAGCTTAATTATGAACCACAAAATACAATTAACGTTGTCGATGTGCCTACACATTACGCAGGTGATGTAAATGGTAAACAACAAGATAAAATTCAAAAATTCCTAGACGATAAAAATATTAAATCTGACGTTTTAGATAAATAAAATATTGTGACTGACATACTTTTCTAGGCACATAAAAATCCAAACCGTTAAAATATGCGGTTTGGATTTTTGCGTGTTAATTAATTGTTATTATACATTTTATACTTCTAAAAAGTATGGTTTACAATTTTCGACATTGTAATCTAATGCTTCTTCTTCACCTATTACATTGAAATATGCAAATATACAACGAATAACTACTTGATGTGCTACGATTACAATTGTTTTATCGTCACTCATATTCATTTGTTCAAAGAATTGATGAACTCTATTATGTACATCTCTATAGCTTTCACCTTCAGGCGCTTTTTGAGTGAAACTATGACGAAAATCTTTATATTCAGGATCGTTAAAGTAACGATGATATTGTGCATCTTGCATTAACTTATCTTTATACTCTCCTTCAAATACTCCTAAAGAGCGTTCTCGAAGCAATGAAGTGATAGTAGAAGGTATGTCATAAGGAAAGATATAACGATAGGTTTCCTGTGTTCGAGTTAAATCAGATATATAAACATGATCAATATGTTTGTCTTTAAAGTAGCTTTCCAAATTTTTTGCGCCTTCAATACCTTTCTTGGTTAATGGCACATCTAATTGGCCACAGAAATAAGCTCGATTATGTTTATTATCATAATTTGATTGTGATTCTCCATGTCTCACTAAATATAATTTCATATACTACAATCCTTTACTGAAATTTAACTACTCTTGCTTAATAATAAATTAATTGATAATCCTATTAAAATAAAACCTACAGTATAATCAAATATAGCTTTTACTTTAGGCTGACTGAATAATAATTTAATATATTGAAATACAAATACACAGAATAAAAACCAAATTAAGATAACCATAATGACTGCTAAAGATAAAATGGCTACTTGTGATTTCACTTCAATGCCGCCAGTTGACAAAAATTGCGGTAAAACACTCACATAATAAAGTAACGCTTTAGGGTTCAAAATTGTGCTTAGAAAGCCTTGTCGATATGAGGTAAAACAACTCACATCATTGACTTTAATACCACCCGTATTAAAGTTCATCGACTGACGAGCTGAACGAATACTTTGTACGCCTAAATAAATCAGATAACAGGCACCTAGAATTTTTATAATCAAAAATACATAATATAAACTTGTAAGAATATATATAATTCCCAATACAGCTAACGATGTATAAATGATATGAGCAGAAGTAATACCTAAAGCTGCCATAGAACCATTTAGTTTGCCCGAATGGATTGTGTTTTTCATGACAATCAAAAAGTCTGGACCAGGCACAATGATAATAAGTAGCGTAATAGTAATAAACGTTATTATTCCATCCATATATACACCCTCTTCAATCAAATATTATAAAAATTATGCCATAACTTATATAAATATGTAAGTCTACGCGTAGTCTAAATATTAATAAGCACACAATCATTTTAAGTTTAATAAATAACTTAAATACAACTTTTTACAAATATTAGTACTAAACGAAATTTTTTAATATTTTAAGCACTTTTTATTGTCATTATGGTAGGTAACATGATAGTATTAGGGTGTAGTTAAATAATAACTACAAAGTCTTTTATATTCATGAACATAATACTCCTGGGTGACGCCTTAACCCGACGTCACCCTCTTTTTATGCCCAATTTTAACTACGTTTAAACTATAACCCCTCAAAAAGATAAGTGAAATGATAATCATTAACATTTAAGTAAAATTACTGTCATCATGCATTTTTACATGCTACATTATAACTAAGTAGTCACACTTATTGGGGGGGAACAATAATGGAATTACTAGGTTATAAAATGGTAAACGACGAACTCATGGCAACTGTTAAATCGGATCACGGACATGTATTTAGGTATTCATTTAATATTGAAACGCCTGAGTATGAAATTCTGGAAGTATTAGAAGAAGTTAATAAGCACGTTGATAATGGTAGACATCCACTAGGATGTGAGATTATAAAGAACTATGATTTTGAAGATATTCATAGCCATCAGGCCCTAATTAATTAAAATTTCATTAAACTAAAAAAGAGAGCTACTATTAAAGTAGCTCTCTTAATATTGCTATTATTTTCTAAGTGCTTTTAAAATTAAAGAAACAACGAAAATAACAATAATTGCACCGATTAGTGCTGGAATGATTGGTACGCCACCCCATACAGGTCCCCAAGTACCTAACAATTTACTACCTACAGCTGAACCGATTAAACCAGCGATGATGTTACCGATGATACCACCTGGGATATCTTTACCCATGATCATACCGGCAACCCAGCCGATTAATCCTCCGACTATTAACATAACAATAAAGCCCATATTCAGAACTCTCCTTACATCTTCTATTTTTGTATACTTCTTATATATACCACGCATCAACATGAATAAACATTAGTATATAATTTTATTATATTTTTATTTAAACTTATATCAAATCTCATTATAAAAATTATGGATAATTTATATATTCGTTTTACACTACTACAAATTCGACTTTCACTCTGAAATTCTGTAAAATTTTAATGCATTTTTATAAAAGATCTTCTCTTGTGTCTCTTCATCAAAATGCTTTTGAATTAACTCAATATCTTGTTCACTAAAAGGGCGCTTTGCTCGCGTGGAAGGTAAATCTGTACCAAACATAATGGCATCAGGATTAATGTCAATTAGTTCCTTAATGGCTGCAATAAGCTCAACTTCTATACGTCCAAATCCTGTTGCTTTAACATAAACACCTTGTTTGACTAATGCTTTTAAATCATCAAAACCGTCTGCGGTCAAGCCAAGATGATCGATTGATACTTTAGGTAGCGAACTTATAATTTCTTTATAGTCATTTAATTGTTTGGACTCAATATATATTTCAGAATGCCAGCCAACTAAATCATAGACTCTTTGCGCAAACGTCTTAATAAGCGCTATATCTTCAGACCCACCACGTTTAACATTAAATCGAATACCTCTAACTCCTTCATCATGTAATCGAAGAATTTCATCGTCAGATGTTGATGCAGGTAGCTGCGTTATCCCAACAAATTGTCCCTGAAGTTGATTTAAAGCCGATATTAAATAATCTTGGTCAAACCCTTGAAATGAGCCTGATACAATTGCACCACCAACAACATTTAATTGCTGAGTATGATTTAAATAGTCATTAACCTTAAATGATGGAGGCATATAGTCGTTATTTTTCTTCACCGGAAAATCATAATCAATGATACGAAAATGCGAATCAAATAGTTTCATTATAAATTTCCCCTTTATTTATATTTCTTGAAATAAAGATAACATAATTAATATTTATCAGCTAAAAGACTTGATAATTATTGTGAACAAGACTAGTATAGTTAAATAACTTAGGTTGTATATAAAAGACTCAAATTATTTACTTATAATTAATGAATTGGAAAGTAAGTAAAAATAATTTAAATTCAAACTTGTTTTTTAGGAGGTTATGTTTCATGAGTTCACATACACTTTTTAATTTAAGAACTAAACGAAATCTTGAAATTAACGAATTAACAGAATTAATTAATAAAAAATATGGTACACATTATGAACCCCATCAATTATGGGAATGGGAAAATCATCAACACGAACCTAAGTTTAAAGATGCAATGATTCTCGCAGACTTCTTTGACACACCTTATCAAATGTTAGTCGAAAGTAAATACAAAGAATATCAACAGCAAATTGACGATATCGATATTCGTTTATAATTTCTATTAAATGCCTGTCATACTATATATTTAGTGTATGACAGGCTTTTTTATCATATTTTTCGTTTTAAATAAAATTAATCACGATATAATGACTTGAATTTAAATTAATGTCATAAAATAAATTTAATAGCTATTGTATGTAATTTTTAATTTATGTATGATTGTAATAAGTGTTAACCAACTACAAGGAGGATATTTTAATGGCATTTAATGAAGAGCCACCAAATAATACCAATTCATCCCAAGAACAATCACAAGAAACCAATATACATAATCAAGATAAAAATGAAAATGTGAGTAATAATGAAAGTACTCAAAACGATGATTCCAATAGTTCTAATAAAGGGAAATATTGGCTTATTGGATGCGGCGCCGGTTGTGGCTGTCTAGTTATTTTAATTATATTAGTACTAGCAGCTTGTGTGATTTTTATGAAAGTCTCAGACTCAATTTCATCAAGTGATAGTGAAAATGCAACGCATGAATCCAAACAAGAAGGTAACTCTCGTAAAGCTGGCGGGAATGATAAAGAAGAAGCTTTGCAACGTGCTGAAACTTATGCTAAATCGATGTACATGTCTAAAAAAGGTATCTATAACCAATTGACTTCTAGTAGTGGTGATAAATTTAATTCTAGTACAGCTAAATATGCCGTTAATCATTTAAAAGATGTAGATTATAAGGAAAATGCGTTAAAAACTGCAGAAGAAAGTAGTGATAACTTACATTTTTCGAAAAAAGAACTAACTGATTATCTTAAAAATGATGAAAATTCAGGTCAATTTACTAGTGAACAAGTAGATTATGCAATGAAGCATGCAAAAATTGACTATAAGGAAAATGCATTAGAAACAGCAAAACATATCAGTGACCAATCTTATTCTTCAAAATCGCAACTTGAAGACGAACTTACGTCTAAAGATGGGCGTCAATTTACGAAAGATGAAGCAGATTACGCAATGAAACATTTGAAGACAGATTTTAAAAAGAATGCATTAAAAAATGCCCAACGATATATGCAAGACTCTATCGAATAAAAAAGTGAACTTTATAATAAGTTAGTAGAATACGACGATTTCACAGAAGATGAAGCAAAATATGCTGCCGATAATGTAAAAGTAGACTACAAAGAGAATGCACTAGAAAGAGCCAAATCTTTATCTAAGAATGGCGATACTTCTAAATCAGATATTAAGGATATGTTGTCTTCTAAAGATGGTTTCAAATTTACTGAAGAAGAAGCACAGTATGCCGTTGATCATTTAAAATAATGATTTTATGACAATAAAATACTAGTATTTATAATATTAAATCCCCTTCAAGCTAAATTATTAATTTAGTATTGGTGGGGATTTTCTTGATATAGTACTACTTAGTGTTTAATGTAAAATTATTATTATGTCCTTTACTTAAAATTAAAAGCACAAAAAACAACCCCATAAGCCTTAAGCCTATGGGGTTTAACCAATACCTATATATTAGTTTTCGTCTTTAACATATGGTAATAAAGCCATATGACGAGCACGTTTGATAGCTGTAGTCAACATACGTTGATATTTAGCTGAAGTACCAGTTACACGACGTGGTAAAATTTTACCGCGTTCTGAGATAAAACGTTTTAATAATTCAGTGTCTTTATAGTCAATGTGTGTAATACCATTTGCTGTGAAATAGCATACTTTTTTACGACGACGTCCGCCTCTTCTTGGTCCACCTGCCATGGTTAATTACCTCCTTTGGAATATTTTTTTATACGTTCATTTTGTTATTAGAATGGTAAGTCATCATCACTAATATCAATCGGTCCGTTTGCGTTTGCAAATGGATTATCAGATTGTTTATTATTTGATGAATTATTGTTATTGTAAGACGTATTTTGTCCTGATTGTTGACCACCAAATCCTTGACCGTAGTCTTGGAAATCATTGTTATTACTTTGATTACGTTGGCCACCTTGAGCATTTTTAGGTTCAAGGAATTGAACACTATCTGCTACAACTTCAGTAACAAAGATACGACGACCTTCTTGATTTTCATAACTGCGTGATTGTATGCGACCATCAACGCCAGCTAGACTACCTTTGAATAAATAATTATTCACATTCTCTGCTTGTCTTCTAAATACAACAACATTGATGAAGTCAGCTTCGCGTTCCCCTTGAGCATTCGTGAAAGTACGATTAACTGCTAGAGTAAATGTCGCTACACTTACGCCTGAGGGAGTGGTTCTGTATTCTGGATCTTTAGTTAAACGACCTACTAATACAACTCTGTTTATCATTAAAACGCCCCCATTAATTTATTACTTATCTTGGTCTTCACGGATAACGATATAACGAATGATATCGTCACTGATTTTAGCTAAACGTTGGAATTCGTCTGTAGCTCTGTTGTTATCAGTTTTAATGCGTACGATGTTATAGAAACCTTCTTTGAAATCTTCAATTTCATAAGCAAGACGGCGTTTACCCCAGTCTTTTTCTTCTAAAACTTCTGATCCTTCTGAAGCTAAGATACCGTTGAAGCGTTCAACAACTGCTTTTTTAGCATCTTCTTCAATGTTTGGACGTACGACATACATAATTTCATATGTTCTCATTTTATACTTGCACCTCCTTGTGGTCTATGCGGCCTATCGAATACTAACGATAAGCAAGGAATAATTTTCATTACTCACAATCAAGAATTATAGCACAGAGTATTACTTTTTACAATATATTTTATTCAGCATCAGTTCCGCTAAGTTACATTGTTTATAACCTTATTTTTCTACATATGTATCGTGTCAATTATAAAGTTGCGAATCATTATTAGTTTTTGTACTAACATCACAACTGCATTTTGCATATTAATATTATATTTAAAAAATAAAATATCTAAAGGAGAGCTCAAATGTTCAAGAAAACAACATCATCAATTGCATGTTTAACTATTATGGCGACTTCTATAGGTGCGTTAAATGCAAACGCTTCTGAACAGACTGAAGGTAGCCAAAAAGGAACGATGGGGTATGGATATCAAAAATATCTAAAAAATCATCCCAATGAACAAAGCAACGCTACTAGTAACCGTTCAACCTTTTCAACAAAATCTAAAGCAATCACAACACAAAATGGCGATCGTGTGTTAGATATTTCAGAATGGCAAGGAAACTTAACGGATGCGCAAGTCAAACAACTAAAAAAAGATTATGATTTCATCATTATCAGAGGTCAATATGGTTCTGAATATGTTGATCAATGTTTGGAGAATAATTCAGCTTTATTAGATAAAAATAATATGAAATTCGGCGTCTATTCATATAGCCTGTATGAAAATGCTGATGATGCTCGAAATGAAGCTCAAACGCTTTATAGTCGTGCACCTAAAGCTTCATTCTATGTAAATGATTTTGAACAAAATTCAATCACTTCTGGTGATGCTGACACTGCTACAAAAGCTTGGGCTGATGAAATGAAACAACTTGCAGGGAATAAAAAAGTATTATTTTATTCTTATGAGAACTTCATGACCAACAACGTTCCGAATGCTGTAAGTGCCTATGATGGTTATTGGTTAGCAGCTTATCAAACGCAAGAACCTAATAGAGAGAAAGTTTTATGGCAATACACAGATAGTTACTATGCCCCTGAGCTAAACCAAAACGTTGATGCGAATTACTTAGATGCGAATGTTACTGCTAATTGGTTTACTAGTTAAAAATTTTATACATAACACTTTATTTTTACGAACACTTGTTCTATAATATAGTCGAGGTGTTAAACATGCAATTAGATTTAGATTGGAATAAAGATTTTCAAGAATTTCAAGAAGTCTTAAATTGCGGTATCAATCCAGAATGGTTATATTGTGCGAAAGCCAATATGATTCTAGAACCTGCTTACACTGGAGAAGGTAAACAGTTTTTTAGCACCAAAGATATTATTGAAGCAAGTAAAGTTATACCGTTCTTTTAAGATATAATGAAATAAACAATATAAAAAAAGCAATGTAAGTCTCCTGTCACTTAAGCCAAGCGAAACTTACATTGCTTTTTATTTTTTTATCAAATATTTAATTTTTACTATGCATATCGCTATAAATAATTAGATGTGATTATTAAACGTTAAATCTAAAGTGAACGATATCGCCATCTTGCATAATGTATTCTTTACCTTCTAAACGTTGTTTACCCGCTTCTTTAGCACCTTGTTCGCCACCATGCTCAACATAGTCATCATAACTTGTCACTTCGGCACGGATAAATCCACGTTCAAAGTCAGTGTGAATAATACCAGCACATTGTGGAGCTGTCATACCTTGTCTGAATGTCCAAGCACGCACTTCTTGTACACCTGCAGTAAAGTATGTTGATAAACCTAATAAATCATATGTTGTTCTGATAAGTACGTCTAGTCCTGGTTCTTCAATGCCTAAATCTTCTAAGAACATTTCTCTATCTTCGTCATCTAATGTAGCGATTTCTTCTTCGATTTTTGCACTAATAACAATAACTTCAGAATCTTCTTTCGCTGCATATTCTCGAATTGCTTTTACTTTATCGTTATCTTCATCACCAATTTCGTCTTCACCAACATTGGCAATATATAACATTTTCTTAGACGTTAGTAATTGTGCTTGGTTAACGTATCTTTGATCTTCTTCATTGAAGTCTAAGCTACGTACAGGATCACCATTTTCAAGTGCTTCTTTGATTCTAGTTAGAATTCTCATTTCCATTTCAGCAGTTTTATCTTTTTGACGCGCCATTTTTTCAATTCGAGGCAAACGTTTTTCAACAGATTCTAAGTCTGCTAATACTAATTCCATATTAATAACTTCAATATCATCTAAAGGATTTACGCGTCCTGATACGTGCGTTACATTTTCATCATCAAATGCACGTACAACTTGGCAAATTGCATCTACTTCACGAATATGTGAAAGGAATTTGTTTCCTAAACCTTCACCTTTAGAAGCACCTTTTACAATACCTGCAATATCAGTAAACTCAAAAGTTGTAGGAATAGTTTTTTTAGGTTCAACCATTTCTGTTAATTTATTTAAACGTGAATCTGGCACCTCTACGATACCTACGTTTGGATCAATTGTTGCGAATGGATAGTTAGCGGCCAATGCTCCCGCTTTTGTTATTGCATTAAATAAGGTAGATTTACCTACGTTCGGTAATCCTACGATTCCTGCTGTTAAAGCCATTAATCATTCTCCTAACCTTCAGTATCTTGATTTGATACTAATATTTTCTTTAATTTTTTATTGAACGTTTGACGTGGAATCATAATACTTCGTTGGCAATTCTCACATTTGATGCGAATATCAGCACCCATACGAATAATTTTAAATCGATTAGTTCCACATGCATGTTGCTTTTTCATCTCTACTATATCATTTATTCCATAATTTGACGTCATGAAATTACCCCTCAATAATAATTAAGATTTGCCTTGTTGATTATTATTTTTAATATAAATTGGTTGTGGTAATTTAATACCTTCTTGAACAAATACTCTTTGAATTTCTTTACGTAATATTCTTGAGCCGGATGCACCTTCACCTGGAATGGTTTCAGCAGATATTCTAAACGTTACTTTAGTTTCATCCAACGAATCAATACCTTCTACGACTGGATCAGTGATAAATAAGTAATATTTGCTACGCATTGCAGTAAATAGTTTATTTAGACGCTTTTCTACCTTGTCTAAGTTTTCTTCTACAGAAACCGGAATTTCTACTATAGAGAAACCATTAGTAATAGAGAAATTAGTAATTTCTCCCATACTACCATTCGGTAAAATCGTTAATTCACCTGTGATTGTGTTAATTCGCGTTGATCTTAAGCCAATAGATTTTACTGTTCCTTCTGCTACTGTTGTACCACCGCTATTGATTTTAACATAATCACCAACGTCAAATTGATTTTCAAATATAATAAAGAAACCAGTGATGATATCTTTAACAATCGTTTGAGCACCGAAACCAACAGCTAAACCTACAACACCGGCACTGGCGATGATACCTTCAACACTAATTCCAAATTTACTTAAGATAGTAGTAATCACTATGAACCAAACAATGTAGCTAACTACGTTTTGCACTAGAGAAATAAGCGTTCGAGAACGTTTCTTATTGCCTTTGCTACTGCGATTCTGAATTTTAAATGCTTGTTCAATTACTTTGTTTAATATTGCTATGACGATAAGTGCAACAATAATATATATGATAATTAATGCTATTTTAATAGCTAAATTTTCATATGTTTCTATTTTAGTTAAAGGTTCAAATAATGAAGACAATACATTTTTGACCTGATTCATGTAATAGTAACCTCCCTATTAAACTTTTTTATAATTAAATTATTATACTCATTTATTGCGCAATATGTATCCGTCTTAAGCTTTATTTTATTACTTATTTCCTTGGCAAAGCCTAAGATGTAACACATCTTAACTCACTCTTTCATAGAGTATCACTCTATCAATACGATTGATTACGTATCATACTTCGTCATTGAGTTTTTGAATGAGTCGTTTAAATTCTTCTTCTGTTTTAAATTCAAATGTTATTTTACCTATATTCTTGCTAGTTGAAATGTCTACTTTAGACCCAAACTTTTCTTTTAGTCGACGTTCTTGCTTTTGAATAAATTTAGGTTTTATTTGCGTTGTTGCTTTGCTTTTTTTAGACTGCCCACCGTCTTGTAATTCATTTACAACCTGTTCAAGATATCTAACACTCCAATTTTCACGTATGGCTTGTTGACTTATCTTTTTCATCATAGTGACATCTTTAATGCCTAACAACGTGCGTCCATGTGCACTAGATAACGCACCTTCTTTGACTTGATTCGAAATATCTTTGGGTAAATTTAGCAATCTTAGCATATTTGCGATATATGGTCGTGATTTGCCTAGTCGTTCCGCTACTTTTTGTTGTGTTAATCCTAAATCATTCATGAGGCGCTGGTAACTTTCAGCTTCTTCAATGGCATTGAGATCTTCTCGTTGTAAATTCTCGATAATTGCTAATTCCATCATGTCAGAATCGGACAATTCTTTAATAATGGCAGGTATCTCGTTTAACCCTGCTAATTGAGATGCTCTAAATCGTCTTTCGCCAACTACTATATAGTAGCCCTGTACAGTCTGACGCAATACAATGGGCTGTAATACACCATGAGTTTGTATTGACGTTGCTAAATCACTTAATCTATCATCGTCAAATGTTTTACGAGGTTGATATGGATTGGCTTTAATTTTAGAAAGATCAATTTTTTGAATTTGTTCATTTTGACTTATCGCCAATCGCTCATCTTGCTTTTGACCCACTATTTTCACCTCTCTAAGCCATTATTGGTATCATATTTGAAGCATTATCTAAGAACTAGTCTTTTACAATCACAACAAACTTACTTTTACACTATAAATTCAATGGCGCGCATTTTTTAGTACTTATTTATTTTAAAAAATATAGAATAGGTTTAACAAGTAGATTAGACAAATGAAATGAAAAAATTAAATTTTTTTATATACAATTATCACTATGCTATCAATACTTAAAGCGTTTTCTGAATTACCTTTATAATCTTAATTTTCAGAAAAGTTATTGACAAATGTAATTTAGGTCTGTAAGCTATGAATTAACTTAAAAAAACACAAATTACACACTGCAATAAGGAAAGTAGAACTTACACTGCTAATACAGAGAGTCTCCAAAGCTGAGAAGAGACATTGAAAGAAAGTTTGAAAATGGCCTTTGAGTGTTGATGCCAATACGAGGTGTCAACGGGTTCGCCCGTTATAGCGATACAGTATTAACATTTATTGTTTAATGGCGTACTGGAATTCTAGACGTCGCTAATCATCGTTAATACTCATTTACTTATAATCAAGTTAAATGAGTTTTTTAATGTGTCCCCTTCATTCGACTAAAGTGTCACATAACGATTAAATTAGCGTCCACTATCTCAGTACACTTTTATTCACAAAATGGCGTACTGTTTGAGGTTACTTTAGCAATAAAGTAATAAATAAAGGTGGTACCGCGAAACAGGCTTTCGTCCTTTACATCCGATGCATATCGGGTTTAAAGGACGGAAGCTTTTTTTATTGGATAAAAAATTGAATGGAGGATTTGACATGAAAGATACTCATTTAGCACAAATATCATTAACTAAAGATATTACTGGCGCAATAGCCAATCCTATCTATTTGTCTACTGCATATCAACATCCTCACCTTGGTCAGACAACAGGCTATGATTATACAAGAACAAAGAATCCAACACGTTCTGCATTTGAAGAATCCTTTGCGAAATTAGAAGGAGGCATTGCTTCATTTGCCACTTCAAGTGGCATGGCTGCAGTACAACTCATATGTAACTTGTTTCAACCAGGTGATGAAATATTAGTCGCTTTCGACTTATATGGTGGTACATTTAGATTATTTGACTTTTATGAAAAACAATATGGTATCAAATTTAAATATGTTGATTTCCTGAATTATGAAGAAGTTGTTAACGCTATTACGCCCAATACAAAGGCACTTTTCATAGAACCTATTTCGAATCCACAAATGATCGAAATTGACGTTGAACCTTATTACATCTTAAGTCAACAGCATAATCTACTAACAATTATCGACAACACGTTTTTAACACCTTATTTATCCACGCCTTTAGAAGACGGTGCAGACATTGTACTCCATTCAGCAACTAAATATATTGGCGGTCACAATGATGTATTGGCTGGGGTTGTAACTGTTAAAGATGAATCATTAGCTGAGCAACTTGGGCAATTGCATAACATGATTGGAGCAACATTGTCTCCTATCGATAGTTATTTATTACAACGTGGCTTAAAAACATTACATTTACGTATTGAACGGTCAGAGGCAAACGCTAAGAAGTTAGCCGAGCGATGTAAAGTTTCTAGTGCTATAGACGAAGTGCTATACAGTGGTAAAACGGGCATGCTGAGTTTACGTCTAAATAAAGACTTTAGCGTTGCTGAATTTTTAGAAAATTTAGAAATCTGCATCTTCGCAGAAAGTCTAGGTGGAACAGAAACATTCATTACTTTCCCATACACACAAACGCATGTCGATATGCCGGATGAAGAAAAAGATAAACGTGGCATAGATGAACACCTTATACGCTTATCCATTGGTGTTGAAGATTATAACGACATTGAGTCAGATATTTTACGAGCATTGGAGAATTCTAAAGTAGGAGTGATTTCATGAGCTTATCAAAAGAAACCGAAGTTATTTTTGATGAACACAGAGGTGTAGATTACGATTCAGCTAACCCACCACTTTATGACTCTTCAACATTTCATCAAAAAGTGCTTGGTGGCAATGCAAAATTTGATTATGCCAGAAGTGGCAATCCAAACCGCCAACTTCTTGAAGAGAAATTAGCGAAACTTGAAGGAGGACAATATGCATTTGCGTACGCCTCAGGTATCGCAGCAATTTCAGCGGTATTACTAACATTAAAAGCAAATGATCACGTCATTCTTCCTGATGATGTATACGGTGGCACATTCAGACTTACAGAACAAATTTTAAATCGCTTTGATATTCAATTTACGACTGTTAATGCTACACAACCTGAAGAAATTGAGCGTGCGATTCAGCCGAATACCAAACTCATCTACGTAGAAACACCATCCAATCCTTGTTTCAAAATTACAGATATACGTGCAGTAGCAGCGATTGCTAAACGTCATCACTTACTTTTAGCAGTAGATAACACATTTATGACACCGTTGGGTCAATCACCACTTGCACTTGGCGCTGATATTGTGGTTCATTCAGCTACTAAATTTTTAGGTGGCCACAGCGATATTATCGCAGGCGCTGCCATTACAAATCGTAAAGACGTCGCTGATGCATTATATCTTTTACAGAATGGTACGGGCACTGCATTGTCAGCGCATGATAGTTGGACATTAGCCAAACACTTAAAAACATTACCTGTACGGTTTAAACAATCAACATCAAATGCGGAGAAACTTGTAGCTTTTTTAAAAGAAAGAGAAGAAATTGCCGAAGTATATTATCCAGGAAACAGTTCATTACACTTATCACAAGCAAATAGCGGCGGTGCCGTGATTGGATTCCGATTAAAAGATGAAACGAAAGCACAACACTTTGTAGATGCTTTAACTTTACCCCTAGTTTCAGTAAGTCTTGGGGGTGTAGAAACGATATTATCTCATCCAGCCACAATGTCACATGCTGCTGTTCCTGAAGATGTTCGAAATGAACGTGGCATTACCTTTGGCTTATTCCGATTAAGCGTAGGTCTAGAACAACCTCAAGAATTAATTGCTGACCTCAACTACGCATTAAAGGAGGCTTTCAATGAGTCGATTATTGAATCAATTACAGAACAACGTTTTAGTAGCTGACGGTGCAATGGGAACAATTCTCTATTCAGAGGGTTTAGATACATGTCCAGAAGCTTATAACTTAACACACCCAGAAAAAGTAGAGTCTATACATCGTTCTTATATAGAGGCCGGGGCCGATATTATCCAGACCAACACGTATGGTGCTAACTTTGAAAAGCTTAGACGCTTTGGCTTGGAACATAAAGTAAAGGACATTCATAAGGCAGCTGTAGCCATCGCAAAACGTGCCGCACGACCTGATACTTTCATACTTGGCACAGTAGGTGGTTTCAGAAGTTTACAGCAAGAGGAATTGCCTTTGTCCACCATTCAGTATCACGCTGAAAATCAAATCGATACACTCGTTGAAGAAGGTGTTGATGGGTTATTATTCGAAACTTACTACGACTTAGAAGAACTGACAAATATTGTTACAACAACACGTCGAAAGTACGATATCCCTATCATCGCGCAATTGACCGCTTCAAATACGAATTACTTAGTCGATGGCACTGAAATCAATAAAGCTTTACAACAACTAGTTGCCTGTGGCGCCAATGTTGTTGGATTAAATTGCCATCACGGTCCACACCACATGCAACGCTCATTTTCACATATTGAGTTACCAGAAACGGCTTACTTATCATGCTATCCAAACGCAAGTTTACTGGATATTGAGAATAGCGAATTTAAGTATAGCGATAATGCACAATATTTCGGAGATGTCGCACAAGAACTTATTAATGAGGGTGTGAGATTAATTGGAGGATGTTGTGGCACAACACCACAACACATTGCATATATCAAATCATCTGTAAAAGATTTAAAGCCTGTTAAAAATAAAAACATCATTCCGATCAATCGTCAGACAAATCGAGCAGTCACACATACGTATAAACATAATTTAACAACAAAAGTTAAAAACGGACCAACAGTTATTGTCGAACTCGATACACCTAAACATTTAGATACAGATCTCTTCTTTGAGAATATTGGCAAACTTGACGAAGCGAACATTGATGCTGTTACCCTCGCTGACAATTCACTTGCTACTGTTCGTGTTAGCAATATCGCTGCAGCGAGCATCATACGCCAACGTTATAACATTGATCCCCTCGTGCATATTACATGTCGAGATCGTAATTTGATTGGCTTGCAATCACACTTACTTGGCTTATCACTTATTGGCGTTAATGAAATTTTAGCGATTACAGGTGACCCTTCAAAAGTAGGCCACCTACCCGGTGCCACGAATGTCTACGACGTAAATTCAAAAGGATTAACCGAATTAGCATTAAGATTCAATCAAGGTATTAACACGGATGGTGATGCGCTGAAGAAACATACAAACTTCAACATCGCTGGTGCATTTGACCCTAATGTACGCAAACTTGACGGTGCAGTAAAACGCCTTGAGAAAAAAGTAGCTGCCGGTATGAATTACTTCATTACACAACCTGTGTATAGCAAAGAAAAAATTAAAGAAGTATATGAGGCGACGAAACACCTTAACGTCCCTCTATTTATAGGTATCATGCCTATTGCAAGCTATAACAATGCACTTTTCCTACATAACGAAGTGCCTGGTATTAAAATGTCTGAAGACGTATTAAGCCAATTTAAAGCAGTAAAAGATGATAAAGAAAAAACAAAAGCATTAAGTTTGAGACTTTCTAAAGAATTGATTGATACAGTGCATGAGTATTTCAATGGTTTATACATTATCACACCATTCCAACGTATCGATTATTCATTAGAACTCGCAGCATATTCTAAAGCAATTACCCAAAACAAGGAGGCAATATCATGACAACAATTACAACTTCAAATTTAGGATTCCCAAGATTAGGTAGAAAAAGAGAATGGAAAAAAGCCATCGAGAGCTATTGGGCTAAAAAAATCGATAAAACAGAATTGGATCAAAAGTTAAGTGACCTACATAGAGAAAATTTACTATTACAAAAAAATTATAATTTAGACAGTGTACCTGTCGGCGACTTCTCATTGTATGATCATATTCTCGATACATCATTATTATTCAACATCATCCCTGAACGTTTCCAAGGTCGCGAAGTTAACGATGATTTATTATTCGATATTGCACGCGGTAATAAAGAACATGTCGCGAGTGCACTCATTAAATGGTTCAACACGAATTACCACTATATTGTTCCTGAATGGGATAATGTTGAACCTAAAGTGAACCACAACATTTTATTAAATCGCTTTAACTATGCGAAATCTCTTAACGTTAACGCTCACCCTGTGATTGTAGGTCCTATTACGTTTGTAAAATTATCTAAAGGTGGACATCAATCATTCGAAGAGAAAGTTCAAACACTATTACCTTTATATAAAGAAGTGCTTCAATCATTAATTGACGCTGGTGCAGCCTATATCCAAGTTGATGAACCAGTATTAGTTACTGATGAAAGCGAAGCTTATGAAGCTATTACTAGAGAAGCTTATGACTACTTTGATAAAGCAGGTTTAGCTGACAAATTAGTCATTCAAACTTACTTCGAACGTGCCAATGTTAAATTCTTAAGTTCATTACCAGTTGGTGGTTTAGGATTAGACTTTGTACACGACAACGGTTATAACTTAAAACAAATTGAATCAGGTGACTTCGATTCATCTAAAACATTATATGCAGGTATTATTGATGGCCGTAACGTGTGGGCTGCAGATATCGAAGCTAAGAAAAAATTAATCGAAACGTTACAAGGACACGCAAAACATATCGTTATCCAACCTTCATCATCTTTATTACACGTTCCAGTATCATTAGATGATGAAACTTTAGAGCAATCAGTCGAAGAAGGTTTAAGTTTCGCCACTGAAAAGTTAGATGAATTAGACGCGCTACGTCGACTATTTAACCAGAACGATAGCGCAAAATATGACAAATTGAAAGCACGTTATGAACGTTTCCAAAGTCAATCATTCAAAAATCTAGAATACGACTTCGATAGTGTACCAACAAGTCGTAAGTCACCTTTCCCTGAGCGTAAAAAAGCACAAGACGCACGCTTACACTTACCTGACTTACCAACAACTACAATCGGTTCATTCCCTCAAACACAAGAAGTACGTAAATATCGTGCCGATTGGAAAAACAAACGTATCTCAGATGAAGCCTATAATAACTTCTTAGAAAGTGAAATTGCACGTTGGATTAAAATTCAAGAAGATATCGGTTTAGATGTATTAGTGCATGGTGAATTCGAACGTAATGATATGGTTGAATTCTTTGGAGAAAAACTTCAAGGTTTCTTAGTAACAAAATTTGGATGGGTACAATCATATGGTTCACGCGCAGTTAAACCACCAGTAATTTACGGAGATGTAAAATGGACTGAACCACTAACAGTCAAAGAAACTGTATATGCGCAAAGTTTAACTGAAAAACCAGTTAAAGGTATGCTAACTGGCCCTGTAACTATCTTAAACTGGTCATTCGAACGCGTAGATGTACCACGTAAAGTCGTTCAAGACCAAATCGCTTTAGCCATTGACGAAGAAGTATTAGCGCTAGAAGAAGCGGGTATAAAAGTAATCCAAGTAGATGAACCAGCTTTACGTGAAGGTTTACCATTACGTTCTGAATACCATGAACAATATCTTGCAGATGCAGTAAATTCATTCAAATTAGCAACATCTTCAGTACAAGATGAAACGCAAATTCATACGCATATGTGTTATTCTCAATTTGGTCAAATCATCCATGCTATCCATGAATTAGATGCTGATGTTATCTCAATTGAAACATCACGTAGCCATGGTGATTTAATCAAAGACTTTGAAGATATTAACTACGATTTAGGTATTGGCTTAGGTGTTTATGATATTCATAGTCCACGTATCCCTACAGAAGATGAAATCGCTACAGCGATTGATCGTTCTTTACAACAAATTGACCGTTCACTATTCTGGGTTAACCCAGACTGTGGCTTAAAAACACGTAAAGAAGATGAAGTAAAAGACGCTCTAACTGTACTTGTAAATACAGTTCGTAAAAAACGTGAATCAAATAATCAAAATAAACCCGCGTAGGGAGGGAGCTGTACAGAAATCACTTGTGATTTCGTCGTACAGCCCCGGCACAGATGACTAGAACTGAAGCAAGCTTTTCCTAAAGCGATGAGTCAGTTCAGTCAGCCACTGCCTCATTTTATTGAACTATTGTGACTTTGAATACTTGGTCGGCCCCGGCACAGATGACTAGAACTGAAGCGAGCTTTTCCAAAGCGATGGGCCAGTTCAGTCAGCCACTGCCAAAATCAACATAGAATAACAATTACAATTGGAGGTGTTGTATATGCCAAACTATCCATTATGGGATCAACTAAATCAACTGAAAGAAGCTGAATGGGTTGATTTAACACATACCTTTGACCCTGAAATACCTCGATTTAGTGAATTTGAAAAAGGTGAAGTTTCCACTCTTTTCACAGTCAAAGAGCACGGCTTTTACGTGCAACGTTGGAATATCGTCACTCAATATGGTACACACATCGATGCACCTATTCACTTTGTAGAGAATAAACGTTACTTAGAAGAGCTAGACTTAAAAGAGTTAGTATTACCCCTTATCGTTTTAGACTTTTCAAAAGAAGTTGCAGAAAATGCTGATTTTATCGTCACACGTGACCATTTAGAGCAATGGGAAGCTAAAAACGGACGTATTGAAGAAGGCACGTTTGTAGCATTACGTACTGACTGGTCGAAACGTTGGCCAGACATTGAACAATTTGAAAATAAAGATTCTGATGGTAATCAACATTTACCGGGTTGGGGATTAGACGCCTTGAAGTTCTTAATCGAAGAACGTGGCGTAAAATCAATTGGCCACGAAACATTCGACACAGATGCGTCGGTAGATACTGCTAAAAATGGTGACATTGTTGGAGAACGTTACATTCTTGGACAAGATACGTTCCAGCTTGAATTGTTAACGAATTTAGACCAATTGCCAACGCGTGGTGCAGTCATTTACGCGATTAGTCCGAAACCGAAAGACGCACCTGGGTTCCCAGTACGTGCATTTGCGATTAAACCTTAAATAATGACACTTGAAGGCTTGATAACGAGCGATCAAAGCCAAACCTTTCCTAATATTATATAAAATCCTGTCACATCTCCCATTACATTCTAGTATCAGGATGTGGCAGGATATTTTATTGATACGTTTTTATAATATTAATGATGTCTTCGTGAATATCCGGATGCGCGATAATCGCACCTTTAACATGATTTAAATCGATAGAGTTGCCTTGAATATCTGTTACAACTAACCCTAACTCTTTCGCATATAATATTTGTGCACTCATATCCCACAGGTTTGCTCCCATATCAATACTTGCTCCGAAATCCCCTGTAATTGTTCGCAACGCACCAATGCCACCAGCACCAATAAATCGAAAGCCATGCGCATGTGAAATCAACGCTTTTAGTAATTCGGAACTCGCACGTTTCGGATCAATAGAAATCAACGCATCTTTGAGGTGATGATACATGTCTACATGAAGTGGCACGCCATTAATCGATACACCTTGACCCTTTACAGCTTTATATAACTTCTGTTGATAAAATTCATATGTATAAGCTAATAATGGCTCTCCATTGTAGAATAAACTTACTATTAAACAATAATCTTTATGTTGTTTAACAAGATTCGTTGTACCATCAATGGGATCTATCGCCCAAGCATAGCCACGATACATATCAATCTCATGATTGCTTTTTTCTTCACCCATAATCTGATGTTCTGGATAATTTTCTTCGATAAACTTAGTGAAATCAGCTTGAACTTCTTTGTCGATATTCGTCACTAAATCCAAATCATGCTTTTTTGTTTCAACCGCCACATCATTCAACATCATATCAACCTTACGTGCAATCTGTGCTATCCATGCTTCAATACGATGATCAATATCTTGAATTGAGTACACGCCCTTCTCACCTCTCAATTTTAAAAAACTTATCTGATTGGCATTCTCCACTATCTATATGTCAGAAAGTCTATACTACCGCAATTTGAACACTTTAATCATACATAACAATATTAAGTAAGTAAAATGACTTTATTTGAGTTCCGCTTTATGAAATCAGTTGTTTAATGTAAAATGACTATAACTTGTATTTTAGGAGGTGTCGAAATGTTTCTTATAGCATTTTGTTGCAGATTTCTACAAATCATTCGCAACAAATTTTCGATTGTAATTTCAAAATTGGTGGAGTATATCTTTTTTGAAGTTATTAATCGCTCTATAAGGAACGGACACTAACATTCCCTTCCTTATAGGTAATATGGAGGAAGGAAATTGAATATATTAAATGCTACGGATGTTACTAAAAAGTTTCTTGACGAAACATTATTCGACAATGTTAAGCTAACCCTCAATTCTGGTGACACTATTGGCTTAGTCGGTCGAAATGGTGAAGGAAAAACAACATTATTAAGACTTCTATGTAGGTCAGAATCTCCCACGACAGGTATTATAAGCTGGAAAAAAAATATAAAAATTGGTTATTTAGATCAAATTCCTAATCATGCTGATAATGAAAGAGTTTATACTTGTTTAAAATCAGTATTCGGCGAATTAAACATCATCTCTGAGCAACTTAAATTATTAGAAGAAAAAATGAGTATGGATGTGAATGATATAGATGAATTAATGCTTCGCTATGGGAATTTGCAGTCATATTATGAGGAACATGGCGGCTATGAAATAGATGCTAAAATACGTAGAGTAGCCAGTGGCTTAAATATAACGCATTTACTTGAATCACAGTGGAAAGATTTATCTGGTGGAGAACGAACAAAAGTAGGTATCGCTCAGATATTAATTAAGCCGACAGATTTATTACTCTTAGACGAACCAACGAATCATCTTGATTTCAAATCTATTGAATGGTTAACCAATTATATAAAAAATTATCACGGCGCTACAGTAGTTGTCTCACACGATCGCTATTTTTTAGATGAAACAGTAAATCAAATTATAGAAATCGATCAAAAAAATCTATATCCATATAATGGCAACTACTCATATTTTGTAGAAGAGCGTGAAAAAAGATTATTAATTGAATTCGAAGCATATAAAACACAGCAAAAGAAAATTAAAAAAATGAAAGCGTCTATAAAACAATTAAGAATGTGGGCCAGCCAATCTAACCCTCCCAATGCTGGCATGTATCGTCGAGCTAAAAGCATGGAAAAATCATTAAATCGCATCAAACGTTTGGATAAACCAATTCTCAACTCAAAAAATATGAAGATGGAATTAGAAGATGCTACACGCGTTTCTAACAGAGTCATAGAGATGGAAGATGTCACTAAAACGTATAATAAGTTATTATTTGAAAATGTGAATATGTTGGTTAGAAGAGGCGAGCATATAGCTATAATTGGAGATAATGGTACTGGAAAATCTACCTTATTGAAAATTATTTTAGGAGTCGTTTCAATTGATAACGGTACTATTAAAACGGCAAACAACTTAAAAATAGGTTATCTTTCACAACATGAATTTGAGAATGATGCTGATAACAACACCGTATTAAATAAGTTTCGTGAAGAGGTAAATGTGTCAGAGGCGGAAGCCCGACATATTTTAGCTGACTTTATGTTTTATGGGAAAGATGTTTTTAAAAAAGTTGGTGATCTAAGTGGTGGCGAAAAAATAAGACTGAGATGGGCTCAAATTGTACACACTGATTATAACTTACTCATTTTGGATGAACCCACTAATCATTTAGATATAGAAGCAAAAGAAATCATTGAAGACGCACTATTAAATTATGAAGGTTCAATTATTACGGTTTCACATGACATCTATTTTCTCAATAAATTATTTAACACTACTTATTTATTAAAAAACAAATCTTTAAAGAAATTCGAAGGTAATTATAACTATATTAAAGAAAAAGAATATTTATAAATAACTCATCATTCATACGATTAAAGGGATAGTTGATAATCAGCTATCTTTTTTCCTATATTTTAAAACTTTGCATATCAAATCCATGAAACCAATATGCGCTATTCGCTAAATAAAACTAGCACTTTAATCGTAATGCTTATAACTCCTATTTAACGGGTAAACGCTTAATAGTCAATTCTTTAAACATGTGGGAGGAAACGCAAATGAGTACTAAAACAGTCTATGATGTGATTGATACTGGTGTGAACTACTTACTATCTGTTTATGATAGTTGGAACGTTGAGAAAGTATTAGATAAAGAGAATGATGTTTTTCCAAATACTTTACATTGGCAATTTGGACATGTTTTAACTATTTTC
The DNA here is from genome assembly GCF_033283505.1 of Staphylococcus sp. NWU MK-U1. NCBI lineage: Bacteria > Bacillati > Bacillota > Bacilli > Caryophanales > Staphylococcaceae > Staphylococcus > Staphylococcus sp. NWU MK-U1. Next base: position 156,841 of record NZ_JAVSMG010000004.1, on the reverse strand, counting down.
GATTCTGCTTTATCAATGGGTGGTCAAAATGTCGTTGATATTGAAACGTATACTAAATTATTTGGTTACGGTTCTAGTCCTGCAAACTGGGAGGGACAAGACATACCATCAATTGAATCGATTAGGGAGGACTTAAAAACAATTCCAGATCGTGCTCGTCAACTTACTGATGAACAACTATCACAGGAACTTGAACAACCGATTGCTGGCTGCAAAACACTTAACGAATTATTAGTGTTAAATGCCATTCACGTCCCATTACATGCAGGTAAAATTGAAGAAATGGCTCGTGTGCTTAAACAGGCCTAGTAATCCAAGTTTCATAATAAATACTTTGAGGGGATAAATATGAATATTATTGCGAATAGTATCTTTGTAGATAATCAAGAAGAAGCTTTACAATTTTATACAGACATTTTAGGTTTTGAAAAGAAAATAGATGAACCTGTAGGCGAAGGATTTAGATGGCTTACTTTAGTATCTCCGAATCAACCAGATGGTGCTCAATTGGTCTTAGAACCAAATGGCAACCCTATTGCAGGCGACTATCAACAACGTCTATTCGAAGCTAACATACCTATTACGATGTTCGGCGTAGAAAATGTACAACAAACCTATGATGCATTGACGCAAAAAGGCGTTCACTTTACCGTTGAACCGACTACAATGGGTAGTGCTAAAATGGCCATTTTCAACGATACTTGCGGTAATTTAATTCAAATAGTAGAACAATAAAGAATTAGACCTCATAAGATGAAATTAACGTTCATCTTATGAGGTCTATTTTAATGAAATACGCCACTCTTACTTTCTATCTATGATTTATAGTTGAAATTAGGGATATTATGCCAGCGTTCTTTAAAATAATGTGCAATAGCTTTAGGTTTACGAGCACGAGTGAAGATACCTTTCTTATTACCTTGAACTCGGATAATGCCATTTGACGTTTCAAAATCTGCGAAATTCCATGTTTGTTCGCCAATAAATTGTGGGTATTTATCGACTATTTCATGATTCGCTTTATAATAATTCAATTGATATTCTTCCGTAAACATTTGGTCATCAATCGCATGCATTCCAGCTACGGTATCTGCACCATACTCTGTAAACATGATAGGTTTATTCGGTTGTCGTTCAGACCATTGTGCTAATTCTTTATCTAATGCTTTTTTCGCACCTTCTAAATCTGCAGATTGAGTGTACCAACCGTAATAACGATTTAAGCATAGCACATCAACTAAGTCTTGAACTTCACATACATCCGGTTGGGAAGTAAGAATTGTGACAATAGTCACTGGTCGTTTCTGTGGATCCTTACTTCTAGCTAATTCTACTAATGGTTTAAAATAAGCTTTCGCGCCTTTTTCATTAGAAGCAGGTTCATTAGCAATTGACCACATAACGACACATGCATAGTTCTTATCTCTTTCAATCAAACCTTCTATGACTTCTGTATGGGCTTGATGCGTATCAATCTCTTTCCAAGTATCGTGCTCTAACTGACCACCTAAAGCGACCATAAAGTTAAGATGTACACCTACTGCTGTCGTTTCATCAATCACAACGATACCTTGTTCATCTGCGAGTCGCATCATTTCTTCTGAGTATGGATAATGCGATGTTCTGAAAGAATTGGCGCCAATCCATTTCATCAAATTGATATCCATCACATTAGCTGCTTCATTTAAACCGCGGCCATTATAAAATGTATCTTCATGTTTACCGAAACCTTTGAAATAAAATGGCTTATTATTAATAAGGAATTGACCATTTTTTACTTCTACAGAGCGAATACCAAATCGTTCTGTGTACACATCAATAATCTCACCATCATTTAATAATTCAACTTTCATATGATAAAGATACGCATTAAGCGGTTGCCATAAATGAGGATTATCAATAGACATTGCACCTTCAAATTCATCATGCTTCGTAACCACTTGTCCTTCTTCATCTATAATCGTTACCCTAACTTGATTAATATTAGAACTACCTTCGTGTACAGCTACTTTATAATTGACGACACTTTCTCCACTCGTTTTAACCTCCGGATTAATAACGATATCTTCAACATAACTATGTGGAGTTGTATATATTTTTACGGGACGATGAATGCCTGCGTAATTAAAAAAGTCGAAGTTAGGTTCATTGACTGGTGTAACGGTGCCGTCTTCAGCAACGTGTTCACTATAATTGCCTACTGGTAATGTGCTATGTGTCAGTACGTTGTTAACCTTTACAGTTAATCGATGACTTCCAATAGTAGCAATTTCAGTGATATTAACTTCAAATGGTAGGAAACCACCTGAATGTGTCACGATTTCCTTACCATCCAAGTAAACCGTAGCATGATGCGTGACTGAACCGAATCTTAATACAATTCTTTCACCATCAAGATGCTTTGGAATCATAATTTCTCTTTCATAGTAGACGTCACCAACATGTTGTCGAATACTTTGAATGACACCTTGATCATTATAAGAACCAGGTACAGCCATAACATCATCTGTATCTAACGCTTTACTTACGTCTACGTCTTCTTTATACCCTACTAATTTAAATTTCCATATACCAGACAAATCGAATAGTTGTCTTGTTTCTGTATTAATTGGATATAGCAACTTTATCCCTCCTATATTTACACACCTGAATATGCGTTGAATCCACCATCAACTGGTAATACTACGCCATTAACAAAGCTTGAAGCCTCTTTGCTAACTAGGAATAGTAGTGCACCTACTAATTCTTCCGGCTTTCCAAAACGTTCCATTGGTGTAGCATTAATAATTTTTTTAGAGCGATCTGTATAACTGCCATCTTCATTCAACAGCAATGCTTCGTTTTGCTTAGTTAGTAAAAAGCCAGGCGCTATCGCATTCACTCGAATATTTGTTTTAGAGAAGTACACACTTAACCACTGTGTGAAATTACTAATTGCTGCTTTTGCACCACTATAGGCTGGAATTTTTGTAAGTGGTGTAAATGCATTCATTGATGAAATGTTAATAATAGTTGCGTCTTCTTTATCTAACATGTCAGTTGCGAAGACTTGTGATGGAATAAATGTACCTAGGAAATTAAGATCCATTACGAATCCAACGCTTTCTTCATCTAAGTTGAAGAATGTTTGTTTATCTTGATCTAAATTACCCTCAAAGTGTTCGTCATCTGTAGTGCCTTTAGGTGCATTACCCCCTGCACCATTAATCAAAATATCGACACTACCGAACGTATCATTAACTTCCTGTTTAATTCGTTTCATGTCTTCTTTATTCGTCACATCACCTAGAAATACGCGAGATTCGCCACCTAATTCTTTAATTGCTTCAACTAAGCCACTCGCGTCTTCTCTAAGACCAACCATCGCAACTTTAGCGCCACTTTGTGCTAAGGCAGTAGACATTGCACTACCAATGACACCCGTTCCACCTGTAATGACTACGACTTTATCTTTTAAATCAATATCGAATGGTAATTTCATAAGTTCATTTCTCCTTTATTTATTTGTTGTTTTTACTAACCGCTTCGTATAAACCATTTAAATATGTTGCTCCTAATGCACGATCATACAACCCATATCCTGATTTACCTGTCTCGCCCCAAATCATACGTCCATGGTCAGGTCTAATCGGTCCATGATAGTCGAAGCTGTGCAATGCTTTAACGACTTCGTACATGTCGATTGAGCCCTTTTCAGAAAGGTGTGCAGATTCTTGGAAAGATTTATCACCTATCAACTTAACATTACGGGCATGTACAAAGTTGACGCGATCTTTCTCACCGAAATAACGTAACATGTCGACAAAGTCATTTCGTCGGTCGGCACCGAGTGAACCAGAGCACATTGTTAAACCATTGTATTTAGAGTCATATAAGTTAATGAAGCGCTCTAAATTCTCTTTATTAGTGATGATACGTGGTAAGCCAAAGATATTCCATGGTGGATCATCCGGATGTATAGCCATCAGAACATCTTCCTCTTCAGCAACCGGTATTACTTTTTGTATGAAGTAGTTTAAGTTTTCCCACAATGTTTCTTCATCTACTTCTTTGTAATCTTCAAATAATTGATTTAAATCTTCTTTCGTATAACTTGAATCCCAACCTGGTAATGATAATTCACCACTTAATGGATTCATTTTTTCGACGTCATTTTCATCATAGATTAAGCAAGTAGAGCCATCATCTAAGCGGTAGTCTAATTGTGAACGCGTCCAATCAAATACTGGCATGAAGTTGTAACACACAATTTTAATACCTGCTTGCCCTAAATTACGAAGTGTTTCACAATAATTTTCAATATATTTATCTCGTGTTGGTTTACCTAATTTAATATCTTCATGTACAGGTACACTCTCAATGACTGATAATTCCATACCTGCATCTTCAATTTCTTGTTTTAAATCTTTAATTTTATCTAATGGCCAAACGTCACCAACCGGCACATCATAAATTGCACTTACAATACCTTTCATTCCAGGTATTTGCTTAATATATTCCAAACTGATTGGATCATCTTTGCCGTACCATCTAAATGTCATTTTCATTGTTTTACCCCCCTATATTAATTTGAAGTAGTTATAAGCGTTGTTATAGCAAATATTTTCAATCATGCGTTTTAATAGTTTGTCATCATTAGGGATCTCACCTTTTTCAACTAAGTCCCCAATGAATGAAGATAATATACGTCTAAAGTAATCATGTCTTGAATATGAAACGAAACTTCTTGAATCTGTTAACATACCAACGAAATGCATTAGTAATCCTTGATCAGCTAATGATGACATTTGTCTTAACATACCTCTCTTAGTATCATTGAACCACCAACCGGCACCATGTTGCACTTTACTTTTAATGCCTGGTTCAGTTTGGAAATTCGCAATCGTTGACCCCACGATGTCATTATAAATTGGATTTAAATTATACAGAATCGTCTTAGGTAAGTGACTTTCTTGTTCCATCATGTCTAGTGTTGCGTTTAAATGATAAGCGAGATTCTCTTGGTCTCTAATTGAATCGAAACCAGCATCTTTGCCGACTTTTTCAAACATTTTAGAATTGTTATTTCGAATTGCGCCAAAGTGGATTTGCATAACCCAACCATGTTGATGATAAGCCTTACTTAATTCATTTAACATGTAGCTTTGGAACTGGAATTGTTCATATGATGAAATGCCTGAATGATTTAGGGCTTTAGTGAAAATGTCTTGGATGTCTTTGTCAGTATAATCTTCAAAGTGAATTTCTTCTAAACCATGATCGGCTAATCGACCACCTTTATCATGGAAATATTGAATACGTTTATATAATGCCTCCACGAAGTCTGAAGGTGATGTAATTTTATGCGTAAGCTTTTCTAATTTTTCTAGTAAATCTGAAAAGGCTTGGTCTCCAATTTTGAATACATCATCTGGTCTAAATGCAGGAAGTACCGTTGTATGAAAACCATCCTGTGCTTTAATTTCATCATGATAGTTTAGATCATCAGTTGGATTATCTGTAGTACAAATTAAGTTGACATTTGAATCAGTAATCAATGATTGCGTTGTTACTTTATGTTGTTTTAAATAATCATTAGCACGATGATAAATTTCTTCAGCGTTATCACTTGTGAGTAAATCTTCAATGTTAAAGTACATTTTCAACTCAAGTTGTGACCAGTGATATAAAGGGTTACCCACTGAATTTTCTAATGTTTCAGCCCATTTTTTAAATTTATCAAGTGGTGCAGCATCTCCAGTAATGTAGCGTTCTTCAATACCTTGTGCACGCATCGCACGCCATTTGTAATGATCCCCACTAAGCCATAACTCTGTAATATCTTCACATTTTACATTTTCGCTAATTTGCTTAGGATCTAAGTGACAATGGTAGTCATAAATTGGCATATCTTTGGCGAAATCATGATATAGATGTTTACCTGTTTCATTATTCAACATAAAATTCTCATTTATAAAAGCCATACATTAATCGCTCCTTTAAATTTCTTCTCTCAATGCAAGTTCTTTAACAATTTGTTTATGTCGTTTATCTGTAAGTGGGTACCATATGAAGAAGATAATAAATGCGATGGTACACGCCACGGCTGGTACTGCAAAGAATAGGACTTTAAGACCAAAGATTGTGCCAGCTGATTGATTCACATTAGGTTGATAACCGATAAAAGTTAAGGCTAATCCAGGTACGAATCCTGCAAGTGCTTGTGATACTTTTCTAGTAAAGCTATAACTTGAATATGTGATTCCTTCTGAACGTAATCTAAATTTCCATTGTCCATATTCCACAACGTCTGCAATGAATGCCCATACAACTGTGTTAGGAATGACTAAGAAGAATTGTGCTATCGTATTCATGACTAAGAACATTACATAGTTTTCTCCAAAGAATAAGAAGTTTAAAACTTCGAATATCACAAATCCCGCAATTCCTATAAGTGCTGTATATTTTTTGCCTAGTTTTTTACTAATAAATGTCGTTGCAAATAACGCTGGTAATAAGACGATAAAGTTCAGTGTACTAACTAATCCAACAAGATTCGGTTTATCTAACACATATTTGAAATAATAAAGTTGTGTTGATTGCACTAAGAACATAGACATAATTGTTAATAAAGTGAAGATAGCTAAGACTGCAAAGGCTTCATTTTTCACTAAATTAAAGAATGCTTTTTTATTCACACCTTTTTCTTTTGGACGTTCGATAACGTGACGTTCTTTAACACCTTTGTAGCAAATGAAATGGAATATCACACCGAAGATTGCTAACAAACCAACAACTACCGGATAACCGATTGCATGATTATCAAATTTTGATACTAATGGTACAACGGCAATACCCGCAATAAACAAAGCACTTTGTGAGCCTAAGTTTCTAAATACAGATAATTGTGTTCTATCATCAGCATTCATAGTCATTGCAGCTGATAATGAACCATACGGAATATTAACGACAGAATATGCTGCGTTAAACATTAAATATGTGGCGAAAGCCCAAATGACTTTACCAGTATCACTAAAATTGGGCGCGGTAAATGATAATACCGTTAATATTGCTAGTGGAACCGTGCCATATAAAATAAATGGTCTAAATTTACCTTTAGGACCAATATTCGTTCTTGAATCCACGATAGTACCTACACCTGTATCAACAAACGCATCAAAGATTTTAGCGACTAAAAATACAAGACCACCGTAGAAGGCTGAGATGCCTAAAATGTCTGTGAAGAACATCATTAAGTAAATTTGTCCCATATCAAACATCATGCCGTTACCTAAATCCCCAAAACCATAAGATAACTTTTCTTTAAACCCTAACGTTGATTTTTGAATATTATTGAGACTTTGTACTTTTTGTTTCTCTCTTGTTTCAACTGTATCTCCCATAATACTGCCTTCTTTCTATCTATTGATGTCTTTATTACTTTCAATAGACGTATTTATTTTTTCAATATTGGCATAACTATAATCACCAATGACGTTGTGCTTATAAATCATGTTATTGATCCCAAATTGAACAGTATCTTCTAAATGCCATTGCTTCATAATTCCATAAATGATACCGACACTAAATGCATCTCCTGTACCCAATCTATCAAGAATATCGACATCGACTTTTTCAGTTTGTGCGAGTTGATTTGGTGTAGATAGAAATCCTTGTAAGCGGTTTCTTTTATGGTTAAAAATTTTTCTCTGTGTAAATGCAATATAACTAATGTCGTATGTTTGATGTATTTTTGCTAAAAATGGTTTAATTTCTTCAATATCTGCGACTCGATCTAAGCCATCTTTCTCATCATTACCTGAACCATCTGGTAGTGATAACGGTTCATAGCCAAAGATTAGATCCACATCATATAACAGTTCAGACATTTTTCTTCTAGCAGTTTGAAAATCCCATAACGCATCTCTAAAGTTCAAATCACAACTTACAAATAAGTCTAATTCTTTAGCTTTTTTGACTGCTTTTTTCAAAAATGTGAACAGTTCATCATTCAATGCTGCGGTAATACCGGTGATATGGAACCACTCATGATGTTTTAATAATTGTTCTATCTGATAATCTTCGTTATTAAATTGACTAAATACACTCATGTTTCTATCGTAAATAAGACGATTTGATCTTTGTGCATAACCACTTTCAGTAAAATAAAGACCTAATCTACCACTAGCCTTTTTAATATGATCAGCATTCACGTTATAGCGTCTTATATTTTGTACGATACTTTCGCCTAGGTCATTATTAGGTAATGCAGTTATCATTGTGGTGTTAATACCTAATCCTGATAAACCTATAGCAACATTCATCTCTGCACCGCCATAATGCACATCAAAAGCTTGTGATTGTTCAAAGGTTTGATGATGAGGTGTGCTTAAGCGCATTAATATCTCGCCAAAAGTAATGAATGACATACAATCACCCGCTTACTATTTCATATTTTCTAACAAATTTTTCTGTATTTTCTTTAATTATTGAGTCATTACCATTTTTTGCATTTTTCATTAATGCACTACCAATTCCTACCGCATAAGCACCTTTGTTATACCAATCTTCTAAATTGTCTAAAGACACGCCACCTGAAGGCATTAATTCTATATGTGGTATTGGTCCATGTACATTTTTAATGAAATTAGCTCCAAGTAAGTCTCCTGGGAATAATTTCACTAAATCAACACCTGCTTCCATAGCCTGTACGATTTCTGTCACCGATCCACAGCCAGGTAAGTAAGGTATCGCATATCGATTGCACATTTTAGCAATTTCGACATCAAGATGAGGACTTACTATATATTCTGCACCATTTAAAATAGCGATTCGTGCTGTTGCACTATCTAAAACCGTACCAGCACCAACGATAATGTGATCATCACTTGTCTCACTTAAATGTCGAATGACTTCTTCTGCTTGAGGTGTTGTAAAGGTAATTTCGATGTTATATATACCGCCTGCTATCATTTGTTGAACTGCAGCGATTGCATCATCTTTGCTTTTACCTCTTACAACTGCTACTAGATAATTTTCATGCAATTGATTTAAGATTTTTATTTTTTTCATTTTGCAAAGCTCCTTATTTCTAATTTCTTTGCCAACCCAACTTCATTATATTTGCAATTGAAAAATCGTCAATTTAGCGGAGGTAGAAATCGCTTTCACACAAAAATAAACCCTTTTTCCCAAACTCTTAAAAAGCTTGATATAAAAGGGTTTAAAGCATATTTTTATTTTATTTATAGACAGTTATTCCAACTGCTTTTTATTAAAATAAGTAGCAAAAAAACGGTGTAAATTTCTAATTTTTTTATAAATTTTTAATTATTTTAGTAAAATATTGACCTTAAATTTAAAAAAGTAGCAAATTTTCTAAATTTTCTATTACTTGAACTAGTGATTAATTCAAATGAGTGATAATTTTAAATTGCAAGCAAAGTTGGAAATTTTTTATCTATCTCTTTACTTCATGGAACTATATTGTTTTCGATACGCTAATGGCGATAACTGATATTTAGCTTTAAAACATTTAGTAAAGTAACTTTGCTGTTTAAAACCTATGTAATTTGAAATTTCATCAATTTTCATAGGCGTTTGAATTAATAAATCTCGACCTTTTTCAACACGCAAATCCATAATGTATTGTGATATAGATTGTCCAGTTTCTTGATTAAATAATCTAGAAAGATATGATGGCGCCAACCCAACTAATTCAGCCAACTCATTAAGGCAAAGCGGACGATCTAAATTAATTTTAATGTGTTGAATAACCGTATTAATGTTGGAACTATACTTAAGAGATTTAACTTTTAAAGCGGCCTGAGCATAATCATAAATGAGATTTTCCATCACATGATCTAACGCTTCGACAGTATTAGCATCGTCTATTTCTGCAGCGTATTTACCTGAAATATCATTGATTGTTAGCAAATTGACGTTAGCTTTTTCAATCGCTTTACGGCACAAGGTGTTAACTAGAAAGCCTCTGTACTTATGGTTTAACAAGTCGTCAGTAACACGTCTTATACCAGATACTGAAACTTTCATTAATTTAAATATATTAAGTGCTTCATCAGAATTACCATTCTGAATAGCCGTTAGCATACGGTTTTCAATATCGTATCGCTCTTTAATCTTATTAAACGTAAATTCATATTGCGCCTTATCTTTGGCATGTGATTCTGGGTTACGGTGAAAGCTAAAATCAATGTCTTCAACGTTATAATGTATATTTTTATTTTTCAAATACCTAACAGCCAAATGGGTCATGTTCAACGCTTGGCTATACTGACAAACTGGTATTTGCAGAAGATATTGTTTTAGGATGGTAAGTTTAGAATGTTTAATTTGTACTTCTTGAAGCATTTCAAGACATTTATTTTCACTCGGTCTGTGTAGCAAAAACGGACCTAATATAATAACTTGATGCGACTTTCTATACTTAAACATCAAAAAATGCGCATCGAATTGATTCACGTAATGGTAAATCATATTACTTTTCATATTTTCTAAAAGTTTTTGTAATTCAGCTTTATAGCGTTTGCTCTTTGTATTTGTAAAAGGAGATTTCAAGTGATTACTTATGTGCTTAATGTCTTCCAAATCATATCGTTCTAAAGATACCATTAAAAGTTCAAAAGCATGCGTTTGTAAAATACCAAAAACTTCTCGATTTAACATATTAATCACCCTCATTTATGACTATTACAAGAAAGGATTGAAAACATTGAACTACTCACTAGAACATTTTCAACCACAACATAAACACCTTATCTGCGTGGACTCAGATGGCTGTGGCATGGATACGATGACAATTAAACATGAACGCGCATTTGGTCCTGCTTTACTCGATATTTGGAACCTAGACGATATTAGAGAAGACGTATTAAACCGTTGGAATCAATTTAATTTATATGAAATTACGCGAGGCATTAATCGATTTCAAGGTCTTGAAAAAATATTAACCGAATTACATCAACAAAGACGTACAGTTGATGGCTACCATGATATTAAAGAATGGGTAGATACGACTGCAACATTCTCAAATCCGCAACTACAACAAGATATTGAATCAAATCCTGATAAGAAAGGATTACGTCTAGCGTTAGACTGGTCTAACCGCGTTAACCAACTCATTCAAAGACTACCTAGCGTCGGCCCTTTTGAATATGTAGAGGACGCTTTAAGACTTGCCTATAAAAACGCGGATATTGTTATTGTTTCATCTGCGAACCTAGCTGCAGTTGAGACTGAATGGACTGAACACCAACTCACACCATTTATTACGAGCATCTTCGCTCAAGAAGCTGGGACTAAAAAGCATTGCATTAATCAACTCAAAGGGTTATATGATGCTAATCATGTACTCGTTCTCGGCGATGCCAAAGGTGATATGCAAGCTGCACAAGATAATCATGTATTGTTTTATCCAATATTAGCCGGAAACGAAGCGACGTCTTGGCTCGAATTTAAAGACAAATATTTAAATTTGTTCATTAATAATCAGTTTGATAATACTATTCAAGAACATGTAATTCAACAATTTTATAATAATTTTGACTAGAAAAGGAGCACGATAATCATGAAATTAGTAGATTTGAAAGCTAAACCTTACTTTTTAAACGACGAACAAATTCAATGGGTTGAAGATACTTTGTCACATTTAACTGATGAAGAAAAAATTGGTCAACTATTCTTTAACTTATTCTCATTAGAAGAAGACGGGGACTTTAATAATGGAGACGATTCAAATAAAGATATTTTAGAAAAATATCATATCGGTGGTGCGCGCTATCAAGGGGGAAACAAACAGCAAGTTCAATCATTATTAAATGACTTACAACAAAACAGTAAAGTGCCATTACTTGTTGCTGCCAACTGTGACTCTGGTGGTAATGGGGCTTGTAAAGATGGTACGTATATCGCTTCTGCAGCACAATGTGAAGCTGCTCAAGATAGCAAAGTCGCTTACAATGCCGGTTACGTATCTGGGCGTGAATCACAAGCACTCGGCGTGAATATTAACTTTGATCCATGCGTTGATATTCTGAAAAACTGGCGTAATACAATCGTTAATACACGTGCATACGGTACCAATGCTGAAACAGTGATTAAATATACAAATGCCTTTATCAATGGCTTTAATGAAACACAGGATATGATTACGTGCATTAAACACTTCCCCGGTGACGGCACTGAAGAACGAGATCAACACCTTGTATTGGGTGTGAATGAAATGACAACAGATGAATGGGATAATAGTTTCCGAAAAGTCTATGAGAATCATATTAATAATGGGGTTGAAATGATTATGTCTGGTCATATTGCACTACCTCATTATTCTAAAAAATTAAATCCAAATTTAGCAGATAAAGATATTTTACCAGCGACGCTATCTAAAGAACTGATTACCGATTTATTAAAAGATGAATTAGCATTTAACGGTTTAGTCGTTACAGATGCAAGTCATATGTTAGGTATGACAGCAGCTATGAAACGTGAAGATTATGTACCTCAAGCGATTGCTGCCGGTTGCGATATGTTCCTATTCTTCAACGACTTAGAAGAAGATTTCCACTTCATGTTAAAAGGCTACCAAGACGGCGTGATCACTGACGACCGTCTAAATGATGCAGTGAGACGTATCTTAGGGTTAAAAGCCAAAATACACTTACCTCAACGCCAATCACAGGGCACACTACAAAGAAATGAAGAAGAACTTAGCGTCATCGGTTGTGATGAACACTTAACTATGCAACAAGAAGCTGCTGATTTAGGTATCACACTTATTAAGAATACATTAGATCAACTACCAATTCGCCCAGAAACACATAAAAACATACGTCTATATATCATTGAAGGAGAGAAAAATGGCATTTATAAATCAGATGATAGTGTCGAAAAGAACTTAGTTTCTATTTTAGAAGAGCGTGGATTTAATGTGACGGTCAATGATGGTTCTACCCGTATTAAAGGTAAGACGTTAGAATACCGTGATAATGTAGATGCCGCACTCGTATTCGCTAATATTGTTGGATACGCCGCTGAAAATAACTATCGAATTCGATGGTCAACAGCAATGAGTAACGAAATCCCATGGTACGTTCATGAAGTACCTACCGTCTTCACATCACTTAATTTCACAACACACTTACATGATGTAACAATGGTAAAAGCATACATTAACGCTTATCATTCAAACAAAACAACATTAGAAACCGTTGTAGATAAAATTATGGGCGAGTCAGAATTTAAAGGTGAGCCAAATGATTTAGTTTGGACAGATAAATGGCAAGCTAAATTATAATCATATAATATTTAAATTAAACAAAAACGAACGCTAAGATACGCTCTTATTCAAAGGTGAGCGTACCTTAGCGTTATTTTCTATGTTCAAGATAATGTATATCAACCAAATATTTTTTATGACTTTATGTCGATAATCATAAAATGATTCTAATTATTATTACTAATATGAAGAGAAATATGTCTACATACACAATGAAAAGTTTCCTCTTATAAATATTTGGAATAATGTTAATTAAAAATCCCATCATGAAAAATAGTGGGACAAGATTTTTCATAATATCCGAGAAAGGAATAATAATGACACTTATAATGCCCAATAAAAGAAATATAGTTGAAGTATAATTAAAAACTATACACCATTTAGGTTCTTCATTCATACTCTTTTTATTCATTCGTCTAAACTCCTTATCAATTTTTGATTAATAGATTGGTTCAAATACAGAATAACCTAAATCCAACATCAAATCGAACTGATAAGTATAAGATGCTTATTTATAATATTCTTCTCTTAATAGACTATACACGTAACTATCCGAGAACGCTCCACGTAGACGTTCACTATCTCTCAACACGCCCTCTTGCGTAAAACCAAGTCGCTCAGGTATGGCCCTGCTTTTCGGATTGCGCGTCGACATTTGAATTTCCACACGATTTACATCAAATTCTTCGTACACATAGCGAATCAACGCCTTTGTGCATGCTGTCATAATCCCTTTTTTCTGAAAATGCTCTGCCAAATAGTAACCGATAGATGTCCGTTTGTTAACAAGATCTAAATAATGCAAGCCGATGACCCCTACAAGTTCCTTGTCATACCATATGCCGCAATGAAAGCCATCACCACGAGTGAACTGTTCTAGTGCCGACTGAATAAACTTCTTACTGTGCGCAACTTCCGTTGTATATTCTACAAACGGCAAGAACTCGCCTAAATAATCCCGATTCGCATCAACTAATTTGAAAAGTTGCTCCGCTTCACGTTCTTCTAATATCTTCAACGTCACATGTTCATTCACTTGATAACCAAACATCATATCTATCGCCTCCAGTTTAAATTTTCAAATTATTCGGTAAATTAAATATATAGTAACATAAATTGATTTAAAACTTTATAAAAAAGGCTGAGCAATTAAATTTAATCGCTAAACCTCATTATCATAATCGCTATTAATTTATTAATAACCTGAACCGACTTCTTCACCATCTTCATCGTATTCAGTTACATAACCATCGTCAGTGTCAACGGTATATGATCCGGCTAAATCTCCGTCTTTGTCAGTAAATGAGAAGCCCCATTTACCATCATCTGTTTTTTCTGGTTCTTTGTATGTGTAAGTATCCGTATCTAACGTATGACCTTCGTATGATTCTACTTTATCAATGACGTTATCACGTGTCACTTCGCCTGAACTTGAATCAGAATCATCGCTATCACTATCAGACTCAGCATCCATTTTGTCATCGATATACTTATCAATCTCATCATCATCAAACGTAACTGTGACATCTGTTACGTCATCATCGTCTTCCCCAGAACTAGTCACATTAACAGAATCTGATTTGAACGTTTTACCTTCATAAGTACCTTGTGCATAAACGGTTACTTCTTCATCAGGGTCATATGGTCCAAATGTTTCAGAAGATGATTCACTTCCGATTTCTTTATCATTCGCGTATATTTTCACATTGTTTAACATATAGCCGCCATCAACGCTAACTGTGAAACGTTTTTGTTTAAATGATTCATAAGCGGTAGCATCATCACTCATGTTAATCATTAACGCACCTTTGAATTTCTTACCATCGATGTCTTTTGTTGCTTTTAAATTGTAATCACCAATTGGGAACGTACCTAACGTTTTTTCATCATCCTCTGTAACCGTTGTCGTACGCTTCTTACCATTGTATTCGTAAGTAATATCTCCACTACTACTTGGATAAATGCTCACTGATTTTTGTGGAACATTGAATGAATAATTATCAAAAAATAGGAATTTCTTGCCATCCTTTGAAATATTTAACACACTATTTTCATTAGTATCTACAGATAAATTATTATAACGATTATCTTTAATTTCTTTCGCGCTTTGTTCTACATTACTACCGACATTATTTGAGTCATCTTCTGTTTTGATGTAGTTTAAATATGCGCGTGCTTCTTGTTTGCTTAATTTTTGGTCATTTTGAGTTGTAACTTCTTTGGCTAATGCCTTTTCGTCATCTTTCTTGATTGCTTGTGCAATATTAGATGCTTGCTTTTCCGGAGAAAATTGATTTTTTAATACTGAAAATGCAACGATCAAAGCAATTAGCAATACAGCTATAACTGCAATAATAATCCAAGTCTTTTTATTATCGCCTTTACGCGGTTGTTGATCATGTCTGTCGGCATAACCGTTTTGATTATGGTTATTATACCCTTGATATTGATGCTGCTCATGCTTATCTTGTCGACTTTGGTTGTGATGATCTTGCTGTGTGTTAGAGTGATTTGTTTTAGATTGTTGAACGGGTTTCCCACAATTTGTACATACCTTCACACCTTCGCGAAGAGGTTGACCGCAATTACTACAATATTTCATTAGTAAATCGAACTCCCATCAAATAGATTATTGAACTCACTGATTAAGTTTCCAAAAATTTGGTTAAATAAAGATTCACCGAAAATAGTCACAAACAAGAAGAAGACAATAATGTAAATAATCACACCGTAAAAACTTGAAAAGCGAGTATGATGATTTGCACTATATTTGGCAATCATGTAAACACCTGAAACAACGATTAATAAAATGGATAACATAAATAATGCGCCACCAAAGCTAAAAGAATTAGCGAACATTAAAATAAGTGCAATCAATAGTACTGCGACTGAAACACTATTAATAAGTACAAAATCTGACAGTACTTTTTTAAATGTAATTGGCTGTCTAACTACTAAGCGCGTAATACCATATGTTGCTCCCACTATCACTGCTAGGAATAAAATGACACCTAAAATAACAGAAAAGATAATTTGGCTTTTCGGTGTTTCAAACATTCCAACTGATGAAGGAATTACAATAGCAAGTAACAGTGCTACGACTAATAAACCGACAATGATTAAAGAAAATAACAATTTAAAACTAAATGCTTGTTGGCTTTTTAGTACTTGATCAGGTGAAGCGAAAGCACTTTTAAAGAAACCTTTACTTTCTTCTGTCACTTCTTTTGCATGGTCACTAAATTGGCTTGATTGTTGTGGTTGTTGATGGTTTGAATATGACTGATCGTATTGTTGTTGATTGTGATATGTATGTGATGCATTGTTGTGAGGTTGTTGGTGCTGATTTGATTGAGGTTGATGCATTTGATGTTGTTGTGTCGATGTAGTATGTTCAGGTACATGCTGATGATCTCGCACTTTACCTTCTTCATTAGAATGTTTATCCTGTTTCGATTCGTTTGTTCTTGATAAATGATTACTTTGATTTAATGTCGTTTCGTTACCTTCACCTAATGATTCAGTTGAATCGTGTCGTCTGCCATTAGCTTCAGCATTAGAGATATCTTTTTCAGCAGAATTAATAGTCTGAGACTGTCTATCTATTTTATGGCCACACTCACCACAAAATAAATCGTTAGGTTCGATAGCATTTCCACAATTTGGACATTGCATAGGAATCCCTCCAATTTTATTATTTTTTAAATCTTCAAAAAGTATATCATTTATTTTGTGTTGCTTTCTACATTATTTTAAACTTTTTATCAAAATAATTATATATTTTAAAAAGCATTATTTAGATATGCGTATTTAATATAATAATCTAAATATTGCCTTGGCTAAACTGAAATAAAAAAGCGATGAAGTCTAAGACTCCACCGCCAATAAAATTTTAATTATTTAATCGCTTTTTCTAAAATGTGCCTGGGTTAAAACCAGCTTCCCATTTATTAAATGGCCAATATCTTAAAACAACTTTACCTACAAGTTGATCCTTATCTACTAAACCAACTTCAGCAAAACGGCTATCTACACTATTTTGTCTGTTGTCACCTAAAACTAAATACTTATCTTTAGGAATTTTATTTTTACCATTTGCGCCATTAAATTGACTAGTTTTTAATGTACCTGTTAAATACTTACCTTGTTTATGCTTCTTATTATAATCTAAATAAGGCTCTGATACCTTTTTATCATTAACATATAATTGATCACCTTTATACTCAACTTTATCACCTGGCGTACCAATCACACGCTTAATAAAATCACGTTGTGCATCTTCATGGAAGACAACGACATCACCATTATCAATGTGGTTCAATGTTTTCGAAATCTTACTAACTATCACTTTATTTCTATCTTGGAAAGTTGGATACATCGAAGAACCTGATACTGTGTATGATGTTCCAATAAACTTTAATACAATACCTACAATTAAGAGTGCGCCACCAATGGCTACAATCCATTCAATTATCTCTTTTTTCAATTAAACCCCGCCTATCATCTTTTATAAACACAACTTACTTTATCACAAATATATTGCAAAGTCGTTTCACTCATCTTTAAAAACCGTAACGCTAGTCAATTTACTTCGTTTTGAAAATTAAGCTCATCAAGAAAATCATCCTCAATGTGCTTATTGATAGCTTCATCGTAACAAACCTCTCACAAGATTACTATTCAAGTTATCACATTTAAGAATGCCTTCTTACTTACATTTTCAAAAAATAACCCAATCTTTCATATTCGTAAGAAATGACATCGACTTTGTAAGGTTAGATAAAGGCAGTAGCGACGCAACCCTTCTACAATTATAAGTGTAATAGAAACAAGGAGTGATGATATTGAAAACCTTAAGAAATATATTCATTGCAATTGCTGTCATTGCAATTATCGTTATCGGAGGATTGTTTGGATTAAATGCTTATTCCAATCAACACCCTAACAATCATTCAATCAATGACTGGAACAAACTCAATCCTTTAGCCCCAACATATGAATATTACGTTAAGACTCAGAAACCATCTAAAGTGGAAGTCGTTGATAAAGAAAAAGACTTCTATATCTATCATTACAATCAAACTGGTTACACGAAAGATGGTAAATCTAAAAAAATTGAATACACAGCATCAAAAAAATTAAAACAAAATCATTACTTAATTGTACGCGAAAAATCTCACACAATTCTGTCATACGAAGAAGTTAAAAAATCAGAAATTCCAACTAAAGCAAAAGAAAAATTATAAATCAAACAAGGAGTGCGATCGACATGCCAATTTTAAACGTCAATCATTTATCAAAAGTATATGGAAATAAGCAAAAGTATAAAGCCCTAAACGACATCAACTTTTCAGTGGATAAAGGAGAATTCGTCGCTATTATGGGACCTTCAGGTTCAGGTAAGACTACCCTCCTCAATGTCATTAGTTCCATCGATAGTATTTCTGGAGGAACTGTAGAAGTAAGTGGCAATGAAATTAATCAACTCAAAGATAAGCAGTTAGCACAATTTCGTAAGAAAGAACTTGGATTTATCTTCCAAGATTATAGCGTGTTACCTACCTTAACCGTTAAAGAAAATATTATGTTGCCACTATCCGTTCAAAAAGTAAGTAAAGATGAGATGGAACAAAATTATAAAGAAGTCACTGAAGCACTCGGTATTTATGAGTTAAGCGATAAATATCCAAGCGAAATATCAGGTGGTCAGCAACAACGTACCGCTGCCGCACGTGCTTTCGTTCATAAACCGTCTATTATCTTTGCCGATGAACCGACAGGAGCACTTGATTCGAAAAGTGCGCAAGACTTACTCAACCGTCTAGAAGATATGAACGAGCGATTCAATAGCACGATCATCATGGTAACTCATGACCCATCTGCAGCGAGTTTCGCACAGCGTGTCATTATGTTAAAAGATGGCAATATTCATTCAGAAATCCATCAAGAAGATAAATCTAAACGTGAATTTTATGATGAAATCATTCAATTACAGTCAGCCTTAGGTGGTGTCGCAAATGACGTTTAATCAAATTACACTCAAAAACTTAAAAAGTAATTTTAAAAATTATGCACTGTATCTCTTTTCACTCATTTTTAGTATTATTTTATACTTTAGCTTTGTCACTTTACAGTACACACATAGTATTAATAATGGTGGTTCTCCAAAAGTAATCCAAGAAGGTGCTAAAGTAGGCGCAGTTTTCCTATTTATTACAATTATTATTTTCTTAATGTATGCGAACCAATTATTTATTAAACGTAGAACACGAGAATTTGCGCTATTTCAACTTATCGGACTAACACGACAAAATATTTTAAGAATGCTAGCTATTGAACAGTTCACATTCTTTGTTATTACTGGCATCATAGGTATTTTAATTGGTATTGTAGGCTCTGAAATTCTACTCAATATTTTAGTGAAGATGATGCATTTGAAAGTAGGTGTCTCAATCGGATTTGAATTTCCTGCATTGATACAAACAATTGTGATGCTCGTACTAGCATTTATCTTGATTATGTTCCAAAACTTTCTTTTCCTAAAAAGAAGAACCATTTTGTCAATGATGAAAGATAGTACTAAATCAGAAGCTACTAAAGCTAAAATTACCGTCCCTGAACTTATTGCCGGTATTCTAGGCATTATCATGATCATCTTTGGATATTATATTTCTACTGAGATGTTTGGTAAGTTCGAAGCTTTAACAATGGTCTTAATCACACCTTTCTTAATTCTGTTTCTAACCGTTGTGGGGGCTTATCTATTCTTTAGAAGTTCAGTATCTATCATATTTAAATCACTGAAAAAGTCTAAACATGGACGCATTTCAATTACAGATGTCGTATTTACTTCATCAATTATGCATCGCATGAAGAAAAATGCGATGTCACTAACAATTATTGCTATTATTTCAGCAGTGACAGTAACTATTCTATGTTTTGGTGCAATTAGCAAAGCAAATACAGATTATATGATTCAAGTATCCTCACCTCAAGATGTTAACTTTACTAAAGCGCAATCAGCTCAAAAGTATGAAAAACTATTAAAACAAAATCATATTCAATATGACACGAAAACTTTTGAAGGTAGTAATTCGAAATTATTTAAAAATGATGCCTTAAAAAGTAAAACAAATGAAGGTATGCAAAATACGGGTATCGTTGTTATGCCAGATAAAAATATTAAAGGTAACCATGCTACCATTACTAACCTACAAGGACCGCTTTCTGGCATTGTAAGTGTTCATACGAATGAAGATATGACACTTCAAGGTCAACAAAAAATGACATTAAACGTGAATAAAAAGAATGACAATGAGGTAATTCCGTCGACCGTTTCTATAGGTGGTCCTGTCTTAAAAGTAAGTCCAGATAATTTCAATAAATTGAAAATGAAGGACCAACTAATGCATCATTACGGTTTTAATATCAAAGATCATAAAGACCTCTCTAAAGCGGAAAAACTAGCTCAGAAAGTAAGTGCAAATGTTGAATTAAAAAATGACACGAAGAAAATGCTAGATGAAAGTAACGGTATTCTAATGTTTGTCACATCATTCTTAGGATTAGCGTTTCTCATCGCAGCGGGATGTATTATCTATATTAAACAAATGGATGAAACTGAAGATGAAATTAACAATTATCGCATATTAAGACGTATCGGCTTCACACACACGGATATGACGAAAGGTCTAGCATTAAAGATTCTATTCAACTTCGGTTTACCTTTAATCATCGCATTATTACACGCACTATTTGCTGCAATGGTATTTATGAAACTAATGGGAGAATACTCTCCAACACCGATTATCATTGTGATGATTGTTTATTCACTTGTTTACCTTATCTTTGCAGCAATCTCATTTATCCATGCAAATCGAATTGTAAAACACTCTATTTAATAATTGAAAAGAAAGGACGTTGTTTAAATGAATATTAAAGAATTAATTCGCAAATCTTACGAGGATTTATTAAGTTTGAAAGTCAATTGGTTTAACGGTCTTATGCTAGTACTTATCGTCTTCATCTTAAGTGGCATTGCGACACCCTTTATTGGAGTGCCAGTAGGCTTACTTGGTGGTGGTTATATTCTAAAGCGTTATGAAGAAAAGAATAATAACTAATATTAAAAAACAAAGTGTTTTGAACAAATATATATTAAATGGCTACATTGCAAATAGAATGTAGTTGACTGAGCTGAGAAAGTGCTTTAAATCAAGCGTTTCTCAGCTCTAGTCATATATACGGGGTTCGGGGCCCCAACACAAAGAATTTCACAAAGAAGAAATTCTACAAGCTAAGCAAGTTCGGGGCCCCAACACAAAGAATTTCATAAAGAAATTCTACAAGCTAAGCAAGTTCGGGGCCCCAACACAAAGAATTTCATAAAGAAATTCTACAAGCTAAGCAAGTTGGGGTAGAGCCTGGGACATAAATAATATGATGAAGCTATTTTGCAAATTCGCAGTAGCTGACTGAACTGAAAATGCGCTTAAATCAAGCTTTTTTCAGTTCTAGTCATCCTTGCGGGGGTGGGACGACGAATTTAAAAAGAATTCTGTCCCACTCCCTACCCTTTTTCATTTTATTTTAATAATTATGATTATTATATATTAATATTGTTTTTTATTTTATATATTTTATAATTAAATTGACAGAAATATTTTATTCATCTAAGAAAGGACATCAAGTTATGCAACAAAAAACAAAGTATCGCTTCTCTATTCGAAAGTTTTCAATAGGAACAGGCTCCGTATTATTAGGTGCCTTTTTATTTATTGGCTTTCAAGATGTAGCTCATGCAAGTGAATTACATAATAGTACGTCAACAACGGACACAGCTTCCAATCAACAATCTTTTGAAAAGAAAGTCAATAATTCAACGCATGAAGACGTACAAAATACAGCTTCACCATCTCAATCTATTCCCCTGAAAAATATAGAAAATACAACAAAAACAGAAACGCAACCACAAACAACTAGTAAGACGACTAACTCAGTTAAAGAAAAAGCAAAGGCACAAATCATTGCCGCTTCATCTCAAGTAGAGAAGACAACAACACATACGCGGTCACGTCGTTCTGCAACGTCACCAATTGCTTCAGAAGGCGTTCTAGAGGACACAACGACAACTGCAACACCTAATATGGATGATGCCAATGGCGCATCTGTTAAAAGTAGAGATGTTGTCACTCCACAACCTAAAGATTCAAATACTATCCCAACACCAAACGTCGTATTTGAAAAAAGTCCTGATCCAAATCAATTTACATTTGCGATAACAGATCTTAAAGAATTTAATGCTGCATATCAAACTAAATATTACTATCGTTTATCTAAACCCTACGACGACTCTAATGACGTAACGATTGAGTTAGTTAACGGTGAGACAAATTCTGTAGTGGAAACGAAACAAATCAATTCACCTGGTACTGTATCCATTGGTGAAAATTCTTTAGAAAGAGCAGTAGCTGCTCGCGACCCTCAAAAAGCTAAATATGGCCATATTAATTTTACTTTTTTAAATACGTTAGACTCATTCAAAAACACGGTTTCAACAATTAGAGCACGTTTTGAAATAGATGCTAATGGTAGCTTAGAAGATAAACGAAGTGGTATACAAATTTACGATTTATTTAACCAAGCGAACGAAGGAACAACAATTACTGACCCACAATATTATGTACCGCACATTGTTCCTGAAACGACTTATTATCGTGTTGTTAATAAGAATAACCCTACTTATCAAGCAAATAAAACCGATATAAACGCTCAAACATATCAACCAGATTTCACTGAAAAAGAACTAGCTCACTACACGATTAAAGGATTGGATGGACAAATCTATACCGCTTCAAACTCACGAGAATTTGAAGGTTACAAATTATATCAAAGTGCTGAGCCTAATCATATGACTGGTCCAATGGCTCGTCCATATCAAGTCGGATTAAGATACGTGGATGCTGAAACGAATAATGGTGGCGTCAAACGTATCAAAGAAATTATCGGAGAAGATGGTACAACACGTATTGAAATTTGGACATTATCAGCGGATCACATGTCTGAATCTGCGAAAAACACAGGCATCGATACAACAAATTATGTCAAAGTGTATGAAGCAACGTTAAGACCTGGTGAAAGAAATAAAAATGATTTAGGTAAACAAATCTATATACCTGGATACGATTTACCATTTCTTATTCAAGCAGCTAGTGCTGGCGAAGGTACTGTAGGTAATATATTTGCGCCTAATCAATCAATAAACGGTGTACAGGTAGGACGTGGAAGTAACTTCCGTTTACAAAACTTATTAGCTAAAGCGCATCCAATTATTTATTACTACACAGCAATTGACCCTGTTGAAGTCACTTTAAAAGCAAATAAAGTAGTTAAAGGCGAACACACGCTAGCTGAAGGAGAATTCACTTTCAATATCGTAGCAGGACCTAATTCGCCTGCTATTCCAGAGGCTTCACAATCAAAAACGAACGCAGCAGATGGTTCAGTTACATTTGATAAGATTTCATTTACAAAACCAGGCACTTATACCTATACAATTACTGAAAATAAAGCAAATCTCAACCCAAATTTCGATGCTGAACCATTAACGATTACAGCGACTGTTATAGTAACTGAAGAAAATGGCATCTTAAATGCCAATGTAAGTTATGCATATGATTCAGATGATGATAATAATCAGGCATTCACTAACTATTACGTAGCACCGAAGCAATTAGACTTTGATGTTCATTTTACAAAATCTTTAGTTGGTCGTCCGTTGAATAATGAAGAGTTTCAATTCACTATGAAAAATGCTGACGGCGAAGTTATCGCTACTGGTACAAATAATGCGACAGGTCAAATTAATTTCAACTTTATTGAAGGTAAACGTCCAACTTATACAAATGCCGATGCCGGTAAGACCTTCACGTATACTGTTGAAGAAGTTCCTAGTAACTTACCGAATATAAATAGTGATGCTATGAAAGCAATTGTAACTGTGAATATCACTAAAGATTTACATGTACTTACAGCAACATCCATTGCGCCAGCAGATACTGAATTTAACAATACATTTGTTCCGCCAACACCACCAACACCGGTATTCCAACCTGAAAAATTTGATTTATCAGTGGAGAAATATGATATTACAGGAAGCAAATTATTAGATGATGATAGTGAATTATCTAATAAATATGCAGATACTAATGTGAATCCTTACGCGGATCAAACAACTAATAACGAACCAGAAAACATCAATACTAAAACACTTAATCGTGGCGATAAAATTGTGTATCAAGTTTGGTTAGATACAACGCACTTAACATCAGAGAACAAAATTAATAAATTAGGCATTACTGATGACTATGATGAAACAAGCGTAGATGTTCAAAGTATTAAGGTATATGACGGTATTACTGGACAAGACGTTACAAACTTATTTGATATTATAGATGAGAATGGTGTCATCACAGCTACATCTAAAGAAAGTCTAGTTAAAGATCATGTGTTAGATAATGCGCAAATTCCATTTGGGCGTTACTACAAATTAGATATTGTCGGGGTCATTAAAGACAGTGCCAAAGCAAACAAGGACATCACTAACGTAGCGAACCAATCTGTTCAGTTCTTTAACCCAGCCAAAGGTGGCAATGAAGTACCACCTCCTAAATCATCAGAAAAACGTGTAAACAAAGTAAAATCAGTACCAGTAAACTTTGAATTCAAAGTGACTAAGAAATTAGAAGGTGGTCAACTTAAAGGTGGAGATTACACATTCATCTTAACGGATTTAAACAATCCTGATCATCCAGTACAATCAGCAACAAATGATGCGAATGGTAAAGTGAATTTCTTACCAATTAAATTCAATAAAGTGGGCACTTACGTTTACCAAATCTCTGAAAAAGTGGGAACAGACACAAATATTGCTTACGATACAATGGTAATTACGGCAACAGTGGTAGTTACTGAAAATCCAGAAACAGGTAATTTACAAGCAACTGTAACTTACAACAGTTCAGGCGGTAAATCCGTTGGAGTAAATGATACTGAGTTTAACAACACTGTTAAACCTCCCGTACCACCAACGCCAAACAAGCCATCACATAATCCGCCTAAAACACCGGGTCAACCTCCAGTTAACCCGCCAGGCAACCCACCTGAAAAACCAGGTGTGCCACCGATACATCATGTGCCACCAACACCTAAACAACCAAATCAACCGAAACACCTACCAAATACTGGTAGCGACGACGCTAATATGAATAAATCATTATTAGCAACAATGTTTGCAGGTTTAGGTAGTGTATTATTAATTGGTAGAAGAAGATTACGTAATAAATAATCACTTATAATTACTAAAGGCCTATGAAGCATTGCGTTTCATAGGCCATTTAACTTGTTATGGTAAAAATTTAAATGATAGATAAATACTCAACCAGCATATGATTACAAATGCCCCTACTACAAAGATAAATGATAAGATACTCGTAATGAAATTGCGTGTTTTAGTAGTCTGAACTTCATTAGGATCTTGACCATTCATAAAAGCTACGATTCGATCGTAATTATCCATGCCGTGTTTATATTTAATTTTATCTATCCTTGTTGAACTATAAAAACCTATAGAAAAAATGACATAGGTAATCGCAACACCCCACCAACTTAAATAAAATAAAAGCGGTCCTATTAAAACACATGCTAATAACATCCAAATTAGCATCATCCACGTCCAAAAATCCATGTCTTTTTTAATTTCTTCATGTTCCATACGTTTCACGTCTCCTTTGACAAGATCATCTAATGAAACATTAAATAATGTACACATCATTAATAAATTATGGATATCTGGATAACTTCTTTCATTCTCCCAATTAGAAATCGTTTGTCTTGAAACGTATAATTTCTCAGCTAGGTACTCTTGGGAATAATTTTCTTTTCCTCTATATTTACGAATTTGTTGACCGATTTCCATCACCCATAACTCCTTAACCATTTAGATTAATCTTGCCTAGATTAGAAGCAAGATAGACATTAATAGTTGTATCTCACTTCAACTCCATAGAAACGTTTCTTCATATAAAAAACTACCAAATTTCTTTGTCATTCGCATCTTTTTCATTGTCAAAGTCCTTTTGCATGCTGATTTATCAGTATTTATAAGACTTCCCGACGTCTAAAAAAGGAACTGCGCTATTTATTTAAACGCAGTTCCTTTTGTTAATTAAGATATTATTGATTAAAAGATTTTAAGATAACGTCTAGCATTTTTTCAATATATGCTTCATCAAGTGTTTCCGGTTTAATTAAAATATTGAAATAAATTGGTGAGAAAATCATATCTATAAATAAATCTTGATCCTCTTCTTTTATGTGATGTGCTATGATAGATTTTAATATCTTACGGTTATTTTTAAAATAACCTTGCATAAATAATTCACGAGCGTCGTTTTGTTGATTACTAATCAATATTTCAATAACCGCTCGTCCAAGATTGGTTTTATAAATATCCATTATCTTTACTAAATATTGGTACAATCCTGTGTATAGATCTTTATTTTCATTTTCAAAAATCTGTGTTCTACTCACGAACATATCTACAATAATTGAAGATTTATCTTTCCAACGTCGATATATTGTAGCTTTAGACACACCTGTGTTTTCAGAAATTTGATCGATGGTGATGTCTCTAAAATGTGTCGTAGCCAACATTCGATCTAATTCATTAAAAATTTTATGATTGATTGTCGGATCTTTCGGTCTTCCAGCCATGTTTTCCCCTTCTTAAATGCGAAATAAATTCAACCGCTTCAAAAATAATTACTGCACTTACAAACCATGCAATAAATCCAATAACAATACTAAGTAGCCAATGATTTGTAAAATAAAGCATCGCCCATGTTGCTAATATACTAATAAGTACGCCCGTCATGCCAAACACTGCACCTCTACTTACGTGCTTAGCAATGACATCGCCATGTTGCATTCCTGTTATAAACAATGAAACTAAGAATACTGCAGGTAATGTAGCAAAGACGCCACCGAGCTCTTTCCAAGGTAAAATAACAGAAATAATATAACTAAGTGTAACAGCTAATCCTCCAACCAAGAATTTAATTAATGCTAATTTCATTACAAAAGCCTCCAATGATTAATTCATATGTCTAACAACAAATATACCTAGAGAAATTACAAGCCAACATATTAATGCAAATCCTGTACCTCTTTTATAATCTCTTTTACTAATATAAAGAGACGTTAGAAAGACTGTTATGATGCACGATATAATCCCAATAATTGCACCAGAACTAAGATGAATTGACATTTGAACTAATTGATTGCCACGATGATCTATCGCAAGGGCTATAATTGCTGCTAAGTAGACTGCCGGCATAGTAGCGATAATGCCACCCATTTTACCACCGACCTTCTCAGCCATTATAGATGCAATTGCCACTGCAAGACCTCCAATAACAAAATGAAGAATAGCACTAGAAATGGATATTCCGAACACAATAAACCCTTCTTCTTTAATTATTAAACGATACGTTTCGTTTAATAATATTGTAAATCTATTTATTAGCTATGTAAACAGCACTTTGTAATAAAAATGATTGTCGTATCAAACAAAATATTTATTTGAAGATGCATATTTTAAGAAAATGTCAGCAGAAACCAAAATTATGTATGTATTATTAAAAGATCGTTTTGAATTATCCATCCAAAATGAATGGGTAGATAAAAATAATAATATTTACTTTAAGCATTTGTGCAAATACTTAGGTTATGCAGAATACTATTCGAAGTGATAGAAATTTAGCATAAGCAATTCTCTCATTTTATTTTCAAAGGATATTTCGTATTCCACGACAACAGTATAAGAGAGAACGATGTCATAGATGGCACTTAGCATAGTTAAGCCTCTTCTCTAACCCCTAAAACGTTGATATAGAGACATATATAAGTACAGAAAAGGGTATTGTAATAATACACCGAACGCCATTTTCAACTCCCGTTGTCTTAAAATTTAAATCCTTAGAACCACAAGGAATTGAACAAAAAATAGAATACGGAATGGTTGGAAAAATGAACATTTTTTAAATACTAAATAGAAAAATAGCTAACAATTTTGTTAATCAATTAGAGTTTTTATCATATCTTTGACTAATACCTTTTTAAAGATTGGCATTTGTAAAATCTCATTATTTCCATCTCTTTAAGTTATTTATTTATAAATATATGTAGTAATATCTTTAAATTTACCTAATGCAACTATACGGTTACATAGTGCAACCATGACATTCTTATAATCAACTCTAAAAAGTTTTAAATTTAAAACACAGGAGGATAACTTAATGAAATTTCACGAAAAACTTAAACAGGAAAGAAAAAGGCTTAATTTATCTCAAGAGGATCTAGCAAATAAAATTAATATCAGTAGACAATCTATATCAAAATGGGAGCTTGAAAAAGGTTATCCAAATATCGAAACGCTTATAGAATTAAGTGAAGTATTTGATATTACTGTAGATGAACTTCTAAAAGGAGATGATTTTTTGAAAGATAAAATCGTTGAAGACAGTAAGAAACTAAAACACCCACTACTTTTTAGTATTGGAGAAGTCATAGGATTATTAGGCTTAATTATTTTAATTTTCAATTTTGTACTAAGAGGTATTCGATTAGCTACACATCAAGATATCTTCCCATTTTTACAAAGTAATCTAGTTACAACTATAGCAATCATATTTCTACTAATAAGCTGGCTAACTTATGAAACCTTTGGAAAAAGTTATAAGTAGTTTTTACTTTGTATATGTTGAACTTAGGAAATCTTAACAATACCAAAACTAAACTTATCAAATATTTGGCTTAATAGTTCACGCTATGCTAACATTCGTCTTCAAGTTTGGTTAAGTATTCTTCACAACATCAATAATTTTTCTTAGTATAAATGCGTGTTTCCTCTTATGTTCTAATTTTTTAAAAATTGATAACATAGTTATGTCTAAATGAAAAAAGGGAGGTCGTAGCACCCCCCTTTTTTCAACTATATTTGATAAACACTAATCCCAAATACAAAAAAATAGGGCTAATAGATCACTTCATGAAATTAGCCCTAAAACCTAAAATATTAATTCAATTTATTTCTTTATATTTATTTTTTAAGAAATGATAAGTCATACACTTAGTTACTTATTTTTTATAAATTTTTATTTTAATTTCGTAATAATCATCATGTTCTTTATCACGTTGTTCTACACGTATACCAGTTTGTTCAATAGCTTGAATGCTTTTTCCAACTTCGTCACGTGCTTGTGTTAAATCTTTGGAGAATTGGAAAGATTGCGCTTTTACTTTTTCTGGTCCAATTTTCTGTTTAACACGTGCCTCTGTTTGTTTAACATTTAATTTTTGGCTAATCACTTGTTCAATTAGCTTTTCTTGATCGTCCTCTTTAAGAGATAAGACAGCACGAGCATGACGCTCAGTAATCTTGCCTTCTCTTAAACGACTAATCACTTTAGGTGCTAATTTCAATAGTCGCAATTTATTTGCGATAAAACTTTGACTTTTACCTAAACTTTTAGCTAATTCACTTTGCGTTGTGCCACCAATCTCAAGAAGCTTTTTATAAGCTTCCGCTTCTTCAACAGCAGATAAATTTTCACGTTGAATATTCTCAATTAATGCTACAACTGCTGTTTCTTCATCATTCATATGACGTATAATGACATCTGCTTGAGATTTATGCAGTGACTGTAGTGCTCTGAAACGTCGTTCACCCGCAATAATTTCGTACATATTCTCTTCAATCGGTCTTACAACGATGGGTTGTAATAAACCATGCTCGTCAATAGATTCAGCAAGTTCAGTAATCTTACTTGAGTCAAACACCTGTCTTGGTTGATAACGGTTAGGTACAATACGCTCAATTTGAATGGATTCGACGCTAGAATTGCGATCTTCTTCAATGTATCCAACGATGTCATCTTTATTTTTCAATCCAAATAATTTTGAAAAAGGCTTTTTCATTATCCATTCACTCCTCTTAAAATTAATTTTAACATGTAGGTGCTATTAATTTTCTAGTAAAGGAGATTTATTAGGCGTACCAGGTTTTCTAGGATATTTTTTAGATGTTTGACGACGTTTATCTATAATAATCATTTGTCGTTCACCAGCATCTTCTGGTAAATCAAATGTATAAGAGTCACTAAAGACGCCACCTAATATACTAATCCCAAATTGTGCTTCTTCTAATTCTTCTTCTCCTTTAGAAGACTTCAATGCGATGAACTGGCCACCCTTTTTAACTAAAGGAAGGCACAATTCACTTAACACTGTAAGTCTGGCTACTGCACGTGCTGTAACTACGTCATACGTTTCTCTGTTTACGCCTTTACCAAATGTTTCAGCGCGATCATGTACAAAGCTAACTTGTGTTAAGCCAAGTTCAGCAGCTAGATGATTTAAAAATTGAATACGTTTATTTAAAGAATCTACAATGGTTACTTTCAATTCAGGGTAAACAATCTTCAATGGAATACTTGGGAAACCTGCACCTGCACCAACATCACAGATGGTTAAAGGCTGATTGAAATCATAATAAAAGCTTGGTGTAATTGAATCATAGAAATGTTTCAAATAAACTTCATGTTCATCTGTAATACTTGTGAGATTCATTTTCTCATTCCATTCTACAAGTAAACGATAATATATTTGAAATTGTTCTTTTTGTTTATCTGACAATTCAATTCCATGTTCACTTAATTCTTTAGCTAGCCATTCTACGCCATTCATTAATTTTTCACCCTTTGCAATTTACCTTGCTCTAAATAAACAAGTAAGATTGAGATGTCTGCTGGGTTAACACCAGAGATTCGTGATGCTTGTGCAATATTTAATGGTTTAACTTCAGCTAATTTTTCACGAGCTTCAGTCGCTAAACTATCCACTTTACTATAATCTAAGTCTTCCGGAATTTTTTTCTCTTCCATGCGTTTAACTTTTTCAACTTGTTGCAATGATTTATTGATATAGCCTTCGTATTTCGTTTGAATTTCAACTTGTTCTTCAACCGCTTCAGGTAATTGATGACTTTCTTCTAGAATTTCTAAGATTGTATTGTATGTCATTTCAGGACGTCGTAATAGATCAATTGCTAGAATGCCATCTTTTAGACGTGAACCACCATTTGCCTCAATGACAGATTGTGTGTGTTCATTTGGTTTAATACGAATATCAGTTAAACGTTGGATTTCATCTTGAATTTGTTGACGCTTTTCATTAAAACGCGCGTAACGTTCTTCTGAAATCATACCTAATTCATAACCTACATCTGTCAAACGCAAGTCAGCATTATCATGACGTAGTAATAATCTATATTCTGCACGAGATGTTAATAAGCGGTAAGGTTCATTCGTCCCTTTTGTAACTAAGTCATCAATTAAAACACCGATATATGCATCTGAACGACTTAAGATTTTCTCTCCGGTACCAAGCACTTTACCTGCAGCATTGATTCCAGCCATAATACCTTGACCAGCCGCTTCCTCATATCCTGAAGTACCATTGATTTGTCCAGCCGTATATAAATTTTTAATCATTTTAGTTTCCAATGTTGGCCATAATTGCGTTGGCACAATCGCATCATATTCAATGGCATAACCTGCACGCATCATGTCTGCCTTTTCAAGACCAGGAATCGTTTCTAACATTTGACGTTGTACGTGTTCTGGTAAGCTTGTTGAAAGTCCTTGAACGTAAACTTCATTTGTATTACGACCTTCAGGCTCTAGGAAAAGTTGATGTCTAGGTTTATCATTGAAACGTACAAATTTATCTTCAATTGATGGACAATAACGAGGACCTGTTCCTTTAATCATACCTGAATACATAGCTGATAAATGTAGATTATCATCGATGACTTTATGTGTACGATCATTGGTATATGTTAACCAACAAGGTAATTGGTCTAGGATATATTCTGTAGTTTCAAAACTAAATGCACGACCTACATCATCACCAGGTTGAATTTCCGTCTTAGAATAGTCAATTGTTTTCGCGTTTACACGTGGAGGTGTACCCGTTTTAAAGCGCACAACTTCAAACCCTAATTCTCTTAAATTATCAGCTAGCGTGATAGATGGAAGTTGATGATTTGGACCACTTGAATATTTCATGTTACCTAAGATTATTTCACCACGTAAGAATGTACCTGTCGTAATAACAACCGCTTGAGCACGATATTCAGTACCGATATTTGTGCGGACACCTTTTACTTCATTGTCTTCAATAATTAATTCATCCACCATACCTTGCATGATGTCTAAATTATCTTCATCTTCAATGACACGTTTCATTTCTTGTTGATATAACACTTTGTCTGCTTGAGCACGTAACGCACGTACTGCTGGTCCTTTACCAGTATTTAACATACGCATTTGGATATGTGTTTTATCAATCGCTTTAGCCATTTGTCCACCTAATGCGTCAATTTCTCGAACGACAATACCTTTCGCTGGACCACCTACTGATGGGTTACATGGCATGAATGCAATATTATCTAGATTAATTGTTAGCATTAGTGTTTTTGCGCCACGTCTTGCAGATGCCAAACCTGCTTCAATACCTGCATGTCCAGCACCAATGACGATTACATCATATTCTTGAACCACCTAATTGACCTCCTTTAAATTTCCTTTGTCTTTATTTTTATAAATAAGACTTCCTACCGTCTCAGTTTCTTTAATATTTATCATTTCTTAAACGTTACATAGCTATAAGGTAGAAACTATTATTTTCCTAAGCAGAATTGACTAAATAGTTGATCAATCAATTCATCACTAGCAGATTCACCAATAATTTCACCTAATAATTCCCAAGTACGCGTTAAGTCAATTTGAACCATATCCATAGGAATACCTGATTCAGCTGCATCAATCGCATCTTGAATAGCATTTCTAGCTTGCTTTAATAAAGAGATATGTCTTGAATTAGATACATACGTCATATCTTGGTTTTGAACATCGCCACCAAAGAATAAATCTCGTATTTGTAATTCTAGTTGATCAATACCTTCTTGTTTAAGCATAGATGTTTGGATAAGTGGTGTATCACCAATCATTTCTTTTACTTCATTTATATCTAAGTTTTGTTCTAAATCAGTTTTGTTAACAATTACAATGGCATCTTCATTTTTAATAACTTCATATAATGTACGATCTTCTTGTGTCAATGGCTCATTGTTATTTAATACAAATAAGATTAGATCTGCTTCACTTAAGGCTTTGCGTGAACGTTCGACACCAATTTTTTCAACGATATCTTCAGTGTCACGAATACCTGCAGTATCTACCAATCTTAATGGTACACCTCTAACATTGACGTATTCTTCTAAAACGTCACGAGTTGTACCTGCAACTTCAGTTACGATGGCTTTATTATCTTGAATAAGGTTATTTAACATTGACGATTTCCCTACATTTGGTTTACCAACGATAACGGTTGAAAGACCCTCTCTCATAATTTTACCTTGTGTTCCAGTTTCTAATAATAGATTAATTTCGTTTTTAATCTTTTTAGATTGCTCTAATAGGAACTCAGTTGTAGCATCTTCAACATCGTCGTATTCGGGATAATCAATGTTCACTTCTACTTGCGCGAGAATTTCTAAAATGGATTGACGTTGTCGCTTAATTAAATCACTTAGTCGCCCTTCGATTTGGTTCATGGCAACTTTAGAAGCACGATCTGTTTTAGAACGAATAAAGTCCATAACAGCTTCAGCTTGTGATAAATCGATACGCCCGTTCAAGAATGCACGCTTTGTATATTCGCCTGGCTCTGCCATTCTTGCACCATGCGTCATTGTAAGTTCTAATATTCGATTAATTGTTAAAATACCACCGTGACAATTAATTTCAATAATGTCCTCGCGTGTAAATGTTCTTGGTGCTCTTAGTACAGATATCATAACTTCTTCAACAACTTCATTTGTTTCAGGATCTACGATATGACCATAATTAATCGTATGTGAATCTACGTCTTCTAACTTTTTCTTTCCTTTATATAGCTTATCTCCAATTTCAACGGCTTGTGGTCCAGATAAACGGACAATACCGATTGCTCCTTCACCCATAGGTGTTGAAATACTTGTTATCGTATCAAAATCCATGATTATCCTCGCCTCCTTATTCAAGTAAAATTTCATTATAACATTGTAATTTGCTTCTATAAAAATTGCTAATAAGTTGATTTTTCACTCATAAGGTAAGACTTCGGTTTGTCTAACCTCAGACTAACGGGCGTCTAAAACTCCCCTACCCTCTTATTTAATCTTTTTATTAAAGACCTTTGCAATTTTTAATACATGTTCTAAGCTACCCTGGATTTCAAGTGTAGTCATATCCTTAGCTGGTTGCCTAGCAATAACGATAATATCACGTGCAATAATATCTTCTTTATGAATTTTGAAATTCTCCCTTATCGCACGTTTAATTCTATTTCGAGTCACTGCATTGCCTAATTTTTTAGATACACTAATACCTAATCGAAAATGATCTTTATTACTATTATAGGTATAAACAACAAACTGTCTATTTGCTACCGATTTTCCTCTTTTATAAATCGTTTGAAAATCAGTGTTCTTTTTTATACGGTAAGCTTTCTCCACGTTCACATCACTCGCTTATTTTATTCTTTGCCATCTTAGTTAAGTTAGTTTTGATATAGCGTATCTCAATTTATACCTATTCAAACGAAAAAAAAGACCACTGAGAAGTCAGTGATCTTATGCTGATAAAACTTTACGGCCTTTACGACGACGACGTGCTAAAACTTTACGGCCATTTTTAGTGCTCATGCGTTTTCTGAAACCATGAACTTTACTATGTTTACGTTTATTTGGTTGATAAGTACGTTTTACCATGCAAAACACCTCCATCTACATATTTATCCAGCTCACTCGCTCTTGTAGTGATCCTGATTATTTTAATAGATAAATTATAATTTCTGATATCAGAATTCTTGTTTTAATTCAATTTTATCTAGTCATAATTCAAGCAACTACTACAATATAACAAATTACTATTTATAAAGCAAGCAGCATTTGCATTAAGATGTTATTTTTTTAACCACTCGTCAACATCCATTTTTTTAATATTTATACATTTCGCTATACGTGCGTCTTACACACTTTATTCATTTTAAATTCATCTTTATAAATTATTTCCCAAAGCTGTTGTAGTACATAAAGTTGAGTTTTTAAAATTATCCACTTATACACATACGAGATTCAAATTTCTGTGGATAATATATTCACTATTAACAGATTTATACCAAGTTTAACAACATATTCACACCTATTTGACATCTCTCTAAGTTAAAAAGTATAATTATGTGGATAAGTCGTCTAACTCATTATTTTTAAAGGATTTATTTATTGATTTTATATACGTATTTAGTGTGAATAAATCATAGCATACATAAAGTTATCCACTGAATGTTATTAACTTGTGGATAATTATTAACATGCTGTGATTATTTTTATCCACTTATCTAAATATCTGTGTATAAGTCCTAAATTTAAAAGAAGATGGAGTTTATTTTATGTCAGAACAAGAAATTTGGAAAAAAGTATTAGAAGTTGCTGAATCAGAAATATCTAAATCGACATTTAATACTTTTTTGAAAGATACAGAACTCAAAGAAATACGTGATAATGTTGCAATCATCTTTGTAATTCATGAATTTTACGCAGAATGGTTAAATTCAAACTACAAAGAAGTAATCCAAACAATTATGAAAGATATTATTGGTTATGAAGTTGAACCCAAATTTTTCACTGCTGAACAATTAGCTGAACTTGATGAGACAAGTCGTAAATCTAACACGCCAAGCGAACCTCAACGTCAAATCATTGAAGATGGTCATGAAGGCACAGATCAATTCAATACTCACAATACATTTGATACTTTCGTCATTGGACCTGGCAATAGATTTCCACATGCAGCAAGTCTTGCAGTTGCTGAAGCACCAGCACAAGCATATAACCCTCTATTTATATATGGTGGCGTTGGTCTTGGTAAGACACATCTTATGCATGCGATCGGTCATCATGTTCTTAGCAATCAACCAAATGCTAAAGTACTATATACTTCAAGTGAAAAATTCACAAATGACTTCATCAAATCAATTCGTAACAATGAACCTGAAGCCTTTAGAGAGAAGTATAGAAATATCGACGTGTTACTGATTGATGACATTCAATTTATTCAGAATAAAGAACAAACGCAAGAAGAGTTCTTCCATACATTTAATGAATTACATCAAAATAAGAAGCAAATTGTCATTTCAAGTGACCGTCCACCTAAAGAAATTGCAAAATTAGAAGACCGTTTACGTTCACGTTTCGAATGGGGATTAATCGTTGATATTACTCCCCCTGATTATGAAACACGTATGGCGATTCTTCAGAAAAAAATCGAAGAAGAGAATTTAGAAATTCCTGCTGAAGCTTTAAATTATATTGCTAATCAAATTCAATCAAACATCCGTGAATTAGAAGGCGCACTCACACGTTTGCTTGCCTATTCTAAACTTCAAGGAAGACCTATAACGACTGAATTAGCAGCAGAAGCGCTCAAAGATATTATTCAAGTTCCTAAATCTAAAAAAATTACAATTCAAGATATTCAAAAAGTCGTTGGACACTACTACAACGTTCGCATCGAAGATTTCAGCGCAAAAAAACGTACAAAATCAATTGCTTATCCACGTCAAATCGCGATGTATTTATCAAGAGAACTTACTGATTTTTCATTACCTAAGATTGGTGAAGAATTCGGTGGTCGAGATCATACGACAGTGATTCACGCGCACGAAAAAATCGCTAAAGATATTAAAGCCGATACAATTTTTAAACAAGAAGTTGAAGATTTAGAAAAAGAAATTCGCAACCAATAAGATAAAAGTTGAAAACTGTTATACAACAGATTATGAAATGATAAAGTGGGAAATAAAAATAGTGACAAGTTATTATGGTATAAAAAGCATTAATTAATAATAAACGTCATAAACATTTTATTCGTAATTGTGGATAATGTTTAAAAGTAATACACAGCATCAACAGTTTATCCACATGTGTATAACTTTGGCACAAAAGGATTTTCTTAACATATCCACTAATCCACAAGCCCTACTACTATTACTATGAATTTAAAACCTATATAATTATATATAAACGACTGGAAGGAGTTTAAATTAATGATGGAATTCACAATTAGAAGAGATTATTTTATTAATCAATTAAATGACACATTAAAAGCCATCTCACCAAGAACAACATTACCAATTTTAACGGGTATCAAAATCGATGCTAAAGATAACGAAGTCATTCTTACTGGTTCAGATTCTGAGATATCTATTGAAATTACAATCCCTAAACAAGTAGATGGTGAGGATATTGTCACTATTTCTGAAACAGGTTCAGTTGTACTTCCTGGTCGTTTCTTCGTAGATATTATTAAAAAACTACCAGGTAAAGATGTTAAATTATCAACAAATGAACAATTTCAAACACTGATTACTTCAGGACATTCTGAATTTAACTTAAGTGGTTTAGATCCTGATCAATATCCATTATTACCTCAAGTATCACGTGATGATGCAATCCAATTATCAGTAAAAGTATTAAAAAATATCATTGCACAAACAAATTTCGCAGTGT
Source organism: Staphylococcus sp. NWU MK-U1 (assembly GCF_033283505.1). Lineage (NCBI taxonomy): Bacteria > Bacillati > Bacillota > Bacilli > Caryophanales > Staphylococcaceae > Staphylococcus > Staphylococcus sp. NWU MK-U1. Next base: position 118,835 of record NZ_JAVSMG010000004.1, on the reverse strand, counting down.
CCACCTCAGAAACACGCCCAGTACTTACTGGTGTTAACTGGCTTATACAAGATAATGAATTAATATGCACTGCGACCGATTCACACCGCTTGGCTGTAAGAAAGTTAAAATTAGAAGATGACTCTGAAAACAAAAATGTCATCATTCCAGGTAAAGCTTTATCAGAATTAAATAAAATTATGAGTGATAGCGATGAAGAGATTGATATTTTCTTTGCTTCAAATCAAGTTTTATTTAAAGTTGGAAATGTAAACTTTATTTCTCGCTTATTAGAAGGACATTATCCTGATACAACACGTTTATTCCCTGAGAATTACGAAATTAAATTAGGCTTAGACAACGGTGAATTCTATCACGCAATTGATCGTGCCTCTTTATTGGCACGAGAAGGTGGCAACAATGTTATTAAGTTAAGTACGGGTAATGATGTTGTAGAATTATCATCTACGTCACCTGAGATTGGTACTGTAAAAGAAGAAGTTACAGCAACGGATGTAGAGGGTGGCAACTTGAAGATTTCTTTCAACTCTCGTTATATGATGGATGCGTTAAAAGCGATAGATAATGATGAAGTTGAAGTTGAATTCTTTGGTACGATGAAACCATTCATCCTTAAACCAAAAGAAGATGATTCTGTTACACAATTAATTTTACCAATAAGAACGTATTAGTTTTAAAAGCTTTTAATTTGGAGTTACGACGAATTCAAAAGAAATTCTGTCGTAACTCCTTTTATTTAATTTAAGCTCATTCAGCCTTTAATATAGACACAAAAGTTATTCACTAGTGTATAACTCTAAATAATATATCATCAAGCTAAAATGGCCCTTAAAATTAAAAATCAGGCTATTCTCTATACAACCTCAATTGTAATCTTCAATTTTCTTAAAAAAAGCCGCTTCAAATTGAAAAATATAACTAATTTTCCTACTAAAATTAAATATGTAAAAAGATATTGTGAAGTAAACGGTTTCACATTCCATTTTAAATGAAATTTAAACCTAAAAAAGGTATAATATATTAATGACACATAAAGAAACGGAGTGATTATTTTGGTTCAAGAAGTAGTAGTTGAAGGCGATATTACGTTAGGCCAATTTCTTAAAACGGAAGGCATTATTGAATCAGGTGGACAAGCTAAATGGTTCTTACAAGATGTTGAAGTTCTAATTAATGGCGAGCGCGAAACACGTCGTGGTAAAAAACTAGCTAACCAAGATCGAATTGATTTCCCAGATATCCCTGAAATTGATTCTGTAATCATTATTCATCAAGGTGAACAATGAAACTTAAAACACTCCAATTAGAAAATTATCGTAACTATGAAGAAGTTACGCTCGAATGTCATCCTGATGTGAATATTCTGATCGGAGAAAATGCACAAGGGAAGACGAATTTGCTTGAATCAATTTACACATTAGCTTTAGCCAAAAGTCATCGTACATCGAATGATAAGGAGCTTATACGGTTTAACTCAGAGTATGCTAAAATAGAGGGTGTACTAAATTATAGACATGGAACGATGCCACTAACGATGTTTATAACTAAAAAAGGTAAACAAGTAAAAGTGAACCACTTAGAACAAAGTCGACTAACTCAGTATGTTGGACATCTTAACGTGGTTCTTTTTGCGCCAGAAGATTTAAATATTGTCAAAGGCTCCCCTCAGATACGAAGACGCTTTATTGATATGGAATTAGGTCAGATATCTGCAGTATATTTAAATGATTTGGCTCAATACCAGCGTATTCTCAAACAGAAGAATAATTACTTAAAGCAACTGCAATTGGGCCAGAAGCAAGACACTACAATGTTAGAAGTCTTAAACCAACAATTTGCACAATATGCTTTAAATGTAACGTTGAGACGAGAGCATTTCATCAAAGAATTAGAATCATTGGCTAAACCGATTCATGCGGGTATCACGAATGAGAGAGAAACGTTGTCATTAACTTATTTACCAAGTATTAAACTCAGTGATATGAGCGAAGATGAACAGACGTTATTGGACGAAGTGATTACGCTATTGAATGACAATATTAAGCGAGAAATGGATAGAGGCGTCTGTTTATTTGGACCACATAGAGATGATTTGGGCTTTAATGTAAATGATATGGATGCACAAACATATGGATCTCAAGGGCAACAACGTACGACTGCATTATCCATTAAATTAGCAGAAATAGAGTTAATGAATATTGAAGTTGGAGAATATCCAATCTTATTATTGGATGATGTGTTAAGCGAATTAGATGATTCTCGACAAACACATCTATTAAGCACGATTCAACATAAAGTACAAACCTTTGTAACAACAACATCTGTAGACGGCATAGATCATGAAATTATGAATAATGCTAAGCTTTATCGAATCAATCAAGGTGAAATTATAAAGTAATAGAAAGTGATGGTGAATACATTGTCAGATGTAAACAACACAGATAACTATGGTGCTGGACAGATACAGGTATTAGAAGGGTTAGAAGCCGTTCGTAAAAGACCTGGTATGTATATAGGGTCAACTTCAGAAAGAGGTTTGCACCACTTAGTATGGGAAATCGTGGATAACAGTATCGACGAGGCACTTGCTGGTTATGCAAATCAAATCGAAGTTATTATTGAAAAAGACAATTGGATTAAAGTAACTGACAATGGTCGAGGCATTCCTGTTGATATTCAAGAAAAAATGGGTCGTCCAGCAGTTGAAGTTATCTTAACTGTACTGCATGCTGGTGGTAAATTTGGCGGTGGCGGTTATAAAGTATCTGGTGGTCTACATGGTGTAGGTTCTTCAGTTGTTAACGCATTGTCTGAAGATTTAGAGGTATACGTTCATCGTAACGATACAATCTATCATCAAGCATATAAAAAAGGTGTACCTCAATTTGATCTTAAAGAAGTAGGTAGCACTGATAAAACAGGCACAGTCATTCGCTTTAAAGCAGATGGTGAGATATTCACTGAAACAACTGTTTATAACTATGAAACGCTACAAAAGCGTATTAGAGAGCTTGCATTCTTGAACAAAGGTATTTCAATCACTTTAAGAGATGAGCGTGAAGATGTAGAGCAACGCGAAGATACATATCACTATGAAGGCGGTATTAAATCTTACGTTGAACTATTAAACGAAAATAAAGAGCCTATTCATGAAGAACCTATTTATATTCATCAAACTAAAGATGATGTAGAAATAGAAATCGCTATGCAATATAACAGCGGTTATGCAACGAACTTATTATCTTATGCGAATAATATCCATACTTATGAAGGTGGTACGCATGAAGATGGTTTCAAACGTGCCTTAACGCGTATATTAAATAGCTATGGAACACAAAGTAAGATTATCAAAGACGATAAAGAAAGATTGTCTGGTGAAGATACACGTGAAGGTTTAACAGCCGTCGTATCAATTAAACACGGTGATCCTCAATTCGAAGGACAAACTAAAACGAAATTAGGTAACTCTGAAGTACGTCAAATTGTTGATAGATTGTTTGCCGAGCATTTTGAACGTTTCTTATATGAACATCCAAATGTTGCACGTATCGTTGTGGAAAAAGGAATTATGGCATCACGCGCACGTGTCGCAGCTAAGAAAGCACGTGAAGTGACACGTCGTAAATCAGCTTTAGAAATTTCAAGCTTACCAGGTAAACTTGCAGACTGTTCAAGTAAGAAACCTGAAGAAAGTGAAATCTTCCTAGTAGAGGGTGACTCTGCCGGGGGGTCTACAAAAGAAGGTCGTGACTCTAAAACACAAGCTATCTTGCCATTAAGAGGTAAAATCTTAAACGTTGAAAAAGCACGTTTAGACCGTATTCTTAACAATAATGAAATACGTCAAATGATTACAGCTTTTGGTACTGGTATTGGTGGCGAGTTCGATATCTCTAAAACACGTTATCATAAAATTGTAATCATGACAGATGCTGATGTGGATGGCGCGCATATTAGAACTTTATTACTAACGTTCTTCTATCGTTTCATGAGACCACTAATCGAAGCGGGATATGTATATATTGCACAACCGCCATTGTATAAATTAGCTCAAGGCAAACAAAAATATTATGTATTTAATGATCGTGAACTTGATAAATTGAAATCAGAATTAAGCCCTACACCTAAATGGCAAATATCACGTTATAAAGGTTTAGGAGAAATGAATGCGGATCAATTATGGGAAACGACTATGAATCCTGAAAACCGTATGATGTTACAAGTTAAATTAGAAGATGCGATTGAAGCAGACCAAACATTTGAAATGTTAATGGGTGATGTAGTTGAAAATCGTAGACAATTTATCGAAGACAATGCAGTATATGCGAACTTAGATTTCTAAGTTAACGTCTAGTATTGAAAATCTTGAAGACTGTACAGCATAATGGCTTGCAGTCTTGCTATTTTAAGTGAATTGATTATAGAAGGAGGATATCTTGATGGCTGACTTACCTCAATCAAGAATAAATGAACGAAATATAACCAGCGAGATGCGCGAATCATTCTTAGACTATGCAATGAGCGTTATCGTTTCACGTGCGTTACCTGATGTACGTGATGGTTTAAAACCTGTACACCGTCGTATCTTATATGGCTTAAATGAACAAGGTATGACACCTGATAAACCATATAAAAAATCAGCACGTATTGTTGGGGATGTAATGGGTAAATATCACCCTCACGGAGACTCATCAATCTATGATGCCATGGTCAGAATGGCACAAACATTCAGTTATCGTTATCCACTTGTCGATGGTCAAGGTAACTTTGGTTCAATGGACGGCGATGGTGCCGCTGCCATGCGTTATACTGAAGCGAAGATGACTAAGATTACGTTAGAATTACTGCGTGATATTAACAAAGATACAATCGATTTTCTAGATAACTATGATGGTACTGAAAGAGAGCCGGAAGTCTTACCTTCTCGTTTCCCTAACTTATTAGTTAATGGTGCATCAGGTATCGCTGTAGGTATGGCAACAAATATTCCTCCTCACAATTTAACTGAAGTCATCAACGGTGTTTTACATTTAAGTAAGAATCCAGATGTAACGATTGCAGAACTTATGGAAGATATTCAAGGCCCTGATTTTCCAACAGCTGGTTTAATTCTAGGGAAAAGTGGCATCCGACGTGCTTATGAAACAGGTCGAGGATCAATTCAAATGCGTGCACGTGCGGAAATTGAAGAGCGAGGTGGCGGTCGCCAACGTATCGTAGTGACTCAAATCCCGTATCAAGTTAATAAAGCGCGTATGATTGAGAAGATTGCAGAACTTGTTCGTGAAAAGAAAATTGAAGGTATTACTGATTTACGTGATGAAACAAGTTTACGTACTGGCGTTAGAGTAGTAATCGATGTTCGTAAAGATGCAAATGCCAATGTTATTTTAAACAATTTATATAAACAGACACCATTACAAACTTCATTTGGTGTTAATATGATTGCACTTGTTAATGGACGTCCAAAATTAATCAATTTAAAACAAGCTTTAGTTGAATATTTAGAACATCAAAAGACAGTTGTACGTCGTCGTACTGAATACAACTTGAAAAAGGCGAAAGACCGAGCACATATCTTAGAAGGTTTACGTATAGCGTTAGATCATATCGATGAGATTATTACGACAATTCGTGAATCAGAAACAGATAAAGTCGCTATGGAAACATTGCAAGAGCGTTTTAAATTGTCTGAACGTCAAGCGCAAGCTATTTTAGATATGCGTTTGAGACGTTTAACTGGTTTAGAACGAGATAAAATTGAAAATGAATACAACGAATTACTCGGTTATATTTCTGAACTTGAAGAAATCTTAGCCGACGACGAAGTTTTACTTCAATTAGTTCGTGATGAGTTAACTGATATTAAAGAACGTTTTGGTGACGAACGTCGTACAGAAATTCAATTAGGTGGCTTAGATGATTTAGAAGATGAAGATTTAATTCCTGAAGAACAAATCGTCATCACATTAAGCCATAATAACTATATTAAACGTTTACCAGTTTCAACGTATCGTTCACAACACCGTGGCGGACGCGGCGTTCAAGGTATGAATACATTGGAAGAAGATTTCGTAAGCCAACTTGTAACGTTAAGTACACATGACCACGTTCTATTCTTCACGAATAAAGGTCGTGTTTATAAACTTAAAGGATACGAAGTTCCAGAATTATCTCGCCAATCTAAAGGTATTCCAGTTATCAATGCGATTGAATTAGATAATGATGAAACAATCAGTACGATGATTGCTGTTAGAAACCTTGAAGATGAAGATAGTTACTTAGTATTTGCAACTAAAAATGGTATTGTGAAACGTTCTGCTTTAAGCAATTTCTCACATATCAATAAGAACGGTAAGATTGCGATTGGATTCAAAGAAGACGATGAATTAATTGCAGTACGTCTTACAGATGGTAACCAAGATATCTTGATTGGAACATCTCATGCTTCATTAATTAGATTTGCAGAAACAAGTTTACGTCCATTAGGTCGTACTGCTGCAGGTGTAAGAGGTATCTCATTACGTGAAGATGATGTCGTTGTAGGTCTAGATGTTGCACATGCCGATAGCGAAGATGAAGTGTTAGTCGTCACTGAAAATGGTTATGGTAAACGTACGCCAGTGAGCGAATATCGCTTATCAAATCGTGGTGGTAAAGGTATCAAGACTGCGAAGATTACTGAACGTAATGGTAATATCGTTTGTATCACAACTGTTAATGGCGAAGAAGACTTAATGATTGTTACAAATAGTGGTGTTATCATTCGTTTAGAAGTAGAAGATATTTCTCAAAATGGTCGTGCAACTCAAGGTGTTCGCTTAATGAAATTAGGCGATGATCAATTTGTATCAACAGTTGCTAAAGTTATTGATAAAACAGAAGATGAAGATGCGACTGAGGCTGCCCAAACTGAAAATGGTGAATCAAATGCAGAAAGTACTGAAAGTCCTAGTGAAGAAGTAATTGATGATGATACACCAGGTAACGCACTTCATACTGAAGCGGACGAAGAAACTACAGTTTCATCTGATGAAGATGCAACAGATGAACGTATTGAAGTTAGACAAGACTTCATGGATCGTGTAAATGAAGACATTGAAAATGCATCAAACAATGATGAAGATGACGAAAACTAAAGAATAGAAGGCTAATCAATTATAGAAAGCTACAACAATATTGATTTCTTCAACAAATAAGACTTCCCTAATACCAGGGAAGTCTTATTTGTTATATTTAATTTAGTTTTCTAATTCTTTCATAACGTATGGAATTTCACTAATTAGACGTGAAGGTGGTACGACATACATAGATTCAGATAATTTCTCTCCAATATAACTATGTGTATAAGTTGCGCTTGTGATCGCATCTCTAAAATCATCAAATTGTCCAACAAAGCTTGTAATCATACCAGCTAAGGTATCTCCCATGCCACCAGTCGCCATTGCCGGTGTACCAATGGTAAGTCTATATTCTTTGTCTTTGAAGAATATTTCAGTACCGTGTTTTTTCAGTACAACTGCAGCACCTAACTTATCTACAGCTTCTCTATTACGTTCATAAGTTTGTTCTTCAATAGGGATGCCACTCAAACGTTCCCATTCCTTTTGATGTGGCGTGAAGATAACACGGCAAGTTGGGATATCAGGTTTTAATTTACTAAATATCGTTATAGCATCACCATCAACAATTAAGTTTTGATGTGGCTGAATATTTTGTAGTAAAAACGTAATTGCGTTATTACCTTTGAAATCGACACCTAAGCCTGGTCCAATTAAAATACTATCTGTGTTCTCAATCATTTTAGTTAACATTTTAGTGTCGTTAATATCGATAACCATCGCTTCTGGGCAACGAGAATGAAGTGCAGCATGATTTGTAGGATGTGTAGCTACTGTAATTAATCCACTTCCACTATAAACACACGCACGCGCAGCCAACATGATTGCGCCCCCTAAATTGGCACTTCCACCTATCAGTAGAATCTTTCCATAGTCACCTTTATGTGTCTCTTCTTTTCTTTTCGGAATATTAACTGTTGTTAATGTTTCCATGAATTAAACCCTCCCTTGAAGACGTTTCGAACGTATAATACTAAATTGTAAAAATGTGATTATTGTCAATTCTATATATAACTCAAATTTTAAGTGACGATGAGATGCGTAGCGAAAGCATCAACAACTAACTCGCTTGTTGAGTTTTAAATTTGAATGTTTGTTTATGACCTTTTTAAATACAATAGAAAATATTATACCTGTGAATGACTTTCGTCAACACTATTATGAAGATTATTTTGTAATGAATGATGGGAAGTGATTATGTTGGTTAATAGAGGGTGTTTACGACTAGCATGAATATAATATTATTTACCATTTACTTGCTAATTATAAAGGAGTTTGCTATATTAAAAATAACTTAATAAGTTATTGTTCGTGGGACAAGTAACATAATCAATTAATTTCAGAGAGCTTGTGTTGAGTGTGAACAAGTAATTGATTGTTATGCGAATCTACCTACAATTGTGAACAATCGGTAATAACCGTTATTTTAAGGAAAGTGCAATTTGATACATATGTAGTGTTAAATTGTTAAATAGGGTGGCAACGCGTAGACCACGTCCCTTGTAAAGGGGATGTGGTCTTTTTTTATTGAAAATATGCATGTTATCCGAAATTAAATTTTTCAAAAATTGGGAAGGATGAGTATTACATGTTAGACATTAGACTATTTAGAGAACAAGCAGACACAGTCAAGAGCAAAATTGAATTACGTGGAGATGATCCTAAAGTAGTTGACGAAGTATTAGAATTAGATAACGAACGTCGTCAATTAATCGGTAAAACTGAAGAAATGAAAGCACGTCGTAACAAAGTAAGTGAAGAAATCGCTGAAAAGAAACGTAACAAAGAAAATGCAGACGACGTAATCAAAGAAATGCGTGAACTTGGTGACGAAATCAAAGAAAACGACGCTAAACTTAACGAAGTGGATAATAAAGTTAGAGATATCTTAATCCGTATCCCTAATCTAATTGCTGAAGATGTACCACAAGGGGATTCTGATGAAGAAAACGTTGAAGTTAAAAAATGGGGTACACCTCGTGAATTTGACTTTGAACCAAAAGCACACTGGGACTTAGTAGAAGAATTAAAAATGGCAGACTTTGAACGTGCTGCAAAAATTTCAGGTGCGCGTTTCGTATACTTAACTAAAGATGGTGCATTATTAGAACGTGCATTAATGAACTACATGCTTACTAAACATACAACGCAACATGGTTATATTGAAATGATGACACCTCAATTAGTTAACGCAGATACAATGTTTGGTACTGGTCAATTACCTAAATTTGAAGAAGATTTATTCAAAGTTGAAAAAGAAGGTTTATACACAATTCCAACTGCAGAAGTTCCATTAACAAACTTCTACAGAGATGAAATCATCCAACCAGGCGTATTACCAGAAAAATTCACTGCTCAAACAGCTTGTTTCCGTAGTGAAGCAGGATCAGCTGGTAGAGATACAAGAGGTTTAATCCGTTTACACCAATTCGACAAAGTTGAAATGGTTCGTATCGAAAAACCTGAAGATTCTTGGGACGCTTTAGAAGATATGACACAAAATGCTGAAGCAATTCTTGAAGAATTAGGTTTACCATATCGTCGTGTTATCTTATGTACTGGCGACATCGGTTTCAGTGCTAGCAAAACATACGACTTAGAAGTATGGTTACCAAGTTATGACAACTATAAAGAAATTAGTTCTTGCTCAAACTGTACTGATTTCCAAGCGCGTCGTGCTAACATCCGCTTCAAACGTGATGCCGCTTCTAAACCAGAATTAGCACATACTTTAAACGGTAGTGGACTTGCTGTAGGACGTACATTTGCAGCTATCGTTGAAAACTATCAAAATGCAGATGGTTCAATCACAATTCCAGAAGCATTAGTACCATTCATGGGTGGTAAAACTGAAATCCGTCCAGTTAATGGCTAATTCATTAGTTAGTAAGAAGTACAGATTAAAATGAATATGTTAAGGCTACATTGCAAATTCGCGGTAGTCGACTAAACTGAGAAAATGCTCTTACCGAGCTTTTCTCAGTTTTTTTTCGTCCTTACATATGAGATTCTATTATATTAAATTTAGTCCATATTCTCTTAGTATATTTCTAATAATTAATTGCATAAAATTCCACTTTTTCTTAATAAAGGGATGAAGTGAAAAGGGCTAATTTAGACTACTTTTTAAGAGGTAAATCAACCGTTGTCGACAAAAAACAGACACATTTAAAATCCTTTCAAATCAATACTTCTAAGTGGTCTTTCAGTCTAACATCACACAACCCTGCGTCTAATGTTGTTGCCACTCTAGCATCCGTATATTAGACTAAAATTATTAGTATATTACTTTATAAAAATAAAAAGAATAAAGGAGGTTACAAAGATGACATCACATGTGACATTTAAACAGGGCGTTAAAGAATGTATACCTACTTTATTAGGCTACGTTGGAATTGGACTATCATTTGGAATAGTGGCGGCTTCACAACACTTTAGTATCATCGAGATACTATTATTATGTTTGCTTGTTTATGCTGGTGCAGCACAATTTATTATATGTGCACTTGTGGCTACTGGAACACCGATTTCTGCCATTGTCCTTACAACATTGATTGTCAATTCACGTTTCTTCCTACTTTCAATGACGTTAGCACCTAATTATAAAGATTATGGTATTTGGAATCGACTAGGCTTGTCTTCAATTTTGACAGATGAAACCTTTGGTGTTGCAATCACGCCTCATTTAAAAGGGGAGAAGATAAACGATCGTTGGTTACATGGATTGAATCTAACTGCATATTCATTTTGGGCACTAGCAAGTATTGTTGGTGCGTTACTCGGTAAATACATATCTAATCCAGATATGTTAGGTCTTGATTTTGCGATTACCGCGATGTTTATCTTTTTAACAATGGCACAATTTGAATCAATTACTTCATCTAAACTTAGAATTTACATAGTACTTATCGTATTTGTCATCGTGATGATGCTCAGTTTAAGCTGGTTCATGCCGTCATACGTCGCAATTTTAATTGCATCTATGTTAGCAGCAACATTAGGGGTGGTGATGGATAAATGACAACATCTTGGCACATGTTTATATTAATCGTGTTGTGTGGACTTGTAACTTTAATTATTCGAGTAGTCCCATTCTTAATGATTTCACGTATTCAACTTTCAGAAACGGTAATTAAATGGTTATCGTTTATACCAATTACATTATTTACAGCCCTTATATTAGATGGCATTATCGAGCAACAAGAGGGCGTAGCAGGATATACACTCAATATCCCATTTGTTTTAGTAACAATTCCAACTGTTTTTGTTGCGCTTTTTACACGAAGTCTTACGACAACAATATTAGTGGGTATTGTTCTTATAGCAGGTTTACGTTTCTTCTTTTAGAAAAGGCAGAACCCAACAACTAACAATTGAAGTTGGTTATACAATTAGATACAATAAAAGTCTAGAACATAAATGGTACATTGATACTATTTTATAAATACGCAGTAAATGAATAGAGATAAAAAACTTATTAAGAGAAGTGGAGGGACACGGCCCTAAGAAACTTCAGCAACCGACGATGCATACGCACGGTGCTACTACCAACGAGATACTCGAATGATAAGTAATGGAGACAAATCGCCTCATACTTTAAGAATAGAGTATAGGCGATTTTTTTATTTAAAAGGAGGTAACCGCATGACCAATTACACAGTAGAAACATTAAATCTAGGACCCTTTACAACTGAATCAGGTGAAATGATTGATAATTTACAATTGCGTTATGAACATGTAGGCTATGCTGGTCAACCGCTTGTTGTAGTGTGTCACGCACTTACTGGTAATCATCTAACATATGGCACAGATGAAGAGCCTGGTTGGTGGCGTGAAATTATAGACGGTGGTTATATGCCGATTTATGATTATCAATTTCTAACGTTTAATGTTATTGGTAGTCCTTTTGGTTCAAGTTCTCCTTTAACTAATCCAAATTTTCCAAAGCATTTAACTTTGAGAGATATTGTAAAAGCTATTGAATTGGGCATACGCGCACTTGGCTTCAACAAGATTAATATTTTAATTGGTGGTAGTCTAGGTGGTATGCAAGTCATGGAGCTTCTATATAATCACCAATTCGAAGTGGATAAGGCGGTTATTCTAGCAGCAACTGATAAGACGTCGTCATATAGTCGTGCTTTCAATGAAATTGCACGAGAAGCGATTCATCTTGGTGGCAAAGAAGGTCTTAGTATTGCGCGACAATTAGGCTTTCTAACGTATCGTTCATCTAAAAGTTACGACCAACGCTTTTCACCAGATGAAGTGGTGAGTTATCAACGACATCAAGGTAATAAATTTAAAGAAACGTATGATTTGTCATGTTATTTAACAATGCTAAATGTTTTAGATAGCCATAATGTTGATCGCGGACGTACGAATGTAGATGATGTTTATCAATCTCTAGATACTAAGGTCTTAACAATGGGATTTACGGATGATTTATTATATCCAGATGATCAAGTGAGGGCAGTAGGGGAGCGATTTAAATATCATCGTCATTTCTTTGTTCCAGATAATGTAGGTCATGATGGCTTTTTATTAAATTTTAATGATTGGGCACCTAACTTGTATCATTTTCTTAAAGTGACGAAATTTAAGCGGAAATAGACGAAGCGGGTAGGTCGCTATGGAAGTAAAAACACATTGTTATAGTCTTATGCTATACCTCAATCTTCACAATTTGTTTTAATTTTGCTTAGAGGTTAAAATAGAAGTTATAGTCAAAATAGTATAGGAGTGGCGAATTTGTTTTCAAAAGTACATCCTAAAGCAACAATTATAGGAACAATTGCACTTGTTATGGTTGCTTTAGTTACGTATGTATTACCAGTACTTGGATTAATTCTATGTTTATTCGCTACAATTCCAGGTATTATTTTATGGAATAAGTCTATTCCATCATTTGGAATTGGAGCTTTGATCACAGTTATTCTTACCACATTGTTGGGTAATACATTTGTATTAAGTGCCATGATTTTAGTTTTAATACTTAGCTTTATTATTGGCCAATTATTGAAAGAACGTGCCTCTAAAGAACGCATCTTATTTATAGCTACAACATATTTAAGTATATTTACTTTAGTCGCATTTATGTTATTACAAACGTTTAAAAAGATACCTAGCGCTACGACATTAATTAAGCCTTTTAAAGATACAATGCATAATGCTGTTGTAACAACAGGTGTTGAAGCAGATTATAAAACAATCTTAGAAGAAGGTTTCCGTCAAACGGCAGTTCAACTTCCGAGTTTTATTATCATTACGGTCTTTATTTTAGTCTTAATTAATTTAATTATTACATTTCCAATTCTTCGTAAATTTAAAGTAGCTACACCAATTTTTAAACCTTTATTTGCTTGGCAGCTTAACCGTTCATTACTATGGGTATATATGGTTGTTTTACTTTGTGTAATGTTCGCTACTGAACCAAGTACTTTCCAAAGTATCGTGTTAAATTTCGAAGTTGTGTTATCATTACTGATGTATATCCAAGGATTGAGTGTAATTCATTTCTTTGGTAAAGCAAAACGTATACCAAACGCTGTAACGATATTGCTGATGGTTGTGGGGACAATTATTACACCAGCAACACATATCATTGCATTACTTGGCGTACTTGATTTAGGAATTAATTTAAAACGAATGATTAAAAAATGACTTTAAAAAGTGAATAGAGGTGGAATAATGAACCGTCAATCCACTAAGAAGGCTCTACTGATACCATTTATTTTAATGGTACTCACTTCGATTGCACTTGTAGTTGTATGGTTTATCTTTAAACCATTAGTCGCTACAATTTCAGCAGCTATTTTAGTCGTGATGATTATTATTAGCATCGTGTTAGTCAGACAAGCCTTATTGAAAATGGATAATTATGTGGATAACTTAAGTGGTCACATCTCGGCTGGAAGTAACAGAGCAATTAAACGATTACCTATTGGTATGGTCGTGCTTGATGCTGATGACCATATTGAATGGATTAACCAGTACATGTCTGAACACTTAGAAACGAATGTCATCTCAGAACCAGTCAATGAAGTTTTTCCGAATATTTTAAAGCAGCTTGAAAAGGTACAAGAAGTTGAAATCGAACATGGTCAATATCATTACCACGTTCGACATTCAGAAGAAGAAAGTTGTTTATATTTCTTCGATATTACAGATGAAGTACAAACTAATGAGTTATATGAAGAATCGAAACCAATCATCGCAACGTTATTCTTAGATAACTACGATGAAATTACGCAAAATATGAACGACACGCAACGTTCTGAAATCAACTCAATGGTAACACGAGTGATTAGTCGTTGGGCATCAGAATACAACATTTACTTTAAACGATATAATTCTGACCAGTTCGTAGCGTATTTAAATCAAAAGATATTAGCCGAAATCGAAGAATCTAACTTTGAAATTCTTAGCCAATTACGTGAAAAGAGTGTCGGTTACCGTGCTCAATTAACATTAAGTATCGGTGTCGGAGAAGGTACAGAGAACTTAATCGATCTTGGTGAATTATCACAATCTGGTCTAGATTTAGCATTAGGTCGTGGTGGTGACCAAGTAGCTATCAAGAATATGAACGGAAACGTGCGATTCTATGGCGGTAAGACTGACCCGATGGAAAAACGTACACGTGTAAGAGCGCGTGTTATTTCTCACGCATTAAAGGATATATTAACTGAAGGCGATAAAGTTATCATTATGGGACATAAACGTCCTGACTTAGATGCTATAGGTGCGGCAATTGGGGTTTCAAGATTCGCATTAATGAATAATTTAGAGGCCTATGTTGTCTTAAACGAGGAAGATATTGATCCAACGTTACGCCGAGTGATGGATGAAATCGATAAGAAACCTGAGTTGAAAGAACGATTTGTTACATCAGATGAAGCATGGGATATGATGACATCTAAATCTACAATTGTCGTTGTGGATACGCATAAACCAGAAATGGTATTAGATGAGAACATTCTAAATAAAGCTAATCGTAAAGTCGTGATTGACCATCATAGACGAGGAGAAAGCTTTATTTCTAACCCATTATTAGTATATATGGAACCTTATGCAAGCTCGACTGCAGAACTTGTAACAGAGTTATTAGAATATCAACCAACAGAACAACGTTTAACACGTTTAGAATCTACTGTTATGTATGCAGGTATCATTGTTGATACACGTAACTTCACATTGCGTACAGGTTCTAGAACGTTTGACGCGGCAAGCTATTTACGTGCCCATGGTGCAGATACGATATTAACGCAACACTTCTTAAAAGATGACGTCGATACGTATATTAATCGTTCAGAACTTATTCGAACGGTTGAAGTTCAAGATAATGGCATTGCAATTGCACATGGTTCTAACGAAAAAATTTATCATCCTGTTACAGTTGCACAAGCTGCGGATGAGTTGTTAAGTTTAGAAGGTATAGAAGCTTCTTATGTAGTAGCTAAACGTGAAGATAACTTAATCGGTATTTCAGCACGTTCATTAGGCTCTATTAATGTTCAATTAACGATGGAAGCCTTAGGTGGCGGTGGTCACTTAACTAACGCTGCAACACAATTGAAAGGATTATCAATTGAAGAAGCGATTGAACAATTACAACAAGCAATTACAGAACAAATGAGTAGGAGTGAAGACGCATGAAAGTAATTTTCACACAAGATGTTAAAGGTAAAGGTAAAAAAGGCGAAATTAAAGATGTACCAGTAGGGTATGCAAATAACTTTTTAATTAAAAATAATTATGCTGTTGAAGCAACTCCAGGTAATTTGAAACAATTGGAACAACAAAATAAACGTGCTGAAGCGGATAGACAAAAAGAAATTGATGACGCTAAAGCCTTAAAATCAAAATTAGAAGAAATTGAAGTTGAAGTGAGTGCTAAAACTGGTGAAGGAGGCAAATTGTTTGGTTCTGTAAGTACTAAGCAAATTGCTGAAGCACTTAAAACACAACATGATATTAAAATTGATAAACGTAAAATGGATTTACCTCAAGGTATCCATGCATTAGGTTATACAAATGTACCTGTTAAATTAGACAAAGAAGTTGAAGGTAAAATTCGTGTTCACACTGTAGAGAAGTAAGAAGCGGGTAAAGTAGTTCTTTGTTTCTAATCATTAGAACTACTTACGTAAGTGCTGAAGCACTTAAGTTCATTAGAACTACTTACGTAAGTGCTGAAGCACTTAAGTTCATTAAAAACTATGTATTTGAGCGTCATTCAACTACGCTGCGTGAACTAATGACTAAAAATTTTCAAATAACAATGTTGCACTATGATTTGTGAAAATTAAGATGGATTTAGAGGTGTAATGATTAATGGATAATATGTATGAGCAAAAGCAAATGCCACATAATAATGAAGCTGAACAATCTGTCTTAGGTGCAATTATTTTAGATCCACAATTGATTAATTCGACTCAGGAAGTGCTCCTTCCTGAGTCCTTTTATAGAGGTGCCCACCAACACATCTTCAGAGCGATGATGAACTTAAATGAAGATGGTGATGAAATTGATGTCGTAACGTTAATGGATCAATTAACGAAAGAAGGTACATTAAGCGAGGCTGGTGGTCCTCAATATTTAGCGGAACTCTCAAATAATGTACCAACGACACGTAACATTCAGTATTATACAAATATCGTCGCAAACCATGCATTGAAGCGCAGATTAATTCAAACTGCGGATAGTATTGCCAACGATGGTTATGATAATGAACTTGAATTAGATGCGATATTAAGTGATGCCGAGCGACGTATTCTTGAATTATCCTCTAATCGTCAGAGTGATGGATTTAAGGATATTAGAGATGTATTAGGACAAGTTTATGAAACAGCTGAAGAGCTCGACCAAAATAGTGGTCAAACTCCGGGTATTCCTACGGGTTATCGTGATTTAGACCAAATGACAGCTGGATTTAACAGAAATGACTTAATTATCTTAGCTGCCCGTCCTTCAGTAGGTAAGACTGCCTTCGCTCTTAACATTGCTCAAAAGGTAGCGACACATGAAGGTAATTATACTGTCGGCATTTTCTCACTTGAGATGGGGGCAGACCAATTAGCAACACGTATGATTTGTAGTTCAGGTAATGTGGATTCCAATCGACTACGTACAGGTACGATGACAGAAGAAGACTGGAATCGATTTACAATAGCAGTCGGTAAATTATCACGTACCAAGATCTTCATTGATGATACACCTGGTATTCGAATTACAGACTTACGTTCTAAATGCCGTCGTTTAAAACAAGAACATGGTTTAGACATGATTGTGATTGACTATTTACAGTTAATTCAAGGTAGTGGTTCACGTGCTTCTGATAACAGACAACAAGAAGTATCTGAAATTTCACGTACTTTAAAAGCGATTGCTCGTGAATTAGAATGTCCAGTTATTGCATTAAGTCAGTTATCTCGTGGCGTGGAACAACGTCAAGATAAACGACCAATGATGAGTGATATTCGTGAATCAGGTTCTATCGAGCAAGATGCAGATATCGTTGCCTTCTTATACCGTGATGATTATTATAATCGCGGTGAAGGCGATGATGACGATGACGGTGGAAATTTCGAACCACAATCGAATGATGAAAATGGTGAAATTGAAATCATTATCGCTAAACAACGTAATGGTCCGACTGGTACTGTGAAGTTACACTTCATGAAACAATATAATAAATTTACAGACATTGATTATGCACATGCAGAAATGTCATAAAAAATATTTTACCGTACATTAAATTGCGTTGTTTATTTAATGTACGGTTTTTGTTTTGTTTTGATGATAGATTTCGAGCGTAAGTATGTGTAATGATTTTTTGATAAATGAGTTTAAATCGTTGTATTATCAAGGTTTTAACAGTTTTGTTAAATAAATTGACTTTAGAGTGTAGAACTAATATACGCTAAAATTAATGTTCGATTTTTATTTGCATTATGAGGTTCGTATTGATAGAATACTTAATGGTTAATTGAGAAAACTTTGGAGGTGCTCACATGTCATCAATCGTAGTTGTTGGGACACAATGGGGAGACGAAGGTAAAGGTAAAATTACAGATTTCTTAGCGGAACAAGCAGATGTTATTGCACGTTTTTCAGGAGGTAATAACGCAGGTCATACGATTCAATTTGGTGGAGAAACTTATAAATTACATTTAGTGCCATCAGGTATATTTTATAAAGATAAACTTGCAGTTATAGGTAACGGTGTAGTTGTAGATCCAGTTGCATTATTAAAAGAATTAGACGGTTTAAATGAACGTGGTGTATCAACTTCAAACTTACGTATTTCTAACCGTGCGCAAGTCATTCTTCCATATCACTTAGCACAAGATGAGTATGAAGAACGTCGTCGTGGTGATAATAAAATCGGTACTACTAAGAAAGGTATCGGACCAGCTTATGTGGATAAAGCACAACGTATTGGTATCCGTATGGCTGACTTATTAGAAAAAGAAACATTTGAAAGACGTTTAAAAGAAAACATTGAAGTTAAAAATGCATACTTCAAAGGCATGTTTAATGAAACTTGCCCACGTTTCGATGAAATCTTTGATGAATACTATGCTGCAGGTCAACGTTTAAAAGAGTTTGTTACAGATACTTCTAAAATCTTAGACGATGCATTTGTAGCTGAAGAAAAAGTTTTATTTGAAGGTGCACAAGGTGTCATGTTAGATATTGACCATGGTACATATCCTTTCGTAACTTCAAGTAACCCTGTTGCAGGTAATGTAACAGTTGGTACAGGTGTAGGCCCAACTTTCGTATCTAAAGTGATTGGTGTATGTAAAGCATATACATCTCGTGTAGGCGATGGTCCATTCCCTACAGAATTATTTGATGAAGATGGACATCATATTAGAGAAGTTGGTCGTGAATACGGTACAACAACAGGACGTCCACGTCGTGTAGGTTGGTTTGACTCAGTTGTATTACGTCACTCTCGTCGTGTTAGTGGTATTACAGACTTATCTATTAACTCTATCGACGTACTTACTGGTCTTGATACAGTGAAGATTTGTACTGCTTACGAATTAGATGGAGAAGAAATTACAGAATATCCTGCTAACTTAGATCAATTACGTCGTTGTAAACCAATCTTTGAAGAGTTACCAGGATGGGAAGAAGATATCACTGGTTGCCGTACATTAGAAGAATTACCAGATAATGCACGTAAATACTTAGAACGCATCTCTGAATTATGTAATGTACGTATTTCAATCTTCTCTGTCGGCCCAGATCGTGACCAAACAAACCTATTAGAACAATTGTGGTAAAAGAAAGGTGCGAAAGTGAGCGTTTAGGTTTTGAGCAGAATCGAAAAGTGAGCAAAATTGTTTCTCAAGTTTTGTCGAGCTTTGAGTATTTCTGCCGAAAAATCTGCTCACTGTAGCCCGTCTATCATTCCGGCAATATCATTTATTTGTAGGCATTGATTCGTTCAATGCCTATTTTTTTAGAAACATGAGTGTAAAAAGAGCGATAAATATAGCATTTGTAACCTTAAAACCATTGTTATTACAACGTTTATCCAAAAAATTAAGGAATTATAAAAAAATATTAAAATTATGTAAAAAATGTCTTGTCTTCAAAATAAAGCCTGTGCTATAATCTATCTTGTGCTTAAGAACGGCTCCTTGGTCAAGCGGTTAAGACACCGCCCTTTCACGGCGGTAACACGGGTTCGAGTCCCGTAGGAGTCACCATTTTTTAGGTCTCGTAGTGTAGCGGTTAACACGCCTGCCTGTCACGCAGGAGATCGCGGGTTCGATTCCCGTCGAGACCGTATTGCTTATCCAAAAGGATAGGCATTTTTTTTGCCTTCATTTTACTACTCATGAAAATCCACATTTTAAACTTTTTAGATATCCTTTTCAAAAAATCAAAAAATATACTAAAAGCTAAATATCGTAATACATTCTTTAGCATTACAAAAGTATGACGTCGCAACAGAATCTTAATATTATTCTTATGTTTAAAATAGAAAGCTTGCTACTAAACCATTGAGCCGTATCATCATTCTGTAATAATGGGTTGAATAGGCATCACTACGACTTTGGTCCCGTATTCAAAGGGTTCAACTTATTTGTAATATTAAATTAGAGTGGTAAACTTTAAACGAATATTATTCTATAATTTTAAATATGAAAATAGAATTACATGAATATTAATGGTAAATTATATAGTAGATTAATATGCGCTATAAACTTATTAAAAACGCATCAAATCACAGTTTAATCTTTACTAATTCATAAGAACGAATAATAAAATATAGAACTACAATTTGAGAAATGAGGTTTATAGATATGGCAAGAAAAGTTGTTGTTGTAGATGACGAAAAGCCAATTGCGGACATCTTAGAATTTAATTTGAAAAAAGAAGGATATGATGTTTACTGTGCCTATGATGGTAATGATGCAGTAGATTTAATCTACGAGGAAGAACCAGACATTGTATTATTAGATATCATGTTACCTGGTCGTGACGGTATGGAAGTGTGCCGTGAAGTACGTAAGAAATTCGAAATGCCGATTATTATGTTAACTGCGAAAGACTCTGAAATCGATAAGGTCTTAGGTCTTGAACTTGGTGCGGATGACTATGTTACGAAACCGTTCAGCACACGTGAATTAATCGCACGTGTGAAAGCGAACTTACGTCGACATTATTCACAACCAGCTCAAGAAGTAAGTGGTACGACAAATGAAATTACAATTAAAGATATTGTCATTTACCCAGATGCTTACTCAATTAAAAAACGTGGGGAAGATATTGAATTAACACACAGAGAGTTTGAACTCTTCCACTACCTTTCTAAACATATGGGTCAAGTCATGACACGTGAACATTTACTACAAACTGTATGGGGTTATGATTACTTCGGCGACGTGCGTACAGTAGACGTAACGATTCGTCGTTTACGTGAGAAGATTGAAGATGATCCATCACACCCTGAATATATTGTGACACGTAGAGGCGTTGGATACTTCCTCCAACAACATGATTAGGGGCTTGCAACTATGAAGTGGCTGAAACAGTTACAATCCCTTCACACCAAGCTTGTTATTGTTTATGTGTTATTGATTATTATTGGAATGCAGATCATCGGTCTGTATTTCACTAATAGTTTAGAAAAAGAACTGACAAATAACTTCATGAAGAATATTAAACAGTATGCGACACAGCTTGAAGTTAACATTGAGCGGATATACAGAGATGATCCCTCTAACGCTCAAAAAGAAGTTCAAAGTTTATTAAACGAGTATGCCAACCGTCAAGAAATTGAAGAAATTCGTTTTATTGATAAAGATCAAATTATCATGGCTACAGCGAAGATATCATCACATAATATGATTAATCAGAAAGTTAATGATAACTCCGTTCAAAAAGCCTTATCGCTAGGTGAATCTAATAGTCACAATGTTTTAAAAGACTATGGTAGCGGTAAAGAGCGAATTTGGATTTACAACTTACCCGTAAAGAATGGCAACGAGACGATTGGTAATATTTACATAGAATCGAATATTAATGATGTATATAATCAGTTGAATAATATTAACCAAATATTCATTATCGGTACTGCGATTTCCCTCTTCATTACCGTTATACTCGGTTTCTTTATCGCAAGGACGATTACAAGGCCGATTACGGACATGCGTAATCAGACGGTAGAGATGTCTAAAGGTAATTATACGCAACGCGTTAAGATATATGGTAATGACGAAATCGGTGAATTAGCTTTAGCCTTCAACAACTTGTCTAAGCGAGTTCAAGAGGCACAAGCGAATACTGAGAGTGAGAAACGTCGTTTAGACTCAGTTATCACGCATATGAGTGACGGTATTATCGCAACAGACCGACGTGGTCGTGTGCGTATCGTCAATGATATGGCGATAAAAATGTTAGGTATGTCTAAGGAAGACTTAATCGGTTATTACATGCTAAGTGTATTGAATTTAGAAGACGAATTCTCATTAGATGAAATTCAAGAGAATAACGATAGCTTCTTACTAGATATGAATGAAGATGAAGGTATTATCGCACGTGTGAATTTCAGTACGATTGTTCAAGAAACTGGATTTGTGACAGGTTACATCGCCGTATTACATGACGTTACTGAACAACAACAAGTTGAACGTGAACGTCGTGAATTCGTTGCGAACGTATCACACGAATTACGTACGCCTTTAACATCGATGAACAGTTACATAGAGGCACTTGAAGAAGGTGCTTGGAAAGATGATAATTTAGCACCGTCTTTCTTATCGGTAACACGTGAAGAGACAGAACGAATGATTCGTCTTGTTAATGATTTACTGCAATTATCGAAAATGGATAACGAATCCGAACAAATTACGAAGGAAATTGTCGACTTCAACATGTTCATTAATAAGATTATTAATCGTCATGAAATGGCAGCGAAAGACACGACGTTTGTACGTGAAATTCCTTCTGAAACCATCTTTACTGAAATTGATCCAGATAAGATGACACAAGTGTTTGATAACGTTATTACTAACGCGATGAAATATTCTCGTGGTGAAAAACGCGTCGAGTTCCACGTGAAACAAAATGCTTTATACAATCGTATGACGATTCGTATTAAAGATAATGGTATAGGTATCCCTATTAACAAAGTGGATAAAATCTTTGATCGTTTCTATCGTGTAGATAAAGCGCGTACACGTAAAATGGGTGGTACTGGTTTAGGACTAGCCATTTCGAAAGAGATTGTAGAAGCGCATAATGGAAGAATTTGGGCGAATAGCGTTGAAGGACAAGGCACATCGATATTTATTACACTTCCATGTGAAGTTATAGACGACGGTGATTGGGATGAAGAGTAAAGAGCATATTAAATCCATTATTCTTTTCCTATTAGTCATGATGAGTGTTGTGCTTACGTTTATGGTGTGGAATTTCTCACCAGATTTAAATAATATTGATAGCACAGATAGTAAAAAGAGCAATACTAAGACGATTGGTAAGCCCATGTCTGCCAATATTGAGAATGTGATATCTCCGTATCAAATTGTAGAAGTTAAAGGCGATAAGGTTAAAGGGCTGGCACCATCTCGTGCTCAATTGTCTCAAGTAACAGGTACATTGAAGAATCATGAAGTCAGTAAAGTGGAACATATTCATCGAGACTATAATTTAAATATTCCCATGTTAAATGACCACTTTACTGTGCTAGATTTTACTTATGATATGCCGCTAACGACATATTTAGGTCAAGTATTGAATTCATCAGCGAAGTTACCTAAAAATTTCAAATTTAATCGTATTATCGTAAGTCAAAATCCTAAAGAGAATCTAGAGTTGTATGCGATTAGTGAAGATCGTCATGAAGTCATGAAAGTAACATTGACTACGAAAGCTAATCATTTTATTAAAGTGATGGATCATTTGAATAAAGAAATGCAGAAATATTCAGAGGTAATCACAAATAAAGATACGATTGATAAAGCAACGCATATATTTGCGCCAAATCGTCCGAAAGACATGCGTTCTTACCGTATGGTTTATGATACGATTCCAGTCGAAACGATGAATGCGATTCTATTTGACGACTCAGTGATTATTCGAAGCGGTAAGAGTGGTTCGACAACGTACAATAATAACACTGGCGTAGCGAACTATAATGATGAAAGTAAGAAATACCATTATAAAAATTTATCTGAAGATGAATCTAGCTCAAGTGATATGGATTCAACGATTCCAAGTACATTTGAATATATAAATGGACATGGTGGATTCTTCAATGATGACTTCCGTCTTTTCAATACAGATAATTCATCGGGTGAATTAACGTACCAACTCTTCCTCAATGGGCACCCAACATTCAATGATCAGCAATTAAATGATATAGAGGTCACATGGGGAGATAAAGGCATTTATGACTACAAACGTGCGCTATTGCGTTCTAGTGTACCTTTAGAAGGTAAAACGAAGTCGCTAGATAGTGTTGAAAGTGTTCGTTCTTCACTCGCAAATAATCATACGATTGATTTTGAAAAGGTAACGAATATGGTCATTGGTTATAAAGAAGATGATCAACCTGATAAAGATGATATAGAAGTGCAACGTAATAGTGAGTTTGTGCCAACATGGTATGTTCAATACGACGGCGATTGGTACGCTTATGAGGATGGGAGGCTTGAATAAATGAATTGGAAACGAACGAAGACATTGTTTATTTTCGTATTTATTCTAGTTAATATCCTACTCGTATTGATTTACGTGAATAAGGTGACGAAGTCTCAAATTAACGAATCTGAAAGTGATAATGAGGTTAAATTCCAGCAAGAAGAAATTAAAATTTCGAAGGATATTTTAAATAAAGATGTAAGCGGGACGAAGATGCAGATGATTACTGCTAAGTCTAAAGACTTCGAAAGTTATGCGAAGGGTAAGTCATCATTAGAAGCGGAAGATTCTGGTAATACGTTAACAGGTGAGATTAATAGCACAGTTAATGTGAGTGATAGTAATTTAAGCGATTTAAAAGATTACATCATGAGCAATGTTTACAATGGTAAGATGTATCAACTTGGTGATGTTACATCTGATACTGTGACATATGAACAGACTTATGAAGGGTATCCATTGATGAACAATAATAAAGCGCGTCTACGCTTTAATATCAATGATGGTAAAGCGACAAGTTATGAACAATCGGTAATGAATAATATTGAACCTGCGAAGAGTGATAATAATCCTAAGAAACAGGTTATTACACCACGTAAAGCAGTAGAAACATTATACTTTAATCGTTACTTGAAATCAGGCGATGAAGTGATGGATGCAAGACTAGGATATTACTCGGTTGTGAGAGAAACGAATGTGCAATTATTGCAGGCGAACTGGGAAATTAAAGTGAAGCATAAAGGTAAAGAAGACGTGAAAACGTATTATGTTGAAGCGACATCATCAAATCCTAAAGTGATTGATAACTAGGGAGCAGGGTTGTAAAGAAATTCTTAGATGAATATTTACTCATTCTGTTGTGATGCTTGCCTAGGGGGGATGGGTCGAGCCGCGGTCTTGTAAAATAGTTCTTAGATAGATAATCACTCACATAAGTTGCTTCGCGTTCCTGGGGTGCCGTCTCTAAAGCAGCTCTTAGATGGATAATATTCTTTTGTTGCGACGCTTTCCTGTGGGAAAGGCTCGTGCCTGTAGTCACTCGACACTTTCTTTTCCACTAGGAGTCGCGCAACGCCATTTATTATCCATCTTTAGAGCTACTTACCTAAGTGCTATTGCACTTAGGTTCATTAAAATTACTGCTCCCCTAGGAGTCTCCGCAACTATGTTTCGTTATCTATCTTAGAACTGCGTATGTAAGTGTGTGTATGGTTATTTTCAATAGATTACCCTTCTCTGTACCTTCTCTGTTCTTAATTAGAAAGAAATGATATTTGGTGTGGAAAGTATAGTAAGTGTGTGAGGCTACGATGGTCTCATGCACTTATTTTATTTATCTATGTTAGTGTTGTACATAAACATGGAATTGGAACTTTAATTTTTGGATTGGTATAGTATAATATAAAGGTATTTTAGAGGACTGGATTGTTTCGAATGATGTGGATTGTTCGAAACTTCATTTTTTTAATTAAAGAGTGCAAAATATAAGGAATTAGACTGAAGGCACTCTAAAATATAGAGTAAGTTGTCGGAAGTAGAAAGGATGAGTCGCTTGATACGAATGAGTGTATTGGCGAGTGGTAGTACGGGGAATGCCACTTATGTTGAAAGTGATAAGGGCAGTCTATTAGTAGATGTTGGACTCACTGGCAAGAAAATGGAAGATTTATTTAGCCAAATTGATAGAAATATAAAAGATTTAAACGGCATTCTAGTTACTCATGAACATAGTGACCATATTAAAGGATTAGGTGTGCTTGCGCGTAAATATGGTTTGCCGATTTATGCGAATGAGAACACTTGGAAAGCAATTGAGAAGAAAGATAGTAAAATTCCAATGGATCAAAAATTCATATTTAATCCTTATGAAACAAAATCTATTGCAGGTTTTGATATTGAATCATTTAATGTATCTCATGACGCAATTGATCCACAGTTTTATATTTTCCATAATAATTATAAGAAATTTACGATGATTACAGATACAGGCTATGTGTCAGATAGAATGAAAGGTATGATTCAAGGCAGTGATGCCTTTATGTTTGAGAGTAATCATGATGTGGATATGTTACGCATGTGTCGTTATCCTTGGAAGACGAAGCAACGTATTTTAAGCGATATGGGACATGTGTCTAATGAAGATGCAGGACTAGCGATGACTGATGTTATTACAGGTAATACGAAGCGCATTTATCTTTCACATTTATCACAGGATAACAACATGAAAGATTTAGCACGTATGAGCGTTAGTCAGGTTCTAAATGAACATGATATAGATACTGAAAAAGAAGTGCTATTATGTGATACAGATAAAGCACAAGCTACACCGATATATACATTGTAATTATTTAGACGAACGACCTACTTACAAAATTAGTATTTGTGAGTAGGTTGTTTTTTTATTTATTGAGTTAATTATCTAATAATTTGGACTATACATGATTATTCAAAAGGAACCTTATAATAACAAGATTTAGCCTAAATCTGTGAATAAATATTTAAGACTTACTTAAAGTTATCCCCAAAATTGAGGGAAGTTATCCACTTTTGTGTATAATACACACAGAAATACTCACATTATTCACAGACTTATCCACATATATACAAGGATAATCACATGAAATGGGGATATTTTAAAAGATTTTACCGTAATTCGTATACATTACTGTTATAATTAGAGGGAATTCTGTTAACAAGTTGATAACTTGTGGATAAGTAGGATAACTATTAACATCTATGGAGGATTTTATGAAGATAACAATCTTAGCTGTGGGTAAATTAAAAGAAAAATATTGGAAACAGGCTATATCAGAATATGAAAAAAGATTAGGTGCATATTCCAAAATTGAAATTATTGAAGTACCCGATGAAAAAGCACCTGAAAATATGAGTGATAAAGAAATAGAACAAGTGAAAGAAAAAGAAGGTCAACGCTTATTAGCTAAAATAAAGCCGCAAGCCACAGTCATCACTTTAGAAATACAAGGTAAAATGTTGTCCTCAGAAGGTTTAGCTGAGGAAATGCAACGACGCATGACACAAGGACAAAGTGACTTCGTCTTTGTGATTGGCGGATCAAACGGATTACATGAAGACGTCTTAAAACGCAGCAACTACGCACTTTCATTCAGCAAAATGACTTTCCCACATCAAATGATGCGCGTCGTCTTAATCGAACAAGTATACAGAGCATTTAAGATTATGCGAGGCGAAGCGTACCATAAATAAAACTAAAAAATAGGTTGCGTAGTACATATTATGAAATAATTCATTAGATAAAGGAGAAATTGTTAATGACCATGTTTCGTGAGGCATTAATATGGCTAGTACTCCTAGTATTTAATTTAATAAACACGTTCTTAGTTATTATAGGGAAAACACAATTATTTAAAGTTCCACTATGGAGTACGTGGCTATTATGGGGAATTATTACGATCATTATACTAGGTATTTTATTCTTTAGAAAATATCTACAAAAAACGTATTCTCTAACTAATATAAATTCCGATAAAAAGTTTAAAGACGGTGAGTTCTTTGTACAAATCCCTTTATACATCATTGAGAATCAAAGCAATGTTATATACGGTAACGAGACAATAACGTATAAACCTGTTTTTGTTAATATATTTCATAAATTATTGAGTCTCTTTGGTGTTCAAACAAAATATAGTGTATATATGAATTCTAGTGAGAACAATGTAAAAGTAATTCGTAAACATGTGGTAGCGAATAAACATCAATATACGATGTATTTGAATGATGAAGAAGTAGGCATACTTGAGATGAAACAGTTCTTCAAAAGTGGGGGAAAGCAACAAATTCCTTATACGTTTAATTACAAATCTGAGTTATTTGATGTAAGCAATCCGTTTTTTAGTAATGAAACCAAAATTACATTTGAGAATGAAGTATTATTAACCGCAAAGCGTAGTTTTTTAGATATTTCAAAAAGTAAACTGACTAAAAAACGTGGGGAAAAACACAATATACACATTCACAGTACTAGAGTAGAGAAAGAAATATTAATAGCCATTTACTTACAATGCATGATAAACAAGCAAACACAATAAATGAAGTATAGGTGTAGTATAAATGAATCAAAATAATAATTGATTTAACCATTAACGAATAAAGATTTTAGTACAAATATACCCTATTATCATAACTGCTAAAAAAGATAGTGAAGGCAACAAAACAAACCATATTGACATACATCTCTCTCCTTACTCACCATGTTTTTTATTTAAAATCTAAACATATGATTAAAAGTGCTAGATGATTTTAAATACAGTTTAACAAAAATAATTTAAAATGAAATAACTCACAATTGATATATTAAAATTTGTATAAAAGGTTTAAAGATAAAGTAAGTTATATATCACTCACTTGGAAATGAATTGACTAAGAATGTTACAATGCAAATGAGTAGAGGAGAGTGTTTATGAAAAAGATAATATTATTAGCTAGTCTATTGGGTTTGTCTTTTATGTTAGTAGCTTGTGGAACATCGGGAGAACAGAAAGAACCTTCTAAAGATAGTCAAAAGTCAGAGAAATATACATATGAGTATTATGAAGTGCTAAATAATGGTTCAGAAGATACACCCAATGTGGAAATAAAATATAAAGATAAAAATGGTAAATCACATTTACAAAAGACGGATTTAGAACACGTTTATGAACATATTTTAAATGATGGAAATAAAAAGCCTTATATAATTAAAGATGGCAAAAAGATTCATGTCTATCGTCCACCATATATGATTTATGGCGATGACGATATTGAAGGACAAGTTACTGCTAAAGATGAAGTGTCTAAAGAGTAAGAGGTGAGTTGGTGAAGCATAAAGTATTAAAAATGATAAGTATAATGATAATCTTTAATGTGACCTCGCTTTGTATATTGTCTACAAACTTAGAAGCTGTAACCTCAAGCACTAGTAGCTCAAGTTCGAGTAGTAGTTCGTCATCTTCTGCGGTTAGAAGTTCAACGTCTTCAAGTTCGTCAATGAGTCGTTCAAGTACGATGAATGCTTCACGAGTTGCAAAACAATCAAGTCAGCGTGCAGCTCAACAAGCTAGTCGAACAAACAGTATTACATATAATAATAAGGCATCAAAATTTAAACAAGACACTGGTAAAATTCAATCTCAACAAGCACGATCAATGGTTTCTACAAGACATAGATATAGACCAGGGGCCTCATATGCGTCACAATTTATGGCTACTTCATATTATAATAATTGGTTATATTTTTATTTTATTACATCCGGTATGTATAAAAATAAAACCAATCATGTTGAATACCAAAAAAACATGTTGAAACAACAAATGAAAGCGCATGAGAAATTATATACCATTACCGTTCAAACTAATAAAGGCAAACGTTTAGTTGTTGTCCCGAAAAAGCAATACGATGAAATTAAAAACGGTGAGAAAGTGAAAATTAAAAATAGTGCATTACAATAACTCACATTGAGTAGTCCAACGTTCTTAATAGAAGGGAGTTTTAGTAAAGTTTGTTCATCATTTTAAACTCTGTAATAGTCTAAAATGACATATTAAAAAAAGCGTCCCAATTATATTGAGACGCTTAAAGTTTATCTAGCATTAAATGATTCAATGGCTGCTTGGATTTCATCTCTAACACGCTGGAATTCTGACCAAGGTTTGCCAGCAGGATCGTCAAATCCCCAATGTTCCTTCTTTACATTAGGCGGCAAAACAGGACAGTTTTGATCAGCATCACTACATAGAGTTACTACTAAATCGGATTGGTTTAGTATAGTGTTGTCAATTAAATTAGAAGTATGGTTTGAGATATCAATTCCAACTTCTTTCATCGCTTCGATTGCTTTCGGATTGACACCGTGTGCCTCAATACCGCCAGAATATACTTGCCATTCATCACCTAAGATGTTCTTAGCCCAACCTTCAGCCATTTGGCTACGGCATGAATTACCTGTACATATAAAATAAATTATTTTCTTTGTCATCATTGACACCTCTTTTTTAAAATATAATAAGTGTAACGTATAAACCAACTAATGTGATAAACAGAACAGGAATCGTAATAACAATACCCGTTTTAAAATATGTGCCCCACGAAATTTTTACTCCCTTTTGTGTTAAAACGTGCAACCATAGTAATGTTGCTAAGGAGCCGATAGGTGTGATTTTAGGTCCTAAATCTGCACCAATGATATTGGCATAAATCATGCCTTCTTTAATTAAACCGGTAGTTGCAGATTGTCCAATAGCAATGGCATCAATTAATACGGTAGGCATATTATTCATAATGGCTGAAAGAAATGCGGATATAAAGCCCATACCTATCACACTACTAAACAATCCATAGTTTGATATGCTTGATAGAATATTAGCTAATAATGCAGTAATACCCACATTTTTCAGACCAAATACAACTAAATACATACCTATAGAAAAGAGCACAATATTCCAAGGTGCACCTTTGATCACTTGTTTCGTGTTTACAACGCTTGATTGATAGGCCAATACAGTAAATATAAACGCAATTGAACAAGCAATGATCGATACTGGAATTTGAATAAATTCACTAACTATATAACCAATGAGTAAGATTGATAAAACAATCCATGAAAACTTGAATAATTTTGGATCTTTAATGGCTTGATCAGGTGTTTTAAGGTTTTTAATTTCAAAATGGTTAGGAATAACTTTTCTGAAATATAGCCATAATACAACAATACTTGCAAGTAAAGAGAATAGATTGGGAATCATCATGCGACTTACATATTCAATAAATCCAATATGGAAGTAGTCAGCAGAAACGATATTAACCAAATTACTTACAATTAATGGAAGAGACGTAGTATCTGCAATGAATCCACTTGCAATGATAAAAGGAAAAATGACTTTTTGATTAAACCCAAGATTTCTTACCATAGCGAGCACGATTGGAGTGAGAATTAATGCAGCTCCATCATTCGCAAAGAAAGCTGCTACAATAGCGCCTAACAACATAATGTAGACAAACATCTTAAACCCATGACCATTTGAAGCTCTGACCATATGTATAGCCGCCCATTCGAAAAATCCAATTTCATCTAAAATTAATGAAATGAGTATAACAGCGACAAAGGTTAACGTCGCATTCCAAACAATTCCAGTAACTTCTAGTACGTCTGAAAAGCTAACGACACCTGTAATCATAGCAATAACAGCACCGATTAAAGCTGTAACTCCAATATCCAAACCTTTAGGTTGCCATATGATAAAAATTAACGTTAATATAAAAATAGTGATTGCTAATATCGTCATTGTTAACACTCACCTTTCTCTACTGTTTCACATATACATGGGACAGTACAGGAACTCAATAGAGTGAGTCGTGATGTAACGTTATCCAATACGTCATGATTCAATTTGTAGAAAATTTTATTACCATCTTTTCTGGATGTAATTAAATTATTGTCTTTTAATACTTTCATATGATGACTTAATGTGGGTTGAGAAAAAGAAAAATGCTCTAATAAATCACAAGCGCATAATTCACCACAAGATAACAAATCTAATATTTCAAGACGGCTACTATCAGCCATCACTTTCAAGTATTGCGATATTTCACTATAATTCAATTTTTTCTCCCTTTCTACTTGAAATCTTTTATTTCGTTAATAATTTTTATTGTCACTTGATAAATTATATACTTGCTTAACTCCTAAATTATTAACTGGTTTAAAGTACACTCTAGGTCTTATTATAATCAATAACATTAATATTCTGATATTCGATAAGGTATGACAAAGTAATTATCAAAACTTTCATTTTTAATTTTGTTTATCCAAAATGATTCATCTTCTTTTTTGTTACTAAAAAGGTCATCACGTTGATTTAGCGTAACTAACGATTGATTAACGACCCACCAATTATGGCCTATATTAGCTCTATTTAAATCTTCTACTAAACGTTTAGATTCTAAATAAGGTGTTTTTTCTGCTAGTGTTACGATTATCATCTGTGTTAAATTTTTATTTTGAATCTTAGGTAATAATGTTTCAACATTACTGGTAGTTTGAGTTGATTTTTTCTTTAATTCTCTATGATGATTTTCACTAGAATCAAGTAACAGCAAGGTATGGCCTGTAGGAGCTGTATCTACAATGACGTAATCCATGTCGTCTTGATTCTCCATAATGTCACTAAAGGCTTTGAAAAATGCTATTTCTTCTGTACAAGGTGATTTTAAATCTTCCATAATATAATCAATATCGTCTTGTGGTGTATCATCATTCACTGTGGCTAGTACTTCTTTTTTATACTTTTCTAATGCTTGTTCTTCATCAATATAAGCAGTATTTAAATTACTTGTAGTTTCAACATTAATTTCTTTAGTAGGGTCAGTAGTTGCTAAAAGAACACGATATCCTTTATTAGATAACGTTGTAGCTAATTGCGTTGCTACTGTCGTTTTACCAACGCCACCTTTTCCCATTGTAAATAAATATTGAACTTTACTATTTTCAATTTCATCGATTAATTTATTGAATTGCGGATGATCTTCAACAATAAAGTCATCATTTTCAATTAAGTTATCATCATTTAATAGATTAGTTAAACTTTCTATACCTTCTTCCTTCTGCTTTTTATATGGAACGTAATAAGCATGATTGTTATTTAACCATTCAGTAAAATGATTAATATTTTTATCTTGTTCTAATTTCATCTGACTTGAAATTAAACCGTAACTTTCTTCTATATAGTTGTTAATGATTACTTTGAATTTAGAAATTGACAGTTGTTGTAATTCTTTTTGCGCTCTTTGAATTTCATATATAGAAGAGTGACTAGGTCTAGCAATTAACATCATTGTCGTATCTTTTGGATTGCGTAATTTTTCCAATGCTAAGTTATACTTATCTCTATTTTCATCCAATCCTGATAATTGCCCTAGGCAAGAAGCGTCATTACTCGTTGTATTTAAATAATCTGTCCATGCAGAAGGTAATTCAAGCATTCTCAAGGTGTGACCTGTTGGAGCTGTATCAAATATAATGAAATCAAATTCTTGTTCTAAAGTTTTATCAGATAAAAAATTTGTAAATTCATTAAATGCTGCTACTTCAACTGTACACGAACCACTTAACTGTTCTTTCATCTCAGAAAGCACATCTTCTGGTAGAATACCCTCATAAGGTTCTATAGATTGTGCTTTATAATTGTCTGCAGCAACAATCGGATCAAAATTGGCTATAGAGAGATTAGGTATAGGTTGATATTTAGTTAATTTATTAGATAATTCCATTTGAAATACATCTTGTAAATTACTAGCTGGATCAGTACTTACTAAAGCTACTTTTTTTCCATTCTCTGCTAAGTTTAAAGCAATAAAACTTGATATCGTCGTTTTGCCTACGCCGCCTTTACCAGTAAAAAACAAATATTTTGTTAACTCAATGTTATCTAAGTTCAATTTATTTAAGTATTTAACAGCATCCATCTCCACCACAGCATTCTCCATTTCTCATTTGATTAACTGTAATAATTTCATCTGCTTCTTCTTGAGTAATATAAGCGCCCGTTTTAGCTATATTTCCTTCTATAAAAGTGATTGGTAAAACTTCATTACCTTTTTCTTGAATTAAATGAATAACTTCTTTATTTTTAATAAATTCATTCGGATTATTGTTCATATTATAACGTTGAACTTCTATTTGATTTTGTTTTAAATATTCATTGATTTGGTTCGCTTTTATTAGTGTTTCATCCGGTTCTGGACCACATACGCCAGTAGAACAGCACATAGCTTCTTCGTATATTTCAATATTTAACATTATACTCACCTCATTAATTAATTTACGATTATAGATTAACATCTATATAGATTAATGTCTATGTTCTTATTTGAGCTTTAAAAACCTCATTAAATTTAATTCTTAATAATATAATTTATAAAAAAATTATTTTAATATTTCTGTGAGCAATACCTAAGTTTATGTAAAAATTATAGTTTTTTTCTTGCGATAATATGGATATTGATTTATATTTAATACATCAAAAAAAATTGATGTATTAAATGATATAAAACTACGT
Source organism: Staphylococcus sp. NWU MK-U1 (assembly GCF_033283505.1). Lineage (NCBI taxonomy): Bacteria > Bacillati > Bacillota > Bacilli > Caryophanales > Staphylococcaceae > Staphylococcus > Staphylococcus sp. NWU MK-U1. The sequence continues at coordinate 84,468 of NZ_JAVSMG010000004.1, read as the reverse complement.
TGACAATAAGGAGGCGTGCTTGATTGCGAGTAAACCATGCAAGTACTTTAACTGTTGGTTATTTTGTAAGTTATTTAAATCTTGTTATGCTATCAAGAGAAATCAATTTAAAAGAAGCTACAATATATATGGAAAAGGAGTTCTTTAAAGGGAACATTAATCAGTATGGCGAATCAACAAAAAATAACTATAAACAAGCAATTCAAGAATTGAAATAAAGATAATATAAACTCAATGAAATATTATAAAAAGGATGATCTTTTATGGAAGTTATTAAAGCAAAGACTGATATGAGTGAAGATCAACAATTTGACTTTTATGAAAATATGTTTAATGCACTTGCCGATAAAATCAGATTAAAAATACTAAATCAAATTAGCCAAAGCTTCAATAAATCATTATGTGTATGTGATTTAGAAGCGTTATTAGATATAAAACAATCTAAACTTTCTTATCATTTAAAAAAATTAGTAGATGCAAATGTTCTTATTGCTGAAAAGCATGGCACATGGAATTATTATAAAATTAATGAGCAGCAAATACAGGTTGTTTTAAATGAAGATACTTGTTGTAAGATACTTTAAGTATCTTTTTTAATGATGTATTAATCAATTTTTTTTGATTAATACATCAAGAAATATTGATTAATTAAATTTGGAGGCATTATACTCATGTTAGATTCAATTATGGAATTTATAAAAACATTTGTGATGTTGTTTTTTGAACTATTCATACTATTTATCATCGTGAGCTTTATTGTAAGTATCATCCAACAGATAGTTTCAGAAGAAAAAATAAAATACTTTTTAAGTAAACCTAATCAAGCTATTAATTATATTTTGGGAATGGCTTTTGGTGCGATGACACCATTTTGTTCTTGTTCTACAATTCCTATACTTGCAGGTTTATTAAATTCTAAAGTTCCATTTGGCCCTGCAATGAGTTTTTTAATTGCGTCACCTTTAATGAATCCATTAATGATATTTATGTTATGGGCCTTATTAGGTTGGAAAGTTGCTGTTGTTTATTTTATTGTACTAGCAATCTTTAGTGTCTTAACGGGTCTAGTATTTTCAAAAATGAATTTATCTAAAAGTTATAAAGGTGTAAATGTTAAAGGCGATGGGTTTTTCGCTAATAAAAATGGATCTCGTTTTAAACAAGCATTAAATGATGCTTGGGCATTCTTATATCCAATGCTTCCTTACTTATTTATCGGTGTATTTATTGGTGCTTTTATATATGGCTTTGTACCCGAAACATTTATTACTAAATATGCGAGTGGAGGTGGCATTATATCCGTATTTATTGCTTCTATTATAGGTATTCCTATGTATATTAGACCTGAAACAATGTTACCTATAGCTGAAGCATTAGCTTCAAAAGGAATGTCGCTTGGGACAGTTGTTGCTTTGATCATTGGTGGTGCTGGTGCAAGTATTCCAGAAGTTGTATTATTATCGAAATTATTCAAGAAAAAATTTGTAATCTCATTCGTTATCGCCATTTTAGTTGTAGCTATTTCTACAGGTTTGATGGTGAACATTGTTATTTAAAGGAGGTGAGATAATGGGAGTCAAAGACGTATTAAAAAAATTAAAACCTCAGGAACAATCTTGTTGTTCTGTAGAAATTGAAGAAAAAAAAGAGAAAAATGAAAAAGAGCAACAGGATAATAATTGTTGTTGTAACAATTAATTTAGAAGTCTGTAAAATATATGCTTCTAATAAATGAACGACAAATTCCAATGTAATAGTATGGAATTTGTCGTTCTTTCGTTTCAATTAAGGAAAATGATGTTGTTTATTTAATATTCTTTAAGACTTATAACAAAAAGACGTTAATTAAAAACCGCATCATTAACCGATACGCAGAAGCGTATCACAAATAAAACTAAAAAATAGATTGTGTATAATATAAAAGGAAGGGATTTATATTAAAATTTTGAATTCAAAAATTATTGAAAGGGAAGCTACCTTAGAAATTGGGCACTGAACCCTTAAAATAGGAACTTAATAAAAACACTATGTTCAAGGCTGCTAATTCTCTGTATTTTACAAGGGATAAGTAGCCTAGTTTTTGTTGAATTCGATTATTATTATAGTTTTTAATGTATTTTTCGACAATATCTATAACAATATGATTAGAGTTATTAAGCTGATTATTGATGTAAAAAGTTTCAGACTTTAGCGAGGAATGGAAACTTTCTATCGGGGCGTTATCGGCAGGTGTTCCCTTTCGGGACATACTTCTGATAATGCCTTTTTCTTCGCATAATTGATAATAAGCATAAGATGTATAAACGCTGCCTTGATCACTATGTAATATACACCCCTCAGGTATATCGATTTGATTTAATGTATCATTAACTAAACGTTGGTCTTGTTTATCATCTATTTTATACGCCACAATTTCTCCGTTATAAATGTCCATTATCGAAGATAAATACAACATAGAATGACCAAATGGTAAATAAGTAATATCGGTTGTTAATACTTCCATGGGACAACTCGCTTTAAATTGTCTGTTTTATAATACGGTTTACCTATCCTTGTCGTCTTTTTAGGTCTAACTCGGCAGTTCAAATGATGCTTCTGCATAATTCTCTATACTCTCTTATGATTAATTGGTGATGTATAACATTGATTAATCAGTGCTGTAATCTTACGATAACCGTAGGTATAATGGCTAGCTTCACATAATTCAATGACTTTTTGTGTTACAGTATCATTTTTATAGGTTTTGTTTTTCCATCGGTAATATGTTGATTTAGGTATGTTTAATACTTCTAGTATCAATTTGATTGAATAGTTTCCTTTTAATTGATCCACTAAATCTATGACTACTGTTGGTACCACTTCCTTTCCAATGCCTTGTACTTTTTTTAAATATCCAATTCTATATCTTTTCTCTTATTTTCTAATTTTAATTGTTCTACTTCTGACAGCTCTTCTAATCCTTTACCGTAGGTATATTGTTTACCAACGTGTTGTGAAAATCTATAACTTTCCCCATTTTGATACCATCGACACCAAGTTTTCACTTGTGTTCTATTTCTAATATTTAATTCTTCCATAATTTCTTTTGTTGAAAATCCTGCTGTTTTCATTTCAACAGCTTTATACTTTGTTTCTACTGAATAAGCAACTCTTTTCATAGAAAAAACACCTCCGCATGATTCATTTTAATATGAATTCAACGAAAGTGTTTTATATAATTCCCACTAATTGGGGTCAGTCCAATAATGTCATGGCTTTTTATATTGAAAAAACATGCGATAATTTGTTCCCAAATGTCCTTATAGTTGTACCAATATCTGTAATAGAACACTAGAAACTTGGTTTAACCTTTCCTTTTCGTAAATAAATGTAAAGATATACCATAAGGATCTCTTACATAACCATAACCTTCAGTATAGAACTCTGGGCTGAATGCTTTTAATACTTCACTGCCTTTTTCTATTAACTGGTCATACACACACTTAGTTTCTTCTACATGGTCAAAAGTAATACAAAGCGATATATTATTACCTTGGGTTATAGGTAAACCTTCGGTATCATCCGCAATCATAATTTTTATATCTCCAAATTGAAGTACACATTGATCAATTTTATTTAAATCTTTTTTATCGATATTAAGTTGCTTATCTGTCGGTCTATCCTTGATACGTTGGATATACAGTGTTTTAGCGCCAAACAGCTCTTCATACAACCTTTTCAAACCATCTGCATTTTCTATAATTAAAAAATAGGGACTTACTTGAAAATTCATAGTTTTTCCTCCTTAAATTTGTTATAAATAAGTATATACTGTATTAGTGTCACCTATTGATACTAAAAGGGGAATAATAATGAAAAAATCTGTTAGATTATATCATATGATTGAATACTGTAATAAAAAAAGGAATTTCAAGTTAAATGATTTAATGTCAGAATTTAATATTTCTCGTAGTACTGCTTTAAGGGATATAAAGGAAATTGAAGCATTAGGAGTGCCTTTATATAGTAGTACAGGGAAAAATGGCGGTTATATGACCATAGGTAATCGAAACCAAACGAAAATAGCAATCACAGACGAAGAATTGAAAGCTTTAGTATTTACACTTTCAAGTATCTCCAATGTTAGTAAGTTACCTTTTCAAACAGAATATCAAGAAATATTAAAAAAGTTATATAATAATTCGAATAAAAAAGAATTGATAAACCAGTATAATGAGATATTTCAATATTTTAATGAAGATACATATCAGTTCAAAAGTTATAAGATATTTAATGAAATCATTAGATTAACAATTGGTAGTAAGTCATTTAAAATCTGTTATTCACAAAACTACTTGAATGGTCAATATAAAGGTATTGGTATCTTATATAAAAATCAAAAGTGGTACTTCGTTGTTGTTAATATAGGATCAAAATTAGTGAAGTTGTTAAATATTTCTAAAATAAAAGAAGTATATGAAATAGGAGAAACTCAAGAATGTAATGAAATAACTATGCAGAATTTTCAACAGTTCATGATTGAAAACGAAAATACGATTGATATACAAATTAGAAGTAATATTATTGGATTAAATATCTTGAAAGGATACCTATGGAGTGACTATATGATTGAAAATATTAAAGAAGAGACATATTTGTTTAAATCAAAAGTGAACACGAAAGATATAGATTTTATAGCTAAATTAATAGTCACATGTGGTGCCAATGTCAAAGTAGAATCTCCTATTAGTTTGAAATATGCTGTTAAAACTGAATTAACCAAAATAATAAGTATGTACTAATAGCAAATTAATCTTAATTTTGATGAAAAAAGGTGGTAGTGCTACAGCATACATAAATAGTTATAATTAAATAAAGATGGGTCAATGAAGGTGAATTAAGTGAATAAAAATATTACAACTCTAAAATCTACTGAAAATACTATATATATGCAGTATACGGTTCATATTGATGATCAAATTATAAATAATATAAAAGAGTGTACCAAAAAGTTTAAAATTTTGCCTATGGAAAATAAAATTCCATTATCACCGATGTTACAACCAGAATATGCAGGAGAGGTACAAGATTTTATTAGTACATATAGGCAGTTTATGATTAATTTTGGTAAAGTAATATTGGATAGTCAAGGCATAAAAATACAGTTTGAAAGTGAATCACTAAGTAGTATTCAACGAGGCATTCAAGAACATTGTTACTTAAATAAGCGAACAAATGACATTGATGTGACTAAAGAATGGTATTTATGCAAATTTTCAAATCAAACATTAGAAGAGGATAAAAATCAATTGTATAATGCTTTAAAGCAACTCATGAATGATTCTAAAAATAAAAAGCAAGCTTTTCAAGAGGTGTTTAAGGTTCATATTGATATTTATCTCTACAATAAAGAAAAATCTGAATATAAGTATCAAGCATCTAGTTATTTCAATCTTGTAAAAGAAAATCCTAAAATAACTTATAAAAAAAGACATTTACAAGAGAAACAAGGGGTCAAGGGTACAACTTTCACGAACAAATTAAAATTATTGAACAAAATGTATGGTGTAGATGTTGCAAAATATCAGCCATTTTATAATTCTAATAATCCTGAATATGAAATTGATGAATTTGATGGAAGGTATATTACTCAAAGATCCAACTATGAGTTTAATAGACTCCAATATCAAGTTATAGAAATTTTATCGAAAGTTCTCGATAAGCATCCATTACCAAAGTCAGATAATAATTATAAACATACTCCTACTATTGAAAAAGCAATATTAAGAGATGATTCCCATAATTTTTATGAGTATTTTGAAGATATAATGAAAGAAATTATGAATATGGATAATTCTCCCTTACAGGAAAAATTATTGACTGATTTTACATATCAATCCCAATGTAGATGGTACTCTGAAAATAAAAAATTAAAATTGCAACTTGAAAGTTTTATGCATAAAGTTTTAGAGAGTAATTATTATGAGGGCAACAAAATATTGAGAATGATGTCTAACGCAATTGAAGAAACAATCAATGAGGCTAATGAAGATAAGTCACGTTTCAATTATTTTAAAGATTACTTTTTGACAGATGGTGGAGTGAAGAATTGGAAGCAAATTAGTGAGAATATTACTGAATTCAATGGTAAAGTTATTAACGATATCCAACATGAATATAATAAGCTACAGTCCAAGAATACAAATCAAAATCAGAAACTAAACTTTGTTTATTTATATCATTGCTTTGAGTTTAGTAATAACGTAGTAAAAGCAAAAGATAATGAAAGTAAAAATTATATCTTGTTTTTTGTAGATAAATATAAAATAAAGACACCATTTTTGGATCAATTATTAATAAATTGTTTGAATCAAGAAATAGGTCAGGAAAGTATTAACTACAATATGCAAACAATGTTTGAAAAAGAAAGATACGATAGAAGTAGTACCATTGAAAAATTAGTAGCAACAAGCAAATTTAAGTATGAAAAAGATGATTCAGATTTATTCAAACAACTTTTCAATGATGTTGAAAATTCAATAGACAGATTAGGTATTTACTTACTAAATAATGGTATAAATTCGAATTATGAAAATGCAAGATACTATAGATCGTTTTTAAAGGAACTTAGTAGAATAAAAAGTAAATTAACGCCATTTTCTCTTGAAATAAGTAACTCTAGCGGAAGAGAGCAACATTATCCTGATGATGTTGCTGATGATAAAGATGAGAGAAGAAAAAATAAAGAAGAAACATATCATGCTTTTGATGATAAAAATGATATTAACTCCAAATTAAAGAATAAAATAAATGTTTCTATCGATAATTTATTGTCGGTTAAAATTAGGAGCAATTTGTATGATATTAGTCCAAATACAAAAAAACAATAACTATAATGAGCCAACTCAAAAATGAGTTGGCTTTTTAATTGTAATTTTACGCTTCCATTACAGGAATCAATGTTATGGAAGCCATTAAGTAATTAATTTGAGTCATTTATAGTATAGATACAACGTTGTGATGTTCACATGATAATCAGCCCGGGAGATTGTTGTGTAATAACTTATAGAAGGAGCAAAGCACCATGTATCAAACAAATATACGTGATTTAATTACAAAATTGCCTCAAAGCAATAAAACAGAACACTTTTTAATGAACAAATTTTCAAATCAAGATGAAGTTCAGCAGCTGCAACAACAATTCAGCCAACTGCTAGATCAAAAATATAATGCACTTTTAGCTGATGAACAAGTTAAGTTAGACCAATATGTGGAAGTACATCATAATTTAGAGGTATTAAAGAAAGAGATTGAATCGGAACCCATTATGCTTAATATCGATAAATTACCCGATATAAAATCAAAAATGCTTGAAAAGGCTAAGAATGATGAACATTCTGATAAGATCGAAAAGCTATTTGATAGGTTAGAACAGGCATTAAATGGTACGAATCGATTATATACGCAATTATCGTTGATTGGTACACGGACACATCGAATCACAACTAAAAATTTTAATATCCAAGGCTTACCAAAATCGGTCCAACGTATGATTTTACCTTCACAATTCAAAAAGGTATATACAATCGATTTCAACTCATTTGACCCTTCGGTTGTTGGATACATGACGAAAGATTCTAAACTGATTGACTATTTGAATCATAAAGAAGGTTTATATGACGCATTACTAGAAGATTTATCACTGTCCAAAAAGGAGAAAAAGTTCGTTAAACGTGCATTTATTGGTTCGTTTCTATTTGGCGGCAACTTCGATAGCCCTAAATTCAAGTTGAAACAATATGTAAGTGAAGTGCAATGGTTGGATGCGGTCAGCCAATTTACAAAAGTCATTGAACTTAAGAAACAAATCGAAGAGCATAAAACCATGCCTATGCCTTACGGCATTGAACATGATATGAGCGCATTTCAAGGTAGCAGTATTATGGCATTTTATGTCCAAACGGTAGCGAGTTATATTTTCAAACATATTCTATTGGAAGTGTACAGAGCACAATGCGAACAAAAAACGTTTAAAATTATTGTACCCATACACGATGCGATTATGATTGAATGTGATGATGAAGTAACTGCACGTGATGTTGCTCAGCTAATGAAAAGTACAGCTAACCAGTTGTTCAATGATGAATTTGCACATGTGACAGTGGAAGAACTGGGAGGTGAAGGCCATGAATAATGATAGGGGACAAAGTTTACAAATACCCAGTAGCACACCACTCAAAGAAAATTATATATATGTAGCTACGTTACATTCTGTAAGGGAAACAAATTTCTCAGGTGATGTGAAACACCAATTCACATATGAAATTGAAGTGAATAATCAGATTGTATATGTGAATCGTAATATTTCAACACAAAAGACAGCTAAGCAGTTGTCAATCAATGATTGGCTTAAACGTCATAGTAATTATAGCTCCACTCATAAGAATTATGACCCTTACATTGATAGAAAGCATTTAATCCATGTAGGTTGCTTTAACGGTAACTATTATGTACACGATGTAGCACCATTAAATGAAACTGGAGGCATATTATAATGAAACATATATTCGATATGTTAACAAAAATAATAAGTGTGGCTAAGGAGGCAGTCGACCGTCAAGGTCTGATTGCTATCCTAACCATGAGTATTGGCAATGATGATGAAATAGAAGAAACGGTACAAGGTGAAACAGTGTATAACGAACTTATCGATCAGTTACGACTTAATATCCCAAAAGATACGGATTATCGACCTAACATCTATAGCTATTTCGGTATTAAGAAGAAACCAAGTGACACAATATTAATAGACATGATGATAAAAGTTTTTCATATCAAACGCTTCAATTCGGAACTGTATATATTCAAAATTAACGGTTGGCAAAAGATAAGTGAAGACGAGTTAAAAGGATTTGTATCAAAAATGATACAAGTACTGTTAATCGGTTATACGCCTACGCAAAGTGCACTGAATAATGTGGTTGAAGGTCTGCAAAAATCAACAGATGTAGAAGAACTTGTCGAGAACGAGCACTATATTGGTTGTGGTGAAAATATGTTCGATCTTAATACATTCAAAGTCGTTAAAAATTCAATCGACATTTTTCCAAAAACGCGATTAAATTTAGCGTTAGATAAAAATGATGAGATTACTGACCAGATACCCAAACATTTCAATCAATATATGTTAGAACTTGCGAATTATGACGATGATTTACAATACTTTCTTTTTCAACATACAGCAGTGTTACTCACTGCAGATACTAAACTACGTCGTGGACTTATTTTATATGGAACTGCAAAAAATGGGAAATCGGTCTATATCAAATTAGTTAAGTCATTCTTTTATAGTAATGATATCGTATCTAAAACACTTAATGAACTTGGGGGGCGTTTCGATAAGGAAAGCCTAATTGGTAAACGAATTATGGCAAGTGATGAAGTGGGGAAAGCAAATGTTGATGAAGCAACTGTGAATGATTTCAAAAAATTACTATCTGTTGAACCAATTCATGCTGACCGTAAAGGAAGAATGCAAGTAGAAGTTACGTTAGATTTAAAACTCATTTTTAATACGAATGCTATACTTAATTTTCCATCGACACATGCAAAAGCTCTAGAGCGTAGAATTGCTGTTATTCCATGTGAATATTATGTTGAAAAAGCTGACCCTGACTTAATTAAAAAGTTACAGGATGAAAAGAAAGAAATCTTTCTTTACTTGATGTATGTGTATAAGCAAATTGTAAAAAATGATATCGAGTACCTCCAAAATGATCGTGTTACTGAAATTTCTCATGATTGGTTAAATTTTGGATATGAATTTGTTTCTAGTAAATCAGCAAGTATTGCACATCAGAAAGCGTGTATTAATTTACTCAGAAAACTTATAGAAATCAAACCAGGATCACGAATCAAAGTATCTGAGTTAAATAAAGTTATTAATGAAGAAATAAAGGTGAGTTCTCAGGTTATTAAACAGTTAATTCAAGCAAACTTTGATACTCAAACCAAACTATACAATGGCTACGATTATTGGATTGATTTAGGTTGGAAAGAAGCCGATAAAAAAGAGATTCATGATATTTCGGAAAAAGATAATATTATTTCATTAGATAAAAATGAAAATATAACAGACGATGAGGCATTAGATGAAGAGAATTTAGACTTTGATTGGGAGGACTTTGACGATGAATAATGAACAAATTGAAGCATTTGTAGAAGTACTTGTGCCTATCATAGAAGAACGTATCAATAAAGGTAAGTAATTTAATTACGTACTACAGGCAGTTGCCTGTAGTACTCATATAATTAAGTGGTAAAAGTGATAAAAATGAAACGAAATTATAAATATATATTATCCATATGATGTTACAAGACCGATGGTCTGTAGCAATAATCTAATAAAAGGAGCGGTATGATATGAAGGGTAAAATTGCACTTTATTCGCGCGTTAGTACGTCAGAGCAGTCGGAGCATGGGTACTCAATCCATGAGCAAGAACAAGTACTCATCAAAGAGGTTGTGAAAAACTATCCAGGTTATGACTATGAAACTTATATCGATTCTGGTATATCAGGTAAAAATATTGAAGGTCGACCAGCAATGAAACGTCTATTACAAGATGTTAAGGATAATAAAATCGAAATGGTATTAAGTTGGAAATTGAATCGTATTTCTCGCTCAATGAGAGACGTTTTTAATATAATTCATGAATTCAAAGAGCATGGCGTAGGTTATAAATCGATTTCTGAGAATATTGATACATCCAATGCATCTGGTGAAGTTTTAGTTACAATGTTTGGGTTAATAGGATCAATCGAACGTTCAACACTGATCAGTAATGTCAAGATGTCTATGAATGCTAAGGCGCGTAGTGGAGAGGCAATCACCGGTCGTGTTTTAGGCTACAAATTATCACTTAATCCATTGACACAGAAAAATGATTTGGTTATCGATGAAAATGAAGCTAATATTGTACGGGAAATCTTTGATTTATATTTGAATCACAATAAAGGACTTAAAGCAATCACGACAATTCTAAATCAAAAAGGATATCGCACCATTAATCAAAAACCATTTTCAGTGTTTGGCGTGAAATATATTTTGAATAATCCAGTCTATAAAGGGTATGTCAGATTCAATAACCATCAAAATTGGGCTGTTCAGCGAAGAAGTGGTAAAAGTGATAAAAATGATGTGATATTGGTCAAAGGTAAGCATGAAGCCATTATAAGTGAAGATGTATTTGATCAAGTTCATGAGAAACTAGCTTCTAAAAGTTTTAAACCGGGTCGACCTATTGGTGGAGATTTCTACTTACGTGGCCTTATTAAATGCCCAGAGTGCGGCAATAATATGGTATGTCGACGGACTTATTATAAAACCAAAAAGTCAAAAGAACGAACAATCAAGCGTTATTACATTTGTTCATTATTTAACCGTTCTGGGAGTTCTGCCTGTCATAGTAATGCGATTAATGCTGAAGTCGTCGAACGCGTAATCAATGTTCATTTGAATCGTATTCTTTCACAACCTGATGTTATTAAGCAGATTGCGTCAAATGTGATAGAAGAACTGAAACAAAAGCATAGTAAACAAACAGAAATAAAATATGATATTGATAGTCTAGAAAAACAAAAAGCAAAAGTTAAAACACAACAAGAACGATTGTTAGAATTGTTCTTAGATGATCAAATGGATAGCGAAATGTTAAAAGCAAAACAAAGTCAGATGAATGGACAACTAGAGATGCTAGATAAGCAAATTAAAGAAGCACAACAAGCTACGGAATCACAAGCTGAAGTACCAAATTATGATAAACTTAAGAGCCACTTAACCATGATGATTAGCCGATTTAGTGTCTATTTAAGAGAAGCTACACCAGAAGCAAAAAATCAACTTATGAAGATGTTGATTGACTCTATTGAAATTACGACAGATAAACAAGTAAAACTTGTAAGGTATAAAATTGATGAAAGTCTTATCCCTCAATCTTTGAAAAAAGATTGGGGGTCTTTTTTTATGCCTAAATTCCAATTCGAGATAGACGGTCGAAAGAATTATTTCATCGACCAAATTACCACTTTTACCACTTAGTTCTTAGTGACAAAAGTGAGAGAAATGAAATAAAAATCAAATATATATTATCTAAATGATGTATCACATGTATACATCAACCAAATACATTAGGAGGTCATAACAATGACATTGGAACAACAACTCAAGCACTATATAACCAACTTATTCAAACTGCCAAAAGATGAAAAGTGGGAATGTGAATCTATCGAAGAAATCGCTGATGATATCCTACCTGACAAATATGTACGACTTGGTCCACTCTGTAATAAAATACTTCAAACCTATACCTACTACTCTGATACACTTCACGAAAGTAATCTCTATCCGTTCATTCTCTATTATCAGAAACAGCTCATAGCCATCGGCTATATCGATGAAAATCATGATATGGATTTCTTATTTCTACACAACACTATCATGCCCCTTTTGGACCAACGATACTTACTAACAGGAGGATAATAATATGCATAAATATATCAAAATCACACAGCTAGCAATCACTATCCTAAGCGAAATCATTACATGGATGAAAGAATCAGAACGAAAGGAGATATCTTATGAATAGATATATCACCCGTGGTATCGCCAACAACTTACCTATCACATTACAACATCAATTATGGGAACTCGTATCTGAGCGAGAACAAAAACAATCAAAAGGCAAGGAATCATTGGATTATTTTCATATATTCCAATTAAATATGCACAATAACCAACTATATATCAAACACAAACAAGAACGTCCTGAGTACGTCAAAACTCATAAAGCGAATTATTCAAAAGCTATCAATATGAATAAGGTCTACATTATCCGAGAAGATGATGTAGACCTTTCTTATTACGTCATGTTACTACCCGAAGAATACTAATTAAGGAGAAAAAACATATGAAAACAATCAAAAGCACATTACAAACTGAAGCCATATTCAGTGATGACCAACAACATCGTTATCTACTTAAGAAAACATGGGACAGTGAAAAACAAACAATCACAATCATCACAATGTATCCGCATTATGATGGCATTCTCAATATTGACCTAACCACACAACTCATTATGAACAAAGTTTCAGAAATGGATGCATTTGGCTCAATCAATTTTGTGAATCTATACTCTAATATTACAACCCCTATCAATCTCAAACATTTAGAAAATGCCTATGATAATCATACAGGCATTCAGATTATGAAGGCAGTGAAAGAATCAGATGAAGTGATATTAGCATGGGGTGCTTACGCTAAAAAACCCATTGTTGAAACGCGTGTCAATGAAGTATTAGAAATGTTGAAACCACATAAGAAGAAAGTAAAACAACTCGTGAACCCCGTAACCAAAGAAATCATGCATCCCCTTAATCCGAAAGCGAGACAGAAATGGACTTTGAAAGTATAACTTATATATGGATGTAAACGATGAAGGAAATCAATATTGTTTCACTACAAATGATAAAATCAGATAGATTAAGTTACCTAAAAAAATCGTATTTCAAACCCTGAGGATGCGGCAGAAATCTTGCGTTCATTCATTGGAAACAGTGACTGAGAACATCTCATTCTCATATGTATGAATAGTAAAAATGAACCTACACACATTCAAACATTATCGATTGGATCTATTAACCAAACAGTGATTCATCCCAGGGAAATATTCAAAACAGCGATACTCAGTAACGCAAACAGTATTATTTTAGGCCATAATCATCCAAGTGGAGATGTAACGCCCTCTCCTGAAGATATCAATGTAACCGAACGGTTAATGCTCATCAGTGAAATGATGGGCATTTTATTTTATGACCATATTATTTTCTCCGATAGTAACACCTATTCCATTAGACAACATGATTTAAAGGTAGAGGTATAGCCGTATTTTGTCACTACCATTATTTCGTCACTTTCCAATATTTATAAAATCCCTTTATATCAATGTCTTCATCTAAAAAATATTTTTCACAACTTTTATTAAATATACGGAGAATTGACTTATTGTGACAATCCTATTTTGTAATATATAACTTAAAGGAGGTGACATATTGGATCGTGCATTTCGAATATTAACAATATACCATCGGTTACTACAAAATAAATCTGTCAACAAACAATCACTTACATTAGAACTTGAGACAAGCCCTCGGACGATACAAAGAGATATCGACGATATCAGAAATTTTTTATATGAAAGTAAATCATGGATCAGTACAACCAAAGAAATTACGTACGATTATAAGTCAGAAAGTTATAAGCTCGAACAAGATAAAGATGAAAATATGTATTTTATGTATGATATTTTGACTGCTTTGTACCTAACTACACCCAAATTAAGTCATTACTTTTATCAATATCTTAAATCATTAATCATCAGACATCATTCAGGTCATCGAACTACATTATTAAAAAATCTTAACCGCTTTGAAATTGATGAAAATCAAGCAGGTATTTCGTCATCATCATTAGCTGTTCAAGCAATGAACGAAAATAAATATCTTCAATACAATCAAAAATTATTATTACCTTTATCGATGTACTATCAAATGCATGCTTTTCACTTAGTATATCGAATGGACGATGAAATTTATATCGATGATATTAATCAAATAAATCTGAGTTTGTCTGAAAAATCTGTAGATACACATGAAAAATTAAAGTTACAAACCTATATCACGTTTGAAATTTCTAAAGATGTGTGGTTAAAAATGCATCGATATTATCAAATTCATGTAATAGAAAAATATGATACGCATTATCTTATTGTCACTTTCAAAATGACAAAACTCGAAGCGATTCAACTCTGTTTTATGTATCGATCCAATATACGTATCATTTCACCCCCTGATTTAAGAGAGCAAGTGATTGATGAATTACTTTTATTACAATCAACTTATTTAAAACAACAGATTCAAGAGTAAACAAAGCAGACAATGCTTTACAAATAATATTAATAATAATGAAAGGAATGGTAATCATGAGTAACATCATAAAAACGATAGGCAAAGGCATTGGGAAAGGTGTCGGTGCAGCAGCATATTATTCAGTTGCGACCGTTGGCGCAGCCATCGGTGCGATTTGGGAAACAACAGGCGATAGAGGTTTGATGAGAGACGCTTTAAGTGATAGTTCAAACCAAGACTTAATGGAAATATATGATATACAGAAGAAAGATGATGGTGATTACGATACTTATATTGCAGCTAAATCCTTATTACAAGAGAGAGGATTCACTTATAATCACGAAACGAACAAATGGGAAAAATAACAGGGAGTGAAATAAATGGAATTTGTATATTATGAAGCGAAATCTTTAAACGATTTTGAAAATGAATTGAAAACACTTGCTTTAAATAAAAAATATACATTCAGTAAGGATATTGAAGTCCTTAAAGAGGATGAAATTCTAGAAAAATCGAGTAGCCACGAACGCGAACTATTAAAAGTATTTACAGATAATGCGCAAATAACAACGTATCATTTTAAGAGTCATAAAAGTAATTACTTAATTATTATTGGAGAAACAAAGACACCTAATGTCATAGGCTTAACAGTTATTTTTGATAAAAAACCTTTTAAACAAATGGGTAAAGCTGCATTAGGAACCTTAATAGGATTAACTGCTATGTCTGGAGGTAGTCTACTACTTGCCGCAGCAGGTCTAGGTATTATAGGTTCTTATTTCAAAAGAACATTCACAATAAAAGGACCACTAGGTAAAGAAATAGCAAGAATTATAGAAAATTACTTTGGTGAACCTGTAGAAATTAAAGCATAATACAGAAGTTACTATTTTTAAAAGCGCATTGATTTCAAAATGTGTTCTTTTTTTAAATTATTTTAACAATAAATATAGAAAAGCGTAGCAAAATAGATTAATATAAAATTAAAATAAATATAGAATGGGGATAATGATGTGAAGAAAGTTTTCGCCAGTTTAGGCGTTATTTTATTAGTTGCAGTATTGGGAGTTACAGTTGTATTTGCATATGGGAGTTATAAAGATTTAGAACTTAAAAAAGAAGAGTCTAAATTAGCTGACAAAAAGCAAAGTACTACAAATAAAAAAGAAAAGAATAAAGATAATCAAACTAATACAAATCAAGAACAAATAACATCTACAAATGAACAAAATATAGACAATTCAGATGACCCAAATAACATTATGAAAAATGATGCAAATGGTGATGGAGTTATTACTAGAGATGAAATGACACCTGAACTAGAGAAACTAGAAAAAGAAGGTAAATTCCAAGTAGCTACCAAAGGCATTGATACGAATGATGAGAAAAACGAAGACAATCAACCTAAATATACAGCAGAAGATGCTAAAAACATGTCTGATGATGAATTCTTAGATGCATATAAAGAAGGCATGAGTGAAGAGGAAGCTGCCGCTGTTGATAGTAGAGCTGAAGGTTCTGGAGATTATATTGGTTATTTAAGAGGACAAGTTGAAGCACGCGCCAATGGTCAAGGCGGCAATTATTAAATTTAAGGATGAAGAAATCATGAAAAAATTATTAAGTACAATAACAGTAATTGCCATCATTGGCATATTAGCAGCTGTTGGATTTTTTGGATACAACAAATATCAGGAAGTAGAGTTAGAAAAAAATAAATTACAAGCTCAGCAAAAAGAATATGACGACAATAATTCACAAAATATTAGTGAAATATCTAATAATGAGAATCAATCGAATGAAAGTCAAAATAATAGTCAAGAGCAATCTACAACAGAAGAAGATACAAGTGATGACCAACAAGTAACTAGAGATAATGTTTTTGATTATGCTATTGCAGCTGTAAACGAAGTAGGAGATGCAGACTTATTAAAATTCCAAGAACCGGAATACAATGGTTCAGAATGGACAATTAATGCAAATAATAAATCAGGGGCTGGCGCTAATACCATAGTAGTTAAAGATGATGAAACAGTTCAAATTTGGAATGGACCTAAAACAGCTATGGATCACGAAACTAAAATTAATTTATAAACAAGTGGATTAATAGGTCTACATCGTACATTAGGATGATGTAGACCTTTCTTATTATGTCATTTTACTAACTGAAGAAATATTTAGTCACGATAATCAAATTCTTTACTCAAAAAGATATGAGATGAAAAGAAGCCTGTTTGTACAATAATTTTGTACAATAATAACGATGTATCCTCAATTAGATGGTGTATTATCACTTGATCTCACAACTGTTCTTATTCTCGATCAATTAGCGAATTCTGAACAATATGGCGATGTATACCCTGTAAATTTATTCTCTAATATCAAAACCCCTGAGAACCTTAAACATATCAAAGAACCCTATAATAAGCATACAGACATCCATTTGATGAAAGCAATTAGTGAAAGTGAAACAGTGATTCTAGCTTATGGAGCTTATACAAAGCGACCCGTTGTCGTCGAACGTGTTAAGCAAGTGATGGAAATGTTAAAACCTCATAAAAAGAAAGTAAAAAAGCTCATTAATCCAGTAACAGATGAAGTCATGCATCCACTCAACCCTAAAGCACGTCAAAAATGGACACTAAAATAAAGGAGGATTATCTATGAACGATGACATTACACAGTCAGATTGGAAAACGATTGCTAGTTGTTTAGCATCACAAAATTATGTATCAATAGTAAAAGGTTTAGTATATCATTTCGCAGCGATCGAGGACGAGGAAATACTTGATAAAATCTATGATGATTTTATGAATGATGACTCTATAACAACGGTACTTAACAATGATTTTCAAAATATTATTAATCGCTATTTAACAAAATGAAATGTATATTTCAATAAAAATAGAGCATCCTTCACTTTGCGGTGAGGGATGCTCTATTAGTTTATTTTTTTATTGGTTACTCGCCATAAGCTCTGCTTGTTCTACGACTTGCTCTACAGCCATTTTTTGTAAATCTGGTGGATAGCCATATTTTTTAAGCAATCGTCTAACAGCTACGCGCATTTTAGCTTTTGCGCTATCACGTTTAGACCAATCAACTCCCATATTTTCTTTCACTGTTTTAGTTAATTCATGAGCAATCGCACGTAGTTCTTTGTCTTCCATCGCTTTTTTCGCTGTTTCATGTGAAACTAAAGCATCATAAAATGCGATTTCATCTGAATTTAAACCTAATTCATTTCCTCGTTGTTGTTCTTGTTTAATATCTTTAGCGAGTTGAATGAGTTCTTCAATCACTTTAGATGTTTCAATGGAACGACTATTATATTTATTAATCGAGTTTCCTAACATTTCAGAGAAACGCTTAGATACTGTCGCGTTCGTTTTCATTAATGATTTGACTTGACCCTTGAGTAATCGATTTAATAATTCTACCGCTACATTTTTTTGTTTCAATCCTTCGACATTTTTTAAGAAATCATCTGATAGGATTGATAAATCGGGTTGTTCAAGACCTAGCGTTTGATAAACGTCAATGACATCTTCAGTCACAACAGATTGTGACACAAGTTGATTAATCTCTGCTTCAACTTCTGCAGGCGTTTTACGTGTTTTTCCTTCTTTTGATGGTTGTAACAATTTAACAAGTCCTGCTTTAACCGCTTTAAAGAAGGCAATTTCATCGTTGAGTTCTTGGGCTGTAGGTTCAGTCGCACAAAGCGCAAAGGCTTTGCCTAACTCTGTGACCGTTTTAATAAAACGTTGACGTTCATCTTCACCTAAATCAATTACATAATCCATCGTATTCGATATTGTATAATAACGTTCAGATTTTTTATCTGAATTAAATTTAGAATAATCAAGATTATATAACATATCTTGAATTACATCATATTTCAATAACATCAATTCAACCGCTTTATCTGTATCTATCGCTGTTTGAGCTTGATCAGATTCTGTATATTCTTTAAGTGCCTCTTTTAAGCTTTCAGCGATACCTACATAATCGACAATTAAACCACCCGGCTTATCTTTAAACACTCGATTAACTCGAGCAATTGCTTGCATCAAATTATGTCCTTTCATCGGTTTATCAATATACATCGTATGCATAGAAGGGACATCAAACCCTGTCAGCCACATATCTCGAACAATCACAAGTTGTAATTCATCATTCACATCTTTCATACGTTTTTCTAATAAATTGCGACGTTTTTTAGGACCAATATGTCTTTGGAAAGAAGCTGGATCACTAGATGAACCCGTCATTACCACTTTAATGACTCCTTTATCATCATCATCTGAATGCCATTCTGGTTTTAGACGAATGATTTCATCATATAAATCAACAGCAATTCGACGACTCATCGTTACAATCATTCCTTTGCCTTTCATCGCTTGTTGACGTGTTTCAAAGTGTTGGATGATATCTTTGGCTAGGGCTTCTACACGAGGTTTTGCGCCTGCTAAAGCTTCAATACGGGACCATTTTGATTTTAAACGCTGTTTTACATCCTCTTCTTGATCTTCAGTAATGTCATTATACGCTTCATCTAAATCTAAACTTTGAGGTAGATTTAATGGAATTACACGACTTTCATAGTAAATTTTAACGGTGCTTCCATCAGCGACGGCTTGTGTCATATCATAAACATCGATATAGTTTCCGAAAACCATTTGCGTATTTTTATCCGTTGAAGCTACGGGCGTACCCGTAAATCCTACAAACGTCGCATTCGGTAAAGCATCTCTTAAATACTTCGCATAACCATATTTAATGCCTTCCCCTTTATCATCGTATTTTGCATTAAAACCATATTGTGTACGATGCGCTTCATCTGCCATAACAATCACATTTTTACGTTCTGTTAGGGCAGCCATGGTCGTTTCATTTTGTTCAGGTTCAAATTTTTGCATCGTTGTAAATACAATACCGCCCGACTCAACAGATAATAATGATTTTAATTCTTTACGTGTTTCAGCTTGTTTTGGTGTTTGTCTTAATAATCCTTTACCAGAGCGACCTTTTGATTTAACAAACGTACTGTATAGTTGGTTATCTAAATCATTACGATCTGTTATGACAACTAAGGTAGGATTATTAAGCATTTGAATTAATTTTCCAGAGAAAAAGACCATGGTTAAACTTTTACCAGACCCTTGAGTATGCCAAATAACGCCGCCTTTACCATCACCCTGCCCAGATGAAGCTAATAAAGCTCTATCAACAGCTTTATTAACAGCATAGTATTGATGATACGCTGCTAGAATTTTACTGATATGTCCTTTACCATCATCTTGGAATAAGACAAAATATCGAATTAAATCAAGTAAGGTTTCTGGATTTAGCATCCCATGAATCAGCACATCTAAACTAGCTAAACTTGATGATGATTCCGTTTCTCCATCTTTAGAACGCCAAGTCATAAAACGATCATAATTTGCGGTTAGGGAGCCCGCCTTTGTATTAATACCATCACTTGTAACAAGAACTTCATTAAATGTAAATAATTGTGGAATACGCATTTTATATGTTTCTAATTGACGATAGCCGTCTTCGACGCCTACGGTTTCAATGGTTGAATTTTTAAGTTCAATCACAACGATAGGGAAGCCATTGATAAAGAGTACAATATCGGGACGTTTTGTATAGTCTCCATTAACGACCGTGAATTGTTTGACTGCTAAAAAATCATTGTTTTGTGGATATTCAAAATCAACGATTTTAACAATTTCTACTACCGATTGTCCTTCGTCATCATAGTCTTCGATTTCAATACCATTGATCAAATTTTCATGAAAAGTAAGGTTATTTTCTAAAAGATTGGGCGACTTCTCTAAAGTTAGTTCATGTATCGCTTTTTCAATAAAACGAGGATGAATATCTGAATTAATTTTTCTTAACGCCTTTTCTAATCGTTCATGAAGGACAACGTCTTTATCACTTTTACGTTCTGGCGTTAGACCTGTCATACTAATCTCATTACCTTTTTTATAGTCATAGCCTAGTGATTGTAACCATTCTAATGCGACTTGTTCTAAATCATCTTCATTAAATTGAAAGTTCATCACTATTCACCTCAATATCATCAGATATTTCTAGTTCTCCAGACATTAGTTTAGGAAGAAGAGTATCTCGTAATTGAGTTAATTTACCAATTTCTGATCTTAATATTTTCATTTCTTCCATATATGGAGTGATTATTTCAGAATATTTTTTTACAATACTATCTTCAATTGCTAATTTATAATTAACAGCTATTGTTGGTTTTACTCTTTGTCTACTATTTGTTGAACCGGTAGTATTAGCTTTTAAATAATCTATAAATTGAGAATTAAGACATATATTATATATGAATGAATTAATTTTATTATTAGGAGATTCCATTACAACAAATTCTGATGAAGCAACATTTAATTTTTTATTATCTATTACAGGTAACCAAATCCTTTTAGTATCAGGATTCATTTTTGAAAATAATACGCAATTGTTATTAATAATCCATTTATTACTTTTTATTTTATTGACTTCTTCCTCTATAGCTTGTTCTTCATTATCATAAGCAGGTAAACTAAAATGTTTAACTGTTACTTCTTCACTCTTTTTAGGATTAAAAGTTTCCTTTTTATGACTTGCTATATCTTTTAATTTATAGATTTTCCAATTACTTGGTATCTTACCTAACTCACTATCAATCATTTCTCCACCACTAGATTTATAGGGATTACCCTCTTCATTTGGAAATTCAAAATCTACAAACCAACGTTTAAACAATGTTTGTGATAGTTCCTCTAGGTTTGCTATGATTTTTTTATTTATTTCTATTTTATCTTCTAGTTCATCTAAAACTTTGATAACTACATCTTGATAGTTAACTTCTGGAATAGAGATTGGTAATTTTTTTACCATCGATTTATTAAATTCTACTTGTCCAGTAGACCCAGCTAAAAACTCATTTAAGATCATATTTTGAAATTTATTTGTTCTCATTTGATAATATAAAAAACGACTTCTTAATTTATTTTCATCAGTTCTTATAATAGTTATATGAGAGTCAACAAACATCTTTTCGGGTTGAAATTTGAAATGATAAACTCGTCCAACGGTGCCAGTACCAGTCGAATTAATTAGTAAGTCATTTTTTTTAACAAAGTGTCTTGAATCAACTTTTATTTCATTATTATGAAATTTTAAAAATTCTTTATTTAATCCACTCCATTGAATTGCTTTTTGATTGATAACTGGTATTCCATTAGTCGAATACTTGGGTTGCTTTCCTCTGTAAATATAAGTAGCATAATCTTCTAAAATTCCATTAAACTCCATAACCTAGTCCCTCCAATGATTTACGGATTTGGTCTTCAAGTTCTTTTGATTTTGCGAATTGTTCACTTAATTCAGAAGTAATACGTTCCATTTTTTGTTCAAAAGGTTCTTCATCTTCTTCAATGTCAGCTAAACCAACATATCGTCCAGGTGTTAAAATGTATTCATTATTCTTAACTTCTTCTAAATTAGCTACTTTACAAAAACCAGCTATATCTTCATATGATTTATCGTTTGTACCTCTCCAAGCATGATATGTTTGTGCTACTTTTTGAATATCTTCATCTGAAAATTCTTTTAATGTTCTAGATACCATATGACCGATTTCACGAGCATCAATAAATAAAATTCCATTTTTACGTTCTTTTTTACCATTTTGACCTTTATTATTACTAATGAACCAAAGACATACAGGTATTTGTGTTGAATAAAAGAGTTGTCCAGGTAAAGTAACAATACATTCCACTAAATCTTGTTCAATCAAATTTTTACGAATTTCTAATTCGTCTTTTCCGCTTGTAGACATTGAGCCGTTAGCTAATACAAACCCTGCTGTACCGTTAGGTGCTAATTTTGAAATCATATGTTCAATCCATGCATAGTTGGCATTACCTTTTGGCGGAATACCAAATTGCCAACGGTAATCATCAAGTAATCGTTCTTGTCCCCAATCACTTGCATTAAAAGGAGGATTGGCTAATATGTAATCTGCCTTTAATCCTTTATGTAGATCATTATGGAATGTATCAGCATTTCGTTCACCTAAATTATTATCAATTCCACGAATCGCTAAGTTCATTTTAGCTAATTTCCAAGTGGTAGGATTAGACTCTTGTCCGTAAATTGCAATATCGTCTAATCGACCTTGATGTTTTTCAACAAAGCGTTCACTTTGTACAAACATCCCACCTGAACCACAACATGGATCGTAAATACGGCCTTTATAAGGCTCAATCATCTCAACTAATAATTTTACAATTGACGACGGTGTATAGAATTCTCCAGCATTTTTACCTTCAGCACTTGCAAACTTAGCAATAAAGTACTCATACACGCGACCTAGTACATCTTGTTTACGACTCTCTGTATCGCCAACTTTAAATGTAAATAAATCAATAATATCGCCTAATTTTTCTTTATCTAACGCAGGACGCGCATATTCTTTAGGTAACACACCTTTTAATGATTCATTTTCTTTTTCAATCGCAATCATTGCTTTATCAATCAATTGTCCAATTTCAGGTTTCTTAGCATTATCATTGATATATTGCCATCTTGCTTCTTTTGGAACCCAGAAAATGTTTTCTGCTAAATATTCATCTTGATCCTCTTCATCAGCATAAGGATCTTGCTTCAATTCTTCATACTTTTCTTCAAAAGAATCCGATACATATTTTAAAAAGATTAAACCTAATGCTACATTTTTATACTCAGCAGCATCCATGCTTCCTCTCAATTTATCGGCAGCTTGCCATAATTTTTCTTCAAAACCTATAGTTGCCATTAATAACACCTCTTAAATATAATGTTAAACCAACTATAGCAAAAAATAGAAGGTGATTGCGTAGTATTTTATTAATATTTAACTTATCTAGACTATCAAAAAGATATAGATTATTATTATTTTAAACTGGTAAAAAGGAGTGAATTAAAATGAATAAAAAATACAAACTGAAACGATATGATAAAAGATTTAGAGGTGGTTGGTGTTACAAATGTGAAGATTCATATTATTACCTTTGTGAAGACTGTGATTATTGAAGATACTGTTGCCATTGTTAATTGAAAAATTTTTTATGAATATTAGGTCAAAATTTTTCTGTATCAAAAGCACCATGGTAAATAATAAATATTTATTGAAAACAAATAGAAAAAGGAGAGGTACCTCCTTTTAACTTTAAACAATATTTAATAATGGGAGAGAAAAATATTATGAAGGAATTTTTAATGATATTTTTTAATAAATATGAATTAAAAGCTATTATAGCTCCAGGAATGATAAGTATCATGTCTTTCTTTACTACCTTGATAATATATTTTCCTGATAGTTTAAATTTAGGTTCTAGTCTAATTGTAATAATTCTATTGATTTTTTATATCTATTTATTTTCAATCATAGCAAGAGAAAATGGTAAAATGGTTGAAAAAAAGTTGTTTTCTCAATCATCAAATGTTTATCCCACTACACAAATTTTAAGATATTCAGACGACACTTTAAATATAAAAACCAAAGAAAGATATCACTCTTTTTTACAAGAAAACGTTCCTTGTATAGAACTTCCTAGCTATGAAGATGCTAGAGACAAAAAAGAGAATTATTTTGATGATGAGTACGACTCAGCAATTGATTGGTTATTAAAAAATACAAGAGAAGATTATATGACTGCTCAACATAATATGGAATATGGCTTCTATCGTAATTTATTAGGAATTAAATATATCGGTATTATAATTGTTTTAATATCTATAGTATTCAGTATTGTTGTTTTTATACTATCTCAAGAAAATGTTACGATTCAACTAGTACTTTCTAGTATTATTAACGTGTTTTTTTTGTATTTTTGGATTTTTAAAGTTACTAAAACACAGACTAGAAAATCTGCAAAACGTTATGCTCAATCTTTATTAGCTAATTGTGATTTTAAAAGTTAATTGTATGTAGTTACACTTCCAATATATTTTAAATTATCATAAATTGTGGGAATTTTAGAGTCTTTTTCAAGATTTTTAGCCTCATAGTTTAAATTACTCACATATATATTGATAGTACCAGTTTGACAGTCAAATACTATATCGCCTGCTTTTCTTTGAGTAATTGTAGTATAATTACTATAATAGTATAAATCTTTTGAGTTAGCTTCTCCTACAACAATAAGCTTAGGGTTTAATTTATTTAAGATATTACTCGGTACTCTTCCACTTTTTCTAGAATGGTGAGGTGCAAATAATATATCCACTTTTTCCCAGTTAACTTCATTTTCGATTTTTTCCATAAAATCAGTAGTCAAGTCTCCCATCCACAAAGCAGTCACTCCTTTATCTAATTTATACTGAATGATAGGAGATATATCATTAAAACTGATTTTTTCTGCTGCTTTTTGTAATTCATTTTTAAAATACTCATTGTCTGTATCAGGCCATAATATATTAATACCGGAACTACCTCGTGATTCATCGCTAATATTCATCCATTTTCTTTGACTATCTTTATGTATGTAAAAACTTTTGTTAGAATCTCTCAATTTTTTATATTCTTCAAAACTTTGACTAAAATCATTTTTTTTAGCATTATTTTTTACGCAATAAAAATTAGTGATATTTAAATTTTTATTTAATAACTCAAGTCCATGAATGTGATCTTCATCTGGATGAGTAGATATAAATCTAACAATTTCTTTTGTAGAAGCTATCTCTAATATTTCTTTTATTATAATATCTTTTTTATCATTATATAAACAGCAATCTATAATAGAGAAATTATCTGTACCGTGTTTAATGTAAAACATATCACCATTTCCTACTGAATACGATTTAATTATACTCAAATTAGTAATCCTCCTTTAATTAATAACAAATTGTATTAAGTAATATAATTGTAATCGTTTATTACTTAAAGTAAAAGAATGTATAATATTACTTAAAATGACGTAAAAATAATTTTTTAGTAAAACCACTAATAAGGGGAAGCGTATCATAAATGATGCGGTTTTTCAGCCGCTACTTAAAGGAATTTTGAACATCTCATACTATATGAGATTGATAAGAAGTAAAGTTATATTTTTATCATAGTGATGCTTTTTAATAAATTACATCAGGCTAATATGATATTTTAAAAATTTAATTATGTAAAAAATAAAAATAGAACACTTAGAAATGGATATGAAACTTTAAAATTATAGCTTATATATACTGTTTTACTGAATTGTTTCTGTTGTAATCAAAAGTGTGCATTTATAATTAATCTATATAAAAGTTTAATTAAAAACATTTTTAGATAAATTGATAGCTTTTGAATAATTAGCTTTATGTGTTTTGATGTACTCAGGACGTTCTTGTTTGTGTTTGATATATAATTGATCATTATGCATGTTGAACTGGAAGATATGAAAGTAATCTATTGCTTCTAGTTCCTTGGACTGTTCGTTTTCACGTTCAGAGACGAGTTGCCATAATTGTTTTTGTAAGGAGATAGGTAATCTATTGGCAATCCCCCGTGTTATATATTTATTCATAAGCGTTTTCCTTTCGTTCTGATTCTTTCATCCATGTAATGATTTCGCTTAGGATAGTGATGACTAATTGTGTTAGTTTGATATATTTATGCATTTTATTGTCCTCCTGTTAGTAAGTATCGTTGATCCAAAAGAGGCATGATAGTGTTGTGTAGGTATAAGAAATCCATATCGTGATTTTCGTCGATATAACCGATGGCTATGAGTTGTTTCTGATAGTAGAGAATGAAAGGATAGATATTACTTTCGTCAAGTGTGTCAGAGTAGTAGGTATTAGTCTGAAGTATTTTGTTACTGAGTGGGCCAAGTCTTACATATTGATTGGGTAAGATATCATCAGCGATTTCCTCGATAGATTCGCAGTGCCACACTTCGTCCTTTGGCAGGTTGAATAAGTTGGTTATATAGTGCTTGAGTTGTTGTTCTAGTGTCATTATTATGACCTCCTAATGTATTTGATGGATGTGTGCATGTGATACATCTTATTGATAATATAAGTTTGAAATACCATTTGTTTCGCTTAGAAATCCCACCGAAATATAGAAAGTATCCCAATCGAAAGTCGTCACAATTGTTGGTATGACAAGGAAATCCCATTATCCCACTCATTTTTCGAGAAATATAGCTATATATTTATAGATCATTTGGATATGTAGATGTAATTACGACTTATTTTTTCTTTTTATATTATTTATTTATAAATAATAATGGGATTTCGGGATTACGCTTGCGTAATCCTTCTCCTACATGAAGTTATCCAATCCCTTTACTATCCCACCCATATTTTATTTTGGGATGTTCTTTCGTCATATCAATATAAGCTTCACATTGAACCATGACTTGGTATCATGTTGAAGATATTTGTTAGATGAGTGTTATTGAATGACGAAAGGACAGTACATAGTTATTAGATTTGAAGAAAAAGTGTTTGAGGCAAAAATAAAGACGAAGTGCTGATGAGCACTTCGTCGAGAGAGGTATTATTGAAAAGTTGGTTAATAATCTCATTATTGAGCTTGAGTGTGACAAAGAATTGTTTTTTATGACTTCCATCTTTACGAATATCAATACGTTCAATGACCGTAAGGTATAATGCTTTGAGTTGTGCTTTATCCATTGATTCTATGTTTTGAAATATATGACGTAAGATGTTGGATATTTGCTTCGTATCGTAAGATGGTTTTTCTTGGTTTTGTTGCTGCTTGAGTTGATTCATTTGGTTTGTAATGTCATTGAGTTGTGTTTCATATTGATGAATGGTTGGTTTGAGTGCAGATGTTAAGTCTGGATTGTCTTCGATGGTTTGAATTAGATTTTTAAGTTTAGTGTTAATTTCATCAAATTGTTGTTGTTTATAAGCAATATCATGGTTAAGTGCAGCCATATCAATTTGACTATCTTGATTAACACGTTCGACAACTTGTTTGAGAACTTTATCGCTTTTGACAATTTCAAGTATTTGGTCCATAACATATTTTTCAATGACATCGGCTCTAACACTATTCGCAGAACAAACTTTTGAACCTTTGTTTCTAAAATTACTACATGAGTAATATCTGATTCTTTTCTTAGTGCCATCTTTTAACGTATTGGTTGTATTACTTGCGGCCATTGCTGCGCCACATTTCGGACATTTTACAATGCCAGTCAGTAGGTTTGTCCCTTTACCGTGAACTTGTGGTTTTTTACGACTCTCTTTGCGTTTAAATTGCACTTTATCCCATAAGTTTCTATCAATAATAGGTGCATGCTTACCATCAGCGATAATTGGTTCCTCATTGAGTCCTTTTCGCCTCTTATCGCTCCAGTGTCTATACTTCGCAAACTGTATCTTTCCAATGTAAAAAGGGTTTGAGATGATATAAGTAATGGACGAAATACTAAACGGTTTCCCTTTCTTAGTCACATAACCTTTATGATTTAATGCGTTCGCAATCTTACGATAACCATGACCTTTAGCGTATGACTCAAAAATATATTTAACAATATTCGCTTCATGTTGATTGATCATGAGCTCTTTTTTACTGTCAGGTACTTTATCATAGCCTAAAGGTAAATTACCCTGGTAATAACCTTCAATAGCACGTTGTCTTTGGCCATTGAACACGTTTTCTACAATAACGTTTCTTTCAAATTCTGCGAAACTCGCTAAGATTTGGAGCATCAACTTACCTGTGGAGCTCGCAATTTCTATTTTTTCAGTTAGACTAAAAAATTCAACATTAATCTCATACAATTCTTCGACAATATTTAATAAATCTGAGGTATTTCTAGCTAAACGAGTAGTATTATATACCATGAATCAAGCTATCAGTAATAAAGAAAAAGCGTTCTATATCGATCCAACGTTTAATAACCCAACTGGTCAATCGTTGTCACGTAGAAGTAGAGAAGAGATTATTACTTATAGTAGACGACATAATATGCCAATTATTGAAGATGATATTTATAGAGACATCTGGTTTGATGAACCGCCCCTTAAACCGATTAAATCTCTAGATAACACGGGTAATGTCCTTCATATAAGTAGTTTTTCAAAGTCAATTGCTCCAGCTATTAGGATTGGATGGTTGATTGCTTCTGAAAAAGTAATTGAACAATTAGCCGACATTAGAATGCAAATTGATTATGGTTCTAGCATATTATCGCAAATGGTAGTTTATGAATTACTAACGTCTGGAGAGTATGATGATCATGTAAGTAGACTAAGGACAATTTTAAAAGATAAGCGTGATTATATGTTAAGCATTTTAAATGACACTTTTAGCGATATTGTGACATGGGATATACCTAAAGGTGGTTTCTTTATCTGGGTAACTTTTAGAGGAGATATTAATATTAAAAAGCTCTTTGCTGAACTGATTAATAAAGAAAAAATATTGCTTAATCCAGGTTTTATTTATGGGGGTAAAGCTAACACCGTTCGACTATCATACGCATTTGAAAATAAAGAAAATATTAAGTATGCCCTACAAAAAATTCAACATTATGCAAGTATAGAATTAAAATAAAGACCTTTATGGAGAGTATATTGCTCTCGATAAAGGTCTTTTGATATAAGTTATGGTGCCATTTTTAATTCTTCTCTAAGATTTAGGTGTGATTCTGCGTCCTTTTCCTAAGAAGATTTGAATGATAGATGAGATTAACATTACGATGTTAAAAATAAGCATTAACGTAAATATCTTCTGATTCGAATGGATAATGACGTCTTGAATTTTTTGCGTTAAGACGAACTTGTTCGTGATATGTGTGGTATAACCTGAATACAATGTTTGCAGGCCTTTTTGGATATCATCTTTTAAAATATACGTCACGATTGGCACTAATAACGCTGATAAAAAGTTTCTAATGCTATGCATCGTCACGGAACGGTTTGAGGCGTATTTTAAATCGCCATCAAGTAACGTTGCCATGGCGCCACTAAGTAACGTCATGCTTGTCCCAAAGCCCAATAAGAAACCGTGTAGGTAGAGTAGATTAACGTTGACTGAATGTTCTAATACAATCCAGTGTATGCTGACATACATCAATGAAGTAGCACCGACTGTACCTAATATACCGGCACCTATGGAACTGTAGAACAACATTTTAATAAATCCTGTGACGATAACCCCGATAAAGAAGTAAAGATAGAATTTCTCTGTTACTTCGAACGGTAATTTTAATGCTTTTAAAAGGAAAACATTAATGCCGGCAATACCCACTAAGAGTGTTAAATGAGATGAAATTGCCATGACTGAACCGACAATAGGTTTCTTCTTAAATAGCGTTGAAAAATACATAATTGGTGCATCAGATTTCATATTGAAGTACACGAAATTAACGAAAAACAATACGGCAATTAATAAGAAAATATAACTTAGAAACGTGATATGGCTTTGTTGTGTTAACATAATCATCGGTACGCTAATGGTGATTGTAGTTAGCACTAAAAATACGATATGCCAAGGTATACCTTTTTCTTCTTTCTCCGGTGCTTTATCCGCATTATTTAAGAATCTTGGGCCAAGAATAAGACATAAGATACTTGAAACAATGTTAATGACAAATATCCATTTCCATCTATCTAATTCTAATGAGTAGCTACCTGATATGCCACCTAATGCATTCGCACCAAATAATCCCACTATAACTAATAATAAGAATACATTCTTATAGCGTTTAGGAAATGCTTGGAATAGTTTAGGTAATAACGTAAAGAATAAGATTCCTGTACTAAATCCTTGGATTGTTTTCGAAATAGATAGTGAATAAATATCAAATGAGACAATTCCGATAATCGAGCTTACTAAGAAGCATGAGGTGAAAAAGATAAATGTCTTTTTGGTACCCAACTTATGGGTAAAGACATGGCCCAACGGTATGCCTAGGGCAAAAGAAAAATTCCCTATAATAGAGGGTATAATGAGCTGCTTGGAACCTAAGCCAAATGCAGTCTGTAATAGTCCTTGATTAAGACTATATGCTAAATTGGAGAAAAACTGTGAGCCAATACCTAAAACGGTTAAGACGCTTAACACGAATAACTCTAACAGTTTGACTCTTTTAGTCCATAAAAAACTCAAAGTCGTTCATCCCTTTCTTTATATTTCATATGACGATAGTAATAAGGGGTTTAATATGAACCGGTGAAACTGGATAAAAAAATAATGATGCAGTGTAACGTTGTGGATGTAAGTAACAGTGAGAAATGCTCACAGAAGAGTCTATCTATACAAGTTAGTAGCTTTATTATTTTTTAAAGATACCTCTATTATATACTACATTTTTCTGACATGCATTCGTAATATCTCCCTCGCTAACCTATATGTAATCCACTTTTCAGGAAAATTAATTTACAAAACAAAAAATACGAATAAAAAATATATTAAAATTATAAAGTTTAAAGTGTGATTAAAAAAATGAGTAAAGGGAATAGTATAAATGTTTGATAGTAATCGTAGGGCATACGCAAAAACTTAATGATGACACAGGAAAATATAATTTTATCGGGGGAGATAAAGATGACAGAATCAAATAATAAAAAGCTTGAACAATTAGAAGAACAAAAGAAAAATAATGATAATCAAGCAATCACAACTAACCATGGTGTGAAAGTAAGTGAAGACGAGAATTCTCTTACAGCGGGCGATAGAGGTCCAACACTTCTAGAGGATTTCCATTTTCGTGAAAAAATGATGCACTTCGACCATGAGCGTATTCCTGAGCGTGTCGTACATGCGCGTGGATTTGGTGCACATGGTGAATTTAAAGTATATGAAGATATGAGCGAGTATACACAAGCAGACTTTTTAACTCACCCTGAAAAGACAACGCCAGTATTCGTTCGTTTCTCTACAGTACAAGGATCAAAAGGATCTCCTGATACAGTAAGAGATATCCGTGGTTTCGCAACTAAATTCTACACTGATGAAGGTAATTTCGATTTAGTGGGTAATAATGCTCCAGTATTCTTTATTCAAGATGCGATTAAATTCCCTGACTTCGTGCATGCATTAAAACCAGAACCTCATAATGAAATGCCCCAAGGTGGTTCAGCACATGACACATTTTGGGACTTCTTTGTGCAAAATCCTGAATCTACCCACGCAGTATTCTGGGCTATGAGCGATAGAGGTATTCCAAAGAACTATCGTCAAATGGAAGGTTTCGGTGTGCATACATTTAGATTGGTAAATAAAGAAGGTCAATCTTACTTTGTTAAATTCCACTGGAAGCCATTGCATGGTTTAGAAAGTTTAGTATGGGACGAAGCCCAAATCTTACATGGTAAAGATGTCGACTTCCATAGAAAAGATTTATACGAATCAATTGAAAAAGGCGATTATCCTGAATGGGAATTAGGTTTCCAAATGATTACGCCTGATCAAGAATTTGACTTTGATTTCGATATTTTAGATCCTACGAAAATTTGGCCAGAAGACCAAATTCCAGTCAAACGTGTAGGTAAAATGACGTTAAACCGTAACGTGGATAATGTCTTTGCGGAAACTGAACAAGTAGCCTTCCATACAGGACATGTCGTACCTGGTATTGATTTTACAAATGACCCATTATTACAAGGTCGTTTATTCTCATATACAGATACACAAATTTCAAGATTGGGTGGACCAAACTTTAACCAAATTCCAATTAATAGACCAGTTAGTGGTGTACACAATAACCAACGTGACGCGATGCATCAAATGAGTATCCACCAAGGTCAAACGTCTTATCATAAAAATGGTCTGAATAATAATGAACCTCATACCACACCTAAAGAAGAAGGTGGCTATGAACATTATCAAGAAAAAGTTGAAGGTCATAAAGTACGTCAACGTAGTGAAAGTTTCAAAGACTATTATTCTCAAGCTAAGCTTTATAAAAATAGCTTAACTGAAGCGGAACAACAACATATGGCTGATGGGTTCTCATTTGAAATTGGTAAATGTAAATCAGTGATGGTAAAACAAAACGCCGTCAATCAATTAAACAAAGTCGATCGTCAATTAGCCGAATATGTTGCCCAAAACGTTGGTGTTGATGTTCCTGAAAATAATGAAGAAGTACAATCTGACGCTAGTGATAGCCAATTAACATTAGAAAAATTCGATATCCCATTATTAGGTCACTCTGTAGCCGTATTAATTAATGGTGACATCGATGCAAAAACATTGAAAGACTATGCCGAAGTCTTCTCAAACAATCGTCTGAACTTCGCTTTCGTAGGACAGCATGCGAAAGATTTAACTGAAGAAGTGGGTATTACTGAAACATACAGTACAGCAAGTTCAACTATCTTTGATAGTGTGGTTATCTTATCAGATGGCAATGAATTATTAGAAGAAGCGATTGATTTTGCTGAATTAAGTTATAAACATAAAAAACCAGTTGTAGTATCTGAAGTAGCGTCTAAATTATTAAATCATAGTAAGATTCAATTTGATGCACCAGGTGTGATTGTTTCGGATAAACCAGATGCGATTGTAGATGCATTCGAACGCTTCAGATATTGGAACAGATAAAGATAAAAGTAGTGGGAAGGCAGTCTAAAATATAACCTTTTCTAGCAAATAAAAAGCACTTTCTATTGAAATTTCAAAATAGAAAGTGCTTTTTCATATTAATGCGGCTCTAGGTTTGGTGCTCCACCGATTCTTTTAGGAGTCTTCTCCTTACAATACTAAGTTATAATATGAAACTACAATGGGATATCGATGTTGTCTAAGTTTTTACCAATAATTACTAGATATAAAGGCACGTCTGCTGTTAATTGGATGGGGGAGAGTTCGATTTCTCCTTGAGCGTATTGGACGAGATAGATATGTTGTTCATCTATGAAACGTATAAAACCTTTAACGCGATAGACGTCGTTAGGTAAGGCACTTAATTCATCAATAAACTCAGATTTAGATTTCATCTGAGGACGTTCTATATAGCAATGCCCAATGTCACCATGTAATATTTTACTCTTGTGACCTCCAACATTTATAACTTCTAACAATGATTTTAAAGAGAGTGAACCGTAACTACCTACCAGGATATTGGCATTGCTATTCATCGATTCAAGCTTTCTTAAAAGTTCCGCCGTACTATCTACGGCCACCAAATCTATTTTATTAAGTGTCGAACAATGACGAAGTTGTTCTAGAAATAATTTCTGAATATCTTCAGGGTAGGCATCAAATCGCTCATATATCGTCGCATCAACAATGCCTACAATGCTTCTAATTTGAATAATAGGTGCTAAGACAGGTGTTAAGCATGCATCGACAACAGCTAATGGTTCGGCTACGCCACTACATTCAATAAAGACGATATCAGGTTGATAATCTAAATACAGTTGATGTAATTGTTCAGAGACGTCGGCTTTCATTGCACAACAGATACAACCATCTACTATTTCTTCCATGGGTACGTCTTGTTTAATCAACTGGCCATCGACGCTCATTTTTCCAAATTCATTCATTAATACGGCAGGTTTCAAGTTATTATCAAGTGCGTCGGTAATTAAGTGATTTAATGTAGTTGTTTTTCCACCGCTTAAAAAGCCTCCAATAATAACAATTTGCATAGTTAACCTCCTTATCTAATCATCAAGTTAACGGCTATAGTAACGACACCTAGTAAACCGACACAACAAACGGATGTAATCATTTGTTTTACAGTGATTCTTAGACCTTCCCGCCAGCCTAGTTGGCGAATCAACATCGTGATAGTTACTGAACAGGCCGTAAAGGTTGAACTAAAGAATACAAGTAATAATAATTTCCAAGCAGAGAGTTGTTGAATCAATTGACCGTCATGCATGTTAAATAACAACATGCCGTCTTTTCTAATCATTGAAAATAAAACCCCTGGCGATAGTTGTGTTGGAATATCTAATAAAGCTAACATCGGCGTAAAAACATACGAAATGATATGTAATATAGGTGTTAAAGATAAAATACTGACAACTAGACAAATAGCGATAAAAATAGGTAACGCTTGAACTACAAACATTTGAACATTGCCCCACATTTGAGCGCCTAATGCTTTTAGTTTGGGCCAGTGTAGCCCCGTTGATTGATAGACGACTTGCGTAGGCATTAAACTCCCTTGCTTCATCCACAGTTTATTATGTAAAACACCGCCGATAAAGACCATAGCTAAATAAGGTATAAATAACCATGTTTGGTGTGCAATGCTAAACACGGATAGTGTAGCGCCAATTTGATAGCTACATGATGACCCGAAGCTAATTAAACTCATACATTGAGTTTTAGTACATACGCTACATTGATGACCGGCTTGCGTAATTGCTGCGGCGTTACAGCCAAATCCTTCTAGCAATGGAACGATGTCAGATCCATTCAAACCAATACGTGTCATCGTGGGTTCAATAGACCACATGACATATTGTTTTAAGCCACTTTGATTGATTGTGGCCGTCGATAAGCTAATCATAATAACGACTGGTAATGCCCAGACGAGTGAGTATGTTCCTAGAGATAAGACACCATAATCACCAAATAAGATGTTGTTTAGCCACTCAATTTGGAAGACGGGATATTGAGAAAGTATGGTAATCCACTCTGAAACATAATTGGTTTGTAACCAATCTGAAAAGTGATAGGCCAGATAGACGGGAAAGGCAAACATCATTAGAATAATAAACCATCCTAGTAATGTCTCGTAGCTCTTAGGTTGATAGTCTTTACTCTCCTTCACGAAATCTTCTAGTCGTTCGATTATTTGTGAGCTATGGTGTGGTGAAGATGGTACACTTTCGTTTAAAGAAACTTCTAGTTGATGTTTTACGATATAGCTTCGGAGTAATTGTTGTTGTCGTGTTGTTAATTTTGAATAATTTTCAAGAGATAACGTATGTGGCTCATCAGGAATTGGAGTATAACTACCATCTCTTAAATTAAAAGCCACATCTAACATGAGCAATCCACTTCGCAGCAACTGTAATCGTCTAGGTACATATTGTTCTTCTTGTAAGTGTCGATGAGCGATGCATCAACGGGTAAGTCTTCCCGGCTCATTAAAATGTTAGCTAATACTGCAAAACGTACTCTGAATTTGTAAATATAGCATAGTACCGCTTCTTCATGACGTACGGTTGCTCCAATTAAGAAGACGTTAGGGTAACGTGTGGACTCGTCTAATTCGGTTAATCGTACATCATTGTCTTTAACGGTAAATAATTGTTGGATTAAAGGATTACGTGTGACGTCAAAACCTGTCGCAATGATAGGTTCGCATGATGAAGTTGCAGTATGACCATTTTCAAATTGAACTTGATATACACCATTGTGAAGATTAATTTCTGTTGCCTTATAACCTACATTCAATTCTATATGAGCGCCTTGACGTACGGCTTCACGTAGACGTTGATGTGTATAAGGTGATAATCGAACACTAGGGTCTGCATCATCATGATCAAAGCCTGTAGATGTTGTGTAAATTGACACAGAAGCACCACGACTACCGAGATTTATAGCTGCATCAAATGCACTTTCATTGCCTCCGATAATAACGAAGTCATTACCGTTTAGATTGTTAAAATCATCAACCTCACTATAATGCTGACCATAGGCGAAAGGTTGGTTAGGAAATGCATAATCGCCGGTAGCTACATAGATATAATCGGCTGAATAGACGCCTTTATTTGTCGTTAATTTATATTTACCGTCTACGTAGGCGACGTCTGAAACCTTAGTTTGTGTAGCAACTTCGATATCGTAGTGTTGAGCGACAATACATAAATACTCTGCATAAGTGTCTCCAGATACATGTTCTTCATTGAAGGTGAACGCGGGAGACGTTTCCTTAGCAATCGCATTGATATCTGGCATCCCAAAACCATTAGTTGTAAAGGAAGGTGTTATGGTCTTAGTAGATTTAGGCCATTGTTTAAATGATTGACCGATTGTACCACT
The DNA here is from genome assembly GCF_033283505.1 of Staphylococcus sp. NWU MK-U1. NCBI lineage: Bacteria > Bacillati > Bacillota > Bacilli > Caryophanales > Staphylococcaceae > Staphylococcus > Staphylococcus sp. NWU MK-U1. The sequence goes on along the minus strand of NZ_JAVSMG010000004.1, from coordinate 47,550 downwards.
TTCGATGACGAGTACGTCTTTCATGTTAAAATCCTTAAATGTCACTGCCATCCCAATACCAGCCGCTCCAGCTCCAATAATAATAACGCGATGATGGTTAGTCATCTTAACACTGCCTTTCTATAAGTTCTGTATTTAAAACGTAATCATTACGATTTAAATATTATAATCCTTCTTAAGAGACATTTCAATGAATAAATGAGTATATAAGTATATTTAAAAACGTTGCTTAGTAAACGTAGTTTCTTATTTCAATATATATGATATTGATAATCATTATCATATAGTTTGTTATAATGATGTAATATTTTATTATTTTTGAAAATTAACATTGGCGATAGGTGTAATCTATATGAGAAGTAATAACTATTTTCATAATATAAGGTTTATTTAGCGTTAAGCATCATAAAGGGTAATAGATTTTACATATTAAAACGGAATTATTTCGCTTTATAATATGAAATAGAATTTTCAAAGGAGATATAGAGTATGAAAAAATTATCAGTTAAAGATTTAATTAATGTCGGTATTTTTACAGCGATTTATTTAGTAGTCTCTTTTGTAACATTTATGATTGGTTACATTCCATTTTTAATACCTTTTTTAGGCTTTATTTGTCCAATTGTGTGCGGTATTCCATTTATTTTATACGTAATGAAAATAGAAAAATTTGGCATGATAACACTAACGGGTACTATCTTAGGACTTGCTTTCACAGTTATGGGTAGTGGTTTGATTATGTTGCCTGCTGGAATTATCGGCGGTTTACTTGGAGACCTCATAATGAAAGCTGGAAACTATAAAAATTGGAAGTATATTGCATGGGGATATGCTGGTTTCTCTTTATGGATAATGGGATTTGTATTAAGAATGTTTATCGCTAGAGATCAGTATTTCAAAGAAGTAGGACAGTCTTATGGCCAAGATTATGTTAACGTTTTAGAATCTATTACACCGCTATGGACTTTGCCGGTTATGTTTATTCTAACGATATTAGGTGGTCTCGTAGGAGCATGGTTAGGTAAAAAAATGTTTAGCAAACATTTCAAAAAGGCGGGGCTAGTGTGAAGCTAGTTGCCAATTCTTTGAATGATGATAGAAACGTATTTGCAAAATTAGATCCTAGAACAAAGATATTATTAACCATCACAATTAGTACGATACTAATTTCTAGTGGAAGTTCACAAAGTATTTTAAGGATAAGTTTAACTTTATTTTCTCTATTATTGCTATTAAGTATAAATAAAAGAAGTATATTTATAAAATGTGTCATCACATTTATAGTACTTTTTTTGATACAACAGTGCGTCGTTCCACATACTCATGGTACTGTTAAATTCATTTTTCTAGGATTTGTTGGAATATTTATGAATATGTTAGGTTCTGTTGCAAAGTTAGAAATATAGTATAATAAATAGTAAACAAAAATGAGGTGCAGAGGATGAATTATTTCAGATATAAACAATTTGACAAAGATGTCATTACTGTAGCCGTTGGCTACTATCTAAGATATGCATTAAGTTATCGAAATATATCTGAAATATTGAGAGAACGAGGCATCTATGTTCATCATTCAACAATTTATCGATGGGTACAGTAATATGCTCCTATTTTGTATCAAATTTGGAAGAAAAAGAATAAGCAAGCCTATTATAAATGGCATATAGACGAGACGTATATCAAAATTAAAGGGCAATGGCATTATTTATATCGCGCTATTGATGCAGATGGCCATACACTAGATATTTCGTTACGTAAGAAACGAGATAATCACTCAGCATATACGTTTATTAAACGTCTTATTCAACAATTTGGCAAACCTCAAATGATAATTACAGACCAAGCACCTTCAACGAAGGTGGCGATGTCCAAAGTGATTAAAGATTTTAAACTTACCCCCAACTGTCATTGTACCTCTAAATATTTAAATAATCTCATTGAACAAGATCATCGTCATATCAAATCAAAGAAAATAAGTTATCAAAGTATCAATACGGCAAAGAATACGATCAAAGGCATTGAATGTATTTATGGACTATATAAAAAGAACCGCAGATCTCTTCAGATCTACGGGTTTTCGCCATGCCGTGTAATTAGCATCATGCTAGCTAGTTAATACGAAGTATTATTTTAAACATAAGGTTAGATACTTATCTTTCTAACTTTGCAACAGAACCCAGAAAAGTATATTAAAGCAACGATTGACGTGAAAAATCAATAATTGATAAGTAATTTTCTCCTATTGAACAACGAACATTGCGTGAGGCTTTGTTCGTTGTTTTTTCATATCTCCAACGGTGGAGTTGATTTTTGAAATTTTTATAATCTCATTCATTTTAGAATTGTTTACGCTTCAAAGTTCAAAATTTCTCAACAATGCTATGACAGTTATGTTAACACTTCTATTTTTGTTTGAACTACTATATATAGTATTTTAAATTAACGATAGATACTATATATAGAATGGAGTGGTGAAATGAAACAACTTGAGGTTGCCTTACAAGGTCTCATCACAAAAGATCCAACGGTAGTGAATGAGAATGCAAATAAGATAGCAACACGTTTTCAACAATGCGAGATTTAACCGCAGGGGTGGTTTCAAAGTCCTATGCGTTAGAACATTTATTACCTCAACGCGTGGCAGAAGCGCATATAAATGGTGACATTCACTTTCACGATTTAGATTATCATCCGTTTCAACCGTTGACGAATTGTTATCTCATTGATGCGGAGTCCATGCTTTCCCATGGATTTGAAATTGGAAATGCGAATGTGACTTCCCCTAAATCGATTCAAACGGCGACGGCGCAACTTGTTCAAATTATTGCGAACGTATCTAGCAGTCAATACGGGGGATGTACAGTAGACCGTGTTGACGAATTGCTGAGTACATATGCCCGTCATAATGAGGCGCATCACTGTGAAGTCGCTGAACAATTTGTGAAAGCTGAGGCGCAAGAAGCCTATATCGATCAACAAGTGACTCAAGATATCCATGATGCGATTGAAAGTTTAGAATATGAAATTAACACATTATACACTTCAAATGGACAAACGCCATTTGTCACTCTTGGTTTCGGACTCGGAACTGATGCATTGAGCCGAAAAATTCAAACGGCGATTTTAAAAACACGGATTAAAGGGCTCGGTAAAAATCGGATGACTGCCATTTTTCCAAAATTGGTCTTTTCGATTAAAAAAGGCGTTAATTTTAGTAAAGATGATCCGAATTATGATATTAAGCAATTGGCACTCGAATGTTCGACGAAACGCATGTATCCAGATATTCTAAATTATGATGCACTCGTAGACATTTTAGGGGATTTTAAAGCGCCGATGGGATGTCGTTCTTTCTTGCCGGCTTGGCGTGATGTAGAGGGGCATTTTGAAAACAATGGACGTTGTAATTTAGGTGTGGTCACGCTCAATCTGCCTCGAATCGCGATTGAATCTCACGGGGACAAACACGCGTTTTGGCAATTGTTCCATGAACGTATGGACATTCTACATGAAGCGCTCCTGTATCGAATAGAACGTGTGCTTCAAGCGACGCCTCAAAACGCCCCGATTTTATATAAAAGCGGCGCATTTAAATATAAACTTCAAGCTGAGGAGGCCGTTGCTAAACTGTTTAAACACCAACGGGCGACAGTGTCTATGGGATACATTGGTTTATATGAAGTTGCCACTGTATTTTATGGACCTACCTGGGAAACGAATGATGAAGCCAAAGCGTTCACATTAGAGATATTAAAAGAAATGAAAGATTATCAAGAGCAATGGACAGAAGAAACGGAGATTTGGTTTAGCATTTATAGTACATCGAGTGAATCATTGACGGATCGTTTTTGCCGTTTAGATTATGAAAAATTTGGAGCTATTCCAAACATTACAGATAAAGGGTATTATACTAATTCGTTTCATTATGACGTCCGTAAAGATGTGACGCCTTTTGAAAAGATTGATTTTGAAAAAGACTATGCGCATTACGCGAGTGGTGGATTTATTCATTATTGTGAGTATCCTAAATTAAATCATAATTTAAAGGCGCTTGAAGCGGTATGGGATTATGCTTATGACAAAGTCGGCTACTTAGGGACAAATCTCCCGATAGACCGCTGTTATGAATGTGGATTTGAAGGGGATTTTGAAACGACGGCGCAAGGCTATATGTGTCCACATTGCGGGAATCATGATCCGAAAACGATTGATGTGGTGAAGCGGACGTGTGGCTATTTAGGAAATTCAGTTCAAAGACCGGTCATTGGGGGAGCCGTTCACGGATGAGGTCCTTTCTGAAATCTTAAAGGCATGTGAACCTGACTATATTGCGGGGTTAAGCATTTTAGGTGGGGAACCTTTTTGTAATGTTGATATCACATTAAAATTGGCATAAGCCTTTCGTAAACGATTTGGTCCTCGCAAAACGTTGTGGGTCTGGACAGGATTTTTATTTGAATATTTGGCGCGTGATACAGGTCTCCGCTATCAATTGTTATCTCTGATTGATGTACTAGTAGATGGTCCTTTTATTCAGCCCTTGTATCAGCCGAATTTAGCCTACAAAGGTTCTTTGAATCAACGGGTCATTGATGTGCCACAGTCATTGGAAAGCGGTTTGCCGTTGAGTTACATTGAATAAAGTTCACAAGAAAATAAGTGCACCACCAATATGCTAAAGACCACCCGCTGTCACTCGGTGGAAAACCCGGAGGACAGTGGGTGTTTTTTATGGAATTCAGTTGGTTGACAAGCGGAATTGATTCCGAATAAAATAAAAGAGAGTTGATTCCGTTTATAGAAAAGAGGTTATTCAAAGTGGAATCAGGTATACAACAGACAGTGATGGATAAAAAGGGCAGTCAACGTGTCGTTGCCGTCATGATGATTGGCGCGTTTATTGGGGTGCTCAATCAAACGTTGCTTGCGACCATTTTGCCTGAAATAATGCACGATTTTCAAATTTCAAGTAATACCGTCCAATGGCTTACGACTATTTTTATGTTAGTGAATGGGATTATGATTCCTGTCACGGCCTTTTTAATAGAACGTTTTACGTTACGACAATTATTTTTTACAGCAACCGGGTTTGTAGTAGTCGGTTCTTTTTTATGTTTTATTGGGCCAAACTTTTCAATATTATTAGTCGGTAGAGCGGTTCAAGCGTTAGGCGCAGGCATGTTGATGCCACTCACACAAACGCTTCTTTTCATTATTTTCCCCCCAGAAAAACGTGGGTTAGCGATGGGCATGTTTGGGTTGGTCATCGGTTTTGCCCCAGCGATAGGGCCGACAGCGTCAGGGTGGTTTGTTAACTTTTTCGACTGGCGTTACTTATTCTTAATTGTGTTGCTTATCGCAGTCGCTGATTTTATTTTCGGTTATGTCACACTTCAAAATATGACACAACTAACGCATCCGAACTTCGATGTCATCTCGGTGATCGAAACGACGCTTGGATTTGGGGGATTGTTATATGGATTTAGTGTGGCAGGTCAACTTGGATGGACACACCCCGTCGTCTATGTGACGCTCATCCTTTCTATCGTGATTTTAATATTATTTGTGCTACGACAACTGCGTCTTGAAACACCTTTATTAGAATTTAGAGTGTTCAAATATCGTAATTTCACCATTTCTATGATGTTGATTATTTTAATGTTTATGTTATTTATCGGCAGTATGACGATTTTACCGATATTTATGCAAAATACGCTTCACTGGTCGCCATTATTATCAGGTTTAATTCTTTTACCAGGGGGACTTGTCATGGGCTTGCTTTCTCCTGTAATGGGAAAAGTTTTTGATAAAATGGGCGGTCGCAGTTTGAGTATTTTAGGGATGAGTATTATTTTGATTGGCGCTTTATTGTTGGCTCAAATTCATGTGTCAACGCCGATACTCTACATCATCTTTAGTTTTTCTGTCATGATGCTAGGAAACGCCATGATTATGACACCGATGACGACGGCAGCTCTCAATGCGTTACCGATGAAATATATTGCACATGGTACAGCGATGAATAATACGATGCGCCAAATTTCTGCGGCTATAGGTACAGGATTGCTTGTGACAGCGATGACCAGCCTCGCGCAAGGAACGTCTCGAAGCGGAACAGCAAGTGTGGTGTTTGGATTGAATATGACCTATTACATCGTGGCGCTCGTGGCACTCATCGGTGTTGGACTTGCCTTTTTTGTAAAAAACGAGGTTCCATCAACGAAATAACTGTGAAACAACGTTTGAAAATAACGACGAGTGATACTACTAATATATGAGATGTAATAAATAGTGGGAGGTTGTTGTAATGAGTGAAGTTAAAGCGATTGATACACATGCGCACTTATGGAGTAAAGCTTATTTAGAAAAGCTAGGAGCGTTAGGAAGTCAAGGGACAGAGGTGGCCAAAGGGATACATCAATCTGAAAGTGACGATGACTTAAACAAACGATTTAAAATGATGGATGATGCCGGGGTCGATTTACAAATTCTTTCAGCAACCCCGCAATCGCCACAATGGGGTACAAAAGAAGAAGCGCATCAAAGCGCCAATGAGATTAATACATTATACGAAGCATTAGTGGAAAAACATCCTGACCGCTTTTTAGCCTACGGGGCAGTCTCACTTCCTTACGTGGATCAAGCGATTGAAGAAGCAAAAGCCCTATTGAATAAAGAAGCTTTTGTAGGGATTGCGATTCCAACGCTTGTGAAAGATAAAGCGTCCATTGCTGACCATCAATTTGAAGACTTTTTCAAAGCCATGAATGCGCTACACGCAACATTGTACATTCATCCGACCGGTTGTGGTGCGCAAAGTTCATTAATCAATGACTACGGTCTAGAGTGGGTCATTGGTGCACCGTTAGAATCCACATTTATCACATTACATTTAATAAAAAATGAAATTCCTCAAAAATATCCAAACATTCAATTTCACATTTCTCATCTAGGAGGTGCGCTTCCATTTTTCATGACCCGTATTAAAGACAATTATGAAGATTGGCATGCGTTTAATGCCGATCCATATGAACTTTTAAATCGTCAATTTTGGTTCGATACCGCGAACTTCCAAGGGTCTTCGTTAGTGAATGCGATTGAAACGTTCGGAGAAGACAAATTTATGATGGGCTCTGATTTCCCATATTTCCAAGATGAAAAATATACACGTGGGGTACAGTACATTAAAGAGAGCGGATTAGATATGGAAGCGGTTGAAGGTGTACTGAGAGGTAACGCTATTCAATTTTATAACTTTAACCATTAAATATAGACAGCGGAGGGTTATTTCAGAAGGGAGAAACTGAAATAACCCTCGCGCTGTTTTTTATTTATAAATAAAGGAGTGTAGTGAAATACATTTTTTCATTGGTCCATCATTCTGCCATCTGTTGTTGCCTTTAGTGACCTTTGTAAATATTGTGCGCTAGTTCTTTTTTATCATAAGCATTGAAATATGTGAGGACATTGCCCAAGGTGTCATAGCCTCTGATTTCATCGCCTACTAGCTGATAATAAGCGGGTGTCACTTCAAGTAACTCATCGAACAATCTTTCTTTCTTTTGTTCTTCAGACTCAGCGACTTGAACTTCTTTAGTGACTAATTTACTTAAAATGTTCCCATTCAATGGGTTTACAACTGTAAAATGAAGTTTTTCTCCATTATTTAAGCGATAACTTGCTTCAGATGCATTGAATGAAAATTCTCCTCTATCATTCACTTGTAAGTCTGGGAATTCATTACCTTCACCGAGACTTGAAGTGACGTTTACGACTGCATTCGCAAACTTAGTTTTACCTTTGATGATTCTAGTGCCTTGACCGCCTTCTACAGGTTTGTCGATTCCGCGATCACTTTCATAAACAAACCCATGTATATTTTCAACTTCTAAATCATCTGCACCAGTGTTCAAAGTAACTACTTTTTTCACATCATCAGGACGATACGTTGTTGTTGCAGATGCGACAGTGTCAAAGTCGCTTACTTTAACATTGAAAATTAATGGATTTAACGCTTCTTCCTCATCATCAGGTTTAAATGTAAGTGAGACTAAATCATGGATCACTAGTAATGCTATGGTAGTTAATATATTAGACAAAAAGGAAACTGAGTTTTATTTTTTATACCAATATTTGCGTATTATCAATTATAATAATGTGATAAGTGGTTCAGGCCAGCCACAAATTACTAGAAAAAATATGAATTCAATTGAACTATTAATGCTCAAATATGTAGAGCAACTGAAAATAGGAGGATTCTTGAATAGTTTTGATAAATTAATTGAAAAACAGTCTTCAAAAGTCGAATTTTTAAAACAACGCAAACAAGGATTCTTACAGAAGATGTTTGTGTAATTCTGATAACGACCTATTATGTTAATTGAAAATAGAAAAAAATAGTAATAAGAGCATCCCTCACCGTAAAAGTGAAGGATGCTCTAGTTTTATTGTAAGTAGTATGATATTCATTTTGATAGGTATTGGTTAATAATCATCTGTAAATCATTGTTAAGTACCGTTGTTATAGAGTCATCATTCATAAAATCTTCATAGATTTTATCAAGTATTTCTTCATCTTCAATTACTGTGAAATGATATACTAACCCTTTTACTATTGAAACGTAATCTTGCGATTTTAAGCAACTAGCAATTGTTCGCCAATCTGATTGTCTAGTTTCATGGTTCATAGATAATCCTCCTTTTATTTTAATGTCCATTTTTGACGTGCTTTAGGATTGAGTGGATGCATGATTTCATTTGTTGCTGGATTTATGAGCTTTTTGACTTTCTTTTTATGAGGTTTTAACATTTCTAATACTTCATTAACACGTGCTTCAACAACGGGCTTTTTAGCGTAAGCACCCCATGCTAATATCACTTCATCTGATTCTTTCACTGTTTTCATAATTTGAATATTTGTATGATTATCATAAGCATTTTCTTCTAAATGTTTGAGATTGATAGGTGTTGTAATATTAGAGTATAGATTCACAAAATAGATGGACCCAAATGCATCCATTTCTGAAATTTTGTTCATAATGAGTTGGGTTGTTAGGTCAATATTGATAATGCCATCATAGTGCGGATACATCGTGATGATTGTAAGTGTTTGTTTTTCACTGTCCCATGTCTTTGTTAGTAAGTAGCGGTGAGTTCTCTTTTCGTCAAATATTGCAGTAGTGACAAGTGTATTTGTGATATTTTCCATTGATTTTATCTCCTTAATATTCATTTGGTAATAACATGACATAATAAGAAAGGCCTACATCATCTTCACGGATAATGTAGACCTTATTGATATTGATAGGTTGATTGATATTTGCCTTTTGAGTTTTCACATACGCTGGTCGTTCTTGTTTGTGTTTGATATATAATTGATTGCGATGTTTATTGAACTGGAATATATGAAAATAATCTACTGAAGTATTATCTTTGGTTTGTTCTTGTTCTCGCTCAGATACGAGTTGCCATAATTGGTGTTGTAAGATATTAGGTAAGTTGTTGGCGATACCCCGGGTGATATATCTATTCATAAGAGACTTCCTTTCGTTCTGACTCTTTCATCCAAATGATGATTTCACTTAGTATTGTAATGACTAATTGTGTAATTTTGATGTATTTATGCATATTATTCTCCTCCTGTTAGTAAGTATCGTTGATCCAAACGAGGCTTGATAGTGTTGTGTAGGTATAAGAAATCCATATCGTGATTTTCGTCGATATAACCGATGGCTATGAGTTGTTTCTGATAGTAGAGAATGAAAGGATAGATATTACTTTCGTGAAGTGTGTCAGAGTAGTAGGTATTAGTCTGAAGTATTTTATTACTGAGTGGGCCAAGTCTTACATATTGATTGGGTAAGATATCATCAGCGATTTCCTCGATAGATTCGCAGTGCCACACTTCGTCCTTTGGCAGGTTGAATAAGTTGGTTATATAGTGCTTGAGTTGTTGTTCTAGTGTCATTATTATGACCTCCTAATGTATTTGATGGATGTGTGCATGTGATACATCTTATTGATAATATAAGTTTAAAATACCATTTGTTTCGCTTAGAAATCCCACCGAAATATAGAAAATATCCCAATCGAAAGTCATGACAATTGTTGGTATGACAAGGAAATCCCGTTATCCCGCTCGTTTTACGAGAAATATAGCGATATATTTATATATCATTTGGATTTGTAGGTGTGGTTACGATTTACTTTTTTCTTTTTATATTATTTATTTATAAATAATAACGGGATTTTGGGATTACGCTTTCGTAATCCTTCTTATACATGTAGTTATCCAATCCCGTTACTATCCCGCTTGTATTTTATTTTGGGATGTTCTTTCGTCATATCAATATAAGCTTCACATTGAGTCATGAGTAGTTAGCGTGTTGAACATATTTGTTAGATAGGTGTTATTGAATGACGAAAGGACAGTACATTTGTATTAGATTTGAAGAAAGAGCGTTTGAGGCAAAAATAAAGACGAAGTGCTGAGGAGCACTTCGTCGAGCGGGGTATCATTGAAAAGTTGTTTAATAATTTCATTATTGAGTTTGAGTGTAACGTAGAATTGTTTTTTATGATTACCGTCTTTACGAATATCGATACGATCAATGACCGTAAGGTATAATGCTTTGAGTTGTGCTTTATCCATTGATTCTACGTTTTGAAATATTTGTTGTAATAGGGCAGCGATTTGTTTCGTATCATAAGATGGTTTCTCTTGATTTTGTTGCTGCTTTAGTTGATTCATTTGGTTTGTAATGTCATTGAGTTGTGTTTCATATTGATGAATGGTTGGTTTGAGTGCAGATGTTAAGTCTGGATTGTCTTCGATGGTTTGAACTAGATTTTTAAGTTTAGTGTTAATTTCATCAAATTGTTGTTGTTTATAAGCAATATCATGATTGAGCGCAGCTACATCGACTCTATTCTCTTGATTGACACGTTCGACAACTTGTTTGATAACTTTATCACTTTTGACTATTTCGAGTATTTGATCCATAACATACTTTTCGATAACATCAGCTCTAACACTATTGGCTGAACATACCTTTGATCCTTTATTGCGAAAGTTGCTACAGGAATAGTAACGGATACGTTTCTTAGTGCCATCTTTGAGTGTATTCGTTGTATTGCTAGCGGCCATGGCTGCGCCACACTGGGGACAACGTATAATACCCGTGAGTAGGTTAGTCCCTTTACCATGTACTTGCGGCTTTTCTTTGATTTGTTTCTTACGCATTTGGACTTTGTCCCACAAATCTTGGCTTATAATAGGAGAATGCTTTCCTTGAGCGATGACAGGTTTATCGTTTAGCCCCTTACGACGCTTTTCATTCCAGTCTTTGTATTTCGCAAACTGAATTTGTCCAATTTAGAAGGGGTTAGACAGGATATAGGTTATAGAACTCACACTAAAGGGTTTGCCTTTTTTAGTGACATAACCTTTATGATTCAACGCATTAGCAATTTTACGGTAACCATGACCTTTAGCGTAAGCTTCAAATATATATTTCACAATATTGGCTTCATGTTGATTAATCATCAGTTCATGTTTACTATCGGGTATTTTTTCATAACCTAACGGCAAATTGCCTTGATAATAGCCTTCTTGGGCACGTCGGGTTTGGCCCATGAAGACGTTCTCAACAATGTTATTACGCTCGAATTCAGAAAAACTCGCAAGGATTTGAAGCATTAATTTTCCACTACTCGTATTGACTTCCATCCGCTCAGATAGGCTGAAAAATTCGACATTTTGGCGATGTAAGTCTTCGACTATTTTTAATAAATCAGAGGTGTTACGTGCAAGTCGATTTGTTTTATACACCATCACACAATCGATATGGCCTTCATTCGCATCCTTCAACATACGTTGGAGCTCAGGGCGGTTCATAGATTTTCCTGAGATACCACGATCAGCGTAAATATCTGTGACTTCAAAATGATGAAATTGACAGTATTCTCTAATCTGATTGATTTGGCCATCAATACTATAACCTTCTGTACTTTGCATCTCCGTTGATACACGAACATAGATACCGACACGTTTTTGTTTGAGTTGTTGCATGATTTTTCATCCTTTCTGATTAAGCAATCGATGATTGCATATCTTGATTGACGATGTTTAAGGGTTCATTTTTGAAATAGATTCCTGTAAGCGTTTTGTTTTCTGTAATATGAATTTCATCAATATAGGGGTATAACATGTTTAACGTGAAACATTGTTGAATGACATTTTGAAAAGCCCTTTGAATTTGAGTCGAGCTAATGGATGAATTGGTTTTTGATTGTTGGTGTAACAGTAGAGATTTTTCTCTGAATGTATCTGCAGTAATCGTCCCTTGAGCGAGCTTTTCTATTAGTTGTTCTTGGGTGAGTATATGTTTCGTTTCCAAAGTTCTTTGGTTTTTTAGTTGTTGTTGGATTGTTTGATTAATTTTTGAATAGAGCTGTTGATTTTGAAAAAAGTCCTTACAAGTTGTTAAGACCCTTGTTTCTAGCATTTGTGCATTGATGCCCTTGAAATCACAGACAAAACGTGAAGCATTCATATTTCTTGGACAAACATAATAACGCAATGCGTGCTTCTTTTTCCTAATGGTCAGATTGGTGAGCGTTGAACCACAACAAGGGCATTTGATTTTTTGTTTGAGTTGGTTGTCTGAAGATCTACGATTAACTTGTCTTTGGTTTCTGACTTTTTGAGCGTATTCATACAAGCTGACTGAAACAATAGGGGGGAACATATTATCGTATTGGCCATATTGATTTAGCACTCGGCCACAGTAATTAGGATTTAGGATAATACAACGCACTTGGAAAGGTTTTCGGTTGATGAGGTGATTGGATTTTTCTAAGCGTTGAGAAATTTTCTTGTATCCGTAACCTTCCACGTAGTCGTCGAATATGGCTTTTACAGTAGGTGCTTCATCCTTATTTATAGTAAATGTCCCATCGTGATAGTGATAGCCAAAAGGGGCGTGAGTTGTAATGATTTTACCTTGGCGTGCTTTTTCGCGTAGTCCATTTTTGACCTGTTCACTGATATTATCAGATTCTAGTTCGGCCAAGCTGATGAAAATATTGAGTTTGAGCCGATCGAATGATTTATTCATGTCGAAGTAGCCATCATGAACGCTTAAGATATGAACATGGTATTTTTGACACAATTTCATGAGTTTTAATGCATTTTTTAGATTACGATGAAGTCGATTCAGTCTGTAGCAACATAATACGTCACATTGTCCCTGTTGAATCAGTTCAGTAATTTGTTGGTAGCCTGTTCGATTTTCAGTTCTACCTGATTGTTTATCGCTATAAAAGGTAATGTGTTGAATATTATGCTTTTCGGCTAATGCTTTGATGGTTTGTTTTTGTGCTGCTAAGGATTGTTGCTTTGTAGTGCTCTGTCGTAAGTAACCAATGGCTTGTTTCATTCTGTTTCCTCCTTCCAAATTGATAATATATATTTATGAATGAATTTACACATAACCCCAACACCAATCAGGTGTTGGGCGTTATTATTAGTCATCAGCATGATTAATTTCTTCAATCACTAAATCAGCGAGTAATGTGATTAATTCGTCCATATGGTTCAACCTCCAAATATCAAATTATATTGAATTGATAACATGTTGCATTGTTATTCGTTCTATCCGTGTACTTGGGACAAAATGTTCTGTTATCTCTTTTTCATTTATGAATTCAGGGGACAAGTGATAAAATTTTAGTAGCTTCTGTTCCGTTTCAGTTAATACATATTGTTGCACATGGTAGTATCTGTCGATATAATTAACGACAATAGGTTTTTGATGATCATCGACTTCTACTGAATCAATTGTGTAATTTAATAAGTTGACGTTTATTTTCATTTTTATGCCTCCGATTAATTTAATGAGCTACAACGCATAGCGCGTTGTAGCGGTATAATATTCAAATTTATAGGTCTAAATCATCATTTGCTTCTTTTTCTTTCGCTTGTTTCATAAAGTTATTAAGCAAATCTGGATTTGTATTACCATCAAATTGCGGTGGTATTAAAGTTTCAGTATTAGAGCTTAAGCCGAAAATAGGGGCAAGCTCAGTACTTAATTGAAGAACATAGAATACTATCGTCTTGGATTTTCCTTGGGCATTTTTTACACTTCGCTTTGTTGTCTGACGACCTCGGTCGGATTGAATATGTCCTTTATCTCGTAGCGCATTGACGACATTTTGTACATCTTGGTATTGGTTTTCTTCTAACATGTGTTTAAAAACATCTTTAAGCATTTTGACTTGAATGTGGTCGTCTTTCAGCTCAATAAGGCCATAATTTTCAAACATTGTTGAGAGTTTTCCATTTTCAGCAAATTTCCCACGATTTCTCATAACGAACTGCACAATTACATCGATGGCCTTATCCCCCAGGGACCTTTCACTTACGGAATCAGCGTGATAATTAATTAGGTACTCTCTTACTGCATCCAAATCTATGGGTGTCGCAATTACACGTGCCAATATTCTTGCTGATGTCGTAATAGTGGCGTAGCGCTTAAACATACGTATGCCTACATTGTTTGTTTCATTGTTAAGCTGCGTTTTGAACCAATCGTGTTCTCTATGAAACCACTTGACTACTTTAGATTCACGATTTAGAAGATATTCAGCTACTAACGGCATTACGTGTCCATAGTTTTTGGATGTTCCTTTTTTAATGGCGTCTGCATTGTCAGCACTTGTTGTAAAGACATCAGAAATTTCTATGCATCTTGCTCTCAGACCGTCATTTGCACTAGCATCTTTGAATATTGTGTGTTCTGCTGTACTAATCACACTAGATCCAAAGTGGTGAGGATTTTTTACATTTCCTTCTCGATTAGCACGTAGACGACCTTGCCCCTCTGCTAGGGAATAAAGTAAACCATTTGTATCTTTAAAGGTAGCTGCTGATAATTCATCTAAGGCAATAGGAACACCAAAGTTGTTACTTAAGTATCCTTCAATTGCATTACGGGTGCCGTTCCAACCTCTGAATAATGTTTGGTCACCTTTAGATGGATTACCTGCTATTGAAACTGCTAATGCCGCTGCAGTCGATTTACCCGTACTAGAGTTCCCCATAAATGAAAATATCGTGCCGAAATATTCGACTTCATGCTTTGTTTTTAAAAACGCAGTCACTAATGAAGAAACACCAAATATCACAGCAAGCTCCAGTAACAAGTTTCCTTTTACTTCATCAAGATACATTTGCCACCAACCTTCAAATGTACCTTTAGGTTGTAAGTCATACTTTGTTTCACAAATAATTTCATCAGCCTGAGACTGCTCGATGTCTTTTGAAAGATATGGTTCATCTAATGAAATGACAGTACCTTCATCAGTACTTAAGACACCTACACCTGTATACAATGTAGAAATGGGTAGTGATTGACGCATTAATTGTAGTGCATTACCTAGCGATTTAATGTACTTTTCATTGATGCTGAACCCAAACATAACCAGTCTAGGTAACTTTTGTGTCGTTAGAATATCTGACGTTTCAATACGTTCAATATTTTTGCCATCCGTGATAGTCAATTTCTCAACTCCTGTAGTAGGGTCGAGAAATTTGTTTTCTATGATGATGGGACTAGATAAACGAATTATCTTATCTTCGTCATTTTTGTTTTTTGCTCGAATAAGTTCATACCATGCAGTTGAATCTAACCAGTGTGGATATTGCTCGAAGATGTTGTTAGGCATTAGTTGTTACCTCCTTTCCAATTACGCTTTTGACGCTTTGGATTCGGGCCTGTTTTCAGATAAACTAAGTTCCCTTTACTATTCTCACCAATAATCATAAATGGAACACTTGGTGCGTGCTTTACAAAATATTCACCTTCGTACTTCACAATTATTTACCTCCGAATGTATTAATTTGTGTATCGGCCGAATACATATATAACTATATAGGTAATAGTGTGAAGAGTAAGTCTGTAAAATAACCTTTAAAATTCCAGACAAAAATTATGAAGAAATATATTGACAAAAAGAAGTGCCGATTTTTCATCGGCACTTCTATAATGATGGTTACTATTTTGACGTGATATAAAAATATTCAGAATCATCAAGGTTATTTTTATCGTTGATGTTCTTCTTTAAATGATAATTTAAAGTTTTTTTTAATTCAGAGATAAGTTTATTGCGATTTTCTTTGGTGTACTCTGGTGGATCTACTAGCTCGCTTTGACTTAATAATCTAGTTACTAAGGATTTAGGGGCAGATGCTTGAGTTTCTTTTTTAGTTAAATACTTTGCAAGGTTTACGTCAATTTGAACACGGCATTCTTGTTCTAAATAGTCACTATAGCTATAAGATTGGGTTGCAGCTAATTTTGCATTAACTTCGTCCTTGAGTTCATCTAATTCATCCATATAGTAATTAATTATATCTATTTTTTGAGCACTGCTAACATTTGGAGCTGTTATTATATCTATAACCTTAGATTTTATACCAACTTCGATATTTGAATCGATTAAGAAATATAAATAGTAATTTGTCATAGCAGTTTTATAATCAATAGGATTAGTAATTTCATTTTTTATAAAATAATATAAGTTATCATTAATTTTATTTGTCTATTCTATATCTTTTTTATTAACGCCATTTTTTAAAAAATGGATATAATCAGAGTTATTCGACAATATATCATGTATAACAAATTTACTATCACATTTAAATGCATAGAATTTTCCAATTTTAAAATTTTCAGAATCAATACCAAGTGCAAGGCAAAACTTTTTGAAATTTGCTGAAAAGTTAGTTTTAGTTGGCACAAATAAATCATGATCTTCTCACTTTTTTTGCTTATTTTCTTCATTTGCATTATTGCATCCATCAAGAAGATATAATTCATATTTAACTATGTCAGTTAAAATCATTGGATATTTTACCTTGTTACGAGTGTTGCGATTATTATTTAATTCCTCATAAGATTTACTTGTTTGACTCATCGCTTCTTTTACTTCCTTTGTATCCATATTTTCAATTATTGATTGTAACTCATGTCCCCAATTGCTATACATTAAATCACTCATTTCTAATTTTTAAATAATTATATCTTAAGAATTGTGAATATATAGAGAGAACATAGGTTCTTGATTTGTTATAATTATTTGTATTAAGTAATTTCGTTATAAAGTGGATTGAACAATATATTGCAGGTCTTTTTATTACAGATAATTACCGTAATAAAGGTATAGGAAGGTTTTTATTGGAAAGATTAAAAAGCGATTATAATGTACTTAATTTACATGTAAATGAGAAGAATGAAGGAGCCATTCGTTTTTATACAAAACATCAATTTGAAATACGATCTAAGAAATTTGAAGCAGAAACTCAAGAATATGAATATTTTATGAAATGGGATAGTAATTGAAATTACAAAAGTACCAATAAGTAATTTTATGTAAAAAGATAACAAATAATATACTCTATCAAGTCCCACAACTTGAGAGAGCTTTTTGTATATATTAAGCATTTATGCTACTAGTTGATATTAGATGTAAAGTATTTATAGTAGTAATATATCGTTTTATCTAGCTGTACGAAAAATCAATTACAAAAAACCCCATCAACAACCGATAAGCAGAACTCGTCAAGAGATGTCAGATAAGATAGTTTTAGTACTCTGTAATTTTAGGTATAAGGTATATTATAACCGTTTTAGCCTATCCATCCATCGCCCACTCATTCTATTCTAGCTTATCCACCCGACGCAATTTTCTGACTCATTCCAGCTTTGCCTATCCACCTATCGCCTTTACATACACACTTCATCTTTAAAATCTAAAATTTCCTTATGCTTATTCATTAACTATTCCTCCATACTCTTCTCATCGTTCTTTTAATTCACACACTCCCTTTTCCCTCGTCACTCAGTCATGGCAGTTTGTAATTTTTGTTCAATTAAGTCGATATGTGTACTGATCAAATTCCGTTGTTCATTCAAGAATTCTAGGTGTGCGCGTAACACGCTTGGGACATCTATTTGGTTTTGATAAAGCATGTCTGTGTTTTTTCGGATTTCTTTTAATGGCATATTCAAATTGCTTAAGCACTGGATAAATTTAATCATTTCGATATCGTCGTCTGTGTATAAACGCTTGTTATTGCTATCTCTGTCGATGTGTTTTAAGATATTCTTTTTCTCGTAATAACGCAGTTTGCTTTTAGGTATATTGCAATAATCTGAAACGTATTCAATGTAATATTGTTTCATGTAAGCATATCCTTTATCTTAAACCAAGGTTTAACTGATATTGTATTCTATATAAACATGAATGAGGAGGAAAGACAATGAAAAAGGCTTTAATTGTTGTAACAAACATTGCGAAATACGATAATTTAGAAAGACCTACAGGTGCGTGGTTCTCAGAGGTTACGCACTTTGCGAAAGATTTCTATGACGCAGGTTATGATGTTGATTTTGTAAGTCCGAACGGTGGGTATGTGCCTCTTGATCCTATCAGTCTTAGCCCTGAAATGATGGGAGCCGAGGACTGGGAATACTACACGGATCATGATTATATGAATAAATTTGGACAAACATTATCTCCAAAAGAGGTTAATCCTAGCGACTATCAAGCCATTTACTTTGCAGGTGGACATGGTGCGATTTGGGATTTAAGAAATAACAAAGAACTAAACGACATTGCGCTAAGTATTTACAATAACCAAGGCGTTCTCTCTTCTGTATGTCATGGTGCGGCTGGTCTACTCGATATTAAAGAAAATGGCGATTATCTCGTTCGTCATAAAGATGTGACTGGTTTTACAAATAGTGAAGAACAAGCAAATGGTACAATTGAATACATGCCATATTTATTAGAAGACGAATTTATTAGTAACGGTGCACATTTTAAAAAAGAGGCTGACTGGAGTAATTTTGCAGTCGTAGATGGTCGCATTGTCACTGGTCAAAATCCCCAATCAGGACATGCAGTTGCTGAAAATGCTTTAAAAATCTTAGCTAATCAATAATTTTATAAAGGAGCGATACACATGAAATCATTAATTATCGGTGCTAATGGTGGCGTCGGTCAACATCTCGTACGTAAACTGAAAGCAAGAGATGTTGATTTTACTGCCGGTGTTAGGAAAGAAGAACAAGTTGAAGCTTTAAAAGCAGATGGTATCGATGCAACTTACATTGATGTCGCAAAACAATCTATTGATGAATTAATAGAATTATTTAAATCGTATGATCAAATCCTTTTTTCCGTCGGTTCTGGTGGGAGCACAGGTGACGATCAAACAATCATTGTAGATTTAGACGGTGCAGTGAAAGCAATTAAAGCAAGTGAACAGATCGATCATCAACACTTTATTATGGTATCAACGTACGACTCACGCCGAGAAGCGTTTGATGCGTCAGGCGACTTGAAACCATACACCATTGCTAAACATTATGCGGATGACTACTTAAGACATGCAAATTTAAAATATACCATCGTGCATCCAGGCGCTTTAACAAACGAACATGAAACGCAACAATTCAATATGAGTGCGCAATTTGAAAATGTACAAAATCCGTCTATTACAAGAGAAGATGTAGCAGAAGTGCTTGTTTCTGTATTAACTGATGAAGTATTACAAGGTCACGAATTCCAAATCATCAATGGTGATTTGTCATTATTAGACGCAACGACTAAATATCTGGAGGAATAATAAATGAATAATCAACAAGTTGTACTTGCAAAACGACCACAAAGTATCCCTCAAGACGATGTATTTAGATTTGAAACAATAGAAACTCGAGAACCACATGCAGGTGAGGTTCAAATAGAATCCATTTATGTATCTGTAGATCCTTACATGAGAGGCAGAATGAATGATACAAAAAGTTATGTTCAACCTTTCCAAGTGAATGAGCCATTACAAGGTCATATTGTTGGAAAAGTCACACAATCGAACGATGAACGTCTATCTGTCGGCGATTATGTCACAGGCATATTACCATGGAAAAAGATAAATACAGTGAATGGAGACGATGTGACCCCTGTGCCATCAAAAGATGTACCATTACATTTATATTTGGGTGTTTTAGGCATGCCGGGAATGACAGCCTATACAGGATTGCTTCAAATTGGTCAGCCACAATCTGGCGAGACGGTTGTCGTGTCAGCTGCATCAGGTGCAGTAGGCTCTGTCGTAGGACAAATTGCTAAGATTAAAGGCGCAAAAGTTGTCGGTATTGCTGGTGGTAAGCAGAAAACAACATATTTAACAGATGAATTAGGATTTGATGCGGCCATTGACTATAAACAAGATGATTTCGCACAGCAACTCGAAGCGGCTGTACCAGATGGTATTGATGTGTATTTTGAAAATGTTGGCGGCGCAATTTCTGATGAAGTGTTTAAATACTTAAATCGATTTGCACGCGTTCCGGTATGTGGTGCAATTTCAGCATATAATAATGAAAAAGACGATATTGGACCACGTATCCAAGGAACGTTGATTAAAAATCAAGCATTGATGCAAGGTTTTGTAGTAGCACAATTCGCTGATCATTTTAAAGAAGCAAGCGAACAACTCGCACAATGGGTGTCTGAAGGTAAAATTAAATTTGAAGTGACGATAGATGAAGGTTTTGACAATTTACCTTCTGCATTTAGAAAGTTATTCACAGGAGAGAATTTTGGTAAACAAGTTGTCAAAGTCGCTGAAGAATAGAGAAGACTATGAAAAATATCATCGTAAGATTCATATTTAGTTTACTGTTTTATAAAAGTGGTGTTGCACACTTTAAAAATAAAGATATGTTTTTAAAAATCGTGCCGTCCTATTTACCTTTCAAACACGCAATAGTTAAGTATTCGGGCATATTAGAATTTATAATTGTTTTTTATGTACTCGGTGCTAAAAATAGATCACGCGTAAGAAAAGTAGTACAAGGATTCCTTTGGCTCGTATTTCCTGCAAATATTTACGCTGCACGCAAGAACATCTCTTATAAAGATGAAAGAGATGGAACAGATAGTGTTAAGCAGCATGTCATTCGTTTACCATTACAATTTGTCATGGTCGCACTTGCGAAACTATTATAAGACTTATCATAGCCACGCCTGGAACATTACTTTTGTTCCAGGCGATTTTTTAATATTTACACTTAAAATCGACGTATATCAAATGATTCTCTTGATAACGCTTATGTGCGCTTTGTTTAAATAAGCTCATATCAGACATTTACTTTTCATTTTAGTATTCACAGCACAAAAACTAGCTAGAATTCCTAGTGTGGGTGAGGTTGTTGAGAGATTCAGTCGTTGGATTATGGCTGTTATATACATAGCATTGGGCTTATTTATTATTATTGAAAATGAAACCATACAAACAATATTAGGATTTATATTATAAATTAAGGTGTGACTTAATATGAGTAACAATAAAATTTGTGACGTTATTTGTGTTCATGAGGAAAAAGTGAATTATGCTTTAAGATTTTTAAATGAAGAAAAAACTCAACGACTTATCAATACATTATTAAAGATAAGTGATGAAAATAAGCTGAAAATTATATTAGCTCTAATTAAAGAGAAAGAATTATGTGTTTGTGACTTATCTATAACATTAGGTTTAAGTATAGCTTCAACATCGTATCATTTGAGAGCCCTTTATAAAAGAGACGTGCTGAATTTTTACAAGGATGGGAAAATGGTATACTATTATATCAAAGATATAGAAATGAAATCATTATTAATAAAAAGTATGACTTAAATATAAAGAAACGCTCACATTAAACGAGCGTTTCTTTGAATTCTTGTATTCTTTTTCCAATTTCATCTCTAACACGTTAGAATTCTGACCATTCTTTTCTTGATGGATCATCATAGCCCCAGTATTCTTTTTTTGACGTTAGGTGATATGATGATCTCTGGTGCGGCGGACTGCGCTTTATTGCTTTGCCATAATAATATCTTGAACACGTCTCACGGTGTTCAGGATTAATGTTTATTTACTTTAATTTTAAAATAATAAATATCTCCTTTAGAAAAATCAAATGATTATTATCTAACATCCTCTAAATTTTTATTATAATCATAATTTTAAAAAATTTTCAATAAGCTCTGAATCTGAGATCCTAAATTAATATATATATATATAATATAATAGAAACTTCAATGTTTCGTTTAGAGTATATAAAAAATGACGATTAATGAAATTCCTCCAATTAGAAAAGACAATAGCGATACAAATGAATTAAAATGTATACAATGAGAAAAAACAAAAATTAATTTAGTAAAACTAATAGACAATTATAGATACTTGATTACCTTAGTGCTAAATTATCATATATTATACTAATGTATTTCAATAAATACTTTATGATAAATTTGAAAAATTACAATAATTATCATTGTAATTGAAATGACAATGATATACGGTGTATAACTATTTTCTCCTTGTAATCCTACAAGTGGTGTTGTAATAGCACCAATTAAATATTGCATTAAACCTACTAAGCTAGAAGCACTTCCGATACCTCTCGTTTGACCTTCTATTGCTATTGCGTATCCTAAAGTACCTATACCGGCGACTGGTGCAACTATAAGAATAAATGATGGTAATAAAATCCATAAAGTAAGGTGATTGGTTAACGCAATTATCGTAATAACTGTCCCTACTAATTGGATAGCTGAATATATACGAAAGAGTGTATGTTGATTCATGTGTTCAACGAGACGCCCTGTTATTTGGGCAGTGAAAATTAATCCTAGACCCGTCAAAGCAAAAATGTAGCTATATTGTTGGGCACTGAGACCGTATATATTTTGCATAATAAACGGAGAAGCTGCCATATATCCAAAGAACATAGCAAATGTAAAACCTTGAATAATCATTGGAATGACAAATGATTGACGTGTTAATAATAATTTAAAATCTTCAGCTATAATTTTAAAATGAGCCTGTCTACGATTTTGAGGAGGTAAAGTTTCATTGATTTTTAAATGTGTACCTATAAGCATTAAACTACTAAGTAATGCTAAAATCCAGAAAAGTATACGGAAATTTAAAAAATTTAAAATTATACCACCAAACATTGGTGCTAACACTGGTGCTGCTCCATTGACAAGCATTAACATTGCTAAAAACTGCGTGAGCTCTTTCCCTTTATATAAATCTGTGGCAATAGCTCTTGATAAGACGATACCAGCTCCACCAGCAAATCCTTGTATGAAACGAAATATAAGAACGATTGTAATATTCGGTGCAATTGCAATAACGATTGAAGATAAAATATAAACAATTAAACTAAATATTAAAGGATTTTTTCGACCAAACGTATCAGATAGTGTTCCAATAGTAATATTACCAAAAGCCAGGCCAATCATAAAAAATGTAAGTGTCATTTGAACTTGAGCAGTACTTGTATTTAGCATAGATTTAACTTCAGGCAATGCTGGTAGATACATATCAATTGATAGTGGACCAAACGCAGCCAGACCAGCCATAATTAGAATAAATAAAGGGGATATATTTTTTTTCTTCATTATAAATTTCCTTTCTGGTTCTATTTTAAGAATTTGTCAATAAAAGAACACGAAAGTCAAAATAAAGACTTTCGTGTTCTTTTAAAGATTACTACTTTTTAGAGTCTAAAATTTTAATCATATCTTCTGTTGTAACAACTTGTCCCATAAATGGAAATGTTTGTTCAATTGAAAATTGATGTAATGATGCTTCAGGTGCAGACATCATGTCAGAAACAAAATATTGATTATATGCATTTTGATAAGCATCACGCGCAGTAGTGTCAACACCCATATGTGTAGAAATGCCACCAATGACGATATTTTGAATACCTCGACGTCGTAGTTGTAAATCTAAGTCTGTGCCAAAAAAGCCACTAAATCCTCGTTTACTTACAACATAATCCGTTGATTTTACCCCAAGTTCATCAACTATTTCAGCAAAATCAGGATTCGGACTACCTCCTGGCAAGGATTTCATCGCATTAGGCTTTAGAGCATCTTTACCGTCAATAAAATCAACCCTAATAAATGCTATAAAACCTTCATTCTTTCTAAATAATTCCACCATTTTTGCAGCATTATTTAATATTGTTGAGACACTATGTGGAGCTGTTTCAACAGTATTCGCAATACCTTTTTGTAAGTCAACTAAAACTAAAGCTGTATTCTTGAAATCCATTTTTATCTTCCTTTCGTTATCAAAGTTTTGAGGACTGAATACCTCGAACAAAAATTTTCAAAATACGATCTACAAATTGTTTGGAGGGAATCTTTTTAACATAATGTTGATACTCAAATACATCTGCTGAAAAAGAATTCAGTAAAATATCAGCATGAAAATCAGGATCATTGACAATATCCATTTTTGTTATACATGACATAACTTCTGATTTAAGTTTTACATAGAAGGGTGTCTGCATAAGTACACGATTTTTTTTGTCTGAACGTTCAATTTCTTTAATTAAACTTACATTTTTCTCCATAATTTCAATAAGAGATAAAAATATAAAACGAAGTAATTCTTGCTGATCAGTTTGAATTTTCTTTTTATAATCAATCTGATTAAACATGTGTTCAATTTCTTGACTCAACAGTGCAGAACAAATATCGGACTTATTGGAAAAGTGACGATATAATGTTCCTTTACCAATTTGAGCGGCTTCCGCTATTTTTTTCATACTTATCGAATCTACACCATACATATTGAAAAGTTCATTAGCTGTTTTTATAATAAGCTTTTCATTTTTAATAGCATCACTTCGCTTTGACATATAAACCTTACCTTCAAATTATTTGTTTCATACATATTTAATAAAATCATTATAAGTGAGACGAGTCCCCGTTTCAAGCGTTTAATCTAAAAAATATTTATTCTAATATACTTTTAAAAAAGTGGGTTTTAAAGATAGTGGGTGAATCAATTACTATTCTTTAATTTACTTTGATATTAGTATCATCTATTAAAACAAAACAATTTTTGCTAAGTTATAATTACTAGCTTTATTCATTTCTTCTAATACAATACTTTTAGTAAGAAGTAAAATTACGAAAACGATTACAAAAGCGATAAAATATGGCTCTCTGTCAAATTGGACTGATGGCCTCAATTATAGAGATTAAGCAACGAAACATTGCTTAATCTCTTTTTTGGTCTATATGCGTAAAGTTTAGAACACAAAATTATGCGATTGCGCAGGTGATTGTAATTTCTATAACCATAAGATACCCGTTTAATTAATTTAATTTTATTGTTAATGCCTTCAATTGGACCGTTGGTCAGATTAGTATAAGTGAGGGTGTTTTTGATGAAATCAGTGTACTTGAGTAAAGTCTCTACAACTGGCTTAAATTTTTTATGAGTCAGTGATAAGTCAATCATAGATAAAGTTGTCACTAATGCCGAGAAGTCATTCGTTTTAATACAGGTGCGTAGTTGATTTACATAGTGGTAAGTACGTTCTAATGTTGAGTTTAAAGCTAAAATATGCTTGACGACACCTTTTTCGGTCTTCCATTCTTTAAACAATCTCATTTTTTTATATTCAAAGGATTCTAAGTTTTCCGTAGGTTTTAAGACCAGTTTCCAATAACGTTTACACTTATTGTAATCTGGGCGATGTGCGTTTTTTAGGTCATTCATGGCACTGACACGTGCCATATTAAGCGCACGATGAATAGATTGTACAATATGGAAGCGATCAATAATAATATGTGCATTAGGAAACATATTACGAATCAAATTTATATAAGGTGGATATATATCAATCGTAATGGTTTTTACTTTTTGACGTTCTTTTAAAGGAAACCGATTAAAATATCGTTTTAACGAAAATAAACGGTGATCTTCTACGATATCTACAATAGGATGCGTCAACGCATCGGCGTAAATAAAATTCATACTCCCTGATACATTTTTAACTCTTTTAAATTCATCCATCATAAGGTGTTCGGGCGAGGATTGATTAAGGCGTTTGATGTATTTGATTCGCAATCATATCAATGTATCTAGAGACCGTGGTAGGTGATACAGATGTATCACGGGCGATGGCTTTCTCTGAACGGACTTCTGTGGCTTTATCGACAATCGCTAGCTTGGTCGAGTTAGCAATATAGCAGTACATATCAACAACATTTGTTTTAGCAGTAAAGTGAGACTCACAACATTTACAATAAAAGCGTTGCTTCGCTAATACTAAATAAGCTGGTCTTTCATTCATTTTATTAAGCGTAATGCATGATTGTTTCTTGCCATTTTTAACGATTGAATAATCCTTATTTTTATACCCACATAATGCCCACCTTGGAGGTGTATAGGATAGTTCACCGTAAAAGAATAAACAGGTCATTCCTTTATAGACTTTTTCATCTAATGTGTCTTCAAATTTAATATTTTTATCTTTAATTCCAAGTATTTTTGATATACAATCAGTCATAGGCGCAATATCTCTCCTCATTGTTGGTTTAAGGCACTTACAATTATAGAGATATTTGCGCCATTTTTATATTCTTAAAGACATAAAAAAATTGAACTGATTTTCATCAGTCCAATTAAGTATAGAACCTAAAAATATGTATATTAATTGATAAAGCGATGATATTATGTTAATACAATCAGCAGTTATTAACAAAGTTAAAGGGGATTATGAATTCGGAGATTTAGAACTTCAAGATATACAAAGTGAGTAAGTTATTGTTAAAGTGGTAGTTTCATATATTTGTCACTCTGACGAAGCAATGAGAATTGGTGATGCAGAATTTTCTTTTCCAGCACTATTAGGACATGAAGGAGCAGGAATTATCGAAAAGGTAGGTGAGCAAGCTACAAATTTTAAAGTTGGAGATCAAGTTTTAATGGCTTACAATACTTGGGGAGAATGTGAAAACTGCAATTCAGAGAATCCTTCTTCTTGTATAAATTGGACTACATTAAATATGAGTGGGGCTAGAATAGACGGATCATACACATTCAAAAAGCAAGATGGAACAGCAGTATCTAATTTCTTTACGTAAAGCTCTTTTTCTACACATACAATTACAAATTATAGAAACTTAGTTAAAATAGATAATGATATTGATTTAAGATTAGTTGCCCCTTTAGGATGTGGATTCTTAACTGGAGCTTGAACAATTGTAAATGGCTTAAAACCTAAAGTTGGAGATAGTATAGTTGTATTTGGTACTGGTGCGGTAAGTTCAGCAGCATTAATGTTAGCAAAAGCACAAGGCTGTACAAAAGTTATTGCTGTAGAGATTCATGGTCGCAGATTAAGTACTGCAAAGGAATTAGGTGCCACGCATGTGATTAATATTTCTAATGAAGATTTAATTGAAGAAGTAAATAAAATAACTAATGGCAAAGGGGTGAGTTTTTCTGTTGACAAAATAGGAGTTTCAACTGTTATGTAGTCTGCTATAGATGTTCTTGGTACGCAAGGAGTAATGGCCTCTATAGCTGTAACATAAAATAAATTAGAAATGAATAGCTTTACAGATTTAGTACTCCAAAATAAGTCCATTAAGGTGTATTGATGAGTGATGCGATTGCTCAATTTGAAATATCTCAATTAATTGAATTATATAAGCAAGGACAATTTGATTTTAATAAATTAGTTAAATTTTATGACTTCGAATATATTAACCAAGCAATTTTAGATTCAAATTCTGGAAAAGTTATTAAACCGGTATTATTAATATCTATATCCAAAGTAATTCCAACTTTTTAAATTCAATACTTAGATTCTCAATTTTATATGTGATTTCTAAATAAAAAGCATTTAAAGATTACAAAAAAGAGCAGAACAGATAGCTAATTACTAGTTATCCGTTCTGCTCTTATATATATCTTTACCTCTTATGAGCCCAACTTTCTATGAACTTACTTTCGTATATTTTCGTAGTTAATTTACATGGAATTTAAAGATTGTTTATGTTCTATATGTCTTTTCAACAGCCTTTATTGTTAATCAAGTATATAAGATTAAAACAAGCATTTTTAATCTCATAACTACAATTAACACAGCTCAAATAATAATTTCATTTCTTATAAATTGCTAACATGAATAAGTAGTAGTAGAAATATAAAATTAAATATTAAAGAGCTGAATTGCATTACCTCTTAAAATACCGTCAATTGTGTCTGGATCAATATCACTGTTTTTAATATAGTCTACACCACGTGTATATTTCTCATCTTGGAAGTAAGGGAAGTCTGACCCCATCATGAGCTTATCCTTACCGAATGTATCAATGGTATTGATTAAAGAAGGTTCATGGAAATTAGCAGTATCATACCAAAATTGACGATTTAATACTTCATATGGATCAATGTTAAAGGCGTTCCAGTCTTCGTAATTGTCTTTAATACGAGTCATGAAGAATGGTAAAGCACCACCTAAATGTGAAATATGGAATTTGATATTTGGATATTTTTGTGGAATCTCGTTTTTAATTAATTGTAACGTAATGAATGTAGATTCTAATGGTGCGCCAATCACCCATTCTAATTGATAGTCGTTCACGAGTGGACTTTGGGCACCACAACCAGTTGGATGAATATAAAGTGTTGCATTTAATTCGTTCATAGCTTCGAAGAAAGGTTCGAATTGTTTGTCGGCAACTGACACTTTATCTTTCACAATAGTTGGAATCGCAATACCTACAAAGGCATCTTTTTTAAGTAGTTCTTGCGCTTCTTTAATAGCTTGATCGACATATGGAAGAGATACTGCACCATATGCTAAGAAACGGTCTGGATATTGTTGAATCAATGATTCATATAAATCGTTAATCTCTTGTGCACTTTGATGTGCTTCTTCTTTTGTACCCCATTGTGGTGATTGTGGTGTGGCAGAGATGATTTGCATATCAACGCCAGCATCGTCCATCATTTTAAAGCGCTTGTCTAGATCTTCTTTAGAGGCAGATTGATTAATTCCTTTAGCAACCTCTGTACCTTGACTACCTAATTTGCCTAATTTCTCTAAATAGTCTTCGCTCCATAAATGTGCATGTGTATCAATCGCTTTTGCATTTGACATATGATTGTCCTCCTTTCATTAAATGACTATATTAAATATTTATCCAGTTTTAAAAAATATAATCTTTTATTGACGACGATTTAAACTTAAAACTTCGATTAAGCTAAGAACATTTAACATAAAGAATTTAGAAGCGGCTTTGGCACCTTGGTGACCATGTCCTGCTTTATAGTGATTGTAGATTGCTGTACCCATCACTATGTTAATCATTAGAGTGCCCACAACGACTAATTTTTGGCCAAGTTTGCCTAAAATTGAACTAAATAAAAAGATAGAACCTACAAATTCGAATAATCCTGCTAATCGCATTGAACGACGTGATAATCCGAATCCTTCTTTAAATTGTTGTGCCATAGCATCGTCATTTTTTACTTTTGGTAAACTACTTTTAAAAATTTCTTTTCCTACATATGCGTTAATAACATGTCTTAGTAACATGCTTAACACCTCCTATTAAATAATATTAAAGATTAGTGAGTTGTATTTGATTGTCTTTTTTCTGAGAAGAGTGCAATGAATGCACCTATCAGTGCTACAAAGGCAACGATATAAAATGTCATATCTAGACCATGGATAAGGCCGGCTGCACCGTGTAATGGTGAAAGGTGACCGAAACCAGTCATCAGTGTTACAAGTATACCCGTACCAATAGCTGCTGAAATTTGGCGAATTGTATTATTCATTGCCGTTCCATGTGCAATCAATGATACAGGTAAAGCGTTTAATGCTTGTGTAGTCATTGGTGTCATAATCATGGAATTACCTAACATCAAGATGGAGAATGTCACAATGACATACCATGCGGATGTCTGTGGATTGAACTGTGCCATGAATAAGGCACCTATCATAATTAATAACATGCCAGTGATACTTAAACTTCGGCCGCCAACACGGTCATATAATCTACCAGTAACAGGCGACAACAAGCCCATGACGAGTCCACCGGGTAATAAGATGAGACCAGATTCTAAAGGTGACCAATGCATCATGGTTTGCATGTAAATAGGTAAAATAGTCAAATTACCGATAAAGAGTACAAACATTAATACAATTAAAGTCATCGAAATGGTGAAACTACGGTATTTAAATACTCTAAATTCGAGTAACGGTGAAGATAGTTTCAACTGACGACATATAAATAACGCAAGTATAATGATGGAAATGATAATCGTCATGTAAACGGATGGATGCGACCAACCAAGATTACCGGCTGAACTAAAGCCATAAAGTAAACCACCAAATCCTAACGTAGACATGATGACTGACAAGATATCTAACGAAGGTTGTTGTGTCTCGGTAATATTTTTCAAATATAAGAAACCGAAAATAGCGTCAACCACACTAATTAAGAGCACGACTAAAAATAGATAGCGCCAATCGAATAGATGGATGAACCAACCTGCTGCTGTAGGACCAATCGCAGGTGCAAAGCCGATGACAAGTCCAAAGATTCCCATTGCCATACCACGCTTTTCAACAGGAAAAATAATGAATAATAGTGTTTGAGACAGTGGCATTAAAATACCTGCACCTAACGCTTGAATACTACGCCCAACTAATAATAATGGGAATGTAACCCCTAACATACAGATTAAAGAACCAAGTATTAAACAGGTCGCAGCCGTAAAGAATAATGTACGTAATGAAAACTTCTCTATTAAGTAGGCTGTGACAGGAATCATAATACCGTTCACTAACATAAAGATGGTCGTTAACCACTGTGCTGTACTACTAGATATCGCAAAGTCCTTCATAATCTCTGGCAATATCGTCGTAAGTAACGTTTGGTTTAAGACGCCGATAAAAGCACCAATCATCATGCCCGCTATCATTAAATTACGTTGTTTTATATTTAAATGTGTTGGTTGTGTCTGAGTCATAAGTTCACCTCTTTTCTCAAGTGGAATCAACTATCACTTATTTTATTCGGAATGTGTTCCGTTTGTCAAATTTATGAATTCAATATAATATAGATAGTGTTAAAAAACGAAAAAAGGAAAAAGGAGATACTTAGTAATGAATATTGAAGATCTTGAAAATTATTTAAATATAGATTCAAATAAATATAATGAACCAAGCTTAGAAGCATTAAATTATTATTTAAAACGATATATGTTAACAGTACCTTTTGAAAATATCGATGTTCAAAATGGTGTAAGAATATCAGTAGAAGTAGACGATATTTATGAAAAAATCGTTAATCATCAACGAGGTGGTTTCTGTTATGAAATGAATCACTTCTTCAAAGCGTACTTAGAAGCAAAAGGCTTTACAGCGAATATGGTATCTGCAACTATTCATACACCGGGTGGTGGACGTAGTCTTAAAGGATCTCATATGTCATTAATCGTGCCGATTGATGGTGTCAATTATGTCGCAGATGTAGGTTATGGTGACTTGCCAATCAGTGCTATGCCAATTATTGATCAAGATAGTGATGCTATCATTGAAGATATTAACGGCGAATATCGTGCGATTTATGTAGACGATCACTTATTCTACATTCAAAAATGGAAAGATAATGAGTGGGATACAGAATACGAAGCGGAATTAGAACCTAGAGACATTCATGATTTTGATTACAATATTGAATACAATCAAATTAATCCTAACTCTACATTCGTTAAACGTCTTCTAGTTACAATGCCTAAATCATATGGTCGTGCGACAATGTCTCAAAATAATTTAACGTTAACGAAACAACGAGATAAAGAAAAATATGATATGACAAGTGAAAATTATCGTCAATTTTTAAAAGAAGAATTCAATTTAGATGTTAAAATTAATAGACTAGAACCATAAAAGAGAGCACATCATTTGGAAGGGGATAAGATGATCAATCAACGGAAAAAACGTAGTGATGCAACGCATAATAAAGCAATCATCTTACAGACAACGACTCAACTATTAGCACAGGGTGAAGATATTAGTGAGATGAATATGGCGGAAATCGCGAAGAAAGCGGGTGTGGGTGTAGGCACTTTATATCGTCACTTTGAAAGTAAATCGTTACTATGCCAAGCGATGATGGATGAAAAGGTTCATGATATGTTTGATGAAATGGATACGTTCCTACATCAGCATCAAGATGCGACTGTGAGAGATAAAATATATGGTATTTTATCTATTTATTTAGATTTAAAAGAGGCAAACTTTAATGTCCTAAACTTTATTGAGAAATCAAATTCTCAACATCAGTCAATGATTAATATTCCATTTTATGAACAACTGAAAGATTTGATTAAAGACCAGTTCACTAGTCAACAACAGACCCAAGATTTAGAGTTTAAGATTAAGTTGATGCTAAACTCATTTTCATCAGATTTCTATTACTTTGCCAAACACGATCAACAACTGACAAAAGACCAATTTTTAAGTAGACTATTAGATATATTTATAGGATAGATAATAGCTTGAAAGTTGGACAGAATTAAGAAAGGAGTAAATGTAAATAAACACTAGTTCATTAAATAGCCCCTTAAAATTTATTGTAGCCTGAGATATTAATTTATGTCCCAGGCTACAATTTTTATAAGTCATATGATAGATTGTTAAACTTTGCGATAACGCTTAAGTCCGATGATATTTAAAATGATAAATAAAATAATAAAGATAAGAAGAATAAGAACATCTTACCTGAACCACTAGGTCCTATTAGTCCCAAAAGTTCGCCTTCGTTAATGTCTAGACTGATTTGGTCTAAAACTTTATGTTTATCATAGGATTTTACTGCGTCTTTAAGTGAAGCAATCGTCTGCATCATGCTGTGTACCTCCTTATTTGACACTCTGTTTAATTACTGTATATTCAATATAAATCAATTTTCGACAATTGCATGCATCAATTGAAATAATCAGACACATGAGATATAAATGTTCAATAATGTTATGGGGGCGACACAAATGAACGAAGAAACCATGGATAAACGTGTGTATAAAATATTAACCAAAATTGAAAAAAAGTATGATTACACTACTAAATGTTAAATCTTATGATGACATTAGTATTAAAGATATTTGTGATGAAAGTGGCATTAGTAGGGGAACATTTTATCAACACTATAGAGATAAAGATGACTTTTTATTTCAATATCAAAAAGTCATGATGAAAAAAGGGAAGCGTCAATTGACACAAATTCAATTTGAGGAACGACGTCAATTCTTTGAACACGCGTTAAACTCTTGGATTAATGAAGGAGAATTACTACTTTTATTGTTAAGAGATAATGGCGTTTATATTGTCCACCAAGCCATGAAAAAGAATTTACAACAAAACATTGAAGTTCGTTTAGTGCCTATTATGAATACTTAGGCACTTACAAATAAGGAAAAATAATTTTTAATTATATGACACTGACCCTCAAATAATGGGAATAATATAAAAACACTTTCGTTGAATTCATTTAAAATGAATCATACGGAGGTGTTTTTTCTATGAAAAGAGTGTCTTATTCATTAAAAACAAGTATAAAACTATTGAGATGAAAAAATCTGGTTATTCGATAAAAGAAATTATAGAAACATTAAATATTAGAAATAGAACACAGGTGGAAACATGGTGGAGATGGTATCGAAATGGGGAAACTTATAGATTTTCTCAACAAGTCGGTAAGCAATATACTTATGGTAAAGAACCTGAAGAGCTCTCAGAAGTTGAAGAATTAAAATTAGAGAATAATAGAAAAGATATTGAAATAGATATTTTAAAAAAGTAAAAAGAATTGGAAAGGAAGGGGTACCAAAAGTAATCGTAAAATTAGTTGATCAATTAAAGCATAAGTATTCAGTAAAAATAATACTTGATGTTTTAGAAATACCTGAACTGACATATTATAGATGGGAACACAAGAACTATAAAAATGATGACTTGAAGCAAAAAATCATTCAATTGTGTAAAGACAACCAATACATCTATGGTTATCGAAAAATTACAACCTTGATTAATCAATTGTCTTCAGTAGCAGTTAATCATAAAAGAATTCAGAGAATCATGCAGAAGAATGATTTAAATTGTCGAGTTAGACCTAAAAAGACTAAAAGCATTGGTAAACCTTGTTATAAAACAGATAATTTACTACAAAGACAATTTAAAGCAAGTCAACCAATGGAAGTATTAACAACAAATATTACTTATTTATCTTTCGGTAACCCCATGTTGTATTTATCTTCAATTATGGATCTTTATAACGGAGAAATTGTTGCATATAAAATAGATAACAAACAGGATCAAAGCTTAGTAAATGATACATTGAATCAAATTGTAATTGATATTGTTGAAAATTACATTAAAAACTATAATAATAATCGAATTCAACAAAAGCTAGGCTACTTAGCCCCTGTAAAATACAGGGAATTAGCAGCCTAGAATATTGTTTTTTTATTAAGTTCCCACTTTAGGGGTTCAGTGCCCGCATGATGGTGAGTTGTTTTATAAATATGCAAAAGAAATCGTTACTTTGTATAATCAAGCAATTGAAGTACTAGACCAAAATGAAACACAATAAACTACAAAAGTTATTATTGGGGCAACACCATTGTACGGAAAAAGGTTATTACCAAAGTTGACTAATGATATTTATCAAAAAAATAATAATTTTAAAATTAAATTGATCATGGGAAGTTCAAGTGAAATTATGAGTAAGTTAGCATCAGACCAAATAGATATTGCTTTTGTTTCTAACTACATTAAAATCGATGCTCACAATTTCATGAAGAAAGTCATTTATAAAGATCAATTACAACTCGTTGCATCAAAAGCATATTGGTCACAATCACCCATTGCATGGAATGACTTAAAGAAACCTTTAAAATAAAATTAGAACAATCTTCTTTATATCACTTTATTTTAAAAGAACTAAAACAAATTCAAAGTGCTTTTGAATTTGAAGAAATATTAGAAATAGGGCCCCAAAAAAATATTTTAGAAAGTGTTAAATATGAGCAAGGTGTGTCGATTGTTTCGGAGTTGCTAATAGAAAAATTAGATAGTATAGAGTTTTTTTAAATTGAAAATTTATCATTATCTAGGGAAGCGATGTGTATTTATAAAAAATCTCAAAAAAATCGATTATCTCAAATTGTAAAACTATTTTAATGGTGTATGATAGGGCTATTAAATAACAAATATATAATAATGACACGCCGATAAGAGCTATAAAAACGAGCACTGATTAACGAACATGGGGATTTCTAATAATTCGCTTTAATTTAAAAGTAAAGTACCGATATTTGCACTATTAATCGTTTACAATGTCAATTTTTTTCTGAATCTCAAATATATGAAATATTATTGTAGAATTTCCAAACAATAGAAATAATAAAAATTGTGAGAGAATAGTTAGAAAAGGTCACAATCTAGTAATTATTGTAATAAAAATAGCATCATTACTCAGAGGGTTTATTAAGTAGTTGCAGCATCTTCATTTAGTTATTATAAATAATAATTCTATATAGCAACGCCTATTAATTAATTATTTAAAATTTTTAAAAATCCTTTAAATTTAAATAGTATTTTTACTTGAAATAAATTAAAATATTTGTATTAGTAATAATTAAAAATAAGGAGTGCAACTAAATGGAGTGTTTAGCTTGTGGTGGCAATGTAAAGAGGGATGATAAATTCTGCCAATATTGTGGTCATGACTTAATGGCTGATAATTTGAAAACAGTGGACAAAGAGGAGATTTCACCTAATTTAACGTGTCCTAGTTGTCATGAAATTGTAGATGAGAGTGACAAGTTTTGTACTAATTGTGGCTATGATTTAACGAATACTGATACTCAAGCGATTCCAGGTGCTTTTGTTCATAATAATCAACAAGTAGAAATCACTGAAAATATGAATTTAGCATATGAGGCGAAAAATTTATTCAATAACACAACCAAATCAATTGGTAGACTTGCTGGTAATGAGGAAGTGTTGAACTTAAATTTGAAGGATATGTTTTCAGAAGTATTTAAATCTCATGCTAAGCATGAATCTGATGACATTTTTATTGCTGGTACGAAAAATACGACACCACACATTAAAGATGTGTCACAAGAATGGGCTAAGCCATGGGTCTTTTCACGTGTGTTTTTAGCTTTAGGTATCACTTTTATGGTCTTATTAATTTTAGTTAATACATTTGCGAATACGAATGCGTTACCTGGATTGATTTTTATAGGTGCACTCATTGTTCCTATTTCTGGTCTGATATTTTTTTATGAATCTAATGCGTTTCAGAATATTAGTTTCTTTGAAGTATTGAAAATGTTTTTTATAGGTGGCGTATTTTCGCTACTAAGTACGATCATTTTGTATAATTTTGTCTCTTTTAGTGATGAATTAGAAACTTATGGAATCATGACGATTACTGACGCGTTCTTAATAGGATTAGTTGAAGAACTTGGTAAAGCCATAATAGTTATCTTATTTATTAACTATCTTAAAACAAACAAGATACTAAATGGTCTATTGATTGGTGCCTCTATAGGTGCAGGTTTTGCTGTATTTGAAACAGCAGGATATATCTTGAATTATGGGATTTTGAGTACTGGTACACCAGATTTAACTGAAATTATGGATATTACTATTTTAAGAGGTTGGTCAGCAATTGGTGGACATTTAGTATGGGCGTCTATCATTGGTGCAGCAGCAGTTATTGTTAAAGATGCGCGTCATTTTACCTGGGCTAATATTTTAGATAAGCGCTTTCTATTTTTCTTCTTTGTATCTGTGATTCTCCATTGTATTTGGGATACAGATATAACAGTTTTAGGAAGTAGTAATTTGAAAATGGTTTTCTTAATTATTATTGCATGGATTTTTGTGTTTATATTAATGAAATCTGGGCTTAATCAAGTAAACCAAATTCAAAATGATTATCTAGAAATGGAAGGAAGACAGCGTTAAATGAGATATTGTACAAATTGTGGGCGTAAAATCAATGACAATCAATCATTTTGTAATAACTGTGGAACTAAGCTACATGAATCTCAAAGTAATACACAAAGTAATCAACAAGGTAACCAACAAAGTAATCAACCAAATAACCAATACAGTAATCACAATAGAATTGCCAGAGATAAAGAAGTAAATGATCGATATACATATCATTATCAAGATAATGACCATCATAAAAGCTCTGGTTTTGGGAAAGTGTTGTTAGCAATACTTATAGTCGCCATTCTAAGCTTACTCTTATATGGTCTTTATTTTGCTTATAACCAATTTACTGGTCATAACAGTTCTAATGATACGACACAAAGTCAAAGTTCAGATACTTCAGATAGTAGTTCTGAAGGAGCGCAAATTGATATTTTTAGTGATGAATTTGACCAGGCATATACTAAGTCTCCTTCAACGGATGGATATGCAGAAATATACAACGGTATGAGCCGCTCAGGTGTTGAAACGAGATACGGACAATCGAATGGCACAGTCTATTTACAAGGTAGTACATATGAAAAGTATGGGGATATAGCTGTTTTATATGATGAGCACGATGATGTAAGTCAAGTCATCGTCACACCAAGTAATATAACGGAAGACGACTACATTGAACATTACGGTGAACCTGACGATAGAGAAGGCAATACGCTCATTTATGATACGTATAAAGATAATGATTTTAGTGTCTTAGTAACAATTAAAGATGGCATGGTATTAGCTATAGAGAATGTCGATCAATTGCCAAGTAATAATTCAGATGATAGCGATAGCGATGAAGTAGCAAGCACAAGTGAAGCAAGAGCCATTGCGAATGATGTGTTAGATAGTAGTGATTGGATACACTCAGTCGATGAAGGTGAATTCAGTTATAGAGTTAATTATGGTAAAGAAAATGAAGATAAAGCCCATCGAGCAATTATAGTAGAGAAAAGTGATGGTAGCACCTCTGAATGGGATGGAGAAGAGTGGGATTATTAAAGGCAACATAAAAATTTAAGGGGATAGATAGATGAAAGAAAATACTCAAAAACGACTAATTAAAATGACAATTAAAACAATCATTGCTTGCCAAGGAATGATTGCAGTAGGCGTACTCTCACATCATTTAAGCGGTAATCAAGCGAAAGCTTTTGCAGCTGAGAATAAAATAAATAATCAACAAGCGACGTCAAAAGAATCAGTTCAACAAAATCAAACGAATAGTAAAGTTCAAAATAACATTAATAAGACTACTGGCAGTCTAAATAATGTTAAAAATAAGCAACAAACATATACAAATGTAAATGCAACACAACAAAAACAGCATATACCATTAACTAAGTCGGATGTGGGGACTTCAAAACAATCAATCATTCCTAAGAGTGATGCACCACAAGTCAACACTTCAAAAATACAAAAAAGCACTAGTAATTTACAATCAACAAAGGTTACAACCGCACCTACTAAGGAAATAAATGACAAAAAATTAGTTAAGCAAGAACAATTAAATACTGCATCAAATAATACTAAACATGTAAACACAGCAGTTAAATATAGTAGTCATTCAAACAAAACACTTCACAACACTATTGCACCAAAAGCGACGACACCACAAATTAAAGTGAATAGAAAATATACAGTTTCATCTAATGCTACAAGTGACCAAGAAAAAGAAATTAGAAGAATTAAAGAATATAATGATGAGAGAATGAGTGATATACGAGGAAATAGCACATACAAATATGGTCGTGACGATACCACTTATCAAGGTATATTAGGTATTGAAACAGATAAAGTAACATATAAACCGGGCGAAACAGTAAGAATATATACTGAACATAATAAAGATTTTGTTAAACCAATCTACAATGAAGCTAAACTTTTTTCTCATCGTTATGGTGGTTGGTATATAAGTGATCCGCCTTATTATTTCGATAGAACTGCTTATATTGGACGTACAACTCGATTCTACAAGAAACCCAATGGTAACTGGGAATCATTAATCGAAATTAAGTTACCAGATAAAATGGTGGATGAGGCATTTGATTTAGATATAAAGTGTTGGAATGATAATTATGATAGTAACTGTGAAAGTAACTTCAATAATATTGTAATTAAAGTAATCAATGATAGTACAGCAGATCCGTTAGGTGGTTATGATGGTTCAGCATTTGATGCTTCATCAACACGTAAAGCAGAATATGATGATCCGAAAGTGGTGAACATTAGCTTAGATAAGAAAGTGTATAATCCTAATGATATTGTGACGCTTACGGCTGAGATTGAAGATGAAAGTGATTTGATGTTTGCAAGTGCGGATATGTCTACAGTTGAACCAGATGGTTATGAAAGAGGCACACACCAATACATTCCAATGCAGTTTACACATTCTACAAGAACACTGACATTATTGGACAATGGTAACTGGCAAGTTAAATTCCAGTTTAAACTTCCGGATTATATTAAGACAGGTGTTGTGAATATTGATCAAATATTAGCTGCTGATAAATATGGTAATGAAATGAGATATGATCCTGTGTATGCTAACAATCAACTTAATTGTCAGTTTAAAGTTGAAAGAACGGAGAATGTACAAACATTTTCAGTAGATCCTGTTGCAGACTTTTCAACTGAAATAAGAGGTAAAGCATCTTCGGGAATGACGATGTATGCTTATGTGAATGGTAAAAAGATAGGGCAAGCGTCCGTAATAGATGGCAAATATTTTATGAAAATACCTAAACAATTGGCGAATAGCCAAATACAACTTTATACAGTTAATAAATATAAAAATAAAAGTAAAGTTGTAACAATAACTGTATTAGATAGAACAGCACCTAAAAAGCCGACAGTCAGCAAGATGGCACCAAGAACGATTTCTGGAAAAGGTGAAAAAGGGTCAATCGTTTATATTTACAAAGGTTCTACTAAATTAGGAAGTGCTACTGTTAATTCTAAAGGAACATATACGATTAATATAAGACCACAGAAAAAAGGAACAACACTCGTTATGTATGCCAAAGATAAAGCGAATAATAAGAGTGCTTCTTTAAAGTTAAAAGTAAAATAAATCAAAAATGAAACAACGATGCATTGTGAACTTCACGAAATCATATTACGATTGTAGTAACAAAACTTTCAAAAGGAGCGTTATGTTTGGAAGAAATTAACTTGTTAGAAGATAAAAAATTGGCGAATAAGTTAGCTATATATTCTTATATTAGCTTTGTTGTTTTCGGCATTATTTTTTATATTATTATGAAGTTTTCGGATGCACCTAAATTTTTTGATTCTTTGTTAGTTAACGCATTATTCGTGATTATTCTTATTGTACTTATGTTTGTTGTTCATGAGTGTATTCACGGGATATTTTTCAAACTATTTTCACCTAAGAATAAAGTCTACTTTGGGGCAGCCAGCGGTATGATTTATTGTGCGATACCAGGTGGGACGTTCACACCGCTTACGTTTTTAATTAGTAGTATCGCACCGTTTGTCATTATTACAACGCTATTTATAGTGACGTTATTTTTAGGATGGTTTCCACGGGGGCTCTTTTTCTTCTTTGCAACATTTCATGCAGGATGTTGTGCTGGTGATTTCTATTGGGTTTGTAAAATGATTAAAGCCCCGAAAGACGCAACCATTGAAACAACCGATAAAGGCATTATCATTCAATAGTGCTTACTTTACTTTTGTTTAGTAAAAGCTTATATGACAATCCAACACGATCTCGTGTTGGATTTTTTATTGTTATAAGTCTAACTCGATATCATCTAAATGTTTCCCAATAGCTACCAAATATAAAGGAACATCTGATTTGAATTGAATCGGTGTTAATTCGATTTCTCCTCCAGCATACTGAACTAGATGTATCAATTCATTATCTGTAAAACGAACAAATCCTTTTACACGGTAAACTTGTTGTGGGAGTTGGGTTAACCTTTCAATGAACGCTGCTTTTGGTTGTGAGCGAGGCGTGTCTATCAACTGATGATTGATGGCGTGATGGAGTGTACCTCTTTGTTTAGCATCTAAATGTTTCACGTTTAACAATGTGTTTAACGTTAATTCTCCCCATTGTCCTACTTGTATGTTTGCGTCTCCATTAATGACCTCTAGATGCCTTAATAAGCGAGCGACTTGATTAAAATCAGCAATATCAATTTTATTTACAAATAGCGTAGAGCAATGACTTAATTGTTCATAAAATAACGCTTGAATATCTCTAGGGTATGTTTCTATCTTCTCGTACAACTTTGCATCAATGATGCCAAGCATACTTCTAATAGTGGTAATTGGAGCTAGGACAGGTGTTAGACAGGCGTCAACAACAGCCAATGGTTCAGCTATACCACTACATTCTATAAACACAAGATCTGGTTGATGTTCTAAATATAATTCATGCAATTGTTGTGAAACGTTTGATTTCATAGCACAACAAATGCAGCCTTCTACAATCTC
Source organism: Staphylococcus sp. NWU MK-U1 (assembly GCF_033283505.1). NCBI lineage: Bacteria > Bacillati > Bacillota > Bacilli > Caryophanales > Staphylococcaceae > Staphylococcus > Staphylococcus sp. NWU MK-U1. Next base: position 6,133 of record NZ_JAVSMG010000004.1, on the reverse strand, counting down.
ACTGATAGGAATAGTTGGCTCAATGAGATGACTATCGACACTCATTTTTCCAAATTCATTTATAATTAATGCGGTTTTTATATCATGATTCAATGCGTCTTTAATTAGGTGGTTCAATGTTGTTGTCTTGCCACTGCCTAAGAAACCTCCAACAATAATGATTTCCATAATAAACTCCTAACTTTGAATGAGATACCAACGTTACGATTTTACAGTGTTATTGAGGTAGCGAAATAAACCAAAAAACAAATCGTAATTATTACTATTTAAAAAAGTATACCTAAATTGATACACATTTTCAAAAAATGAATAAATCAAGAGAGATTAAATGCATTTCTGATGTCTAACATTAATAATTTTAAAAATTAGCATTGACAATTAGACGGATTAATGTAAATAATAAAACGTAATGATTTTGATTTAGGAGATGTGTACATGTTTAAGAGAAGTATTATTTTATTATTTGTAGCTGTTTTAGCATTATCACTTGCAGCATGTGGCAAAGGTGATAGTGATAAATCATCTGATCATAAAGGTAAGTTAGAAGTTAAGACGACAGTTTATCCACTTAAATCATTTGCGCAACAAATCGGTGGTAAATATGTTGATGTTGAATCAGTTTATCCAAACGGAGTAGACCCACATACATATGACCCAAGTCAGAAACAAATGGTTGATATTGGCAAATCAGATTTATTCGTATACACAGGTGATAATTTAGACCCCGTAGCTAAGAAAATTGCCAAAGCCATTAATGATAAAGATAAAACATTATCTTTAGAATCAACATTAGATAAAAATAGTGACTTATTAAAAGGCGAAGAACATGAACATGAGCATGAACATGGTGAAGAGCATGAACACGGCGAAGAACATGAGCACCATCACCATGGCAAATATGATCCTCATATCTGGTTAGATCCTGTGATTAGTCAAAAATTCGCTAAAGAAATTAAAGATGAATTAGTTAAGAAAGATAGTAAACATAAAGATTACTATGAAGATAACTATAATAAATTAGTTAAAGACTTAAAAGGCATCGATAAAGATATGAAAGAAGCAGTTAAAGGTAATGAAGGTAAAACGGTTTATATTTCACATGACTCTATTGGTTACTTAGCTGATAGATATAACTTCAAACAAGAAGGTATTGAAAATATGAATGCTGAAGAACCTAGCCAAAAAGATTTAACAAATATTGTTAAACAAATTAAAGAAGATAAAGTGAAATATATCTTAGCTGAAGAAAATGTATCTAACAAAGTTGCCGACACAGTTAGAAAAGAAACTGACGCAAAAACAATTAAATTCTATAATATGGGCTCACATACGAAACAACAAGATGATGACAAAAATACGTATCAATCATTTATGAAAGAGAACGTTAAAGCGATTGAAAAAGCCCTTAAGAATGAATAATACGATATAATAAAAAAGGTATTAATGTTTCATATCAAGGCCTCGTGATGATAGTCATGAGGTCTTGATTTATTAGAGGAAGAGGTAAGTCTTACCTCCCTATGGATAATAGATAGAATTAGGCAGGGATTAATGTTATGGTGATAATGAAATGTAGCATTAGAGGAGGCCATTGCAAATGTCTTTAAGTACATTGGTTCATATTATATTTTATACGCTATTCTTTATAATAGTCGGAATGGCACCTGTATTTGGCGTTTATTTGCAAAAAAGAAAACAAAAAGATAGTAAATCTAAATAATCATTAATATTTATTAAAAATAGGCAGCTAGCAGATTAAATTCTACTAGCTGTCCTTTTGTATATTTATGAACGCGTGAATGTGTTGGTCCACATGTACCAAGTACTAAATTTGTAAATCACTTTAAATTAACTAAAGTATCAGGTGCTTATTGGCGAGGAAATAGTGATAACAAGATGTTGCAACGTATTTACGGCGTAGCGTTTAGTTCTAAAGATCAACTTGATGACTATTTTGAATTCTTACGAGAAGCGGAAGAGCGAAATCATAGACGCTTAGGTAAACAGTTGAAATTATTCATGTTCTCTGAAGAAGCACCAGGTATGCCATTCTACCTATCTAATGGTCAGTTCATTCGCAATCAAATGGAAAGTTTCTTGAGAGAAGTTCAATTGAAACACGATTATGATGAAGTAAGAACACCATTGATGATGAACAAACGACTTTGGGAAGAATCAGGACATTGGGACCATTATCATGAGAATATGTATTTCACTAAAGTGGATGAAAATGATTACGCGTTGAAACCAATGAATTGCCCGGGACATATGTTAATTTTCAAAAATGAACTTAGATCTTATAAAGATTTACCGCTTCGAATTGCTGAATTTGGTCAAGTGCACCGTCATGAATTTAGTGGTGCGTTGAATGGTTTACTACGCGTGAGAACGTTCTGCCAAGATGACGCGCATATCTTTATTATGAAATCTCAAATCAAATCAGAAGTGCAAGAAATTCTGAAATTAATTGATTATATTTATTCAGTATTTGGCTTTGAATATAGTATTGAATTATTAACACGTCCTGATGATTACTTAGGAGAATTAGACTTATGGAATGAAGCGGAGCAATCATTGGCACATGTATTGGATGACCTTGGATTAGACTATTCTGTTAATGAAGGGGACGGAGTCTTCTATGGTCCTAAGATTGATGTGCATATTAAAGACGCATTAAATCGAAGCCATCAATGTGCTACAGTGCAATTAGATTTCCAAATGCCAGAGAAATTCGAATTAACTTACATTAACGAACAAAATGAAAAAGAACGACCAGTTGTATTGCATAGAGCAGTATTCGGTTCACTAGACCGCTTCTTCGGTATTTTAATTGAACACTTCAAAGGTGCATTCCCACTATGGATGGCACCTGTACAAGTGAATTTAATTGGCGTATCAGATAATAATGACGGATACGTCCGTACAGTTGCAGAAGCACTAAGAGATGAGAATATCCGTGTTGCTATAGATGATAGAGAAGAAAAGCTTGGCAAAAAAATTAGAGAAAGCCAGTTGAATAAAATCCCATACACATTAGTATTAGGAGACGATGAACAACAACATCACACTGTTTCAGTTAGAAAATATGCACATGATGATAATGAAACAATGGATATTCAAGCATTTATTGAAAAGTTAAAACATGAAATTGAAAGTAAAGCGTTATTAGTATAGAGGTATAGCGTGAGTACAATGCAGCCTATCAGAGTATGAACACTTTGATAGGCTTTTTAATGTCTAGATATTAAATGTAAATATGAAAATTGTAGAATAATTATATAATGTATTTGAATAGTAAAATTTTGTTTTTATAAGTAAGAAAGATACAATAAACATAACGTCTTTTAGATTTAGGAGTATTGAAATGCAAACATTTTCTGTAGAAGGTAAGAACATTTCAAAAGAAATTAATCATCAAGCAATTATTAAAAATATGAGTATGAACTTTCCAAATAACTCTATTATTTTAATTGAAGGTAAGAATGGTTCAGGGAAAAGTGTTACTTTAAAAATGCTAGCCAATATAATGAAACCTTCTAGTAGATTGATGAGTGTTAAAGGTAACATAAGTTACGCACCAGATCATTTGCCAATGACTATTAATTTAACTGTTAAAGAATATCTAGATTTTATTGATAGTATAAGTATTAAAAATCAATCTGACATTAAATTAAGTCAATTGACGCATCTGTTTAACTTAGAACTATTTTTGCAAAAAAGAATTCATGAATGTTCTAAAGGTACTCAACAAAAGGTGAATCTAATCCAGTGTTTAATTAAAAAAGCAGATATTTATATTATGGATGAACCATTTTCTGGTCTTGATAAAAATGCCATCGCAGAGTTAAAGTCGTTATTAATTCAATTCAAACAATTTGCAACAATCGTACTAACTTCACATGAACAAATAGTAGATTATACGTTTGTTACCCATCGATATAATATTGAACAAAATCATCTAATAGATAATAGTTCAACTAATGCGGATATGAAGATGTTGATTAAAATTATACAAGTGTCAGAAAAAGAATTATCTATTATTTTAAAAGAACATGACTTTCAAATGAGCAAAGATGGAAGTATTATTGTAAATTCATCTCAAAGTAATCAAGTGATAGCATTATTAATCCATAATGGATATTTTATTGAAGAAGTAAGAAGGTATACAAAAAATGGCGTTAATTAAGTATCAATTTAAAAACTATATTAGAACTTATAAGCTAATAGCACCTTTTGTGACATTTTTTACGTTACTAATTATTATATATTTTTATTCTGGTCAACCAATCATGTCTAGTTTTGCTAGCACATCAATGGTTCTTTTATTTGTAACTGGTTGGATAACTGTAACAATTATTGACGCAGAATCTCTCCAAAAAAAAACAATTATTATTTACTCAACTAAAATCTAAAAGTACATATTTGACTAATAAATTAATATTTTCAATATTACTTATTTTACCGTTGGGTATAGTCGCAATTATTTATCCTATAATTACTTTTAGATTTGAGCATATACCTAATCTAATAGAAATTGTAATTGGTATTTATAGTCATATAATTACAATAATCGTGGGCGTTCTTATTACAACCTTATTAAAAACAATTCCAAAACTATCTTATAAATTTGTTTGGTTAATAATGATGTTGATTTTTCTGTTTTCAATATTAAGAGTTGTTATAATTGAAGCTTTTTCTATTTCAAGCTATGTTCTTTGGATCTTCCCACCGATAAGTGATTTTATGATGATGTTAAATGAAGATATAATGCTTATCTTAAATAAGGATTTTCTTATAATTAATATATGGATGGTTGTCTACTTAGTAATTTTAACTACAGTTCTATATATTAATTTTAATAAATCAGAGTATATTTAATGCAAATAATATTGGCTGTAAGTGAAATTAATATCATAAAAGGAGATATTTATGAAATCCATTGAGACGATGCAATCTTACCATTTGTTAGAATTGTTATTTTCAAATTCTGATGTTTCTTATGTATTAGAAGAATGGAATCAACAATATGAAGCGGTAGAAATAAAAACTCGAAATGGCCTATTCAAAAGTAGATTTGCTCAAAGGACACCTAATAAAAAGGGTTACTTTTTCGCTATGTGGAAGAAAGATGAAAATAATACGAATGTGCCTTTTAATGAGGATGATTTAGAGAATCAATTAATAGTGAATATTGTTGATGATAATCGGAGAGGCCAGTTTATATTTCCAAAGGATATATTGATCAAGAAAGGTATTTTAAAAAGTGATGATTCTAAAGGGAAAATGGCATTGAGAGTGTATCCACCTTGGGAGACGGGATTAAATAACACTGCAGCTAAGACACAAGCATGGCAGTGTGCTTATTTTAATGAGATAGTGCATGAATAAATACTCAACCTACGCTATACAGTAATAAAAATATTATATGTAATTGGAGATAATCGATGGACGGTATCATTGCATTTATTCAAATGTTAGTAGTAGTACCTTATTCTATATTTTTGCTGGCAGTGTTTATGTATTGTATATGGAAATGTGTGTGGTTTGTAAATGATTTAATCAGGTGGTTGTTGGGGAACAATTTGAATATCAACGTTTCTGAGAACATGTCTTTTGTTATACTATTTTTCTCTATATTCTTTGGAGCACTGCTTTTTATCATCCCGTTTTACATTGTCGTCTTGTTAATTGGTAACTTTTTCCAAGTGATTTTAGTGATGATAGGCATATATATCATAGTTACCAAGCTAAAAAATAAATAATATTTTTATCTAGAGGCTGGGACAAAATAAAATGTCTCAGCCTACTTTATCATTTTGTCAGTAGCTGACTGATTTGAAAATGCGATTGAATCAAGCTTTTTTCAAACCTAGTCATCCTTGCCGGGGTAGGCGGGGCCCCAACAAAGAGAATTCCTTAAAGAAATTCTACAAGCAAAGCAAGTTGGGGTTCGGGGCCCCAACAAAGAGAATTTTTTAAAGAAATTCTACAAGCAATGCAAGTTGGGGTTACAACGAAATAAATTTTGAGAAAATATTATTTCTGTCCTACTCCCATTTTCCTACGATTAGTCAAGCATTTACAAATAAAATAAGCATTACTTAACTAAACCGTTCAATTTTAATTTTTTGAA
>NZ_JAVSMG010000003.1:0-294952 GCF_033283505.1 Staphylococcus sp. NWU MK-U1 | reverse complement strand
CAAAAAATTAAAATTGAACGGTTTAGTTAAGTAATGCTTATTTTATTTGTAAATGCTTGACTAATCGTAGGAAAGGGGAGTAGGACAGAAATAATATTTTCTCAAAATTTATCTCGTTGTAACCCCAGCTTGCATTATTGCTTGTAGAATTTCTTTGAGAAATTCTCTTTGCTGGGGCCCCGAACCCCAACTTGCATTGCTTGTAGAATTTCTTTGAGAAATTCTCTTTGCTGGGGCCCCGAACCCCAACTTGCATTGCTTGTAGAATTTCTTTAAGAAATTCTCTTTGTTGGGGCCCCGAACCCCAACTTGCTTTGCTTGTAGAATTTCTTTAGGAAATTCTTTTTGTTGGGGCCCCGCCCGCAAGGATGACTAGAACTGAAAAAAGCTTGATTCAAGCGCATTTTCAAATCACTCAGCTACTGACAAAATGATAAAGTAGGCTGAGACATTTTTTTGTCCCAGCCCTTTTTAAATTTTATTTATTCTTAATAACAGATAGTAATGCACACAAATAGGTAGGGAGTGGGACAGAATTCTTATTAAATTCGTCGTCCCACCCCCGCAAGGATGACTAGAACTGAAAAAAGCTTGATTTAAGTGCATTTTCATTTCAGTCAGCTACTGCGAATTTGCAAAATAGCATCATCATATTATTTATGTCCCAGGCTCTTAAAGAACTACTTTACAATCCTCTAATTAAACATAACTTGAACTATATTCAATACACATCTCTTAAGATGCCATATGTACCTTGATCATATTGTGGTATAGGTTTAGTACTTTTATTAAATGAAACAACACTATTATCATCAACGTGATAAATAATCATATCGTGATCAGTAATTGTGTCGTATTCCTCTGCAAGTACCTCCACAATATTCTTATTACTTATCGTATTATCAAACCATCTTGGACTGTGTGATTCATCAAATAAAATATGATTACGTAACGGACCATTTAAGTTATTACGTGCCTGTTCATCAGTAAATGACACTGGCATCATACTTACATTATTCAATCCAAACTCTGGTACCAATTCATTAAACGCTAAACTATTAAAAATAAACGACTTAGTCATTAATAGACATTTATTATAACGAATTAAATCCGCATATATTCGATCACTACTTGATAATAAATTCCCCTTAAACACTTCAAAGCCAAGTTCTTCTGCCTTCTCCGACGTATTCTCAAACAAATTAAATACCATTATAGGAATATCATGTTCATGCAATTTCATCCCTAGATGGAATGAAAATTCACTCTCTCCTACTATAATAACGCCAGGTGGTTCTGTACTCGCAAGTCCTAGCAACTTACTCAATGGCGTAAAGCTAAAGCCGTAAATAACAACCGTAATAAACACTAATCCAAATGTCACTGGCGTGATATAACTTGCCATTTTCACATGATCATCCATGAATAATCCTCCAAAGAATTGTGCCACAGTTAAAACGACAATCCCTCGAGGTGCCATCATTGCTACAATAGCGCGTTCTCTTTTCGTGATCTCTGTACCTATTGTTGATAATAAAACAGAGATTGGACGTACCAATACAATCATTGCAATCGCAAAAATCACTAATTGCCATGACAAGACATCCATCAATACAGATGACGTTAATGATGAAGTGATTAATATAAAGACGGTAGATACAAGAATTGATGATGCATTTTCAATGAAATGATCTGACTCCTTGTAAATTAAATCATGTCTCTTATAACGTGCCATCATTAAGCCGAAAATGGTAACGGCTAATAATCCGGATTCTTGTAATATTTGGTCACAAATACTAAAGACTAATAAAATAAAGACTAACTGAATCGATGGCATCAAATTTTGCGGAATAAAATCACGTTGAATTAACCAATTGAAAACGAATGATGCTCCGAAGCCAATAATGGCTGTTATAACCATTTTCAAAATAAAGATGAGAATAACTTGGACACCAAAACCTTGCTCAAATATTTGATAAATATAAAACGCTGTTAATGCGAGTATCGGTCCTATTGGATCTAATATGATACTTTCCCATCTTAAAATAGAGTCAACACTCTTACGCACCTTTGCTTGCTTAAGAAGTGGCTGAATGACGGTTGGGCCTGTAATTAAGAATAATCCGCCCATCACAACCGCAACAGAAATTGGAAAATCTAAAATTTTATGTAATGCAATCGCACCGAGCACCCATGATATAGCTGCGCCAACGGTAATAATTCGAATGACCGCTTTAGAAATGCCTCTTAATTCACGAAAGTCTAAATTACTACTTCCTTCGAATAAAATGACAGCTACAGCTAAAGACACAATCGGACTAAATACTTCAGCTCCCAATGTTTCTTGAGGGTTAACTAGTCCCAATATCGGTCCAATCAATAAGCCCACAATCGACATGACTACAATTGATGGCCATTTAATCTGTGTCGCTAACCATTGACTAAATATGCCTAATGCTAAAAATAAGACAATGATTAACATGACAGGTAAATCTAATGACATACCTACACCTTCCTCAATAAGATTCAACTTTTTTAATACTGTATAATACTATCAAACTTTGATTAAGCCTGCATTATTATTTTATAAACAACCTGTTAATGCCTTTTTCGGACACACAATGTTCACTTCGAGTAAACTTTCCTGTTTATTTCTAGTATCTTTTCATCTAAAATAGGTAATTGCGTTTAAATATATGAATTTAGAAATGATTTGAAAGGAAATTTTAATTGTGCAACTTTTTAAAGAGAGTATCATGGTAGCTTTCGCATTTGTTGGTGTTGTCGTTGGTGCTGGTTTTGCTACTGGTCAAGAAATATTTCAGTTCTTCACAAGTAATGGTATCTATAGCATCTCTGGCATTATTGTTACCGGTTTGATTATAACGCTAGCAGGCGTGTTCGTATTAAACACTGGCTTTGTCATTCAATCTCATAACCATTCTGAGTCTATTCGATATTATTTACATCCAATCATTGCACGTATCTTTGATATTATCTTAACTCTATTCTTATTCTCCTTAGCGATGATTATGACTGCGGGTGGTGCGTCAACTATACATGAAAGTTTCGGATTACCTTATTGGTTGAGTTCATTAATTCTAGTGTTAGTCATTCTTATGACGCTATTTCTTAAATTTGAACGTCTGATTACGGTATTAGGTATGGTTACACCGTTCTTAGTCATTGTTGTTTCTACTATCGCTATCTATTATTTTATAACAGGAGATTTAAATTTTAGTGCGGCCAATCGTTTCAATAAACAACATCAATCGCTATCACTTGGTTGGTGGTTTGATGGGTTAAATTATGCAAGCCTACAAATTGCAGCCGCATTTAGTTTTTTAAGTGTTATGGGCGATCGCATGCAGCATCGTCAGTCTGGCTTATGGGGTGGCCTACTTGGCGGCATCATTATCACATTACTGTTATTAATGATTAATTTTGGCCTTGTTACAGAATTTGAACATATTCAATCTGTCGCATTGCCGACACTATTAATCGCAAGTCACATTTCACCATTATTAGGTACAGTGATGTCGATTATAATGGTTCTTGTTATCTATAATACGATTGTTGGTCTTATGTATGCATTTGCTTCTCGTTTTACAGAACCATTTTCCAAAGGGTACTTTGTACTCATTATTATAATGGCTATCATCACGTTTATATGTACATTTATCGGTTTCATTTCTTTAATTGGAAAAGTCTTCCCAATTATGGGATTATTTGGCTTCATACTCCTTGTCCCAATTTTATACCAGGGGTTTAAACACTTAATATTCTCTAAATAAATTAGGAATACATTAAAATGGACACAAAGATGCGAACCTTACATCTTTGAGTCCTTTTCCATTATGAATTCAGTATTTCTTGACCTTTCTGTAATCCAGCTTGTGTAATTTCATGACTATTGACCCATACTTCTGTAACCTGTGCACCCAGTTGCTTAAATAAATTAATAACATGTTCACTTTGATCAATGGATACGATTGGATCATTTTTTCCCATTGATAATAGAACGTCTACATCACTCATATCTTTGCTTGTTGAAGCGTCTATTGGATAAAGTGGTGCAAATAGTAATGCTTTTTTAAACGGTGCTGTGTCACGTAACATTAAGTTAATCGCAATATTTGATCCATTAGAGAAACCAACTAAAGCCGTTCTATTCAATTCAAATTGATACTGTTCAGCCGCTTCATAAATAAAATTTAACAGCCGTTGACCTCTATATTCTAAATCTTCCTCATCGTATACACCTTCAGCAATGCGTTTGAAATAACGATTCATACCATTCTCATTGACTTCTCCACGAATACTTAACAAGTTATAGTTAGGATTTAAAGCTGTTCCAAGTGGAATAAGATCTGTTTCATCCCCACCAGTCCCATGTAACAAAATTAGCGTAGGTGCGTTATCCTTACCTGGTCTATAAATATGTTCCATTTGTCTCACCTCTCCTTAGTACTCATTTAATTTTATTGGCATTAAATGACCTTCTATTTCATATCTTCTTTCTTCGTAAAATGGCGGTAACTGTAGTTGTCTACCTAAATCATCGACGTTTTCATCAATCGTGAAGCCAGGTCCTGCAGTTGCAAATTCAAATATTAAATTGCCAGGTTCTTTCATGTAAATCGCATGAAAATAGAATCGTTCTTTCACATCTGTTACATGCAAGCCTTTATTAAGAAGATAATCACGCCATTGTACATGTACCTCGTCATTTGGTACTGACCATGCAATATGATGGAAGATGCCACCACCCCAACGAACAGGTTGTGGGTTTACAAACTTTTTCACAATAATTTGATGATGCACGCTACCACTCGTTTGATAGTGAACATTGTCATCTGTTTCTTGAATATGTTCTAACCCTAAATCATTTTGCAACAATGCTTCCGTAGCTTGAGGATTAGCTGATAGCATTGTTACGCCATGAAATCCTATGATGTCATTGTTAACACGTTCTTCATCACTTTCAACCATCGCTAATGTTAATCCGTGAATGTCTTCAAATTCTAACGTTGTTTGATTGAATGATTCAGTTTGACGTGTTTGAATCCCATTCATATTTAATTTCATTTCCCAATGTGACATGCTATCTTTTGGTATTCTAAACGCTAATCGTCCAACCTGACCTGAACCGATACGACCTCTATATTGATTTGGCCAATTAAAGAAAGTAAGTACCATATCATGTTGCGCTCTGTCATTTGAGAAATATAAGTGATATGTTTTTGTATCATCATAATTTACTGTCTGTTTAATCAAAGTTAAATTTAATACATTTGTATAGAAATCATACGTTTCTTGAGCATCTCCTACAATCGCTGAAATATGATGAATGTGTGTAATTGGTTCCATAATTCAATACCTCCCTATTTATAACTTTTTCCAGTTGTATCAAACGGACGAACTTGCGCTTCAATCGCTTCTCTTTGTTCCTCTAAAAATGGTGGAAGTGATAATTTCTCACCTAGCGTTTCATAGGGTTCATCACCCATAAAACCAGGTCCATCAGTTGAAATTTCTAACAAAATATGACCGATTCGTGCATACAACGCTTCAAAATAAAAACGATTGACTAAACCGGAGTTTGGTATGCCTAGTTCTTGATATTTCTGCATCCAGTGTTTAATGGCCTCATAATCTTTCACTCTAAATGATGCATGATGAACTTCGCCATATCCTTGAACGGCAACTAGTCCCTCTGAATCCTTTCTTAAAATAACTTGACCACCATTACCACCTTCACCGACTTCAAGCAATGCTACATCTTCTTCATTCATAATTGTTCGCATTCCATATACATTTTCCAATAATTGTTTGAAATCCTCGAAGTAACTAACCGTAATTTCGATTGGTCCTAAGCCATAAATTGCTTTATCCTCTGGAACCGGCCCATTCTTCCATGGTTTACCTGGTGAGACACCGCTGTTGCCTTCATCGGATACTAATTGATAGTCTTGTCCATCCGCCTCTTGAAAAGGCAATACCTTCTTACCTAACACGTTTTGAATACCATCATGTTTTATACCAAACGCTTCAAACCGCTTCATATAGTATGTTAATGCTTCATCACTTGGAACACGAAACGATGGTTTAGTAATCGAATTGGTACCTTTACGTCCTTGAGGAATGCCAGGAAAATCAAAGAATTTCATATCTGTACCAGCTGTCCCCTCATCATCTGCAAAAAATGTATGATACGTTTGAATATCATCTTGGTTTACTGTTTTTTTAACTAGTCTCATACCTAGTACTTCGGTAAAAAATTTATAGTTACGTTCAGCATCATCTGTAATTGCAGTTACATGATGAATACCTAATAAATCATGTTTAGTCATATTAAAAACCTCCATTTATTTCGATTTCGAGATAATTTTAGTTATAAATAAAAGTGCACCGATTTACACTTCAGTAGATTGTGCACTTAATTTTTTGAATGCTTGTTGAATCGTTATCAATTCTTCTTCTGATAGAACTGAGAAGGCTTGTTCCAACGTTGAGGCATGTTGTGGAAATATATCTGCCATAAATTGTTGACCTTTGTCAGTAAGTGTTGCGTTATATACACGCTTATCTAATGGATCTTTATCACGTGTAATCCAACCTTTGTCTTCTAATTGGCTCACAACGTATGAAATACTACTACTCGCGATGAGCACCCTATCTCTAATACGTTGAATAGGTTGTGGACCTTTACTATAGAGTAACTCTAACACTGCAAATTCCGTCACGTTGAGCCCGTAATTCTTCACATCTTGTTGCACGATTTTTTCTAATGTATCTAATGCTCTATTTAGACCAATAAATGCTTTTAATGAATGTTCTGTGCGATCCATTTACTCACCACCTTTAATTTATTTCGATTTCGAGATAAATTGTACACGCGTTTCAATTAATCGTCAATATGTTAGCTCTATTATAATTTCAATATCTATTTATTTCTATCTTTTTTCAAAATGAAATAAGCATGAAAACGGTTGTTACAGGGAATACAAACATTGGAGGTGTCTCAAATGACCAATCAATTATTTATAAATAATGAATTTGTAGAGAGTAAATCTAGTGACACGATGGAAGTCATCAATCCTGCTACAGGAGAAGCATTTGATACCATTACTTTCGCAACTGAGGAAGAAGTTAACGAGGCAATCGAAAAATCTAAACATGCACAACTTGAATGGGAAAAAGTACCAGCACCAACACGTGCAGAGCATGTAAAATTATTAATTCCTTTATTAGAGCAAAACAAAGATGAACTTGCCCAATTATATGTTAAAGAACAAGGTAAAACATTAGCACAAGCTGAAGGTGAAATCGATAAAGCTGTGCAATTTATTGATTATATGACAAGTTTAAGTATGCGTAATAAAGGCGAAGTACTACAAAATAGTGTTTCGAATGAAATGATTCAATTAATTAAAAAGCCAATTGGCGTAACTGCAGGTATTGTGCCATGGAATGCACCAATTATGGTCTTAATGCGTAAAGTGATTCCAGCACTAGTAACGGGATGCTCAATCGTCATTAAACCAAGTGAAGAAACAACATTATTAACGTTAAGATTGGCTGAGCTATTCCGTGCCTCAACGATTCCAGCTGGTTTAGTTCAAATTGTGCCTGGTACTGGCGAAACAGTTGGCACACAATTAGCCACACATAAAGATGTACAACTCATTTCTTTAACAGGAAGTATGCGTGCTGGTAAAGCAGTTTATAAGAATGCAGCAGATACAGTAAAAAAAGTGAATCTTGAATTAGGTGGTAACGCACCTGTCTTAGTTACACCTCATGCTAACCTAGACAAAGCGGTGGACTACATTGTCACAGCACGAATAAATAATGCTGGTCAAGTATGTACTTGTCCAGAGCGTATCTTTGTTCACGAAGATGTTCATGATGACTTTGTAAACAAGGCTAAACAACGTATGAGCGACTTACAAGTCGGCGACCCATTAGACGATAACACCGATTATGGTGCTATTATCAATCAAACACAGTTGGACAGTATTGATGATAAAGTGCAAGAAGCCGTTAATAATAGTGCAGACTTAGTTTTAGGTGGCCATAAATTAGATCGCGCTGGTTACTTCTATGAACCTACAATTCTTGATAATGTTAAAAAAGATGACAGTGCCTTTAAAGAGGAAATTTTTGGTCCTGTTCTAGCAATTACAACTTATAATGATTTCGATGAAGCAATTGATGCCGCAAACGATACAAATGCAGGTTTATCTTCTTATATCTTTTCAGAGAATTTAAAAGAAGTGATGGAAGCTACAGAACGTTTAAAATTCGGTGAAGTTTACGCTAATTGTGAAGCAGAAGAAGTTGTTAATGGTTACCATGCTAGTTGGAGAGAATCAGGTTTAGGTGGTGCAGATGGTATTCATGGTTTCGAAGAATACTATAATACAACGGTAAGCTATATTAGATATGAATAAATAGGTATAAAATATCCCCATCTCCTAATGAAAGGATTGGGGATATTTTTATTGATTCAACGCTTTATCCAACGCTTTAATATTCTTTTTCATGATTGATTGGAAAGTTAAATCTTTGTCGTTAGCTTGTTCTTTAGATAGCACAGACAAATTATTAAAACTTACTGGTTCTGCATTGGTTTCATCACGAATGACATCAGTTATCTTTGAAGTGATATTCTGTTCGTAAAGGATATAAGGTTGCTTCGATTGATTGATTTGTTTAATAAGCGCAAGAATATCCTTTTGACTAGGCTCTTCGTTATTCATACCACTGACACCCTCTTGTTGAAAGTGATAGCGCTCTGCTAAATAACCTAATGAATCATGAGAGATGGTTACTTTTTGTCTTTTAGGATTTTTAGTAATTGTTTTCAAATTATTGTCTAAATCTGTTAAATCTTGATTTAATTTCTTAAAATTTTGTTCATAATATGCTTTGTGTTGAGGATCTCTTTTAACTAAATCATTCTTTATTTTTTCTGCAAAATGCTTGTCTAAGACTGGGTCAAGCCAAACATGCGGGTCGTGACTTTCCTCTTCATGACTATGATGGTGGTCGTGATCTTCATGATCATGGTCTTCTTCAAGCAATGTATGATGATTTAAATCAGCTGCAACTGCTAATTTCATATCATCGTTGGTCATTGATTGCGTAATCGTCTTCGCCACTGGATCTAAGTCATCACTTGAATATATAAATAGATCACTTTTAGCAATATTAATCATATCTCTTTGAGTTGGTTCATATGTATGGGTGTCTGCACCTGGAGGATAAATCGTATCTACATTGACATATTTGCGACCTATTTGTTTGGTGAAACTTTCAAATGCAAATACTGTAGTATAGATATTTATTTTATTGTTGGTTGAAACATCTTTCTTTTTCGCATCCGAATATTGACCTGTGCTACAAGCTGATAAAGCAATACAAATGCACAGGACGATAATGAGATAGCCAATCCTCTTCACACAGAACCCTCCAAAGCGTAATAAATTCGTTTTTAACTATATCTTTAATAATGTAATAATGCAATATCTATGTTTATTATATTATTTAAGATTAAATATTTAATTATAAAATGTTTTAGATTTCTTCAAAAGTGATAGATAGTAATATGACATTATTAAAGGAGTGACGTTTTATGGCACAAGAAATTAAACAAGGACATCAACAATTTTATGTTGGCGAAGATGAACAAAATGCTCAAGCTGTCATTACATTTAAACAAGTAGATAATAATGAAATCGATATTGACCATACTGGTGTAGCTGATGAATTAGGTGGTCAAGGTTTAGGTAAACAATTAGTTGAAGCTGTCGTTAATTATGCACGTGAAAACAACTTAAAAATCATCGCATCTTGTCCATTTGCGAAAGACGTTCTAGAGAAAAATGATGATTATCAAGATGTTTATTTAGGATAATCTATTTCATATTCGTTGACTTACAATTTGAAGTTAACTGAAATGTTTTACAGAATTAGCTTTTAGGCTTGAATGAGGTTTTTATACACCTTTATTTCATTAGTCTAAAAGCTTTTTTGTATGCTTTTAAAGTTTTAAAGCAACTGTCTTGATTAATTTAACAATTAGTAGTATATTTATTATACTTAATATAAATAATAAATAAAGATGACTTATTCATCTTAGGAGGCACTACATTATGAATGCATTTCACACTATTGAAGCAACACAAGTTACTAATATTACATTAAACGTTGAAGACTTAAATAAAATGACAAACTTCTATAAAAATATACTAGGATTTTCAATTAAAGAACAAGACGACAATCATGTCATCTTTAATGTTGGTGCTAATGGTCATACATTAACACTACATTATTTAGAAGATGGTCGCCGTCCTGGATTTAGAGAAGCTGGTTTATTCCATATCGCTTATTTACTTCCAACACGCACAGATTTAGCAAACTTTTTATTCCACGCTAGTCGTTTAAATGTGCCTGTAGGTGGTGGAGATCACCTTGTAAGTGAAGCGTTATACTTTAATGATCCAGAAGGTAACGGCATTGAAGTATATCAAGATCGTCCATCTGAAGATTGGCAATGGGATGGTAATTTTGTAAAAATGGATACACTTGCAGTAGATGCGGATGATTTAATTGCGCAACGTACTGAAGAAGGTTGGAACGGTTGGCCAGCAGATGGCAAAATTGGACATTTACATCTTAAAACACATGATATCGGGCAAGCACGTGACTTTTATGTGGAACAAATAGGTTTAGAACACATTTCTAATTTCCCACAAGCTTTGTTCATGTCTACTCAAAAATATCATCATCATATCGCTACTAATGTATGGCAATCTAACCAAGCTAGAACAGACAACGAGACTACTTATGGCTTAGTTCATTTCGATATATATAAACCAAATGCTAAAGAAGAACATATTACATCTCCTGAAGGCTTTGATATTACAGTTCACAGTGATACAAGTGTCGTTCCAGGATAGAATGATTCATATTTGGCATCGTTTATAAAACATGTCATTTTAAATAGATTTGGGGCGGGACAGAAATAATATTTTTCCAAAATTTATTTCGTGGTCCTGCCCCGACAACAAGGTTGACTTGAATTAAAAAGAAGCTTGCTACAAGTGTATTTTAATTGAGTCAACTACTGCCAATATATATTTGTACAGTCTGGGACATAAATAATATAATAATGCTATTTAGCAAATTCGCAGTAGCTGACTGAACTGAGAAGGCGCTTAAATCAAGCTTTTCTCAGTTCTAGTCATCCTTGCGGGGGTGGGGACGACGAATTTTAAAAGAATTCTGTCCCACTCCCTTAATCTTATATTTTTATTCCTCAACAAGTTTTCTATACTTTCTTACTGTATCAAAGTCACTATCTTTTGCTTTTTCATAGCCTTGATGCCCATAAATATCTGTAAGAATTTTCTTACCCTTTTCAGATTTACTAATATCTAAAAAGGCATTACTGATTTTTGTTTTCCACTGTTTACTCATATCACCACGCACAGAAATCGTATCATTTGGTATCTTATCCGTGCGATAAATCACTTTAGTGTCTTTATATATTTTTGGATAATCTTGCTTTAAATCAGCACGTGCATCTTGATATGTAGCTACAGCATCCACATCTCCGTTTAATAATGCAATCAATGCTTGATCATGCCCTTTAATTTGAGCAATTTTGATATCATTCTGATTAACATTAACTTTTTTTAAGCTTGCCATTGGATAAATATATCCTGAAGTAGATTCTGGGTCTTGTAAGCCTACTTTGGCCCCTTTTAAATCTTTTAACTTATGTAAATGACTGTCTTTACGAACTACGATTTGTGAGCGATAATAATCGACTAATTTATTAGTTGGATTACCTTTATTATCTACTAAATAACCTTTGGACTTCAACAGAACATCTGCAGCACCTTTGTCATGTGCGATGGTATAAGACACTGGTGAAATAAATGCAACATCCACTTTCTTTGATCTTAAAGCTTCTACCATTGCATTATAATTAGTTGCCACATGTACTTTAACTGGAATGCCTAATTCCTTTGACAACTGTTGCTGTAACGGTTTCACTTTAGCATTCAACGTTTTTGAATTTTGGGATGGTACAAATTCTACTTTTAATTCTTTTGGTTCATGGTCTTTCGAATGTTTCTCATCATGTTTAGAACAACCACTCAGGGTGAGTACTAATACTATAAAACTAATTAATAATACATGTAATTTTTTCATTATTTTTCCTTTTGCAAAATATAGACTTTAAAGACTTAAATTGTATTATAACTTATTTAATTTAAAAAAAGTCTCAATCTATCAATTTCTAAATAAAACTTTTACAATGTGCAATTTGTAACTAAATCATATACGCTTATCTTTTAAACTCATAAAAAGAGCTACCTGCAAAGTCTCAGCTTTGCAGATAGCTCTCATTCAATTTAAATGA
The DNA here is from genome assembly GCF_033283505.1 of Staphylococcus sp. NWU MK-U1. NCBI lineage: Bacteria > Bacillati > Bacillota > Bacilli > Caryophanales > Staphylococcaceae > Staphylococcus > Staphylococcus sp. NWU MK-U1. The sequence continues at coordinate 282,513 of NZ_JAVSMG010000003.1, read as the reverse complement.
TATTCATTTTTTATTTATAAACTAACTATCTTAGTATAATCCTTTTGTTTGATTGCTAGTATCAATGAAGATATTTTTAACTTGTTGATAGTTTTTAATAGCGTCTTTATAAATTTCACGACCGATACCAGATTTTTTATATCCACCGAATGGCGCACCAGCTGGGAATTGGTTATAAGTGTTAATCCAAATACGACCAGTTCTCATCGCTTTAGCAACATTTAATGCACGGTTAATATTAGTCGTAAAGATACCACCAGCTAAGCCGTATTCTGAATCATTCGCAATTTTAATTGCTTCAGCTTCATCTTTAAATTTTTCTACTACTACAACTGGTCCGAAAATTTCTTCTTGTGCTAATTGATGACTATTATCTTTAATTTCGATGATTGTAGGCTCGAAGAAGTATCCTTTGTCACGTCCATTATCTGTTAAGCGATGACCACCTGTTAAGATATTTGCATTTGAATCTTCTTCTGCAATTTTTACGTAGCTTTCAATTTTTTCAAGTTGTTCTGGGCCAGTTTGAGCACTCATTTTAACGTCTTCATCAAATGGGTCTCCCACTTTGATATTTTCGAAAGCTTCTTTTAATTTAGGCATTACTTTATCATAAATTGAAGATTGTACTAATAAACGTGAACCAGCACTACATACTTCACCTTGGTTAAATAAAATACCTAATTGCGCACCTTCAACAACTTGATCTAAGTTTGCATCGTCAAAGATGATATTAGCACTTTTACCACCTAGTTCTAATGTAGTTGGAACGATACGTTCAGCACCTGCTTTCGCAACGCCGTAACCAACGTCTGTTGATCCTGTAAATGATAATTTGTTTACACCTTCATGATTGAAGATTGCATCGCCTGATTCTGAACCTTTACCAGTTAATACGTTTACGACACCTTTAGGTAATACTTCTTGGAAGATCTTCGCAAGTTCAATTAATGATAACGGTGTAGAAGAAGATGGTTGAATCACAATTGTATTACCCGCAGCTAATGCTGGTGCTAATTTCCATGACGCTAATAAAATTGGGAAGTTCCATGCAACTACAGCACCAACAACACCTACTGGTTCATTGACAACTAAACTCATTGTATTCTCATCAATTTCATTGACTGAACCTTCGTCTGTTGTTAATACACTCGCAAAATATTTAAATTGATTTGCTGTTAATGGCACATCAATTGTTGACGTTTCTCGATAAGGCTTACCATTTTGTAACGATTCAATTGTCGCGAAGTGTTCCACTTTTTCATGAATTCGACGACTAATTTCTAATAAATAGTCCGCACGTTCTTCTTTAGATGTTTTACTCCAACTGTCAAAAGCATCTTGCGCAGCTTGTACTGCTTTATCAACATCAGATTTACTTGCTTTAGCTACTTTAGCTAAATCTTCACCATTCGCAGGGTTAGTTACAGTTAATGTGTCTCCACTTTCGCTTGCTTGAAATTCACCGTTGATAAATAAACCGTATTGTCCCTCTATGAAATCTCTAACGTTTACTTTTGCCATTTTTCATCATCCCTTTATAAAAATTTATGAAAAACCTTATGTGCGTTGTGTTTACATTGTAATGTAAGCGTTTACTTAAAACTACTATCATTTTACCTTATTTACATTTTTAAATACACTAACTTGCTTGTAATATTTTTCCGTGTATTAAGCTCTTTAAACATCATTGATTCTAATTATAGAATCTATCACTTATGGATAATAAAAAAGAGAGTCTTTGCTCTCCTTTTTGATTCTATATTAAATCCATTCAATAACGTCTTCGGCGGGTTGACGAACTTTATCTTTTGGTTCTTCTTTTCGATAACCAAATGCAACCATAACTGATGGTGCGAAATGTTCCGTATCGATAACTTTTTCTTCAGCTAAGATTTCAGTAACTTTATCTAAATCAAATCCTTCCATAGGACATGAATCAATTCCTAATAATGCTGCTGAAGTCATCATGTTAGCTAATGCAATGTAAGTTTGTTTACTTGCCCAGTCTAATAACGTTCGCTCATTATCGTTAATATGGAAATTCGTTTGGAAATTATTAAATTTATCTTCAACTGCTGGAATCGTACTTTCTTCGTATTTTTTAATACCTCGAATTATATGTTGTACGTATTCTGAGTCTGCAGTGACATTTTTGCGTGCAAGAATAATAACGAAACGACTTGCTGTATTTAATTGCTTTTGTGCTCCCCAACTGTAAGGTTTTAATTTTTCTTTTAAATCTTCATTCTCAATAACAACAAAACGCCAAGGTTCTAATCCTAGTGAACTAGGTGATAAACGACCTGTTTCTAATATTGTGTGGAAGTCTGACTCACTAACTTTCTTTTCAGGATCAAATTCCTTTGTTGCATGTCTAAAATTAAATGCGTTGATTATTGTCTCTTGCATTGAACTCATGAAATATATCCTCCTTAGATAGTACTAATTTGATTATAAAGTACGTTTCCTTTAGCCTAAAGTTATACGCTTACAAAACTTATCATTAAAAAATAAATGAAAATTTACTATTTTTATGTGAATTTTTTAACAATCGAAAAATAAATTTCATATTGCCTATTGATTTGTGAATAAATTCACAATATAATATATTTGTAAGTTAAGTAATAGAGATGTTTTAAATCATTATTCCTATTAATAATTCACATTTCTATAGACAACTTAAGAAAACTTATTTATTAATTATAAATTCATACAAAATGAAGTGAGGTTATTAAAATGACAAAAATTATGTTTTATGGAACTCGTGATTACGAGAAAAATGACGCTTTAAACTGGGGTAAAGCGAACAATGTTGAAGTTGTTACAACTGAAGAAATTTTAAGTGAAGATACAGTTGATTTAGCTAAAGGTTTCGATGGTGTTACTACAATGCAATTTGGTAAATTAGCAGACTCTGTTTACCCTAAACTTGAAGAATATGGTATTAAACAAATTGCTCAACGTACTGCTGGTTTCGACATGTACGATTTAGAGTTAGCTAAAAAACATGGCATTATCATTTCAAATGTACCTAGTTATTCACCAGAAACTATTGCTGAATATTCAGTTTCTATCGCTTTACAATTAGTTCGTCGCTTCCCTGCAATTGAAAAACGTGTTCAAGAACATAATTTCAAATGGGCTGCACCTATTATGTCTACCCCTGTTAAAAATATGACAGTAGCTATTATCGGTACAGGACGTATTGGTGCTGCAACTGGTAAAATTTATGCTGGTTTCGGAGCTAAAGTTGTAGGTTATGATGCATACCCTAACAATTCATTAGACTTCTTAGAATATAAAGATACAGTTGAAGAAGCAATTGCTGATGCTGATATCATTTCATTACATGTTCCAGCGAATAAAGAAAGTTTCCACTTATTCGATGCAGATATGTTCTCTAAAGTTAAAAAAGGCGCAGTATTAGTTAATGCGGCTCGTGGTGCTGTAATTGATACACCTGAATTAATTAAAGCTGTTAATGACGGTACATTATATGGTGCTGCTATTGATACTTATGAAAACGAAGCGCCGTACTTTACTTATGATTGGACAGGAAAAGAGATCGAAGATGAAACTTTATTAGAATTAATTAAACATGAAAACATTTTGGTCACTCCACATATCGCATTCTTCTCTGATGAAGCTGTGAGAAATTTAGTTGAAGGCGGATTAAACGCAGCATTATCAGTTATTAATACTGGTAAATGTGAAACTCAATTAAACTAAGATATGTGTTTAATAAATAAAAAGGAGAATTCTCAAAGTTGAGAGTTCTCCTTTTTTAAGCTATTTTAATACTTCTTGCTCTATAATTTGTAATACCCCTTGCTCATCATTACTTGGAGCAACTGCCTTGGCAACTTCAAATAGTGATTCATCATGACTATTAGCCATTACATAACTGTGCTCGGCTAATTCAAGCATGTCCTTATCATTGTTAGCATCTCCAAATGCCATCAAATCAGAAGCAGACATATGCCACTCTTCCAATAAACGTTGAAGCGCTTGTCCTTTTGTCATATTAGGCATAATAATATCAATACTATCATGTCCACTCGATACAAGTTTAATAGTATTGCTAAACTTTTCTTCTAAATCAGTATCAAGTGTTGAATGCGTATCTCGATTAATATTTAACGCAATCTTGACATATTCATCATCCGGTAATGGTTGAAAAGAATCAATTTCCTCTAACTGATGATAGTAGAAATGCGCATCTTCCTTAAATGCTTCACTCGTGTCTTTCAATATATAGGCACTCTTTAATCCGCAAACTATAAATTCTTTAATATTTCTATCGATATTTAAATAATCGACAACTTCTTTGTAGTCTGTTTGATTGAAGCTTCGATAATTATATAAGTCTTTACCTTTGTAAATAACCGCACCATTTTCAGAAATAAAGAACATATCTCTTTCTCCAAATATAGATTGTAATTTAGCAAATTGATTTCCACTTGCAGCAATGAATTCTATATTGCGTTCTTTCAATGCTTTAAATATCTTCTCAAAACGGTCTTTATCATAATTCTTTTTAGAATCTAAAAATGTACCATCCATATCTACTGCAATAGCTTTAACCATGTGCAATCCCCCTAGTCCGTTGTATTCACATTTATTATATATGTCATCTAATTAGGGTTGAAGTTCACACTAACATGATGAAACTATATTCACATTCTGAAATTAAATACAATTAATAAAAATAGCATGATGATTTCTAATGCTAAATTTAAAGGAGTGACACAAGATCTATATTAGACGTCTTGTATCACTCCTAATGACTTAGCATTTATGTTTTATGTAACGATTGGTATTTATTAAAGATCTATTTCAAATTTTTTAAAATATATTTATTTAACTTGTTTCGCTACAAAGATTTTACGTTTTTCCCAAACACCGGTTTGCTCATTGTAATCATCACATGTGATTAATGTTAATTGATTCTTTTCACCTTTGTGTTCATCTAATACTTCAACTTCGTCTGGATTGACATCACGTATACTAGTCATTTTATATTCGCGTGTTTCATTTCCTATCTTGAAGTATACTTTGCTACCTTTTTTAGCTGCTTTTAAGTTTGTGAATTGGTAATGTGGTCTATCGGTAAATGTATGACCTGCGATTGATATATTTTGATCACTTAGCGATTCATCTTTCTCAGCGAAACTTACACCACGATTTAACTGTTCTGGTGTCGCTGGTCCAGGATACACTGGTTCTTTAATCTCTGCATCTGGCACTGATATATACCCTGCCATTTTAATTTTATCCTTAGGAATGGTTGGTGTTTGTTTATTGCTAGACTTATCCTGTTTATCATATTGTTCTATTTTGTTGTCGTTATCTTTTTCATGTAAATAATTATCGATATGTGGTTTAGCAAATAGATACACTGCTACTAAGATGAGTATGACACCAAGTATCGTCATCAATCGATTAATCCAATTCTTCATTATGTGTTACTCCTTTAACGTGGCTTTCTTAGGTCATAGTATATCATGTTTATTTCGTAAGTTTAATTTAATTTATCGTGTCATATTTAATTACATATAGTTGCAACAATTGAAATCTCGTTTTAAACTGATACAAACTTAGAAAAGTAGGTGCCATAATGATTAGAGAAGCAAAAATTGAAGATTTACCGGCAATACTATCAATCTATAATGATGCAATATTGCATACTACAGCTGTTTACACATACGATATTCAAACTTTAGATGAACGTAAAGCTTGGTTTGACATGAAGAATAAAGCAAATGAACCTATATATGTATTTGAACAAGCTGGCAAGGCTGTTGGTTTTGCGACTTACGGTCAATTTAGAAACTGGCCGGCTTACTTATATTCTATTGAACATTCGATTTACGTAGATAAATCAAATCGAGGCAAAGGCATTGCTTCTCAATTATTACAACATCTTATTGAAGATGCTAGAGATAAAAATTATCGTACTATTGTAGCTGGTATCGATGCTTCCAATGATAGCAGCATCAAATTACATGAAAAGTTTAACTTCAAACATGCAGGTATCATTCAAAATGTTGGCTACAAATTTGATCGCTGGTTAGATTTAGCTTTTTACCAATATGATTTGCATGACAAATAAAAAAGTAAGTGAGTCCCTTTTACTCACTTACTTTTCTTTTATCGTCTTTTTCAAAAAAGTCTTCCTTCTCATGAAAGAATTCTTTCTTAAATAAAGTTTCTATTTGTTTCCTCTTTTTCTCCGCAATCACAAAACCCACATAATAAAACAGGAATACAATAATCATACTTAGTGACATTGATTGTAATAAGAGATTCTCCCATGTTCCCTCAACTGTCCATAACTGTGTAATGGTTGTGTTAGTCACGAATATAAAAAAGATGATACATAACCTTAGCATATCATCATCCCCTTTTCGGCTATTTTAAACGTATTAGTGAAATTTTGCAATAACTTTTTTAATTTTCTGATAAATATATGGAAGTAGAACATATCTAATATATTCTCAAAATTGAATTCGTTTTAACCCCAGCTTGCTTAGCTTGTATAATTTCTTTATGAAATTCTCTTTGCTGGGGCCCCGACTAGATTTGAATATACATAATTCAAAGCATTTTCAAATCAGTCTGCTACTGCCAGAATGATAAATCTGTCATAAGGATTAAAAAAGCCATTCTCAAATGTCATATTGACATTTAAGAATGGCTTCTAATTTAAGTTATATTATGAAAAGCTATTAACTTCAGCTTCACCAAAGATTTTACGTTTGATTGCTTCACCTGTTGGTGTACCTGCTAAACCACCAAGTCCTGTTTCTCTTAATTCAGCTGGTAAGCCACGTCCTACTTTATCCATAGCTTCGATAACTTCATCTACTGGAATTCTACTTTCAACACCAGCTAATGCTAAGTCTGCAGAAATTAATGCGTTACCAGAACCAATTGCATTACGCATTACACAAGGAATCTCTACTAAACCTGCTACTGGGTCACAAACTAGACCTAGTAAATTACTAATCGCTAATGCCATAGCGTGACCAGATGCTTCCGGTTCGCCACCGAAGATTGATACTGCAGCTGCTGCTGCCATTGCTGAAGCTGAACCTACTTCTGCTTGGCAACCTCCTGTAGCACCTGCAACACTTGCATTGTTAGCAACAACGCGACCAAATAATGATGAAACGAATAAGAAATCAATCATTTGTTCTTCTGTAAGGTCATGTGTTTTTTCTAATTTAAATAATACGCCCGGAATCGTTCCGGAGGATCCAGCTGTTGGAGTTGCACAAATGATACCCATAGCTGCGTTTACTTCATTAGTAGCAACCGCACCTTTAACTGCTTCAACCATTTCATGTCCTGATAAGGCATGATTATTCTCGTTATATTTAGCAAGTTTAATGGCATCTTGACCAGTATAACCTGTTACACTTTTAACGCCTTCGCCAGTTGATCCTTTAATTACGGCATCTCTCATGACGTCTAAATTTTGTTTCATTGTTTCTCTAACTTCGTCACGCGTCTTGCCTGAAAGTTCCATCTCTTCTTGAATCATAATATCTGCAAAAGACATTTTATTTTCGACTGCGTAGTCTATAGTTTCTCTAATTGAATCAAACATCTTTAATCCCCCTCTATTTAATATAGGATATATTTAAGTGACTATATTTTTCTTTAATTTGATCTAACGTTGATTCAGATAATGCTTTGTTTAGTGGTAATACTGCTAAACTAAAATTATCGCCCGTTTGTGTCATTTCCTCTTTAATGTCTGCACCAAGTTCATTCACATCATTGATAAAGTGATTAACTTCTGATTTATTTGCCGCTCCATCCATTTCTAGGATAGGTAAACCATAGTTAAAATCAATGTCTAGTCCTTCTACACTGATGCGTTTTAATTTGATTGTACCGCCACCAATTGAGTTACCAATTACTTCGATGTGACGACCATTTCCTTCTGCAACAAGATACGCACAGTTAGGATGCTCACCAATACTGTCGCCTTCTTCTTCGATAATATTTACTTCGATGTTTTGATCTTTTGCGATTGCTAATGAACTCTTAATACGACTATCGAATGTGCTATAGCCCATTGCACCACCAACGATAGCTAAATCTGTACCGTGTCCTTGATGTGTTTGAGCAAAGGATTCGTAATAATGAATTGTTAATTTATCTGGCTGCATACCACCTAATACTGCATAAGCAGCATTACCGATTTTAACTGCACCTGCTGTATGAGAACTTGAAGGTCCCATCATTACAGGGCCAATAATATCAAATGCACTTTGATAATCGTAGCTTTTTTTAGTAGCCATAATTAAACACTCTCCTTAGGTTGTTTCTGTTTACTAGGCAATTTTATACTCATATTCATTAGGTTGAATTTTTTAATTAACGTACTGAAGATAAATGCTAATACCACACTTACTACTGCAACGACGATGATTGTAATAATTGATTTTGTAGCATCGTTAAATCCGAATAATACGATTGCACCTGCAATTGGTGTTGCCATACCTTTAACACCGATTACGAGTCCACTAAATGTAACGATACAAGCGTTTACAACACCGATAATTGCGTTCGTGCCATATAATTGTAGAGGGTATTTTGCGATTAAATCGATTTGTGTTAATGGTTCAACAAATACTGCGAATGCTTTTGATTTACTTCCGCCAATATTAAGTCTGCTAAATAATACATAGTTAACAAATGATGAACCAGTACATGTTAAAGCACCGATAGCCATTGGTATACCAGTTAGTCCTAATAAGCTAGTTAATACCATTGAACTTAGTGGTGTCATACCCGTTACTGGAATTACTAATCCTAAAATAATTGCTAATGCGTATGGATTGCTGTCTCCTACTGATGTAACTGCACCACCGATTTGAGTTAATACAGCCATAACCCCTGGGCTAATAACTGTAGCTAAGCCAAATACAAGTGCTGGAGCAATTAAAATCACAGCAATTAAGTCCAACCCTTCTGGGACTTTTTTCTCGATAAATTTAATACCGAATGAAATAATATACGCTGCTATAAATGCTGGTAATAATTTAAAGTCGTGTAATACTAGTCCTATGATTACTGCAAAAACAGGTGAGATGCCCATTTTCAAGCCAGTTAAGATACCTACTGCAACACCTGCAAGGCTTCCTGCTAAATCTCCTATTGTTTGTAAAAACTCGATATGGAATACGCCACCAATAGCGTAACTTAGAAATGCTTGTGGTAAGAAAGTTGCACAAGCAGCTCCTGATAAAGCTTGTAGTCCTTGTTTACCATATGGCGCAAAGTTTAAGAATAGCGTCATAACGATAAGCACTAATACGAGTGTTCCTACTCCTAAAATGATATTCATTCCCCAAAACCTCTTTCTATTTATTTAACAACCATAGTCATACTACACCCTGTAGAAAACGATTTCAAGACATATTCAGTGACAAAAAAATAAAATTGTGAAATAAATCACATTTAGAGACTTTTTGAGGTTAAAATATTTTTAGTTTTAAATTTTTTGAAAATAAATAAATAATATGTGTTATTTTACACTAACGCAAACTGCTTTGTAAACCTTTTCAACAGCGTATTTATTATTTGAAATTTCGGTTAAATTGTATACATTTCTTTGTTGATATTTTCACTTTAACGTGACAACTAATCATTACATAACAAATTGCTCACATTTAAAATTGTTGCAAAATTGAAACGATTTAGTTTTAAACATAATAAAGCTGGAACAACCATTGCTGCTCCAGTTTATTATGATTGAATTAATCTTCAATTTTTAATAATGCTTCAGTTAATTGATGTGTTTGACGGTAAATATCTTTATATACTTTATAATATGCTTCATATTGTGCGTGTCTTTTAGCGTCAGGTTCAAATGTTTAAGCAATATCTATAAACTTATCTACACATTCATCGAAACTTTCGAACCATTTCAGTCCATATGCTGCAATCATCGCAGCGCCCATGCTAGGCCCCTCTTCATGTTTTAGCTTTCTTATTGTAGCATTAAAGATATCTGCTTGCATCTGCAACCAAAATGAACTTTTCGCACCGCCACCAATAGAAGTAATATGCGTAATCTCTTTACCAGCTTCTCGCATTAATTGTATAGAGTCATATAACGAGAAGGTAATACCCTCTAATACTGCTCTAGCAAAATCCGCCCTATTATGGCTACCACTAATACCAATAAAGCTTCCTCTTATAAATGCATCTCCATGTGGCGTCCGTTCGCCTGCTAAATAAGGTGCGAATAATAAGTGATTAGAACCAATCGTTGACGTACTTGCTTGTTGAACGATATCGTCAAAGCTCTCATGTTCAAAGAACGTTTGTTTAAGCCAATTTAAACTGTAACCTGCTGCTAAGGTTACGCCCATAGCATAGAATGTTTGTGGAACGCTATGATCAAAGAAATGTATGTTGTTCTTGTATTCAGTGTAGCCTTCGCTCTCAACGTTGAGTACAACACCTGATGTCCCGATACTACAAAGCGTATCGTTACCATTAATGATACCTGCACCAATGGCACCACATGCGTTATCTCCACCACCAGCATAAACCTTCACAGGAGCTTTGAAACCAAGCTCTTGTTCTAATTCTGAACGTACTACTCCAACTTCCTCTGTTGAACGTACTAAAGGTGGATAAATATCACCGATGCCTAATCGTTCACCTACATCTCTAGTCCAATCATGTGTTTTTGGACTTAATAGTAATGTACTGGCTGCATCAGAATATTCCATGTGAATATGACCTGTTAAACAATAGCGTACGTAATCCTTAGGCAATACGAAGACACTTACTTGTTCCCAAAGTGATGGCTCATTTTGTTTCATCCAAAGCATTTTTGGAAGTGTGAATCCTTCAAGAATAGGGTTACCATTCAATCTTTCTCCATATACTTCTTTGATTTGCGCACATTGTTCAGAGTTACGGGTATCATTCCATAGAATGGCATGTCGTACAGGTTTATATTCGCTATTTAATGGCACTAAACCATGCATTTGTCCTGAGAACGAGATCCCTTTGACAGTATAATTCGCCATTTCAGGCACTTCATTAATATATTTAATACCTTTCTTAACCGCTTCAAACCATTCTTCAGGATCTTGCTCACTATAACCGGCACGATCTTGTATCAACGTTAAAGGTTCACTCGTTGATGCAATTACTTCTCCTTGTCGATTAACAGCTATAATTTTAACTGCACTCGTACCTAAGTCTATTCCTAATACTACATCTTCCATAACCATTCCACCTTTGTCCATCATTATAAGAGGCGCTCATCTTACATATCAAGTAAACAATTCAATATATATTTATTTTATATAATTTTAATATTAAATTCTATAACCTATATATTCATCATATCGATTTTAATGATAATTTCAATAGTAAACTATGATTTCAATTCTTATCCCTTTATTCCTATTTAGAAAAAGGGAGTGGGACAGAATTCTTTTTAAATTCGTCGTCCCACCCCCGCAAGGATGACTAGAACTGAAAAAAGCTTGATTTAAGCGCATTCTCAGTTCAGTTAGCTACTGCGAATTTGCAAAATAGCATCATCATATTATTTATGTCCCAGTCTCCCAAAAAATATTATTTTGCTTTTACCAAACCATTATCTATTACCAACATCTTGTCCGATTTCAACAGTTTGATCATTTTTATTATATATTGCACCTTGAACACTACCAAAGTTTGCGTCATTACGTTTTTCTTTAACACCATATCCCATACTCTTGAATGTATTGATATCTTCATCACTTGTCGCATTTTCATAATAGACTGTACCACCATCGTTATAAAAACGTGGTTTATCAATAGATTCTTGTAGAGTACCGTCACCTCTTAAATAGTCAATCAACACTTCATTTAAGATGGTAGGAATTTTGTTTCCACCTGGTGTACCAATACCCATATAGAAATCCGGACCAACAACAATGGATGGTGATGTATAAGAACGTGGTGCTTTATGTTTTCCACCATAGTTTGGACTATTAGGATCACTTGAGAAGTTTGTTAAAGAGTTGTTCATATAGAAACCTTGTTTAACAAATTTACCAGAACCAAAGAAACTAGATAGTGTATTTGTAGTACTAGCAAGCTTACCATTCTTATCAATGACAACAAAATGAGTTGTACTCGTCGTATCTAATGACGTATCAAAATCACTATTCATTTCATTACCGCCACTATTTACATTATTTAAATTGTCTAATAAATAATTTTCCGATAAGTGTGAGTCGTTATTCGCTTCCTGACCATTAACAATATCTCTATTTCGGTACATTACATCACGTGATTTAATAATGCCATTGATATAATCTGTTCTATCATTATTTGAATTGGCACTTTCATCAATTTTTAAACCTTGTAACATTAAAACCCCACCTAAAGGATTTGATGCAGAGTATATTGTATTATTTAAATATTTAGTTGATACTGGTTTCTTTTCTTCAGTTTTAAATGTTGAAAAGTCCTTCTCAATTAATTCACTATCAACTTGCTTAGATACACTTTTAGCAATATCCTTATAGAAATATTTAGGCCCCTTATCTCTAATACCTTTAAGTGTTTTAGCTAAAGCGGGCTGTTTAACTACATCGCCTTCACGTACTGTACGTTTTCCTTTGAAGAAAGGTGAATTTCGATCGATATCAGAACCGTAGATTTTCAAACTACGTTCTAATTCTGAATCAACTTCGAAGCCATCTTCGGCTAATGGTACGATGTAACTAAAAATTTTCTTCTCATCCATTTTACCTTCTCGTTGATGCATATCATGCATACCTTGCACAAATCCAGGTGTACCAATTTCATCGCCTTTCTTATAATTATAAGAAGATAGCGTTTTATATTCGTACATCTTTGGTTCTTCGCCTTCGTTACCATTATATGTAAGCGTGGCACCACCGCCACCTAAACCTGAAGAATGTGGCTCTGTTACCGCTAGCGCATAAGAAACACCCATAGCTGCATCTACTGCATTACCACCATCTTCAATAATTTTATTACCGACACGCGTGGCAATCGCATTATTAGATGCTACACCATATTTCTTTTTACTGCCAGATGATTTATGATCTGCAATTTTATTTTCGAATAATGTATCTTTATCAGGTCTGTCTTCTTTATTAAAGTAGTAAAAGACGAATGATATTAAAATGGTGATAACTAAAATGACTGATAATGTCACTTTACTATAAATATTCATACTAACTGGCCCCTTTAGATAAATATTGCTCCGTTGCATCTTTTAATTCATTTTTCTCATAGTTATCAAGGCCTTCGTTCGCTTTGGCAAACGTCACCATCAATAGAATTGCAATTATAATGAGCGTTGTTACAATACCTAACCAATGTTTTTTAATATTCAAAGGTATATCCTCCATTCTCCTCTTTAAGGTGAATTGATTTATCATTTATATTATTGTAATAACGTTGTGCCTCCATCTTATTCATGTTGTCTTTCGTTATTTTGCCATCTGCACCACGTACAGGTGTAATGCTAAATTTATTATGCTGCCCATTCCAATCGTGCTGAACTACCATACCTTTTTGGTTTTTAGATAAGAATGAATCTGATGTTAAATTACCTAAACTATAGAAGATACTTGCATTTTTATATTTTTCAACTTTTTGGACAACTGAGTTATGACCAATGATTACATCTGCACCGGATTTCACTAGCGCATGTGCGTATTCTTTTTGACGATCCGTCACACTACGTTCATTGGTAATACCCCAATCCACGTTTACGACAACTAAATCGTTATTTTCTTTTAAGTTTTTGATTAATGGAACAAATATTTTTGGGTCTAAACTAATAGATGTTGTATTTTTAAGTGGATCTTCATAGTTTGAACCTACGTCAGTGAATGACACGTTAGCTATTTTTTTACCTTTAACCGTTTGTTGCACCGTCTTACTATTAATTGGGTTAGAACCATTACCAGTCATAAAGTTATAATCCGTTTGTGCTTCCACTTGTTTACTTAAATCTTGGGCTTGCACGTTATCAATCGTATTATTAATTAAATTGACACTTTTAACATTTTCTTTTTTCAAGAACATAATGTTCTCAATATTCTTCTTGATGTTCGTTTTTGGATCGTTTGAGAAATGGCTCACTAGAAGTGAAGCAGTTGAAAAGTCACTTTGTTGAAGTGGTTGTTTTAACCCTTTAAACACTTCGTTAAGATCCATTTGTCGAAAATGTTTATTCAATGTGATATTACCTAAATATGTACTACGAATATAATCATTACCTGAGCTTGGCATTGCCTCGACTGGCTCAACTTTTACAGCTCTAATAGCGAATACTAGAAGTACAAGTGCCACAATTAAAACGATAAGTGTATAACTAAAATTGAAACGTTTGTGACGTTTCGATTGCTTAAGTAACCATTCGCTCGCTGATAACCGTTTTTTCTTTTTCATTACTCTGCGCTCCTTGCTCGCGATTAATTAATAAAGCTATATAAGAATAAGATGACATACGTGATACATGTAAGTAACATCGTTGTTGATAACGTAATCACGACACCTTGCTTTTGAATTGTATTCGCAATGATTCCAGGAATAACGACACCAATACCAGACACTTCAACCATTTCAAATGGCGTCAATGGATAAATCAAGTCGAACAGGAATTTAAGTACCATCCCAGTTAAAATCATCGCCGCAAATTTTCTTCTTCCGTACAAAATAACCCATCTACTAATACCGTATGTAACTATGAAAAATGTTAAACAACTAATGACTAACACAGATAACAACATGATGGGTTGATCGAATATAAGTGCTAAGTAACCCGGTACAACGAGTCCTGCTGGATTAATCCCAAATTTCTCGGCAAATATTAAACTTAATACAATACCGACAAATAGGGAGAAGTATAATTCTGAACCAATCATTTTATTCTATCCCTTCTATAAATTCTGCTATTCTACCACCTGGACCATGAATATTTCCTACACAGAATATGAGTGCGTTTTGTGATTCTTGCAAAATGGCTTTCTCAATTTCTGGGAACTCACGGTTTTCAAAATTAAGATATTTTTTATCAGGTAAGTGTTGCATTAAGTCTGTCACCATTTGTGTACTTTTACCTGTACAAATGAGTGTGTCAAAGTCTACATCATCAATAAAGTTTTCAACAAATTGACGCGTTCTATCTACCCTATCTGAACGACAATTTAAAATCACTACTTTTTTCGTATATGGATAGTTATAAGATTCAACTTTATTTAAAATAGCTTTTGTCGATTGAGGTTCATTAGCAGCAAATGCATTAACAAATACATTTCGTGTGCGATTTGCATTAAAATATTTGATTTCAACCGCACCAGGATCAGGTGGTGCATTTAACATACCTCTCAATGCAGTTTCCTTATCAACGCCAACAGCTTCTGCAACGCCTAATGCAATAGCAACATTATCTGGGAAGACAAGATATGGAAACTTTCTTAAATATGATTCTGGAACTTCATCTTTATCTACGACAATTAACTTTGTTTTACGTTTCTTAGCTTCTTTTGCGAAGAATTTCGTATAGTCGTCTTTCATAACAACTAAAGTCCCTTTGTAAGGAATTGTTGCAGTAAACGCTTGAGCAACATCTTGAAGTGTAGGTCCAAGCACGTCCATGTGGTCTTCCATGACATTGACGATAACGCCTATATTGGCTTTAACTAAATCTTTTTGAAAAGTAATTTGATAGTCTGGATTAACTGCCATACATTCATTAACTAAAGAGTCAGCTTTTTGTTTAACAACTTTGCGCACAATGTCACGTTGTTCACCAATATTCGCGCCTTGTGGTTTTCTAATAACGGGGTATTCCTTGTCAGTAAACCAATACAACATTCGAGCATCTGTTCCTGTGGTTTTACCAATAACATGGTAATGGTCTTCTCTTAAAACGCTATAAATCATTCTCGTAATCGTTGATTTACCACGAATACCATTAATGTTGATTCTAATTGGAATCTTATTGAGTCGATTAGTATGGCGATTCTTCTCTTTAATACCAAGCCATAAAATCAATGCGATACAAATTATAATGAGAATCACAGTGTAGTACCTCTCTTTAATTGTTTTAATATTAAGTTGTCTAAATACGTATTTCATTGCTATGTATATCAAAAATGTCTTTAAACATTTTCTATAGAAGTGACTAATAAATCCAAACGCTCTTACTTCATATGAACATAATAAATAAATTATTACTTCTAATAAGGGTATGCTATCATGTGCGTATTTAGTCAGTTTTAACATTGTAAATCTAATGTAAAATTATATTAACAAAGATTAATTTTTTTAGAAATATTCAATATTTTACTTTTACAAATAAAGAATAAATTTAAAAATATTTTTCTAAAATTTAAATCTAGTTCTAGTTATTTGAGAAATCATCAAATATTTACGTCGCATTTACATTAGATTAAAATTCTGATGTTAATTTAAAGGTATTAAAGATACAACTTTAGGAGGATACTGATGGGTAAACCTTTGACTAAACCTGTTAAGATAGCAATTAGCATATATTTAGCAATGGTATTATTAGTTTGTTCAAGCTATTTGGTATTGATTCTTGTGGGTAGCTTACAAGGCAATGATATGAGTAGCTCAGTTTTAGACACAGACCATCAACACATTTATAGTGTTACTAAAGATTCTAACGAAGGCATAAATGATACAAAGTTAAATAAGGCTTCAGCAACAAGTGATGATGTTGCCAAAGAAGAAACCATTTCAAATACAAATGATACAATTTCAAATACAGATACTGAAAAAGTAGGTGCAAGTTCATCTGATTGATGACACTATGCACCTACTTTATTTTAAATACTTTGCATATTTTATTTGAAATTGCTTAGGAGTAAGTGAATATTTCTGCTTAAAATTTTGTATAAAGTAACTTGTAGTTGAGAATCCACAATCCATTGCCACTTCAGTCACATTTTTATGATGATACATGAGTTGCTTAGCACTTTGCTCTAGTCGATAATTTTGTAAGAAATTGAATGGCGTGTCCCCTGCAAATCGTTTAAACAACTTAATCGTCTCCGCTTCGCTCATATGAACCATATGACTTAACTCACTTAGTTTTACTTTATTATGATAATGACTTTGTAAGTATTGAATACATTGTTTAACTCTTGGATCAAAGAAATATTGATTGATTTGTTCATATTGATCAAAAATATTTAAAAGATGATTTAGACATTGATAAAATTCGCTAAGAATTTGCAGTTGATAATAATCTCTTTGTGATAAGTAAATATGTCCTACTCTCTCAATACGCCGTAACAAACTTACATTTTCTTCACCTTTTGGTATTAATTTAATAAATGGAATGGACTGTGCTTGATCAACAATTCGACTAACATAAGTAAAATTGATATATTCCGTGACATTGGGCAACCCAATGTTCCAGCAATAGAAACGCGCGCCTTCATTCGCGTCACGAATTTCATGTACAACGTTTGAATTAATAAATAATCCTTCCCCTTCATGTATCTCCAATGTATTTTCTGCTAACTTTACCTTAATCACACCGTTTGTGACATACATAAATTGCAAGGCATAATGCCAATGTAAAGGTATATATCTGAGTAATGTCTCACTCAATGATGTATGTAGAATGACATGTGGCCAACGTCGATCAGGATAATTAATCTTTTCTTCTAAGTCTTCATTAATAATAATTTCAGAAACCATATCACACCACCTCAATATCTTGATACTTTTACTCATTATTTGAGTATTATCAAATTTATATACATTATATTATGAGATTTATAATAAAACAAAATACAGATGGAGGTGCATTCAATGAATCACACACAACACAGATTAAAAGGAGTATTATTTGCAATTATAGGTGCTACTTTATGGGGATTAGGTGGGACTGTTTCCGACTTACTCTTTAATCAACGAGATATTGAAGTGGATTGGTATGTTACTGCTCGCCTACTAATAAGTGGCATTTTCTTATTGAGTCTGTACAAACTATTACATCCTAAGCAATCTATGTTTATTGTTTTTAAGAAGCCCAAAACAATCGTTAGTTTGTTTATATATAGTTTAATCGGGATGCTTTTGTCCAATACGCTTATATGGCATCCATCGCAACCGGCAATGTAGCAGTAGCTACACTTCTCCAATACATTGCACCAGTCTATATCATTATTTGGTTCGTCATACGTGGTCTTGATGTATTTCGTCCTTTTGATATTTTAGCCATTGCCATGACGCTAATTGGGACTTTTCTACTTTTAACAAATGGATCTATCTCTCATTTAGTCGTATCACCTACGAGTTTGTTCTGGGGAATCATCTCTGGCTTAGCACTTGCGTTTTACACGATTTATGCCACAGGCTTACTTGAAAAGTTCCCTTCAATTTTAATCGTAGGATGGGCAATGATTATTTCAGGTTGTGCAATGAGTTTCAAGCATCCTATATGGGATGTTAGCTTTAGCAACATGAGTGCATCTACAATCATTTATTTAATTTTTGGGATTATTGCTGGGACTGCTTTCGCATTTTATCTATTTATAGATAGTCTTAAATACTTATCACCTAAGGAGACAACGTTATTAGGTACGATTGAACCAGTCATAGCAGTTGTTACAAGTGCATTATGGCTGGGTGTTACTTTCCAATCAGTCCAAGTCATTGGAATCGTATTAATTCTTATTTTAATTTTAATGTTGTCACTTAAGAAACAACCGGAAGAAATGTAATCAATAAAGTAGCGCCAAGGAATTGAACGATAACTAGCCTGAATGGCGCAAAATTCTTCATGAATTCATCGTGTCACTCTGGTAATTATCTCGTCCTCGGCGCTTAATTTTTATAGAATAATTGATTTAAGTTGTGTAAAGAATTTCTGTCTTTCTGGTAATGGGAAGATAGGATAAATGTGGAATAAATTATATCCTGGCATAAAATCATGTTCAATACCTTTATCATTAAGCATTTGGGATAATTTTAAAGCGTCAGGGTATAACGTTTCCTTTGTACCAATAAAAATGGATAATCGACCTAATCCTTCTAAGTCACCGTTAATCGGCGATATTCTATAGTCCTCAATAGGTAGTTGGCCAGCCCATAATTTTATAAAGTATTTACTACCTTCTATACCTAACATTGGATCAATGCGTTCATACGTTTTAGCATCTGGATTGCTTAACGTACCATCTAACACTGGAGATAGCATTACAATATGTCCCGGTTGTGGAAGTGTAGTTTCTGCTTTTAAATATTCGGCAAATGACAATGCAATTTGTCCCCCTGCAGAATCTCCCATCACAATAAGCTGTTCACTACTTTCAACTTTGGCAGCTGGTTTATCATAAATAAGTTTTAATAATTCGAATGTAGTACGATAATCACGATGAGGTACTTTAGGATAAATTGGCATAATGACCTTCGCATCAAGTTGTCCTGCGAGTTCATCTATAAAATTAAAATGATTATCTAGTGGATCTTGGAACCATGCGCCACCATGAATATATAAAACAACTTTTTGTTGATGATTACGTTGGTCATTCACAATATATGTGACACACCCATTCCAACTTTTTGTTCGAACGTCATGTTTAAATTCATAACTAGTGCCGCCATATTTTCCAGCTGTAATTTCTTTCGTTTCTTCCAATGCTTTTTTCGCGTCCGCTTCATTTTCAAACGTTTTTTTCATGCCAGACATACGTATATATTTTTCAGTTATAAAACTTTTGTAACTGCGTTTTTCTTTAACTTTAATAAATGCTAATGTTCCTAATATCGCAGATGTTGCTACGGTTATCATACTTTTTTTCATAGCTTAAACGACCTCCTATACATGTCTATATTATAAACCTTAAATGACAATTCATTTAGTAATTAACACTGTTATCGTTAAACAATATTTTCATTTTAAGGCAAACATGCTATCCTTATATAAATTATCTGAATTTTCAAATTATAAAAGGAGGCAACGATTTATGGCACGTCATAAAATTGTACTTATTGGAAGTGGTTATGTAGGATCTGCGTTTGCACATGCAATCGTAGCTAAAGGTTTAGTGGATGAGATGGCAGTTATAGATATTGATGAGGATAAAGCTAAAGCAGATGTGTGGGATTTAAATCATGCGACTCCATTTGGCGATAACTTCGTAAATGTGCATGTCGGACAGTATGAAGACTGTAAAGACGCTGATATTGTAGTGATTTGTGCAAGTGCTAAACTTGCTAAAGGTGAAACACGTCTTAAGCTACTAGAAGATAATGTAGACATTTTTGTACCAATGATTCAACGCATTGTCGATAGTGGTTTCGATGGCTACTTTGTGTTACCTTCCAATCCCGTTGACATTATGAGTTATGTCGTTAAACGAGTGTCGAATTTTCCTAAAAATAAAATCATTGGTTCAGGCACTTCTTTAGATACTGCGCGTTTCCAATTCTTTTTAAGTCGAGAATTCGATGTAGCACCGAATCAAGTCTATGCACCTATTATTGGTGAACATGGTGATTCACAAGTCGCAGTATGGTCACACGCACAAATTGCAGGTGAGCCGGTGTTAGATTTATTACCTTCTAATACGAATTTAGAAGCATTTAAGACTTCCATTTCCAACCGTACAACTCAAATTGGTTACGATATTTATGTTCGAAAAGGCACAACCAATTTCGGAATATCACTAAGTCTAGTTAGAATCGTAGAAGCCATCTTATTTAATAAAAATATCATTATGAATGTTTCAAGTTACGTTGAAGGTGAATATGGGTTGAGTGATGTATATATCGGTGTACCTACCGTTATTAACGGAAATGGTGCTGACCGAGTTATTGAATTAGCTCTCTCAAAGGAAGAATTATCACAGTTACATCATTCTGCTGATATCATCTTAGACTATCAGCGACAAGCGGATGCAATCATTGATCAAATGCGCTGATATTAAAAGTAAGTGAGTGGGGAGCGGGAAAGAAATTAATTCTTAACCCCAGCTTGCTTTGCTTGTAGAATTTCTGAGTGAAATTCTCTTTGCTGGGGCCCCGAACCCCACCTTGCTTTATTTGTAGTATTTCTTTATGAAATTCTCTTTGCTGGGGCCCAGCTCTCACTTTATGTTTCAAAGCAACTATCATACATTAATTTCAATTGATGTTCGAAGCGTTGCATATCTATAAATCGTGCTTGGCGATGCATTTCTTTACCATTCATAAAGATTAAATCAACGGGTACAGTAAATATAGATAATTCACCTGCAATGGTTTCGACATCTGATTGATTTATGACGGCGAGTTTTGCATTAGGGTAAGATGCTACAATATCTTCAATTTGTGGTAATACTGCATGGCACACTGAACAATGATCCCGCATTACGTGGACTACTACTAACTGATTATTATTAATAATTTGATGGAATGCTTCCATATTACTCAAATGTTTTGCCATATCCTCACCTATACTTTCACTTATTTTAATAAGTTTTGAAATACCTCTGGCATCTTAGTTACTCTTTGACGTTCTAAATCTAAGAAACCACCTGTTTGCTGTCCAATACAATGCACTTTGTCTCCAGACGTAATTTCAAATTTAAATACCCATTTCATTCTTCCGCCTTTAACAAACCAGCAACGCCCAACAGGTTTATCGTGTATCGTAATTGGAACTTTATACTCTATTTCTGTCTTCATTAATATTGGCGATATATGTTGCTTCATCATTTCTGAAAATGTCATATATTCATTAATAAATATTGTACGTAAATCTTCAAACCAACGTATATAGACGATATTACTTACAATCCCCATTGCATCGATATCGTAATTGTTAACTTCGATTTCTCTTTCGGCGACTAACAAGCCTTCATGTTCCATAAAATATAATCTCCTTTAAGTCATCATTCAATTATATTTTACGACGTTTACATGCATTTTTCATCTAATTTAACTATACAACATTTAATGCGCGAACTATATATGTCTATTTTATTATATATTATTTTTATTAAATACATAAGCAAATTTACATGGTATAATAATTGTGAAAATATTCACATATTTTAGGAGGATGATTCATATGAAAGCTTATGTTTATGAAAAGCCAGGGGTCGCAAAACTGATTGATAAAGAGAAGCCAGTCATTACGGAAAGTACAGATGCAATTATTAGAATGGTCAAAACAACGATTTGTGGTACAGACCTACATATTATCAAAGGCGATACACCGGAAGTACCATCAAACACAACACTTGGCCATGAAGGTATTGGTATCGTTGAATCAGTTGGTTCAAGTGTAAACAACTTCAAAGTTGGAGATAAAGTCATTGTTTCTTGTATCTCGTCGTGTGGTAAATGTTACTACTGTAAAAAAGGTATTTATGCACATTGTGAAAAAGATGGCGGTTGGATATTAGGTCACCTCATCGATGGTACACAAGCAGAATATGTTAAAGTACCTTTCGCAGACAACTCTTTATACCATGCACCAGAATCTTTACCAGACGAAGCACTCGTTATGCTCTCCGACATTTTACCAACGGGTTATGAAATTGGTGTTTTAAAAGGTAAAGTTAAACCAGGTAGTACGGTTGCGATAGTGGGTGCAGGTCCAGTTGGATTAGCTGCATTATTAACAGCACAATTTTATTCACCTTCTAAAATTATTATGCTCGATTTGGATGATAATCGTTTAGCAACTGCCAAGGAATTAGGTGCTACACATACAATTAATTCAACGAATGTTGAAGATGCTGTTGCTCAAGTAAAAACATTGAACCATCGTGGTGTGGACGTAGCCATTGAAGCTGTTGGTATTCCACAAACCTTTGATTTATGTCAAAAGTTAATTGGTGTTGACGGTACAATCGCTAATGTTGGCGTTCATGGATTACCAGTACAATTTGATATTGATAAATTATGGATTAAGAATATTAATGTGACAACAGGTTTAGTTTCAGCCAATACTACTGAAGAATTATTAGAAGCTTTGAAAAGTAAAATTATTCAACCTGAACAATTGGTGACACATTATAGCAAATTAAGTGATATTGAACATGCTTATGAATTATTCAGAAATGCAACGGATCACAAAGCAATTAAATTACTTATAGAAAATGATATCACTCAGTAATTCTTTATACACATTTAATATATAAATTTAAAATGACCTTTTACCATTCTATGCGTATTTCGATTAAGTGCAATTAGTGGTTAAATGTCTTATTTTGATAAAATCAAATCTTATTTATCAGAATTATCTAAATTTTATATCATTTTCATATCCATTGGTTTTAGAATAGTCTTATTCAACTTTTTGAGAGGAGCGATGTGTTTGTTCTCTTACTTGCTTTTTATTACTACCATGTCATTCACTCCCGGACCTAACACCATCATGGCAATGTCCGAAGGTCAACGTAAAGGATTTATTAGAGCCTTACCTTTTAATTTGGGTGTACTTATAGGTATTTTATTTACATTGGCGATCGCTTTAGTGTTCTCAGAACCTTTAAAACATAATCATAGCTTTATTTTTATCATGAAAATTATAGGTACGATTTACTTACTATATCTTGCGTATCATGTGTTGATTTCAAAACCTGATAGTGCAAAAGAGGCTTTAGATCGCCCTGTACTCAAAGGTATATTGATTCAAGCTACGAATGTTAAAGCAATGTTATATTTTTTAACTGGTTTAACAACGTTCACTTTACCTGATACTTGGAATTCTACTTTTGTACGCTCGGTTTTACTCATTGTTATTGGTATTGCAGGCGCAATCGTATGGAGTCTTTTAGGACAAATGATGAATCGAATCTATCAACAACATTATAAAATCATTAATGTAATTATCACAGTTTTATTACTCTATAGTGCTGTAGAACTATGGTAAAACTCAATCACTGTATTGCAAAAAACCTCCTGTCATTATTTCTGACAAGAGGTTTATTTTAATATTATTTAATTTTCATAATTGCTTTTCCTGGGTCTACTGATTCAACATCTTCAACTGTTAATGTTTTATCGCCCAAGTTAGTAATAATGATTGGTGTAACTGTGCTTGGCGCATGTTCTTTAAGGTAAGCTAGGTTAATCTTCATTAATGGTTGCCCTTGTGTTACAGGCTCATCTGCATTAACTAAACTTTCGAAACCTTCACCGTTTAATTTCACCGTATCAATACCGATATGGATAAGAACTTCTACGCCAGTTTCAGATTCTAATCCAATCGCATGTTTAGTTGGGAAGATTGTTTTAACTATACCATCGAATGGTGCCACGATTTCTCCTTTTTCTGGAACGAAACCAACACCGTCACCCATCATTTTTTCAGAGAATACTTTGTCTGGCACTTCAGATAATGGAATAATATGTCCAGTTCCAGGTGCATAGATTTCAGTTTCTTTAATATCTTCAACATGAACAGGTTCATCAGAAACTTCTTCAGTAACTGTTGTTTCACTAGGTTTCGTAATTTCACCTTTCATGATAAGTGACATATCATGTTTAATTTGGTCTGATTTTGGACCAAAGATTGCTTGCATGTTATTACCAACCTCAAGGACACCAGAAGCACCTAATGCTTTTAATCCTTGAACATCTACTTTAGATTTATCGTTTACTTCAACACGTAAACGTGTGATACAAGCATCTAAATGTTTGATATTTTCTTTACCACCCATTGCATCTAATACATCAAACGGTAATCTCGCAACACTTGAGTTACGGATTTCTTGTTCTTCATCTTCACGGCCAGGTGTTTTAAGATTAAATTTCTTAATTGCAAAGTTGAATAAGAAGTAGTAAACAACTGCATAAACTAATCCAACTGGAATAACTAATAAGGCGTGTGTACGATCCCAGTTTAATAAACCATAAAGGACATAGTCGATAAATCCACCTGAGAATGTCATACCAATCTTAACATCAAGTAAGTGCATGATTAAGAATGATGAACCTGCTAAGAATACGTGAATAACATATAATAATGGTGCTACGAACAAGAATGAGAATTCTAATGGCTCAGTAATACCAGTTAAGAATGATGTTAAAGCAGCTGATAACATTAAACCACCAACCACTTTTTTACGTTCAGGGCGAGCATTTTTATAAATTGCTAATGCTGCTGCTGGTAAACCAAACATCATAAATGGATATTTACCTGTAGTAAATGCACCCGCTGTGAATGGTACACCATCTTTCAATTGTGCCATCCAAATACGTTGGTCACCACGAACGAGTTCGCCTGCATGGTTTGTGTAATGGCCAAATTCGAACCAGAACGGTGCATAGAAAATATGATGTAAACCAAATGGAATTAATGAACGTTCAATAATACCAAAGATAAATGTTGTTAATGTTAAGTTCTTATTTAATAAGAAGTTTGATAAGCTATTTAATCCTTCTTGAATTGGAGGCCAAACGAAACATAATGCAATACCTGTAACGATTGCAACTAATGATGTTACGATTGGCACGAAGCGTTTACCTGCAAAGAATCCTAAGAATGGAGGTAACGTAATATTATAGTACTTGTTATAACACCAAGCAGCAAGTGCCCCCATGATAATACCACCAAACACACCCGTTTGAAGTGTTGGTATACCTAAGATTAAAGCATATGCTGGTAATTTATCCGCTTGACTAAGTTCTTTAGCGCCATCAGCGTAACTATAAATATCATCAATCGTGATATGCATGATTTGACCCATAGTGGCATTCATAATTAAGTAACCAACTAATGCTGCTAAAGCCGCAACACCGTCACCGCCAGCTAATCCAAGTGCTGTACCAACTGCAAATAGCAATGGTAAGTTATCAAATATAATTTGTCCGGCTGCTTCCATTACAGACGAAATCATAACGAAGACATCCATTTTTAGCCATGGTGCAATTTTAACAAGTTGTTCATTGTGCATTGCATTACCAAATGCTAATAAAATCCCGGCAGCTGGTAAGATTGCAACAGGTAACATCAATGCTTTACCGATACGTTGCAATTGACCGAAAAATTTCTTAAACATAATCCTTATTCCCTTCTACTCATATTGAACTTGATGACACAAAAAAGACATAAGCAATACTGAGAAAAGTAAGTTTAAGAAATAAAATTACTATACGTTGATTTACATCATGTATATTTGTCCCTTTTATCTCTCTTCTACTTTCAAAATACAAGGCCATGTGACGCTATAACATCGTCTAACAGAGAATTGTATTTTAATTAAGGCTATTAAATGCCCTAATCTCATTGATTGCTTATGCCTAATTTAATAGTAACACGCAGTTCTTTTTTCAATTAATTTATATTATATACATTTGATAAAACGTTTTCAATACTTTTTTATAAAAATTGTTGCCGACAAAATCAAAAGTTTGCCGACAACATTTATCAAGCGCTATTAGCGATTGAAGTATCTATTATAAGAAACGTTTAGCAGCGACAGAAATTGGTGGGATTTCGTCGAAGTCTAATTTTTTATCTTCAGTGATTGATCTGTAAGCCCATTTACCATAGTTGATTGCTTCTTCATTAACAATTTTACCTGGTAATGGTGCAGCATTTGGATCAACATGTACATCAACGATTGTTGGTACATTTTCATTTAACGCTGCTTCTACTACTTCATCGATACGGCTAGGATCTTTTAATACATAACCTTTACCGCCTGCAGCTTCAGCGAATTTAGCATGGTCCATATCAGAGAAATCAATGGCATATTCTAATTCACCTGCAGCTTGTTGTTCATATTTAATAAATGATAATTGTTTGTTATTCATAACAAAGATTGTCATTGGTAAGTCATATTGAACAGCAGTTGCAAAGTCTTGCATTACCATTTGGAATGCACCGTCACCGCTAATTGAGATAGCTTGACGTTTAGGGAAAGCGATTTTAGAAGCAATTGCTCCTGGAAGTCCGCAACCCATTGTACCTAACCAAGAAGATATAATAAATTTATTATTTACTGATAAGTTTAGGTAACGTGTTGACCAAACTGTAGATGTACCTACATCGATTGAGAATACAGCGTCATCGTCACTATATTTACTAATTGATTTCATTAAACGTTCTGGGCGGATTGGTGTGCTTTCTTGATTCATGTCTTGTTCCATCCATTTATCCCAAACAGCTTTACGTTCTAATGTTTTTTCTAAGAATGGGCGTTGTGGTACGTGTTTGATAACATCAGTTAATTGATGGAAAGCAAGTTTAGCGTCACCAACGATACCAACATTGACACTGAAACGATGTCCAATTACATCTGGGTTTGTATCAATTTGAATTGCTTTAATATTTTTCTTAGGTAGGTAGTCAACGTAAGGGTAGTTAGTACCTGCCATGATTAATAAATCGGCATCTTGAATTGTTTGGTAAGATGTTTTGGTACCGATTTTACCTAAGTTACCGATGCTATATGGGTGATCATCAGGAATGATTGTTTTAGCTGGTAACGTATGAATTACTGGAATTTTAGCCGCTTCTACAAATTCACGTAATTCATCTTTAGCATTTTGTGCACCTACACCAATAATCATTACTGGTTTTTTACTTTTATCGATTAATTTTGCAGCTTTTTTAATGCTACGTAATGTTGGAGTTGGTGCTTTTGGTTTAGTAGTGTCTATAGCACGATGAGTTGTGTCTTTAATTTTTTGAGTTAATAAGTCATTAGGACATACAACTACTGCTACACCACGTTTTTCGTATGCTGTACGAATAGCTTCGTTAACAATTTCAAATACGTTATCACCTTTTTGAATTTGGTGATTATATACAGATACATCTGAAACCATATCAGTTATGTTTGTTTCTTGGAACGCTTTTGTACCTAATAAAGTACTATTTGTTTGACCTGCTAAAATTAATTGAGGTACGCGATCCATTTTTGCATCATACATACCATTTAATAAGTGAACGATACCAGGACCACCAATACTTAATGCTACCCCAATTTTACCTGTCATTTTAGTGTATGAAGCTGCAGCTAAACTTGCTACTTCTTCATGACGTACATGATAGAATTTAAATGAGTCTCTAACAGTACGTAAACTATCTACTACTGCGTCAATTGAATCCCCTGGAATACCATATAAGTGATCAATATCCCATGCTTCTAACGCTTTAACTAATGCTTCGTTTGCTTTTATCTTCGCCATTATTACAATAGCTCCTTTCTCTTTTTAAACGAGTACAATATCTTCCCTTTAGTAGAATAAAATAATCATAATTGGAATAAGTATTGAACTAATTACAGCAGTTAATATCATTCCAATTGAACTGAATGCACCAGATTCAATATCGTGTTCTAATGCTTTTGCGGTACCGAAAGCGTGTGATGCATTCCCATATGTTAACCCTCTGGCAATAGAGGTCTTAAAATTACCTACTTTCAATAACATTGATCCCATCATACTACCTATTAAACCTGTAGTTATAATGAATAATACTGTAATCGTATCAGTACCACCTAATTCCTGTGATACTTCGATACCTACAGCAGCTGTTATTGAACGTGGTAATATTGTTACTATCGTCTCCTCGTCGTAACCCAATAAGTTTAACGAGGTAAACACTAACACAAAATTAAGTATTACGCCAACCATCACGCTTGAAAAGATAATACTTAAATTCTCAATAATTTTATGTCGATTCTTATATAGTGGGTAAGCTAAACATACAACAGTGGCATTCAATAAATGATTGATCCATTTACCACCTGTCATATAATCATGATAGTTTTGATGTGTTAACAATAATACAATAATGACACCAACCGAACCTACTAACGCTGGGTTCAAAAATGGATTATCATATTTTTGTTGAAGCTTTTTTGCAGCAAAATACATAACGACGGTCAACAATATCATTAAGATAGCTTGAATGAATGTCATACTAATGATGACCTCTCTTAACGTTAGGTTGTTTAACCATCTTTTCAGCGATGTAACCAGAAGCTAGTGCAACGCAACTTGTACCTACAATAATTAATAAGAAGAAAATGATATAACTCTTCGTAATATCAGAAACAACATCCATTATTCCTACTACAGAAGGTATAAAGAAAAACACCATTGTAGCTAATAGAAATTCTGCGCCGTCAGATATCCAATTCATACTTATCACTTTCAGTTCAAGTAAAATGTACAACAATATCATGCCTACGATACTTCCAGCTAGTGGTATATGCAATAATGTTTGCAATAAACTACCTAAGTAACTAATGACTATGATAATGGCAATTTGTATGATAACTTTTGAAATAAATAATACTTTTTTCAAGATGACTGACCTCCCACTAAAATATGTCGAAATTGTTACAGTGAAATTTAAACCTATATTCATCATTCTAATTCAACCTAAGAAAATAGAAAAATATCCATTTTAAATACCACCTATAGTTTTTTTCTATGTAATCGCTTTAATATCTATACGTATTGGTGTAGTTGAATGTCGATGACAATATTATTATGTCCATAATGGCTTTACGATAAAAAAATAGAGAAGCGTTTCGTTTAAACGCTTCTCTATTTTTATTTATCTATTTATTGTGTTTGTTGTTATGAAGTATCATTTAGTCATATTTTAATCTCTTGCTCATAAATTCTATCCATTTAGAGGTAGCATGACTTAATAGTTTATCCTTTTTCCAAATTGCACCTAATTCCCAACTCATGCCAGTATCCTCAATCTTAATACTTCTGATGTTGTCTTTGAGCATGTTAGCGATGTGCTCTGGTAAGATACTTACACCTAAACGTGCCAGCAACAGATACTCAATAAAGTTCCATTGCGAGACATTTGAAACCGTATTTGGGAGAAAACCTGCATTTTTAGCTGCGGCAATAATTTTATCATTAAGGTAAAAGTCTTCGTTAAACAATATAAAATCTTCATTCTTAAGTTCTGCCATTGTAACAGATTCACGTGATGCAAGGTCATGTTCTTTACTTACAACTAATCTCAAATCTTCACTATATAATGGTAAATAGTCAAAGACGTTCTCATCTATTGGAATAGTTGTAATTCCAATATCAATTTGATCATTGATAAGTCGCGTTTCAATAGATTTACCGCCACTTTCATTTAAATTATACGTAACGTTTGGATAGAGCTTGTGAAACTCACCTAGTATATAGATAAATTGTTGCATGTCCATTACTGCAGACATACCTATATTGATATGACCTGTTTCTAATCCTAATAGTCCATTAATTTCGAAAGGAATATTATCATATAACGCTATGATTTCCTCACACTTTTTATAAAATATTTTACCCGCATCAGTGAGTACGAGGTAACGCTTTTGACGATCAAATAATGTCATTTTCAATTCATTTTCTATATCTTTAATTGCTTTACTAATCGTCGGTTGCGCTATGTATAGAGATTTCGAAGCATTTGTCATACCACCTTGATTAACTACTTCCATAAAATATTTCATATGTTTGATGTCCAAATGCTCACCCACTTTGTTCATTATTGTAATTTCATTATACACGAAATATTTTTGAGAAAATAAAAATATGTAAAGTTAAACTAAATGTTTCCGAGAACAAGTCTAATTCAAATTCAATGTCAGACCCTATATGTTTCATTTTAAAAAAATGTTATAATCACATAGGCTCAAATTGATTGAAGAGGTGAGGCATTGAGCTTTTACGAATTTATGCAAAATTTTGTTGGTGATGACACACCATTAGGTGAATTGGTAAATTGGATTAATCAAGATAGCAATTTCCCTAAAGAAGTGAAGAGCCAAGTAGAAGTATTGTCATATTTTCGAAATAATCCATGTCCAGAATACATACCCGTGACTATCGTTAAAAGAGCATTGGCTGTTTTTAACCAATTCACAAATGTATGATTTCTAACTTGTTATTATACATCATGGACGTATCATCTCACCAAGCGCCTTTATGGCGCTTTTTTTTGGGAGTGGACAGAATTCTATTTGAATTCGTTGCCCCAGCTTGCATTGCTTGTAGAATTTCTTAGTGAAATTCTTTTTGCTGGGGCCCCGCACCCCCGCAAAGATGACTAGAGCTGAGAATAGCTGATTAGCACATCTTCTCAGTTCAGTCAGCTACTGCGAATATAATAGTTGAATTTAATATATTATTTTTATTTCTAAGCGCCTTTATGGTGCTTTTTTTATAGGGTAAACTTAAAAAATTTCACATTTAAATTAAGTAATGCTTTGAACTTTAAGACATTACCGTGCTACTATCTTAAATTGTGCAAAATTACTTTAATGTAAAATAAGTTACAAATTACGCTGTTATATTTCATATATTACAGTTACTTGTATAATTCGTTTCTTATATTGTATTAGACCTTTTTAACGAATATGATTAATACAGTTTTTAATTCTTTTATATTTTGAGGGGAACAAAAATGAAATTTAAAAAATTATTTTTACGTCTTTTACTCGCTACTGGAATCATGTTCGCAGGAACTTTTACATATCAAAACATTGAACACACGCACGTATCTGAAGCCGCTTCATATAACTACTATACGAAAGGTCAATGTACTTGGTGGGCATACCAACGTCGTGCTCAACTAGGTAAACCTGTATCAAATCGTTGGGGAAATGCAAAGAACTGGTATTACAATGCAAAACGCTCTGGTTATAGAACTGGTCACACGCCTAAACGCTACGCAGTAATGCAATCTACTGCAGGCTATTATGGCCACGTTGCTGTAGTTGAACGTGTATATAGTAACGGTAGTATTAAAGTTTCTGAATACAATTACAATAGACCGAACGCATACGGAACTCGCTACTTAAGTAAATGGTCTGCACGTAATTTTAATTACATCTACTAAAATAAATATTGACATATAAATGATAAATAAAAGCCACTATTTATGAATCAAGGTCTTGATTTAAGAACCTTACTCGTAATTAGTGGCTTTTTCTATATATTGTTATTGTTGTCGTAAATCTTTTAAAATTTGTTGAGCCGTAGCAGTATTAGCCTTAGGCGCAGTTTTCAATGCTTCGGCAACACGAGCAATCTCATCACCTTGAGCACCTACTACGATTGCTAATGATTTGTATTGTAAACTCATATGACCTTTTTGAATACCTTCAGAAACTAAGGCTCTACATGCTGAAAAGTTCTGTGCCAATCCAACAGCAGCAACAACCTGACCTAATTCTTGTGCTGATTGAACATTTAATAATTCAAGTGATGCTTTCGCAATTGGCAATACCTTAGTACCGCCACCGACGATTGCTAATGTCATCGGTACTTCTATTGTTCCGACTAAGCGACCACGTTCTTTATCAAACTTCCAAGTCGCAATACCTCTATATTGTCCATCACGACTGGCATATGCATGTGCACTTGCTTCTGCTCCGCGTGTATCATTACCAGTTGCTAATACTACGGCGTGAATGCCATTCATAACACCTTTATTGTGTGTTGCAGCACGATGTATATCGACTTGTGCTAGTACAGAAGCACGCTCCATGCGTTGTGCTACTTCTTCACCAGAACGATCACCTTTATTTAAATCTTTGATATCAATTTCACCTTGAACTCGTACTACTGAGGCTGTGGCATGGTTAGACAAAATGCTCATAAGCACATCACGATCTGGAAACTCATTCTTCATATGTGCAGTTATAGCTTCCAAGATTGTATTGAGCATATTGGCGCCCATTGCATCTTTAGTATCTACAAATACTTTTAAAGACAATAGTTGATTCTCTGGGAACGTATCAATTTCAATACGTCTGTAACCACCGCCACGTTCTATAATTGATGGGTAAGCTTCAGCTGCAATCTGTTCAATTTGTGGTTCTAAATCGTAAATTGCTTGTGCTAAGGCATCGGTATCACTTACGTCATCAAATACAATTTGACCAATCATTAGTCGTTCACTCTTAATAGTTTTAAAACCACCTGTATTATTGACTAACTTAGCGCCATAACTTGCAGCAGCTACTACAGAAGGTTCTTCAACCATCATCGGTACAACATATTCTTTATCATCGACAATGATTTTAGGTAATAAACCTACAGGCAATGTACCTTGACCAATTACATTCTCAATTAAACTATTTGCAACTTCTTCATTAATTAATGGATTTTTTAGTAAAACATCGTAGCTTTCATCAGTTAACCATCCATAATCAACAAGTTGTTTTAATTTATCTTCACGAGATAAATGTCGAAATGTCTTATCTAAACTCTTCATAACATTATTCCCCTTTATCAATCATTAGAGCGATACCTAGTCCTCCACCAATACATGCTGTAGCAATACCCGTACGTTTATTTTCTTGTTCAAGTGCGTTCACTAAAGTAGTGACTAATCTAGCACCACTGGCACCAATTGGGTGTCCTAGTGCAATAGCACCGCCATAGATATTTAATTTTTCATCCGGAATATGCAAATTGTCTTTGACAGGTATACTTTGTGCAGCAAATGCTTCAGTCATTTCTACAATATCAATATCATCGATTTTGCTATCCGTTTTATCAAGTAGCTTCTCAACAGCATAGAATGGTGCATAGCCCATATATTGAGGATCACAACCTACTTCTGCATAATCTCCAACGATTCCTAAAATGTCGTAACCATGCGCTTTAGCATATGATTCCTCCATTAAAATGAGTGCAGATGAACCATCATTAATACTTGAAGCATTACCACCAGTTACTGTTCCATCTTCTTTGAAAATTGTCTTTAATGTCGCAAGCTTCTCAACACTACTATTTGGACGAACACCTTCATCAGAAGTCATTTGTTCCCCTTCTGCGTCAGTCATACCGATGATTTCATTATTAAATTTACCATCTTGCGTCGCTTTAGCTGCTTTAGCTTGTGAATGATTTGCGAACTCATCTTGCATTTCACGCGTGATGTCATATTTTTCAGCTATGTTCTCAGCTGTTACACCCATTGGTACATAATGAAAGGCATCTGTTAAACCATCATGCATAAAACTTTCCACTGGTTCTTGACCTTCTTTTAAGATTAATTGTGGGGCATTTGTCATACTTTCAACTCCACCCACTGCAACAACATCCGCTTCACCTAATTGAATTAACTGTTTTCCTAATATAATTGCTTTAAGACCTGATCCACATACCTCATTAATTGTCATAGCTGGTGTTGTATCAGGTACACCCGCTTTAATCGCAATTTGACGTGCTGGGTTTTGTCCTACACCACTTTGTAGCACGTTACCAAAGATAACTTGTTGAATTATATTAGGGTCAATATTTGCTGAATCGATTGCACCTTTCAAAGCTGTCGTTCCCAATTCAACTGCAGAATAATTTCTTAATTTACCTTTATATCTACCGATTGGCGTTCTTTTAGCACTAACTATAGCAATTTTTTTCATTCTTTATCTCCTTATATGTAGTTTATATATAAATTGTAATTTAGTTATTTAATTTGGTAAAATAACTATTAATATGATTATTAATAATAGCCGATAGAAGTTATCTCACACTCAATGTTATACCATGCAGTTTCACATATTTTATTATATTACTATATTAAACGACATGCGTTATTGCATTTAACTTTCCGTATGAAAACGCTTTCTATTAGTGAACATTTTAAATGAAATTGTCTCAAAAAGCTACTATTAATATGACTTATAAAATTAGAATAACGAAAGGATGTAGTGCCCGTGAGTATAGGAATCGATAAAATTAACTTTTACGTACCTAAATACTATGTAGACATGGCTAAGCTTGCAGAAGCTCGCCAAGTTGATCCAAATAAATTTTTAATTGGGATTGGTCAAACCCAAATGGCAGTAAGTCCAGTATCACAAGATATTGTATCTATGGGGGCTAATGCTGCTAAAGATATTATAACAGATGATGATAAAAAACATATTGGAATGGTCATTGTAGCAACTGAATCTGCAATCGATAATGCAAAAGCTGCTGCAGTACAAATTCACAATTTACTAGGTATTCAGCCATTCGCACGCTGCTTCGAAATGAAAGAAGCTTGCTATGCTGCAACACCTGCAATTCAATTAGCTAAAGACTACATTGAGAAACGACCTAATGAAAAGGTACTTGTTATCGCAAGTGATACAGCTCGTTACGGTATTCAATCTGGTGGCGAACCGACACAAGGTGCTGGTGCCGTAGCTATGTTGATTTCAAATAATCCAAGTATCTTAGAATTGAATGATGATGCCGTTGCATATACTGAAGATGTGTATGACTTCTGGAGACCAACTGGACATAAATATCCATTAGTTGCCGGTGCGTTATCTAAAGATGCATATATTAAATCATTCCAAGAAAGTTGGAACGAATATGCTCGACGTGAAGGTAAAACATTATCTGACTTTGAGTCATTATGTTTCCACGTACCTTTCACTAAAATGGGTAAAAAAGCTTTAGACTCAATTATCAATGATGCCGATGAAACGACGCAAGAACGTTTAACATCTGGATATGAAGATGCAGTATATTATAATCGTTATGTAGGTAATATTTATACTGGCTCTTTATATCTAAGTTTAATTTCATTATTAGAGAATAGATCGCTTAAGGGTGGTCAAACTATTGGATTGTTTAGCTATGGATCTGGTTCTGTAGGAGAATTCTTTAGTGCTACGTTAGTCGAAGGCTATGAAAAACAACTAGATATTGAACGACATAAAGCTTTATTGAATGAACGTCAAGAAGTTTCAGTTGAAGACTATGAAAGTTTCTTCAAGCGATTCGATGATTTAGAATTCGACCACGCTACTGAACAA
Organism: Staphylococcus sp. NWU MK-U1; assembly: GCF_033283505.1. NCBI lineage: Bacteria > Bacillati > Bacillota > Bacilli > Caryophanales > Staphylococcaceae > Staphylococcus > Staphylococcus sp. NWU MK-U1. Next base: position 246,730 of record NZ_JAVSMG010000003.1, on the reverse strand, counting down.
ACAGATGACGATAAGTCTATTTACTACTTAGAAAATATTCAGGAGGATATTCGTCAATATCATATTCCTCAATAACGTTAACATTAAATAAGAGGCATTCGAAATAAGAGCAATTTAGGCTCTTGTCTCGAACGCCTCTTTATTTTTGGGTAAATATAAAGGTGTTATGGTTTAGTTGAATTTTTAGGTCTATACAATTTAGTCATATCTACTTTCTCAAGCTCAAGTAATTTAATTTTATGATTAATCGTGCCACCATATCCTGTTAAACTTCCATCTTTTCCAACCACGCGATGACATGGAATAATAATAGAAATCGGATTGCTACCTACTGCACCACCTACTGCTTGTGCAGACATATTCGGCTTATTACGCTCTTCACCTACGCGTTTCGCTAGATCACCATACGTTTTTAATTGTTCATATTCTATTTCTTGTAGCTTTCGCCACACACTTTTTTGAAAATCAGTGCCTTCCGGTTTAAGTGAAAAATCAATTTGCGGACGATTTCCTGAGAAATATTCATTTAACCACTCAACCACTTTTTTAAAAATATCTAAATCAGGATTAGTTGGATGAGTATCCGTTGTGTCGTTATATTTATAGAGTACATGTGTAAGTGACTCACCATCACTAATGAGTTCTAAATTTTGTACGGGAGATTCGTAAAGCATTGAATAAGACATCATACCACTCCTTTCTGACCATTATGAAGAAGTTTCATATCAAAGTACAACGGGAAGTATGTTATTACTTAAAATAATGGAGGTGTTAAAATGGCTGGTTTAAATAAAGATGATGTTGATTTACATTTTAATACCAATCAATTTAATGAAGATGATCATGCGAAGCAAATCTCATTCTTCTACAAAGCCCTATACCAAATCAACGATATCGTACTGGGCATTATATTTTTAATAGGTAGTTTTCTATTCTTTAGTGACCAAACAATGATTGCCGGCACGATACTATTTGTGATTGGAAGTATTCAAATGACAGCACGACCTGTGATTTCTTTTGTCCATGACATGAAACTGTCTAAATATTACAAACGCAAATATAAACGGCTCCTAGATGAAGAGAATCAACATTAATAGGTATAAGCGTATGAATCTAGCACTTGTAGAATCATACGCTTATTTTGTTTGTGTTAGAACCAGTCCTTCTTTTTGAAAAGAGTAATGAGCGACACAACAACCACTAATGAAATAGCAATAAAGACGAAATAACTATAATGCCAATCAAGTTCTGGCATATAAGAGAAGTTCATGCCATACCAACCTGTTAAAAATGATAGCGGAAAGAATATAGACGAAATAATGGTTAAGACATTCATCACACCGTTAATTCTATTAGAACGGTAAGACTCATTATTATCTTTAATATCATCTGTGATGTGCTCACATGCCATCAACGTATCTGTTTGTCTTAATATTCTACTATGAATATGTTTAATCAATAGTTGATATTCGTGTGATACGTCTAATGGTGATTCATCTATTATTTCATTTAGGAGTTGTTCCATAGGAATGAGCACACGTTTCAGTTTAATAATTTCAGAACGAATATTATATACATCATCCATTAATTTACGGTTATTGACTTTATCTACATTTTGATCCTCAAAAGAGAAAACAGTGTCTTCAACATGATCCACATATTTAAAATATTGATGTGTAATCTTATCAACCATGATAGTTGTTAGTTCAATCGCAGTTATAGCTTTAGGTGACTTATTGAATGACGTAATGATATCTAATAATACATCCATAGGATATTTATGGACCGTGATTATCCAATTACCCTTAACAGTAATACTCAGTGGTTCTGCTGAGAAATTATTATGGCTAATCGCATGCAATATTAAATATAAATGCTGTTTCTGTGGGTGATAACTAACTTTAGGTCTCGTAACTGTAAATACAGATTCCTCAATGTGGTGTCTAGCAATATTGAATCGTTGAGTAAGTAATGCTTGATCGTTTTTTGTCGGATTCTCAAAATCAATCCACACAAGTTTGGCATCCTCAGGAATAGCTGAAAATGTACATGCAGTATGGAAGTGATCTGCTTGGTCTTGAAAATGGACACGAATTGCCATAGTATCTCCTACTTTAGATAAGTTTTACTCATCAATACCACTCTTCAGAAAATGAAAACAAAAAGGTTAGGACTATCATGTGGAATAGGAAAGAATTCAATATTCATTCAAAGTCCTAGCCCCTCAATCGTCCTAACCTCTTATAACAATTCATTTATACTTATCAATTGATGTCATTAGTTTTGGTTAAAATTATATAATTCATAACCTTTATCTTTAGCATACTCAATTGCTAAGATTTCTAAAACATTAATGAACGCTGGTTCATCTTTAACATTGACATATTGGAATTTCAAATTATAATCTTCAGCTGTAATTGATTTAATATCCTCTTCATTGACACCTTTTTTCTGTGCTAAACCTTTTTTAAATTTGGTAGTGCCGACACCTGATTTTAAATTATATTGACCTAATTTATTGAATAAGTCTTTTGTAATAAGTTGGTAACCAGTAGAATAGCCACCTGTTTGACCAACGAAGATAGGCGTCTTTTTATCGAAGATAACATATACGCCAAATTTATCTTGAACTTTCTCACGATCTTCTTTGCTAAATGTTAATGCATTATCTTTATCATATTTGAATAATTTTTTAAGTTGCTTCTTATTATCTTCTTTAATTTGATCTAATTGTTTAGTGCCTTTCATAATTAAAATCCTCCCATATAGAATAAATTTATAAATTTAGACTTGGAAAATAGAATAAATTCATAAAAATTACAATTTTATTTTTAATAGTTAAACAATGTTTCTATTTGGATATAATATACCCTTTCAAAACGCTTTAAAACGCTATGTCAAAATCATTACACAATACATTTCAAATTTTTAATCAGTTTATTTTTTATACGTAATTTACATTTTTAATGTAAATGCATGTTTATTTATGTATTTATATAATCTATAATTAAATATTATGTTTCACCAAATTTATTAGATTCTTCTATCTATGTTAGGGGAGAACAATTTTGAATGATAAAGACTTACGGGTAATTAAAACTAAAAAGGCATTAACTGATAGCTTATATTCATTGCTTGAACAAGAGATGTTTACAACATTAACGGTTAATAAAATTTGTAAGCATGCTAGTGTTCATCGCACTACTTTTTATAAACATTTTTACGATAAATATGAATTGCTTAAATACCTATTAAAATTAACACACGATGACTACTTTGCAACTGATATTAAAGAACGTTTGAATAATCCTTTTCAAACTTTAGCTAATTCCTTCAATAAAGAAGAGATATCTCGAATTGAACTCAAGCAATATAACGATAAAGAGTTTGAAGATGTTCGCAATAATTATTTAATTGAAATAATGCAAAAGGATTTCAAAACCAACATGCATCGTATTACTGATGATAATGTAGTACCGAAAAGCCTAGTATTCTATGTGTTCGGTTCGGTACTAAATGCATTTATCGATTGGAAAAAGAATGAAAATGTCGAGATTAAACCTAAGCAAATGGACCAAATCTTTCATAAACTTATCAATGTCAAAGCACATGATTAATTAGAATACTCATTCTATTTTATTCAAAGTTTCACGACCGTATATTAATCGCTATTTACATCTATTCATTATATAATGGACTGGGTTACAAACTAACTAAAGGGGTTTTATCATGACTGAATTATTTCCATATTTAGCATTTGAAAAAGCAAAATATGCAATAGCATATTACGAAGAAGTATTTGGCGCTACAAACGTCAAAAGATTAGAAGTGAGCGAAGAACAAGCGGAACAATTTGGCATGACAAAAGAACAGGCTGCAGAAGCTACAATGCACGCTGAATTTGAAGTGTTAGGTGTTAAAATTTTATGCTCTGATTCATTCGGACGTGTAGAGAACATCAATAATGGAATTTCATTACTTATTGATTTCGATGTTAACAATCAAGACGATTCAGATAAAGTTCAACAATTTTACGATAAAATTAAAGATTATGACTCAATAGACATTGAAATGCCACTCAAAGAACAATTCTGGGGTGGAAAAATGGGCGCCTTTACAGATAAATATGGCGTACGTTGGATGTTACATGGTCAAGACTATACACAACTTAATTAATAATCACATTGATTTTATTAAACTACTAATCAAAGATGTTATGACATCCTATTCATAGATTAGTTAGAAGGGAGTGGGACAGAATTCTTTTTAAATTCGTCGTCCCACCCCCGCAAGGATGACTAGAACTGAAAAAAGCTTGATTTAAGCGCATTTTCAGTTCAGTCAGCTACTGCGAATTTGCAAAATAGCATCATCATATTATTTATGTCCCAGGCTCTTTTTTTATATAACATTAAAGTCATACTCATTTAAGAAAGTAGCGTTGATATAGATAATAAATAGAGTTTGGGAATGAAGCTCAGCAAAGAGATGTTAAATAAGAAAATCTTCAAGCTAAGCAAGCTGGGGAAAAGGAACTTAAGTGTTCAAACATTTACGTAAGTAGTTCTAAGATAGTTAGCGTAGCATAGTTATGAGACTCCTAGTGGAACCATTATTAGATGAACCTAAGTGCTATGTCACTTAGGTAAGGCGCTCTAAGATAGAATACGAAACATAGTTGCGAAGACTCCTAGGGGAGCAGTGCCAGTCGAAGACTACAGGCTGAGACGGCACCCCAGGAACGCGAAGCAACTTAAGTGAGTGGATCATCTATCTAAGAGCGCCTTTAGAGGAATACAGGCACGAGCCTTTCCCACTGGAATGCGAAATAATTTAAGTTAAATAATGAACCTATGTGCTTTGACACTTAGGTAAGTAATTATAAAATGTAAAACAATTAAGAATTTCTTTACCCCCTAGGCAAGCATCTCAAGTTTAATGAAATAAAAATAAGTCAGTAAATGAATGGACTGCATTCATCTACTGACTATTTACTTAGAAATGTTATTTTAAAATTTATTGAACATGTTATATATTGATCTTAATTGCTTAGAACATCTCTGAAACTACTTTTTGTTCTAAGAAGTTTAATAAGTAATCTGGGCTACCTGTTTTGGCATCTGTACCAGACATTTTAAATCCACCAAATGGATGATAACCTACAACTGCTGAAGTACATCCACGGTTAAGATATAAGTTACCTACTTCGAATTCATTAACAGCTTTAATCCAGTTTTCACGATTATTTGTGATAACTGCACCTGTTAAGCCATAGTCTGTATCATTCGCAATTTCAATCGCTTCTTCGAAATTATCAAATTTAGTAAAGCCAACCACTGGACCAAAGATTTCTTCTTGCATTACTTGATCAGATGATTTTAATCCTGAAATAATTGTTGGTTTAATGAAGTAACCTGTTGAATCATCAGCTTCGCCACCGATTTCAATTTTACCTTCTTTTCCACCAATTTCGATATATTTTTTAATTTTGTCGAATTGTTTTTTATTAATAACAGGACCCATGAATGTATTATCTACAGTGTTACCAACTGTTAATTCTTTAGTTAATGCTACCGCTTTTTCTAATACTTCATCATACACTGAACTGTGTACGATGGCACGTGAACATGCTGAACATTTTTGGCCTGAGAAACCAAATGCTGACGTTACAATTGATTCTGCAGCTAAATCAGTATCAATATTTTCATCAACGACAATCGCATCTTTACCGCCCATTTCTGCAATAACACGTTTTAAGAATGTTTGTCCTTCTTGAACAACTGCGCTGAGTTCGTAAATACGAGTTCCTGTTGCACGTGAACCTGTAAATGTAACAAAGTGTGTATGAACAGAATCAACTAAATAGTCACCGATTTCTTTCGGATCACCAGGTACAAAGTTAACAACACCTTTAGGAAGACCCGCTTCTTCTAAGATTTCGATTAATTTATACGCTGTTAATACTGTGTCTTCAGCAGGTTTCAACAGAACCGTGTTACCAGCAACAACTGGTGCTAATGTTGTACCAGCCATGATTGCAAATGGGAAGTTCCAAGGTGGAATTGTAACACCAGTACCAATTGATTTATAGAAGTACTTGTTATGTTCCCCTTCACGATCTAATACCGGTTTACCATCTGCTAATTCCATCATTGAACGTGCATAGTATTCGATAAAGTCGATACCTTCTGCTGCATCGCCTACAGCTTCATCCCAAGGTTTACCTGCTTCATATACCATGACTGCAGAGATTTCCTCTTTACGACGTCGAATAATTGCTGCAACACGTAATAATAACTCTGCACGATCTTTATGTGACCATTGACGCCATGCTTTATAAGCTTTGTTTGAAGATTCAAACGCTTTATCTACATCTTCCTTAGTAGCTTTAGATACTTTAGCAATTAATTCCGATGTATTAGCTGGATTAATTGAATCAAATGTATCATCTTTAGTAATTTGCTCTCCGTCAATCACAATTGGAAGTGTTTGACCAAGTTCATTTTTAACTTGCTCTAACGTTTTTTGAAATCTTTCTACATTTTCTTGTACTGAAAAATCAATCCCAGGTTCATTTTTGAAAGGTACTACCATTCTTAATTACCCCCTATGTATTTGTAAGAATTATAAAAATCAGTAAAACAATGACTTACTTAAAATGATAATTTGTGTCATTAATTTCATTCTACTATGCTTAGGGTTATTTTTGCAATCGCTTACATTAACATTATCTGAAAAGTTTTAATTATTAGTCAAAGGTGGCTTATTTTTCGATACAACCTAGCTATATTATTCTAATTTTATATTTTTATAAAAATAAAGTATAATAAATTTACACAATTTAACGACATCAAGAAAAGGAAGTACACACATGAAAGCATTAATTACAGGCGGAGCAGGATTCATTGGCTCACATGTAGCCGAACATTTTGTTAAGCAAAATATCGAGGTACATGTCATAGATAATTTAAGTTCCGGATACTTACATAATATTCCCTTTGTTAATAAAGAACATATTTACGTAAAGGATATCACCGATTTTGAGTTTGTAACGCAATTAATACGTCAAGAACAATTTGATTATGTTATTCATTTAGCAGCCATGGTGAGTGTTGTTGAAACGATTGAGAAACCATCATTATCTAATCAAATTAATATTGATGCCACAGTTCATCTTTTAGAAACCATTCGAACGTATAATAAGCAAATTAAGAAATTCATATTTGCGTCATCGGCAGCCATTTACGGTGATCTACCAAGTTTACCTAAATCCGTTTCTCTCTCTAAACCGTCGCCATTATCTCCATATGCAATACAGAAATACGCTGGAGAACAGTATGCAAAGATTTACAATCATTTGTTCGACATTCCCTGCGCTTGTCTCAGATTCTTTAATGTTTATGGCCCAAGACAAAATCCTAACTCGGATTATTCAGGTGTCATCTCAATAATGAATCATAAATTTACCAATCAAACTGAATTTACCTTCTATGGTGATGGTGAACAAACTCGTGATTTTGTTTACATTAATGATTTAATTGACGCTATGTGGCTTGTGCTTAATACCCCAACAACTAGTGGTTCAATATTCAACATAGGTACGGGCATACAAACAAATCTGAAAGCAGTTTTTAAAGCGTTTGAGAAGGGCTTCAAGTACAGTATCCCATGCCAATTTAAAGCACCAAGACTTGGAGATATTAAGCATTCTTGTGCTGACATTACACCACTTGAATCATTAGGTTATCACCCTAAATATGATATAGCTAAAGGCATTCAATCTTATTTAGCATATAATAAAGAACATGAAGTAAGATTATAAAACAATCGACTCAGATAAATTTAAAAGACAATCTCTATTTAATTTCAATAGAAATTGTCTTTTTATCATTTTTATTAACCAATGGAAATACTACATTCTTTATCCAATCATGATTAATACACATTCAAACGCTTTTTGGATCAAGAATTCTTTAAGTTTAATAGATATTGTATTTACTGATTATTTTAGAAGTTTATAGAACTCTTCTATCGCTAATTGATTGTATTCTTGAGCGTTAAACGTCTCATAATGTGGTGTTTGATGTTTGATAAAACGCTCTAAGCCGTGCTTAATATCATTGACATCATGACTCACTAACATACCATACTTACCATTATTTAATACATAACGATTCGCAATGATATCGGATGCCAATACATTCATACCAAGTGATAGTGCTTCAAGTAGAACCATTGATTGGCCTTCATAATAAGACGTTAACGATAAGACATCTGCTTGTTTCATAATATAGAATGGATTTTTTCGTTGTCCTAATAAAAAGACATGCTGTTCTAACTTCAACTTACGGATTTGTTGTTCTAATTTATGTCTTAATGGACCTTCTCCCATAATATATAATTTCGTATTAGGATAGTGCACGATAACTTTGCCAACCGCTTCAATTAATAAATCAAATCCTTTTTCAGGTGATAAACGGCCAACCGACACAATTTTAAAATCATCCTCTTTAAAAGGCACCGACGTTACTTTCCCTTTATTCACACTGACGAGCACCGGTACATTATTTTTCTCAAATTGATCAGCATCATCTAACATGAATTTCGATATTTTACTTAAATTAATCGTGTTTCTTGACGCTACAAATTTCTTATTTAGTGCTTTTTTAGCTATATTGCGCATATTTTGTTCTTTTGATGCATCAGAAACACATACCAGTTTATCAAATTGATCATACAATGTGATCAAACCTTTTAAATTTTGATAATGCGGTTTCACACCATTTACGGTTCTCTCCATGTCCGCTTTGATATCACTATGAAGGTAGACCAACTTACGTTTAGCAGTCGTAGCTAAAATAAGATTCGCCCAAAACATAGAATACCCACTGAAATCTATCGCACAATCAAATTGACTTTCACCTAATATTTTACGCATCTCACGTTCATATACATGTTTTGGATATAAGAAACGTTCTAATGCACTTTTTAGCCCTCGTTGTCTGACGAAGTCTACTTTATACGTCTCTTTTAACGACGCTGCTAATGGTCCAACTCTTAAAATAATTCTTACATTTTGATTAACATTATTCAGGTTATTCAAGATTTCTTCATTATTACTTCTATTTGTAAATAGAGTAACGTCGTATTGATTGTAATCAATATTTTCTAATAAATTAATAACAGACGATGTAATACCATTATTTTTCATCCCGCCAGGATAAATTAATAGTCGTTTTTTAGCACATTTCTTTTTCTTTTTACGTTTATGTTTTGAGGTGAATACCCGCTCAATCACCTTGTCAACAGCATTTCCGTCATCTAGATAAGCATACGTCTTTTTAAACGTTTGATAGTTATGTTTCACCTTACTTAATTGATATGTTTTTTGTTGTATAGCTTGTACAACATCATCAATGGTATGCACAACCGGTCCCGGTAAATCCTGAGTGTTGATATACACTCCTCTTTCAAATTGATATGTTTCGTAGTCAGGTGTATAAAAGACAATGGGTTTATTTGTGACTAAATAATCAAAGAAGATACTTGAATAATCCGTTATCATTAAATCAACAAACGCCAATATTTCATTTGTATCAAAATAATCTGGAATAAGATATGGTTTTAGCGCCTCATTTTTAATTGCTTCTTTATAAATAAATGGATGAACCTTTACTAATACTTGATAATCAAGATGAAGTTTCAACTTTTCAACTTCTTCCACAATATGATTTAAACTTTCCTCAGGCGCGTTGACATCATCACCTCTCCAGGTAGGACAATATAACAATACTTTTTCATCAGTAATATCTATGTATGATCTTAATTCATTAATGAGCGTTTTTGAATCACCATTCAATGTAAGATCCATTCTCGGATAGCCAATTTCTAAAATTTGCCCACCATAAATGTTGTCCAATCTAAATGCCCTTTCAAAAATTTCTGACGTATGACGATTAGGACTTATAATATAATCACTCGATAAAAAGTTTTTAATAATATTTTGCGAACCACGCAAGCCATTTTCAAGGTCTAGACCCATATATTTGAGTGGTGTACCATGCCATGTATTCACATAAATTTGATCAGACTTTTTAATGAAATAGGCTGGAAATGTTGAATTGTTAAATAGATACTTACATTCGGTTAGTGCTCTTAAATATTCTGGAGATTCTTTAATCACGAATTCAATATTTTTGTAATTCTCAAATTTCTTTTTATAAAATTCTAACGTTTCGGTAGTGTCGACAACCCATTTATGCGTATATTTACGATATTTGGGATGATGAATCAAACGTTTAAAGATAGCATAAGGACTATCTGAAATACTCTTTCCATCTCTTACTTGGTATAGAATATCGTGTTGTTTAACTCTATTCGCTTCATAATTTTGCGCATAACGCATTATTTTACGTGTATAAGCTGAGTTATTTCTTCTTTGTAAAGGCGTCGTTATAAATTTGAATTTACGTCGACTTTGATTTTGTATAAATGTCTTCAGTGTCATATTCATTTTCCTTTCTAAGTTGTATTTCGTTCTCTTAAGTTGTTGTCATAAAATGAATGCTTTGAGTTACATTTTGATTCTTAAGTATGTATGGAGATGAACTCCCATATACAGTCCAAATATATTATATCATTTATCTATCTTATATATTATATAACTAATTTATTTTATATATTAAATTCTTAGATACAAAAAACCTTTAAGCCACTGGACGACTCAAAGGTTATTTATACCTGATCTATGAAATGACTATTTAGGCGCATCATTTTCATTTATCTCTCTTATTACTTTAGCTGGTACACCGGCAACTAAACTATTTGGTGGTACATCTTTAGTTACGACACTTCCTGCAGCTATAACTGAACCATCTCCAATCGTTACACCAGGTGTGACAACGACATTTCCACCAAACCAAATATTATTTCCAATAGTAATCGGCTGTGCTAACTCTAATCCTGCATTACGTTCTTTAGATGTTAATGGATGATGCGCAGTATAGAATCCACAAGATGGCCCTATAAATACATCATTACCGATTGTGATGCCTCCTCCATCCATAAAATAGCAATTACTATTAACAAACACATTTTTGCCTAATTTAACATTCCAACCATAATCTGTATCGAACGGACTATTAATTGCGACATTCTCTAATGTATAACCAAATAATTCAGTTAATATAGCCTGTCTTTTAGTGTCATCACTCGGACGCGTTTGGTTAAAGTCAAAACATAAATCGTTTGCACGTACTCGTTCATCTTCCAAATCTTTATCAAAATTAGCATCATACCACTGGTGTGCTAACATCTTTTCTTTTTCTGTCATTGTACTTACCCACCTTCATTTAATATTTATATTACAGTTTAAACAAATTAAGTAGTTTTCGCACAGAAACACTCTCTTTTCCAACATAAAATAAGCCATAAAGGCACTCAACACCTTTATGGCTCAATATAAGAAAGCTTACTTTTAAGTTGTAATATAGTCTCCACCATTAACATGTATAATTTGACCAGTGATGTAAGAACTATCTGCATTTGTCGCAAGGAACACATAGGCTGGCGCTAGTTCAGCCGGTTGTCCACGTCGACCCATTGGTGTGTTGCCACCTTGGTTCTCTACTTTGTCCTCATCAAACGTAGCAGGAATTAATGGCGTATAAATTGGACCAGGAGCCACGCCATTAACTCGAATATTTTTCTCCATTAGCGTAGTTGCTAGTGAACGTGTAAATGAAACAATCGCACCTTTAGTTGAAGCATAATCAATTAAATGTCCAGAACCACGATACGCCGTCACACTTGTTGTATTAATAATTGTATCGTTATCACTTAAATATGGAACGGCAGCTTGTGATAAGAAGAACATGCCAAATATATTTGTTTCGAATGTATCTTTAAATTGTTCAGGCGTAATGTCCATGAAACTATCTTGAGGATATTGAACCGCACCATTATTAACTAGAATATTTAAATTACCAAAGTCTTGAACAACTTGTTGCACTAATTCTTTAGATTGCTGTGCATCTTTTAAATCATGAGCATATGCTTTAGCCTTTACGCCAATCTCTTTAAGACGATTAACAGTTTCCTCTGCATCTTCATGCTCATCATAATAACCAATAGCTACATTAGCGCCTTCTTTAGCAAACAAGATTGCAACAGAGCGACCAATCCCTGAGTCACCACCAGTAATTAATGCAACTTTACCTTGCAATTTACCAGCTGCTTTATATTCATCTAGTTCTGAAATGGGTCTAGGATCCATGTCTTTCTCTGTTCCTGGTTGACGATTTTGAGTATAACCTTTAATTTGTTTATGGAATTCTAATAGATTCATTCATTTTCACTCCTTATCCATTTACTTAACCGTTCCCAATAAAGACTTTTTTGAAACAATAGATCAATGTGCATAGAACCGGTCAAATTATTACAACTTTGGAACGATAAAAAGTCAGTCCCCTAGTCTCATGCAATTTTATTAGAAAGCCTATATAATTAAATTAAACTTCTATTAAAGAAACCAATTAAAGCCACTAACGAGATATTACAGAAAAAGGAGTGCGACATTCTATGAGAGGTTTATTGAAAGGTATTATTGCATTGCTTATCATTCTTGGCGTTGTAAAGACATTCCAAGATCATGATGTAATGAACGAAGCAAATTATTATTATAATCAAGCGAAAAACGGTGAACTTGTTCAAAATATATCCAACTTTGATTTTAATAATTATAAAGACTTAAATTTAGAAAATTTTAAGCCATCTGATTTTTTCTAAGTAAACTATATAATTATTACAATACAATAGTAGTTAGTAGTCTAGGACATAAATAATATAATGATGCTATTTTGCAAATTCGAAGTAGTAGGACAATGAATTCACAAAGAATTCTGTCCTACTTTTTTATGCGAAAAAGTAAGACAGAAACATTGACTTGAATACCCTAAGGGGGTATATTATGTATGAATTGTAATGGAGGTGTCTTAATGATCAATAGACAAAATGCCACATTGAACATTACTGGTATGACTTGTGCAGCTTGCTCAAATCGTATTGAAAAACGATTAAATAAAATGGATAACGTAAAAGCACAAGTTAATTTGACAACGGAAAAAGCAACGATTGAATATGATACTAATGACTATGCAATAAATGACTTTGTTACGACGGTTCAAAAGCTTGGGTATGATGTAGCCATTGACAAAGCTGAGTTAGACATTACTGGTATGACCTGCGCAGCATGTTCAAATCGTATAGAGAAAGTATTAAATAAAACGCCAGGTGTTAAAGATGCGACAGTTAATTTAACGACTGAACAAGCTATGATAGCGTATTATCCTGGACAAACGGATTTAGATACCTTAATTGGACGAATTAGAAACTTAGGTTACGACGCACAGCCTAAACAATCTGAAGAAGATCAAGCAACACGAAAACAACAAGAACTTAAGCATAAGCGAAATAAATTAATGATCTCTGCTATTCTGTCATTACCTCTATTAATGACAATGCTCGTCCATCTCTTTAATATGCATTTACCCGACATATTAATGAATCCTTGGTTCCAATTTATCCTTGCGACACCTATCCAATTTATAATTGGTTGGCAGTTCTATGTTGGTGCTTATAAAAATTTACGTAACGGTGGCGCTAATATGGATGTGCTCGTTGCATTAGGCACTAGTGCAGCATACTTTTACAGTATTTATGAGATGATTAAATGGTTAACAGGAGCCACAAACATGCCTCACCTTTACTTTGAGACAAGTGCTGTACTTATCACATTAATTCTTTTTGGAAAATATTTAGAAGCACGTGCTAAATCACAAACGACGAATGCGTTAAGTGAATTACTTAACTTACAAGCAAAAGAGGCACGCCTAATTGATGATAATGGTATCGAGAAAATGGTACCGCTCAACCAAGTTAATGTAGATGATATTCTGTTAATTAAACCCGGTGAAAAGATACCTGTCGATGGTCAAATTATTAAGGGTGAAACTGCTATTGATGAATCAATGCTAACAGGTGAATCAATGCCAGTTGATAAATATGTTGATGATGCAGTGATAGGCTCAACTATGAATACGAATGGTGTTATTACAATTAAGGCAACTAAAGTTGGCAAAGATACTGCCCTATCCAATATTATTAAAGTGGTTGAGGAGGCCCAAGGTTCTAAAGCACCTATCCAACGTTTAGCTGATATTATATCAGGCTATTTCGTTCCAATTGTTATTGCCATTGCTTTACTGACATTCTTAATTTGGATTACACTTGTACATCCTGGTCAATTTGAAGATGCACTTGTTGCTGCGATATCAGTTCTAGTGATTGCTTGTCCATGTGCACTTGGTTTAGCTACACCCACTTCAATAATGGTTGGAACTGGTCGCGCCGCTGAAAATGGTATTTTGTTTAAAGGTGGCGAATATGTTGAACGTACACATCTAGTTGATACAGTTGTGTTTGACAAGACAGGAACACTTACACACGGCAAACCAGAGGTAACTTATTTCGAAGGTGACAAGGATATCTTAGCTTTAGTTGCTTCAGCTGAAAATAACTCTGAACACCCGCTTGCTACTGCAATTGTTAACTACGCCAAACAACACAAAGTTAACTTAGTAAATGTCACAAATTATCAAACATTACCAGGTCACGGAATACAGGCTGTTATAAATAATACTAAGTTACTTGTAGGCAATCAAAAGTTAATGACAGAACACCAAATCAATATACAAAGCATTAAGCAGAAAATGGAACATATGGAAACTGATGGACATACTGTTATGCTAATTGCCTATGGCGACGAACTAAAGGGCATGGTTGCTGTAGCTGACACTGTTAAAACATCTGCTAAAGAAGCTATCCAACAATTATCATCTATGAATATTAGAACGGTTATGCTAACTGGTGATAATGAACGAACTGCAAAAGCTATTGCTAAAGAAGTCGGTATTGATCAAGTCATTGCTGGCGTCCTACCTGAAGATAAAGCACAACATATAACGCAATTACAAGAACAGAAGCATAGAGTTGCTATGGTAGGCGATGGAATTAACGATGCTCCTGCACTTGTCAAAGCAGATATCGGCATTGCAATGGGAACGGGTACAGAAGTAGCAATAGAAGCTGCAGATATCACCATTCTTGGAGGAGATATCCAATTAGTTCCTAAGGCCATTCATGCAAGCCGGAAAACAATTCGCAATATTAAACAGAACTTATTCTGGGCATTTGGATACAACATTGCAGGCATCCCTATTGCGGCAATGGGATTACTTGCACCTTGGATAGCTGGTGCTGCGATGGCCTTAAGTTCAGTTAGTGTTGTAAGTAATGCCCTAAGACTAAAACGAATGAAATTATAATTATGATGCATTTCTATTTTATTTCTTTGTTTATTAAAAAGGAGTAAAATATGGGTATATATGAGTAAGAACAACGGAGGTGACAGGTATGATTAATAAAGTAATTAACGTTGAAGGTATGAGCTGTGACCATTGCAGAAACGCTGTGGAATCTGCATTAGCTAAATTAAATGGTGTGACTTCAGCAGAAGTAGACTTAGATAAGAATCAAGTTCGCGTAGATTACGACGAAAACAGAGTATCAGTTGAACAAATGAAAGAAGCTATTGAAGATCAAGGCTACGATGTAAAATAAGATCTGGATAAGAAACCTGCTTTTGTTAGGCAGTCAATCTAACCCGGATAAAAGTGATTTAAAATATAAGCGAATTTTAAGAAGTGAGCATTCGCTAAAGCTAATTAAAGGAGTTGAGTCTGGGACAATGAATTCACAAATAATTCTGTCCCACACCCAACTCCATTTTTTAATTCACTCTTAATTTAGTAGTACCTGTATTAATAACATCAATGACTGCATCAAGTGCATCAACAATCAAATTCTTAACTGCCGCATCAGTATAAAACGCAATATGTGGTGTTAACCAAATATCTTCTCTAGCAATTAATTCATCTAATAAATCATCATTAATCACTTTATCACGGTAATCTCCAGGGAATAATCCTCTTTCATGCTCATATGTATCTAATGCAGCACCTTTAATTTGACCACTATCAATTGCATCAAGTAATGCTCTCGTATCAACAATCGATCCCCTAGCTGCGTTTACAAATACGGCACCTTTTTTAAATTTTGAAAATAAATCTTTATTGAAGAGATGTGGATTATATTTCGTTGCTGGAATATGAACTGTAACAATATCTGCATCACGTAAGGCTTCTTCCAACGTATCCTTATACTCAACATATTGCGCAACCTTTTCATTAGGAAATGGATCATATGCAACAACATGGCTTCCATACCCTTTTGCAAAAATGCTTGCCGCTATCGAACCAATACGTCCTGTTCCTATAACAGCTACGGTCAAATCACTAATTGAACGTGACAATATTGAAGGTTCCCATCTAAAATCATATTCTCGAAGTTTACGTTGAATATCGTTCTGATTTCTTACAATATTAATCGCTTGTGTTACTGCAAACTCTGCAATTGAACTCGGTGAATATGACGGTACATTGGATATGATAATGCCATATTGTGTAGCTAAATTTAAGTCGTAAGTATCAAATCCAGCACTACGTTGTGCAATATGTTTAATACCAAATTGTTGCAATTTGGCAAATACATCTTCCGATATTGGATGTTGTTGAGATAAAGATAAGCCATCAAATCCTTGAACACCTTCGACATTATCTTCTGTTAATATTTCTTTATTTAACTCTACTTCGACATTATTTTGTTCCGCCCACTCTTCAATGTAAGGAATATCTTCGTCTCGTACACTCATTATTTTAATTTTAGTCATAAAATTTCATCCTTTCTATTTGTGACTTCTTATTACTCGTTATATAAATAGGATAAAGAAGCTAATCGTTTAGCCGCTTCAGTTAATAATTGATCATCTAATGCTAGGGAAATACGGACGTAATGACGACCATTTTCACCAAATGGAATGCCAGGCGCCACTAAGATCGATTGTTCTTTCAACAAATACTGTTCAAATGATTCACTATCATACCCTGGTGGTGTTTGAAGCCATGAGTAAATGCCACCTTTAGAATGTACAAATGGTAAATTGGCATCTTTTAATTGCTTTTCAAACATGTCACGACGACGTTTGAATGTTTCATTTTGTTGATCTAGAAAGTCATCATAGTGATTAAGTGCGTATGTTGCTGCATCTTGAAGGGCACCAAACATACCAGCATTAGTATGTGTTTGATATTTCTTAAGCGCTTGTATCATGTCTTTGTTACCTACTGCGAAACCTACTCTAAATCCTGACATATTATAGCCTTTGGATAATGAAAAGATTTCAATTGCTACTTCCTTTGCATCTTTAGAAGCAAGTATACTTGGGTTCTTTGCATCAAATCCAAAAGCACTATAAGCGAAATCATGAACGATCTTTGTATGTGTACCTTTAAATCTTTGAATCGCTTCGTCAAACACTGATTTAGTAGCCGTTGATCCAGTAGGATTATTTGGGTAAGTCAAATAAACGAGTGACGTACGTGCTAATGTTTGTGCATCTACTTTGCTCCAATCTGGCAAATAATGTGGAGGCTCCAAATTAAGTGGTACTGGATTGGCATCAGCAAGCATGACACCAGCGAGATAATCCGTATAACCTGGGTCTGGAAGTAGCACGCTTTCTCCAGGATTAACAATACATGTAGGTAAAGCCACTAAACCATTTTTAGTACCATAAAGTATGCACACTTCATCATCTTTATGTAGCTCAACACCATATTGTCTTTGATAGAAATTAACAATTGCTTCCTTAAAGGATTCCTTACCATGAAATGCACCATATTTTTGATTTTCAGGAATTCGAACAGCATCAGCAAAGTGATCAACGATGCCTTTAGGCGTTTCGCCATCCGGGATACCAACTGCCATATTAATTAACGGTAGTGGTCCATGCTCAACCTTACGTCCCATTGTCTTACCAAAGTAACTATCAGGAATATTGGCTAGTTTATTAGAAATTGTCATTATTTACCCCCTTTTAAAATTAAAAAAGCTATATATCACTCTCAATTGATAGTGACATATAGCTTAGTTATGACTATGACACTTATCTTTGAGGCATACCTCTTTGGAATTAGCACAGTACTTTTGTCTTTTAAGTCTGTTGCTGAAGTTTCATTGGGCCAAATCCCTTCACTTCTCTGGATAAGTCTATTGAATTAATATTTATTGTATCAGTTCAATAAGTATTGTCAATATTTATAATTTTCAGATTTATAGCAAGTTTTACTTTATTTTCCGTGTTCTATATCTTCTAACATTGCTTCGGCAGTAATTTTAGCACTAGTCAACACAATTGGCACACCTGCACCAGGGTGCGTACTTGCCCCTGCGAAGTATAAGTCTTTATAATCTCTTGATACATTTGGGGGTCTATAATAATTACTTTGTGTAAGTGTTGGCATAAGTCCAAATGCTGAGCCGAATTTGGCATTATAACGACTCTCAAAATCAAGCGGTGTAAATACTGTTTCAGATACAATATCTTGACGTATATCTTTAAGTGCCTCAATCGTTTCTAATTTGTTATAAATGACATCTTTCGCTTGTTCAACCATACTAGGATCGTTCCAGTCAATTTCACCTGTCTTCAACTCAGGGACTGGCATTAAGACATACATCCCTGTCTGATCTTTAGGCGCTAATGCTTCGTCTTCTACAGATGGGAGGTAAAGATATAATGATGGGTCATCAGGCATCTTACCACTAAAAATGTCATCAATATTGCCTCTAAAATCTTTAGCAAATACAACATTATGTACATGTAATTTATCACGTAATTGACGATTAATACCTGCATAAATTAAAAATGCTGAACATGAATAGTCCATGTTATCTACCTTTTCAGGAGAATAGTTCTTTAAAGGTGAGTGCGCAGGCATTAAGTTTTGTGCCACATATGGAAAGTCAGCAGTACATAGCACTTTGTCAAAACGTCGAATATCACCATTAACACGTAGACCATCTGCACGTTTAAATTTAGGATCAATAATGATTTCTTGTACATCTGCATTAAGTTCCACTTTAACACCATGGTCTTGACCAAGTTGTAATAAACCTTGTGCTAAGCCATACATACCGCCTTTTATATAATGAACGCCATGTACCATTTCAATCATTGGAATAATAGAATAAATTGAAGGCCCTTGTTTAGGATCAATACCTATGTATAACGTTTGAAATGCGAGTAACTTACGTATTTTTTCATTGGATACATAATTATCTATTAATTGATTCGCATTATTAAATGTCTTTAATTTTAATCCACGATATAGCGTCAATGGGTTATAAAATTCACTTGGTTTACGGAATGTTCGTTCAAGGAAGTATTTGCGCGCCACTTCATATCGTTTATACACATCCGTTAAAAATTGCATAAAACCTTGAGTAGAACCTGGTTCTATCGCTTCTAACGTTTGACTAAGTTGTGCTAAATCAGTTGATACACTCACTTTATCTTTATCAGAAAAATAAATATCAAAAATATGTGTTAGTGGCTTCATATCTACGTAATCTTCAAAACGTTTGCCACTTTCTTCAAATACAGCTTTATAAACATCCGGTACCATCACTATGGTTGGTCCCATATCAAAAGTAAAACCATCTTTCTTAAATTGGCTCATACGGCCACCAACTTGTTCATTCTTCTCAAATATTGTAACTTGATGACCTTTAGCGGCTAATCGTGCTGCAGCTGCTAAGCCGGTAACGCCAGCGCCTACTACTGCTATATTCATATATCTCACCTAATCTTTATATTTTTTCTTTAAATTGCGGTAGATTTTATGTTTTTTCCATTTAGAAACGTACGCACGGTCTTTCAATGAGTAATCTGCTTTACGTACTTCGGTTAATATACCTCGATATACTTGGGCTGCTAACTCAATAATCATTCGAGATTCTTCATTGTATACATCAAGATGATTTAAAACCATGTCATAGTTATTATCGGCTAATGTAGCGTAGAATTCCCAAATTTTAATGTAATTGTCAGAGGGTTGATCACGTTCTATTTCATCAGCAATTGAAACATTAAATTCATTTAAACGTGCTTTACTAAAGTAAATACGCCCGTTGCGATAATCTTCACCAACATCACGTAGTATGTTCGTTAATTGAAGCGCCTCACCTAATTGCTTTCCATACTCATATGCTTCATCTGACGGTGGCGTTGCTAGTATTGGGATCAGTAATACGCCTACAGTTCCCGCAACACCATAACAATAATCTAGTAGACCACGATCTGTTTCAAACATTTCGAAATGCTGGTCTGCTTCAACCGTATCAATTAAGTCATAGAGGGCTTGGAAATTCATTTGAAAATGTGTAGCTGCATCAGCAAATGCCATCATAATGCGGTCATCACTTTCAAATGTCGTTGTTGTTTGATGTTCAATAGCTTTAACATCACGGTTAATCTTATGTAGATATTCCACGTCTTGGTGTACATCGATACTATCATCAACAATTCTACAAACTGCATAAATCGCCCAGATTGCTCGTCGTTGTTGTTCTGGTAACATATCAAACGCATATGAGAAACTCTTAGAGTAATCTTTCATAATTTGATGACAATATTGATAATTTTCTTCTAATGTGCTCATGGAGAACCCCCTGCTAAATATTATTTAATACTAAATTGTCGTCCTTTCCATTTTACCTGTTTCGTGTAATGAATGTGACGATATGAATTTATATAAATTAAAACAAACACTAAAAACAATATTGGGTTAATAGCTAAAAATAAAATTGAAAAACGTCCTACTCGACGATGTAATCGAATAAATTGTAATGTATATAAACTATATGATAACGCCATTCGCTTAAATGACAAAGTTTTCATAAATAAACTAAGTGTTAATCCGCTAAATGAGGTGATACTTCCCACCATCCATAAGATAATTAACATCATGATATGAGATTGTGTTGACGAAGCACCTACCGCTAAGTGTTTCGTCCATCCCTCTATCATTGTTTTAAATCCCGCTTCATACATTCTAAAGCTAACAAATCCCTGACCTTCAAATTGCGTCACTGGCAAATGGCAACGATGAAAGGCTTTTCCCAAAGAAAATCCTTCAATAATATGAGATGCAGCATTTTTATGTCCTTGTGTCAGGATATAATCGGATTTGTTCATGACTGTAACAGGTCCAAATGCTAATGACTCTCCTTTAGATTTAGATAAAGTTGAAAAACTATTTGTACCTACAACTGTCATAAGATTAAACATAGCCGATAAGTGTTCATAAGGTTGATGAACAACATGATACGGTTGAATACTCATTAAGCCACGATACTGTTGTCGTGCATATGACTGAATAATTGCCTCTAGGGCATATTTATTATTCAATTCTACATCTGCATCCATAAAGATAAGAATATCTGACGCTGTATGAGAAGCACCTAGATAACATGCATATGACTTACCAACCCAGGTATTGTCATTGTCGTCATACGTCACATTATACACTTTCGCGCCCATCTCTCGTGCTATCTCAGCTGTTCCATCATTTGAATCATCGTCCATGACGATACATTCAACTCGTATTGATTGCCGAGACAAACTTTTTAACAATTTGGGTAATCTCATTTCCTCGTTGCGCGCTGGTATAATCACACTTATTGATTGAGTTGTTTCGCCCTTATGTTTCTTATTAAACGAGAGTAAATGACGACGACTATACATTAAATAACCACTGACTAATGATAGACCTGTACTTGCATGAAGAAGTGACTCCAATTTAGTCATAGTTGCATAACCTCTAATCTCTTGAAGCATTAGTAACTTTACTTTCAAGTGCATTAATTTTATCCGCTACTTGTTGTCCGCTTAATGTTACCATTGGCATACCGCCACCAGGATTAACAGATCCTCCTACAAAGAATAAGTTATCAAAGTATTGACTTTGTTTAGGAAACTTGAATCCTTTATTTTTCTTCTTATCTGCGACTACACCATAAACGGCACCTTTATTTGAACCATACGTTTGTTCAATATCATGTGGCGTCCAAATATCTTCATATATAATATGTTGACGCAAATCTGTAAGCCCCATTTGCTCTAATTTATCCAATACACGCTCTCGGAAGTCACGATATTGTTCCTCTGTAAACGGTTCGTCTTGAATGTACGGAATATGTGGTAATACTTTTAAATTTTCATGTCCTTCTGGCGCTTGAGATGGATCCGATTTATTTGAATTAACAAGATAAATCGTTGGGTCTTGTGGCAATACTTTGTCATGAAACACTTCTCGATAATTACGCTTAGAATCACTTGAGAAGAGGAAATTATGATGTGCCAATTGAGAATATGCTTTGTCTACTCCTAAATGCATCACATAGCCAGATGCTGCAGGTTCATAAACTGTCTCTAATTGCGCTATTTTTTTATTTGAAAAGTGCAGTAAGTCACGATACGTAGGTATCACTTCTCTATTAGAAACAATGTAATCTGCACTCACATGTGAACCATCATCTAATCTAACGCCTGTAACATGATTAAAATACGTATCAATACTACGTATATCCGTACCGGTATGAATGGTTACGCCCTCTTCAATTGCTAATTGTTCCAATGCACGTGCAAGTTTATGAATACCACCTTTAACGTACCACAATCCTTGTTCATATTGCATGTGAATTAAAAGCGAAAGTACTGCTGGTGCATCATAAGAAGAAGACCCAACATATTTTATAAAGTAGCCAAGCATATCTCTTAATTCTTGTTTCTCAATATAACGATTAATAGCTTGTTGCATTGTTGAGAAGTAATCCACACCTTTAAGTGAACGCAATGGTCCCTGGTATTTAATAATTTCAGAAACTGTATCAAGCCCTAGTGCAAAGTAGCCTTTTTCCGTGAAGCGATGGATTTTTTCTGCATAATTTAAAAATTGATGAAGTTGCTGAATATCGCCATTGGTAAGATAGGTATTGGCATTTAACATTTGAGACAAGTCTTCATATAAATCTATAACTTCACCATTAGTGAAGAAACTACGCCATTGTAAAGGTAATCGTTCAATAGTAACATAGTCTTTCATTTGCTTATCACTATAGTCAAATAAGTTTTCAAATATGTATGGCATCGTTAAAATAGATGGACCTAAATCAAAACCGAATCCCTCTGTTTCTAAACGATTTACTTTCCCACCAATGTGGTTATTCTTCTCATAAAGCGAAACATCAAAGTCACTTTGAGCAAGACGAATAGCAGCTGATATCCCACCTAGTCCTCCACCTATAATGATGATTTTCTTTTGCGACATGTACGTTCACCTCTTTTCATTCTTAGTTGATAGTAATGTTCTAACCTAGGACGATTGTATCGTTGCGTGAGTATGATCGGTAAATTTGCCGAAATCACATAACAAAAATTAATGAATAGTATATATTTAGGCGCTTTGATAAAAACAACTACAGGGATCATTGATAACCAATGAACAAGTTCTGCACGGCGCATTTCTAAAATCATAAAATGTATATCTTCTAATTTAAATGAAGCCAGTCGCCTTTTATTATAGATACGATAATTGAATTGAGCTGCTTCTGGAATGTAATGTTTCCATTTATTAATACGAAATAGTTTATTCCATAAAGCGCCTCTCTTTTCCCACGACCATATTTTAAAAACTGATGCATACCTCACAAATAAAGAGGACGGGCATCGTAACATGATATTAGATAGTGATAATTGTACGGTTGTCCAGAACACACTATGTATTAAACCTAGTTTTAATACTTTTCTTAATGTCATTGATATTCAACACTTTCGATTTGTATATTGTCTTAGTATCTTCCCTATAATCGCGGTCGGTAAACATTATGCTACAGTGTCTATTAAAACACAAAAAAAGAGGCCGACCTTAAAGTCGACCTCTTTTCTCGATAACTCGATGTACTATCCAGTTACCTTAGTAAATCCTACCACCAACCGTGGCTAGCACGGAATGCAATTGCTGCATTTAATGAACCGTAACGGCTATTAGCGTAGTTAATCATACCTTTAGTTTGTGAAGCTACTGAACCAGTACCCCATGATTCCATAGTTTGACCTAAACCTCTGTAACCAGCTGGGTTAACTGCGTTAGGATTACCACCTGATTCAGGCATTACGATTGCGTTCCAAGCAGCTTCAGTACCACCATTAGCTAAGAATTGAGCTTTAACTGATCCACCAGTTGAAGCTGATGAAGATGATGATGAAGTTGAAGCTGAGTATGAAGTTGTTTTTGGTGCAGATACTGCTTCAACGTTAGTGTTGCTTGATTGTTGGTTTGAGCTTACTGATTGAGTTGAAGCTTCGTTGCTGTATGAAGCTGAGTAGTCAGTTGATTGAGCAGCTGGAGCAGCTTGTGTAGTTGCTACTGTGTCAGCACCACCAACGTAAGTGTAATCCCAAGACCAAGATTGACCGTCTGAAGTGAAGTTGTATTTGAAACCATCTTTAACGAATGTGATGTTGTATGCACCAGCTTGTACTGGGTGAGCATTTAATTCAGATGGGTTGTTTTGAGCTAAGTTAGCTAATTGTGCATAGTTTGTAGTTGATTCAGATGCATGTGCACTGTTATCTGTAGTTAATGCATAACCTGTTACTCCTAAAGCTACTGCTAATGACGACGCGATTACTGTTTTTTTCATAATAAAAAATTCCTCCAAAAAAATTTAGTTTATATTTTCGTTTTGTTAAATTCTTAAGTTATTGTGTTTTGCTCTGTGTTTAACTTTTGACAATAAGTACTATATCATAAAAAAACGCCAATAGTATTGCGCTTATCTTACAAAAAATTACATTGAACGACTTGTTTTGTAACATTGAAATATTTATATTTCATTCTGTAATATTATATTTTGAACAAATCGTTTAAAATTTCATCATGAAATAAGGTTTTACAATACTCTTTTAAGAAATTTACAACAATTTTACATATTCTGTAATATTACAAACTGCCGTTTTGTTACAATACCGTAATATTTCTAACAACTTAGAATATATTCAATTTATTTATATAACATAGAAAAACCAAGAAACGATTCTATATTCAACCGTTTCTTGGTTTATTAATCAACTTATTACATTATAATCTTATAAATTAATAATCCTTGACGCCCCATAACACTTTTTCACATTTACGAATAATATACTTCATTATTTCTATTCTTGATGTTTTCTTATGATCTGCTGGTACGACTAGCCATGGTGCATGTGTTGTATTTGTTTTTTTAACCATGTCGTGGCTGGCTTCAACGTATAAATCCCACTTGTCACGATTACGCCAATCTTCATCAGTGATTTTCCATTGTTTATCTACATTATTTTGGCGATCTTTAAAACGTTTAAGCTGTTCGTCTTTATCTAATGTCAGGAAGAATTTTAGGATAATTGCACCTTCATCGGTTCACATCTTTTCAAATGCGTTGATCTCATCATAGGCACGTTGCCATTCATTCGTTGTTGCAAATCCTTCAATTCGCTCAACTAATACACGTCCATACCAACTTCTATCAAATAATTCGATATGACCGCTTCTTGGCATATCCTTTGCAAAGCGCCATAAATAATGATGTTTCAGTTCAACATCTGTAGGTGCGCTGATGCCATTAACTTCATAACCAGTAGGATCAAGCTTTTCTCTAATACGCTTAATATTACCGCCTTTTCCTGCTGCATCCATTCCTTCAAATACAAGAATTAACGGAATTTTTCTATCATATAAAGCAAATTGTATTTCGCGCATACGTTTCTGCAGTTCAGTAATTAATGTTTTATATTCTTCTTTAGAAACTTTTTCTACATCTTTATCAAACAGTTCAGTAGCAAAGTGCTCTGAGAATTCACCATCATAGGCTTTATCCTTCGCATGATGTTTTGCTATGGCTTGTTCTAAACGTTCAATTATGTGTTCATACATCTTTTCAATCGCCATTTGGCGTTCTGTATAGTCAATAATCTTCCATTGTTTATCCTGTTTAATAAATTGATGCATATCTTCTAAATACGTTTCTGTTGATAGTACACTTCCATACTCTTGAACTTTCCAACGCATCAGTGGATTTTCTTTTGTTTGTTTAATATGTTCTTGTCTTTTATCTTCATTGATTTCAATAAAGAATTTGATGATTTCATAATCATCTTCGATTAACATATCTTCAAAAGATGCAATTTGTTCTGTTAAAACATCATAATTTTTATATCTATCGTGTTTAATTTCGTTTTCTCGATAATCTAAATAATGAGAGTACCAGCTTCTAAAATAGACATTGATATCACCTTTTTTAGGTAATGTATTCCAATATTTTTGTAAAAACTGATAACGCAAATCATCCTTTTGTGGTGATTGTGTCGCAATAAAATGTGTATATTTGGCATCAAAATTGAGTAATAATTCATTTGAAAGTCGTGTTTTTCCAGAAGCAGGGACACCTTCAAATAAAATCATAACTGGAATAGCTAATTCGTGTGTCTGTCTTGTAAGTTCAGCTGTCTTTAGTGCTAATTTTTCGATTTTATTAGCCATTAACCATTCACCCTTTATGTAACGTATTATTTCATTTTTATTGTAACACTATTTATTTCATATTTTATCTTAATCTCTATATGTATTCTCATTTTCAAAAAAGAATTGATAAAATGCGATAATCAACACTTTATCAATTCTTATTTAACAAATGGTTAACCCATAAATTTATATATGTCGTTTGTATAAAGACGTAATACTTTTCGGAAAATAATATCTAAAATAAATGCAGTTACTAATGGTACAACAAAGAATCCCAAAATAATGAGTAAGATACTTAATATTGCAGAATCTACATGTAAGAATTTAAAAGCACTAATTGGTCCAATCATCCCAATGAAACCAAATCCTGCAGACTCTTTTGTCCCTGCAATACCAATCAAGCTACCTGCAATTCCTGAAATACCAGCAGTTATAAGAATTGGTAACATTATAATTGGATATTTCACCATGTTAGGCATCATCATTTTCACACCGCCGAAGAATATAGAAATTGGTACTGCAACTCGGTTCACTTTGCTTGTCCCAATAAGTAATACTGCTTCAGTAGCTGAAATACCAATAGATGCTGAACCTGCTGCAAGACCTGTAATCCCTATAGCAATGGCTATCGCAACTGTTGATAATGGTGAAATAATAATAAAACTAAAGACCATAGAAATAAGCATACACATCAATACAGGTTGTAGTTCTGTGAAGCTATTAACCATATTACCAATGCCAGTTGTAATCATATGTACGTATGGCAATATAAGTACACCAATTGTAGCGGACAAACCACCTACGATAGTTGGATACACAATCAGTGCCATGCTACCGACACGTTTTTCAATTAATAAAATAAATAGTACAGCAATCGTTGCAGTAATCATCGTATTAATCAAGTCACCAATGCCTGCAATTACCCAGGCACCGTTCTTAAATTGTGCTGCCCCGCTTCCTACATAAGATGCACAAGCAACAACTGCAATCGCTAATGGTGTCATATCAAATTTCAAAGCAATGAGCGCTCCGATTAATGCGGGTACTGTAAATTGCATTGCTTGTACGACATGTAACAAAGTTCCAAAGAATGGATGGTGATGCATGAATGCTTTAAAGATTTCTCCCAAAATGGCATTGGGTACTAAACCAACAACGATACCGATAGCTACGCCCGATAGCACTCTAAATGTAAAATCTTTAACGCCTATTTCTCTAAGTGTTGATGTCATATAAAAAACCTCCTATTGTTTAATCTGCACACTTAATATGTTGATCAGCCTACTTACTGATGATTGATGTCACATGTAAACAACTACTCACGTCAATCATTTGAATAAGTAATGATAGATTTTACTATATCATAAATTCTAAATTTTCAGAATATTATTTTTATTTTTTCTTTAAAAAGTAACATTTAACGATAATGATTGGATTCCAAAATTTACTTCTTGATTAATAGGTATGAATTTTTTGATATTAAAAAATCTGAAACATGACTCAGGCTTCAGATTTTTAATACTATCTATTTTGTTTTTCATATCAGATATTAAATAAACTCTTTTCTTTTTTTGGTAGTTGATCAATAAATGATTGAGGATCTTCGGCATAATCATTGCCTATGCCACCCTTCATTCTTTGAAAATGTAAATGCGAGCCAGTTGTCTGTTCACCTGTATTACCAGATAAAGCAATCACATCACCAGCTTTAACTTGTTGACCTTGAGTTACCTTGAAATCATTTAAATGCATATACCATTGATGATATTGGCCATTATCTTCAGAGATTTGTATCACTTTACCACCTAAATCATCTTCAAATAACCTTGTGACAACACCATCTGTCGCTGCTAACACTTCAGTATCTTCAGGTAAGTCATAATCATTCCCATAATGTTTGTCATTACCTTCAAACTCTAAACCATGATTATATGTGCCATAACCATGCGTCAAACGTCCATCTCTATTCCAATCACCATATTGATTATCATCATTTAAAGACATTTGAGATGGTTGCATATCAATTTCACGAATTAAATATGTTACGGATACACCGATACCTACACATATCAGTATAGTCATAACTATTTTGATAAATTGTTTCAAACATCGCTCTCCTTTTTAATTCATTATTATTTTGTATGTTATCAAACATCACGACAAGAAAGTGTATACTTTGCTTACATTCAGACTAATTGACTAGATAATGAACAAAATTGACTATTATAATAGTAGAAACTCGTCTCATAATTAATTTTAACCATAATGAAATTAAAAATTTTATTAGGAAATTGAAGTTTGACTACTCTACAGTTTAGGTTGATAGTTACATATCATTGTAAGCGTGAACTTTGACAACCTTCTCTTTTCGACAGATAATTTAATGTAAGCTATAGGTCAACAAGGGAGGTGCCTATATTGACTACGACTAAAGTGGATCCTCGTATTATCAGAACAAAGAAACTGCTGGTAGAAGCGTTTCAAGAGGTTTCCCGAGAGAAAAAGATGTCACAAATCACTGTTAAAGATATTACTGAACGTGCCACGGTCAACCGTGCTACTTTCTACGCACATTTTACAGATAAATATGATATTCTCGATTACACTTTATCCGAAACAATTTTGAAAGATTTAAATGACACGTTAGCTATTTCTGATATGATTAATGAAGCCGTCATTACTAATCTATTTATATCTATTGCCAATTATATGGTTGAAGTACAAGATTCATGCAAGATGAATAGTGAAACGTTTTGTAACCAAGCCCATCAACGTATTAATAATGAATTAGAAGATATTTTTACCATTATGCTTCGTAATAGCTATCCTGAACAGGATATTGATGTACTCGTTAATAGTGCTAGTTTTCTAGCTTCAGGATTATGTGGTCTCGCTAGACATTGGCTCGATACCAGTTCGCTTACAGCAGAAGCTTTTATAGATAAAAATTTACCTTTCTTAATTCATCATATAACACACTTATAATTCAACTTCTGAGGCATTGCCTTAGAGGTTTTTTTATGGAAAAAGCTAATCTAATCAACAAATACTGAGCATTGTTGTCTAAGCAACAAATTTCATAAGCATGTATGTTGCATATTATTTAAATGGGGCGTATATTACATTTATACAACACATGTTAGTTAGATAATAAATGTTGTATAAATATTAAATGAAGTTGGGAGGTAAGGACATGTCAGATATTGATGAACACGAGGGATTTAAACGTACGTTTAAAAATAATAAATTGACGCTAGGTTTATCCATACCGTTTGATAATAAAAAACAAAACAATATTGATTTTGATGAGCAAGTGAGACTCGCTCAAAAGGCAGAGTCTTTGGGATTTACAAGTTTGTCTGTGAGAGATAATCCATTGTATAGCCCTCATTTAGGCAACGTTACTACGAATTATGATCCGTTCGTCTATTTAACCTATCTGAGTGCCTTTACCTCAAAGATTGCACTGGGTACTGGTAGTACCGTAGCAACCTTACGACATCCCATTCATCTAGCTAAATCAGCTGCCTCACTTGATCTCATTTCCAATCAACGTTTATTACTCGGTATGGCTACCGGTGATCGCTCTTTTGAATTCCCTGCATTTAAAGTAGATGAAAATGAATTAACAGAACGTTATCAAACAACCATTCACTCAATAAGAGAACTGTGGCAATCACATTCTCCCAAAATCTCAAATTCAATTTTCGAATTATATGAAGATTCAGGGTTACAAGTATTGCCAAAACATCATACGATTCCAATGTTTGGTACGGGATATTCAAAACAATCAATGGCTTGGCTTCAAGAAAATATGGATGGTTGGTTATTTTACGCTCAACCTTTTCAAGAGCAAAAGAAATTAGTTGAAGCTTGGCACAGTGGTACTGACCGCTTCAAACCATTTATGAATATTCTAATGATTGATTTATCCCAAAATCCAAACGAAACCGTTAAACCAATTAAAGGTGGTTTCCGTACTGGACGTAAGAATTTATTACAAATATTAAAAGCTTATGAATCAATTAATACAAATCATATTATCTTAAGATTTACAAATGATGATCGTGATATCGAAGAAATAATAGAAGAAGTTGGAATGTATATTGTTCCGCATTTTCCAGCTCATACAATTTAGGAGGAATAAATAATGAGAGAACTATTAGATAGAATTAACCAATTAGCAAATAAAGAAAAAGTTGAAAGTTTAAGCGTTGAAGAAAAACAAGAACAACATCAATTAAGACAAGAATATTTAGGTATGATAAGAGGTCAAGTACTTCATACTTTCTCAACGATGAAAGTTTTAGACCCACTTGGTCAAGACGTTACACCTGATAAAGTGTATGACTTAAGAGAAGAATACGGCAATATTCAAGAAAACTAATTGTATACAAAGTAAGGAGCCTGGGACATAAATAATATGATGATGCTATTTTGCAAATTCGCAGTAGCTGACTGAACTGAAAATGCGCTTAAATCAAGCTTTTTTCAGTACTAATCATCCTTGTGGTCGGGGCCCCAACAAAGAGAATTTCACTAAGAAATTCTACAAGCAAAGCAAGTTGGGAGTGGGACGACGAATTTAAAAAGAATTCTGTCCCACTCCCTTTTGATTTTTAGCTAACAAACTAAGAAATTATATTTATGTCCATCTGGGTCTACAAATGTTGCACCGTAGTATCCTTGATAAGTTCCTGGTTCATCAATCACTTTACCGCCTGATGATTCCACTTTTCGCATTAACTCATCTACTTCATCATTCGTTTTTACACCTAAAGATATAATGACTTCATTAGGTTGTTTCGAAACGGATTCATGCGTCACTTTTTCAAAATGATTATTTTCAATTAAAATCACAATCGTTTGTCCGATTTTAATACCAACCATTTTGTCTAGCATATCTGGATTTTTATTAATCTCAAATCCTAAATTTTTGTAAAATTGTTCACTACGTTCTAAATCTTCGACATGTAAATTAAACCACATTGACTGAATCATAATCTTCCCCCTCATTTTGAAAAAATTAAAAGTTCACTTCACTAATCCATTGCTCAAGCGTTAAACGACCGGGATTGATCTCATCCATTTGATTAAAATCAATTATATAACCTTTTTCTTCAAGCCATCCACGTTCTGCTGTACCACTTGAGAACGAACCTTTAATTTCTGTAGGTTTACCAGTTACCGTTGCAAATGTTTTAACAACTTCTTTTAATGTAAGTTCATCAGAAGCGATTTCAATAGCTTGATGGTTATATTTTTCTGCATTGGCAAATACATTGGATGCAATTCTAGCGATATCTATTGAAGAAATCATTGCGAATTTAACATCTTGATTAATAAATTCAGGAATCATAATTTCTCCGTTTTCGACTTTAGTAATTCTTAAGAAATTATCCATAAAGAACGATGGTTTGATGATTGTATAATTTAATGAACTGTCTTTAAGTTCATTCTCAATATCAGCTAAGGCTTCGAAATGGGGACCTGTACGATCACGGTTGACGCCACCTGCAGTACTATAAACAACATAGTCAATATTTTGTTCTTCTGCCGTTTTAATAATCATCTTACCTTGGCGTAATTCTTCTTGAATATTATCTACAATAATTGGTTGAACACTATAAACACCATATTGCCCTTTCATAGCATTTGTTAAACTTTCTTGGTTACTTAAATCGCCCTCAAATATTTCTAAATTGTCATTATCTATTGAAGCTAATTTTTCATTATTTTTATTACGTGTAAAAGCACGAACTTTCCAACCATCTAACAATAATTGTTTTACTACAGCATTGCCTTGTTTACCTGTAGCACCTATAACTAATATACTTTTACCCATTATTTATCTCTCCTATTGTAAAAACCAATAATCTTCTTTTTCACCTTTTAAATACGTATAATCTTTTGGTTGGTCACCATTCTGTCTAATGTTGTCATTAATTAAATCACGAATATCCCATACTAAGTGTATAAATTTTTGTAATTTATTACCAAAGAACCCATTAGGGGCATCCATGTTTAATACCCTTTCCACTTCTTCTACTGAAATATTCATTTCATTAGCAATATTTTCAAAACTTAATGTTGATTCATGGAAATGTACTTTCAATTCTTCACTCGTCACTTGTCTTTGTTGTTTATTCAACGACATATTAACCCCTCTTTTCAAAAATAATTTAAATAAGCCTTTATATTTGTAATCATCATTAACAAGATTTATAATAAACGGACACTTATCCGTTTGTCAACGAAATCAATTTAAGAGGTGATACGATGCGTAAAGATGCATTAAAGAATCGACAACGTATAGAAGATAAAGCGCTTGAGTTATTTAAATCTAAAGGCGTGAATAATGTGAGTATGAATCGAATATCTAAAGAATTAAATATCGGTATGGGGACGCTCTACCGACATTTTAAGGATAAAAGCGATTTATGTTATCGCATTATAGAACATGATTTTGATGATATTATGAACCAAATGATAGAAATTAAATCACAGTATACGTCTAGAACAGACATCATGGCTCATTCTCTTGATATATTTTTAAAATTCAAAACGGACAATAGTGATTTATTAAATTGTATTGAAGGTAAAGACAATGCCAAATTATTCCGTTCAAGCAACTTCTTCAAACATTTAAATCAATATTACTTTGATTTGTTTAATGATTACGGAGATGAAGCATGGGCTATATTTAAAACAGATATGCTTTTAAAATCTTTAACAACTAATACATTTGAATTTCAAAAAAACGAACGACAACTCACTAATGAAACTTTTAGAAATAACTTAATCAAACTATACTTGCCAAATGAGGTGACGCAATAATGGAAAGAATCACGTTAATAACTGGCGGAAACAAAGGCTTAGGCTTTGAAACTGCTAAATCACTCAAAGCTGAAGGACATAAAATTTATATTGGCTCTAGAGATGCTGAGCGTGGACGTAAAGCTGCTGAAGATCTAGATGTCGAGTTTGTTCAATTAGATGTCACTGATGATGATTCCGTCCAAAATGCATTTAAAACCATTCAAGCGCAAGAAGGACGTCTAGACGTATTAATCAATAATGCTGGTATTTCAGGTGGTTTTAAAAAACCTGCAGAGTTAACAGTAGAAGATGTTCAAAATGTTTACAATACTAATGTCTTTGGCATCGTTAGAATGATGCACACATTCATTCCACTCTTAGAGCAATCCGACCAACCTGTCGTAGTCAATGTAAGTAGTGGTTTAGGTTCATTTGGAATGGTAACTAACCCTGATACACAAGAATCAAAAGTGAACTCATTAGCTTACTGTTCATCTAAATCCGCGGTAACTATGTTGACAGTGCAGTATGCGAAGGGACTACCTCATATTCAAATCAATGCTGCGGATCCTGGTTCAACCAACACTGATTTAGTTGGTGACTTTAGTAACAACGCTAAACCAGCATCAGAAGGCATTATCCCTATCGTTAAACTTGCCACTATCGATAAAGATGGTCCTACAGGTACATTTATTGATGGTAATGGCACAATGCCTTGGTAATTATTTAAATTTTAGGAGGCTTTTCTAATGAAAAGTATTAACTTTGAAGAACATTATGTTGTAGAAGAGATTCAAAAAGAAACAATGAAATATATGTCATCTGATCCTAAAGGCGTACCCATGAAAACAATGCTTGAAGGTCTTGAACAAAAATCAGGTTTCACAGATGCTGATGAAATCTCATATCATGATAAACGTATTGATTTTATGAACAAACACGATGTCGAAATGCAAGTACTATCATACGGTAATGGTGCACCTTCAAACTTAGAAGGTCAGCGTGCAATTGATTTATGTAAAAAAGCGAATGATACATTAGCAGAATATGTTGAAAAAAAATCCAGAACGCTTTGTTGGATTTGCGACTTTACCAATTAATGAACCAGAGGCAACAGTTGAAGAATTTAAACGTTGTATCAATGACTTAAATTTCAAAGGTGCTTTAATTATGGGTCACCCTAAAAATGGTTTCCTTGATCAGGACGAATACGAACCATTATTTGCGGCTGCAGAAGAATTAAACGCACCAATCTATTTACATCCATCTCCAATTCAAAGTGATGTATATCAAGCTTACTATAAAGGTAACTATCCTGATGTAACAGCAGCTACATTTGCTTGTTTCGGTTATGGTTGGCATGTAGATGTAGGTATTCACGCAATTCATTTAGTACTTTCAGGTGTATTTGATCGTCATCCAAACTTAAATATTATTATTGGACATTGGGGCGAATTTGTACCCTTCTTCTTAGAACGTATGGATTCAATTTTATTTGCAGATCACCTACAACATCCAATTAGTCACTATTTCAAAAATAATTTCTACATTACACCAAGTGGCATGTTAACAAAACCACAATTTGATCTAGTTAAAGCAGAAGTCGGTGTTGATAGAATCTTATATTCAGCTGACTATCCATATGTAGAACCTGACCAACTTGGAACTTTCTTAAGCGATTTAGGTTTAACAGAAGAAGAACAAGAGAAAATTAGTTATACCAATGGTGCTAAATTATTGGGTTTAGATAAATAATCATATAACTACAATCAAATAATAAATCATACAAATTCAATCGCATAATCAAACTTTATCGGAGGTTTTATAAATGGAAACATTAGAATTACAAGGCGCTAAATTACGTTATCACAAAGTGGGTAATGGTCCTGTTATCATCTTCATCCCTGGTGCAAACGGAACTGGAGATATCTTCATGCCACTTGCACAACAATTAAAAGATAAATTCACTGTTGTCGCTGTAGATCGACGTGGATATGGACAAAGTGAATTAACTGAACCACTACCTGAGGAAGCAATCAATCCAGATAGTCGTTACCGAGTTAAACGTGATGCGCAAGATATCGCTGAATTGGCAAAATCATTAAGTGATGAGCCAGTATATGTATTAGGTTCAAGCTCCGGTTCAATCGTAGCAATGCATGTTTTAAAAGAACATCCTGAAGTTGTTAAAAAAATCGCATTCCATGAACCACCTATTAATACATTCTTGCCAGATGCAAAATATTGGCAAGATAAAAACGCCGAAATCATTGATATTGCAATAAATGAAGGTATGCCTCAAGCTATGAAATTATTTGGTGAAACATTACAAATAAGTAAATTAGACCAAGAATACATGTCAAAACCAGCAGAAGCTGAAAGTGATGCTAATAGCCAAAAACGTTTCGACGAGATGTTAGGCTGGTTTAAATATGAAATTCGTCAATACACAGAGTCTGATATTTCAATAGACGATTTCAATAAACATAAGACATTATTACTTTATTAAATGGTTTAGCTTCAAAAGGTTCATTCCCGCAAGAAGTCAACTTCTTCATTTCTGAAGAAACTGGCATCAAAATTATCGACATTCCAGGTGGTCACTTAGGATACGTTCAAGACTCTGAAGGTTTCGCTAAAGTATTACTTGAAATGTGGGCTTAATTGGAATTAAAGGAGTGTCATTATAGTGCTTTTCACTAGAAATAAACCATATACAAATGAAACGTTACTAGCTAAAGAAGATATTCTTGAGCTCATTCAATTTGAACGTTTCTGTCGTGATAATGCCCTTTGGGAGAGTATGGAAACATGTTTCGCAGATGATTCTTATATCAATATTTCTTGGTTCAAAGGAAATGGTAATGAATTTGTCGCTTCATCCAGGATTCTAGGACATAAATAGTGTAATATTGTTATTTTGCAAATTCGCAGTAGCTGACTGAACTGAGAAGACGCTTAAATCAAGCTTCTCTCAGTTCTCGTCAGCCTTGCGGGGGTGGGAAGACGAATTTAAAAGAATTCTGTCCCACTCCCTCAAATTTGGATTAATGACACGCGTGCTGTAGCGATTATGCAAGCGACCATTCAAACACGCCTTCCAATTCAAAATGTTGAAATGGAATTACAATCAGATGCTAAATTGGTATATTGTCTCGAACAAAATCAACAAGGCGTTTGGTATATTACTCGTCTTGAATGTATATATGAGAAAGATAGCTTAACACCAGTTAAACCAACAACGATTAATCTACCAAAGGATGACTTTACAGATTATCGTCCAAGCTATGCTTGCTTATCTTATGCATTAAATGCCATTGGTTATGATGTAAACAGTGAGTTACAAGGTATCGATAGACCAAATGAAGTCAATGCGTATTATGATGAAATCGATGATTGGCTAACTTTTAAAAACGAAAAGAAAGAAGCGTAAAAATATGAAAAAAATTGATTTACATGCTCATTATATTTCACCTGGATTCTCGAAATTTCTAGATGATTATTTCGATGGCAAGGGAGACGGTGTAGCAACACCGAACTTCTCTCCTGAAGGTTATTTAGATTTAATGACACGTATGGATATTGAATATGGAGTATTGTCTATTTCAAGTCCCCATATTAGCGCTGCACCAGATGATGAAATGGTTGATTTGGCTAAAGAAGTCAATGCGTATGCTTCTGAATTTACACATAAATATCCAGAACAGTTAGGTTTCTTTGCGACGTTACCACTGCCATTAGTGGATGAAAGCATTGAGACGATTGATACTGCATTAGATAAGCAAGGTGCTTTAGGTTTCACTTTACCTACGAATGCACGTGGTATTTATGTTGGTGATGACCGCCTAAATAAAGTCTTAACTAAATTAGATGAGCGTCATGCCGTTGTTGCACTTCATCCGAATGAACCTAAGCCTAATATAGAAGCAATGAGCGACGTTGTTCCTGCACCGTTAATGGAATTCATCTTTGATACAACACGTACGGTCATTTATATGAGTCAAAACAATGTGTTTAGCAAATATCCAAATATTAAGTGGATTATTCCACATTGTGGTGCGTTACTTCCTGTTATTGCTCAACGTGTTGCAATGGGTAATAAGATGTTTGGAAGTGAACGTCAACCTGATGATTTAGAACAAGTTATGAAAGAGTTATACTTTGATTTAGCTGGAAAAGTCCTACCTTATCAGCTTCCAAATATTGCTCAATGTGTAGACATGGATAAAATTGTATATGGTTCAGATGCACTTTATACAACCGATCAAGTTGTTACGATGTTAGCTGATGAACTTGAAAAAACTGATTTAGTATCACATCATGAACTTGAGAAAATGTTATATGATAATGGTAAGCAGTTATTAAAAACAATTAAAGAAGATTAATAAGCATGAGCGGCACGGGTATCACTGTACCTGTACTGCCCATGCTTATTTTTTACGCCAATATTTCATCCATTGATCGATTTACGCTACTAGCGTACATTCCACCAAATTTTAGTAAATGGACCATAAATAAATATAGTCTATAAAACTCTAAACGCTTACGAGCACCTTTTCCTGAAGGATAGTGCTTCTCATATTCGTCATAAAATTCTCGGGTAAATCCACCAAATACAGTAGTGATTCCTAAATCAAACTCCCTATCGCCATAAAACGGTGCAGGATCGAATAAAGCGGGGCTACCATCTGTTAAGAACATATAATTGCCACCCCATAAGTCTCCATGCAACAATGACGGTTTACTATTGTGATTTTCTAGTTCATTTACCATCACTGTACGGACTTGTTCATAGACTTTATTATCTTCGTCATTCCATAATCCTTTCCGCATGAGTTCATCTCTCAAATGATCCATGCGACGTTCGACAAAGATTTCAATCCACGAATCAGACCAAGTATTATCAAATGAAATATCTCCACCTTCATGAGGTAAATCAAATCCAAATTTGCC
Source organism: Staphylococcus sp. NWU MK-U1 (assembly GCF_033283505.1). Taxonomy (NCBI): domain Bacteria; kingdom Bacillati; phylum Bacillota; class Bacilli; order Caryophanales; family Staphylococcaceae; genus Staphylococcus; species Staphylococcus sp. NWU MK-U1. Next base: position 208,376 of record NZ_JAVSMG010000003.1, on the reverse strand, counting down.
GTCAGATTGTTGCTGGCTATGCATTTTGGCTACTAATTGACCTAGTTCTCGTTGACTACCGGTCGTTCCCTCATCTAAGTAACTCAATATTAAGAAAGCATCACCATTAATTTCACCGCTATCAATCACATGTGGTGCTGTAACTCCTGCTTCTTCAAAAGCGTTAAGTCCAGCAATTTCAGCAGCATAGAATGATTTATCACGATTGCGTTGAACTAACAAGAAATACACGTCATCTTCTGTAATTACTTTGAATGCTTCGTTCACATCTCCACCACTCATCGGCTTAATGTCTCGTATATGGTTTAATGGTAATTGTTCTTGCCAATCTTTTTTCATGATGTTTCCTCCTTCGAATACATCTTCTCACTTTATTATTATATTTCCTGAAAAAGGACTATTTAATCGTAAGCATATATATCCACATTTAAGTTGAGGCAAATTTTTAAACAGTTTCTAAATTAACTATGCAATTATTGTTGAACATGCTAGTCTTAGAGAGGAATGTTTTTTCAATGATATTAAATGAGGATAGTAAGCCTCAAATACAATGAAACAGGAGCATTAAAATGTATAAATTAATTAAACCACTATTATTTAAATTCGACCCTGAAAAAGCGCATGGCATGACCATTGATGCTTTAAAACTTGCCCAAAAACGCCCCTTTTTACTACCTATTATGCACAAAATCTTTAACTATGAAGATCCTTCTTTAGCACAAACAATTAAAGGTATCACATTTAACAATCCAGTTGGTTTAGCTGCTGGCTTTGACAAATCTTGCGAAGTACCTAAAGCACTTGAAAATGTTGGCTTCGGTGCACTTGAATTAGGTGGCATTACACCTAAACCTCAAGATGGTAATCCAAAACCTCGTATGTATCGTCTAGTTGAAGATAATGCATTAATCAATCGTATGGGCTTTAATAATATTGGTATGAACAGAGCATTATGGAATTTACGTCGCCATTCATACAATATCCCTGTTGGCTTAAATGTTGGTGTAAATAAAACGACACCTTATAATGAGCGTTATCAAGATTACATTAAAGTAATTGATACATTTAAAGCTGATGTCTCATTTTTTACAGTTAATATAAGTTCACCAAATACTGAGAATTTACAAAGTTTCCATGATAAAGATGAATTTTCAATGTTATGCAAAGCTTTGAAAGACTTTAAAGCCAATACAGAAGTAAATGTCCCTATTTTCTTAAAATTAACTTCTGATTTAGAACTAGATGGTTTTAAAAATATTCTACCAGCAATTACTGAAACATTTGATGGTATGATTCTAGCGAATACAACTCGTAAGCGTGATGGTCTCACTTCTTCTAATAAAGTAGAAGATGGCGGATTAAGTGGACAACCCCTTTTCAAAAGAAATTTAGAGTTAGTGAAATGGGCATATCAACAAACAAATGGCGAATTCTTAATTATCGGCACAGGCGGTATATTTAGTGCTAAAGATGCCATTCAAATGATGCGAAATGGTGCATCTCTTGTTCAAATCTATTCTTCATTAGTTATTGAAGGTCCTGGTTTGACTAAGAAGATAAATAAAGACATCGCTGCTTACTTAAAGCAACATAATTATAATTATGTGAGTGATATTATTGGATTAGACGCGAAATAATATAGCTTTACTTAATTATAAAAAGTACTATACTTAAGCCAAAGATAACAAGTTTACCGGAGGGGTATACGTATGACTGCAGAAGATAAAAATACAAAACAAAATGCAGACCAACCGTCTAAAAGTAAAGAACAGCCTTCAAATCAAAATGATAAAGTGACAAAAGATGACGATAATAGCATTGGCTATAATGGCGAAAAGAAGACCGCACTTGATCTTGAAATCGAACGCGAGTTGCTTGAAATGATGGAAAATGAAGATCCAGAACCTGAGAAGCAGAAAAAAGGTTTAAAAATTGCAGGTATCCTATCTGCATTTGTGATTGCCATTCTAGCCATTATACGTTTTATTAATCGAACAATATAAAATACGACTCCTAATTTGAAAAGATTAAACTTCAAATTAGGAGTCATTTTCTTTAAAATTGCTGTAAAAAGTCTTTAGCTTCTTGATTGATTTGTTTAAAATCAATGCCTTGAGCCATCGCTGCGAAGACACATCCACAATAGCATTGTCGAAATATATGATAGTCATTACACATCTCTATTGAACGTTCATAGCCCTTATTTTTCTTGAAGTCACTCGGCAAGTAGCTCACGTCATATAAATGTTGTACTTCCATACCCAGTTCATTTATAAGTTGCGCATTCTTTTTAGGTGATAGTGTGAGTGCACTTCCAAAGTAGTCATACCCGTATTTCACAGCAGCTTCAGCAACTAGCTCCAAACGCATTTCGAAACATGCTGTACAACGTAACCCTCCTTCTGGTTCTTCAGTGAGGCCACGTGATTTTGCCATTTTCATAAACTCATGCGGTTTATATTCCGCTTCAATATATTTAACATTCTTTCCGGTTCTCTCATTAAAATCATTAACAAATTGTTCCTGAACTTTTGCACGTCTTAAATATTCATTTTTAGGATGTATATTGGGATTCGCAAAATAAATTGCCACGTCAGCATACTCCGTTAAATATTCTAACGTATAAGTGCTACATGGCGCACAACAACTATGTAGTAAGATTTTAGGTCTTAAACCTTCCCTTTCCCATTGATTAATTAATTTTTTCAATACCCTATCGTAGTTGATTTTTTGATTTTTCATTTTAGCAATAATTGGATCAGCTTTTAACATAAAAATGACTCCTTAAGCATTATATAAATTTATTATATAATAATTAAGGAGTTGAATAATAGTTAATATTCTTTTTTGAGCATAATCATATAGTAAATAAACATGATACCGCCGAATAGCACACCAGAAAATGCACATTTGATTAATTGTTCTTTGAAGTCAAATCCGTCATTAAAAATATAAGCGAAGATAACCCCCGTAATAATAAACATCACCGTTGCAAAATAAACGACGAAAAACGAGCATTTTATTGCAAGCTTTTTCACCCATTGTTTGTATTCTTCAGCTGAATGAGCTTTTAACTCATCTAAACGGTTTCTTCTATTAATCCAAAGAGATACAAACGTTAAAATAACACTTAACGCTAATAAGCATATTGTTCCAAAATTCACTGTTTCTCTCTTCATATCAATAACCAAACTTATTGTACCTAAGATAACTATTGTAATATATGTCAATAAAAACATAACCGCTAACTTATGTTCAAGCACACCTTGCTCACGCTCATCACGACCTGTGGGATTTTGAGTGAACCAATTAAATAATATTTGACTAAATTTATCCATTTCTTAATCCCCCTCACCATATTCTTTAACAATTTTACCTTTTCCAACGAAATAACTTATTACGCCGAAAATTAAAGCAGAAATAAAATTAAGTGTTATGAAAAATCCTAATTCAATCTTTTGATCTGAAAAATATAGTCGCGTTAAATTAAGTAGGCTCATAATTACACCGAACATAATTCCACCGAAAATACTGCCTAACTTATGCTTCTTTAATAGTCTTTGATATGCTTCTTTAGAATAAACTCGATTTTCATCTAAATTATTTTTTCGGATGCCTCTCGATAAGAAAATACTAGCAATAAAGAATAAAACAAATATACCTATGGTCGGTACATTAACATGTTGAACAACATAATCATTAATTAAACTTATAAAAGCTAGGATTAGTAAGCCTAAATAAGTGATAATAAATGTTGTAGTGACGTGTCCGTATAATTCTTCTTTTTCACGTTCATCAAGTTCAGTCGTTGTACCGATGATTCGATTAATCATCTTATCTCTAAAATTAGTCATCCTCAACCACCTCAAGATTATTGATAACCCTTTATGTAAAATATAAACGACATTAAGATGAATGTCAAATATAGCCGACACACACATTGATTAATTTGCTTAACATCAAGTGTTATGCTAAAATATCTTTAATAAAAAACACCTAGCACGTTTGTGACTTGGTACTAGGTGTAAAAATAAAGGACATATTACTGACTTATAGGTAAGCCAATATGTATCTCCAATTTCTATTATTGGGCTAACGTTTTCTTAATTGCGAGTTAAGAAAACGTTATTTTTTATACTTTATTTCAAATATTAAAATAATTATATAACCCTAGATACATAGAATGTCATTTAATGGGAGATGAACCATTATATCTATTGTCATCATGCTCCCCCCTCTCTCACAATTGGATTTATAGAGTTAGAGATACATAACAACGTAATAGGTTCCCTCATTTTTATGCGTTTCATTATACATCGTATGCTATTATATAAAACTCAATAATATATGCTTAATTCAACAATTTATAATAATCTTTTTAAAATTAAAAAGCTCCTAATCACTAATATCAGTAATTAGAAGCCATACATTATTTATTAATCTCTCTTTGTATAATTGTAGCTGGTCCATTATTAACAATATCATAGAAGTATTGAATTAAATCTTCTTTAGGGATGCGGTTACCATCCTCAACCCAATGTCTTAAGAACGATAATCCTGCACCTGAAACATAGCTCATAAAATATGAGAAAGGTATACCACTAATATCACCATCTAAATTAGTAAAACTATTTAAATAGTTCGTTAGCAAGCCATATAATTTTTCATGCAATCTAGATTCCGTGCCTATTTTGAACATTAATTGATAAAACGTTATATTTTCTTCAATATGTACAATAAGAAATTCCATTATGTGTCTTAAGTCTTCTGTTGAGAACTTTCCACCACTACTCTTTTTACTCTCTTTAATAAAATTACGCACAATATCTACATGTTCATCTTCCATCTTATCTAGCAAGTCATATTTATCTAAATAATGCGTATAAAACGTACCACGATTAATATCAGCTAAATCAGAAATTTGTTGTACAGTAACATCATTGAAATCATACTTATGTAATAAATCTATGAATGCTGTTTTAATCGCTTGTTGAGATTTTCTAATTCTACGATCTTGAGTCATTTGATAGACCTCACTTTAAATGTTTGTTTTTGTACAATTATATCGGCTTTGTTGGTTTTCGTACAATTGCATGCATATTGATTGTTGAAACGTTCAACGTCACGGTTTAACATAACCTTGTATTCGAAATGAGCTTTTTAAAGAGAGGATGAAACATATGATTAACAATAATTTAGGCAATCCACAATTAGAAGTAACACATGTTGAAGATGTAAAAGATGGCATCAATCAAATTGTTGTAGATAGTATTCAATATGGAAATCAAGAAATGATTATGGAAAAAAATGTTCCAGTAACTATGAAAGATGGCGAAATATTATACGTCAACATCTTCCGTCCAAAGAAAGATGGCCAATTCCCAGTTGTCATGTCAGCTGATACTTATGGTAAAGACAATAAACCAAAAATTACAAATATGGGTGCCGCTTGGCCTACATTAGGTGCTATACCTACTTCAAGTTTTACACCTGAAGAATCTCCAGATCCTGGCTATTGGGTGCCAAATGATTACGTTGTAGTTAAAGTTGCACTCAGAGGTAGTGCAGGTTCAAATGGCGTATTATCACCTTGGTCTAAACGTGAAGCTGAAGACTATTACGAAGTTATAGAATGGGCCGCACAACAAGAGTGGAGCAATGGTAACATTGGTACAAACGGCGTGTCTTATTTAGCAGTAACACAATGGTGGGTAGCATCATTGAATCCCCACATTTAAAAGCGATGATTCCTTGGGAAGGACTAAATGATATGTATCGTGAAGTCGCATTTCATGGTGGTATTCCAGATACTGGTTTCTTCCACTTCTGGATACAAGGTATCTTTGCTAGATGGACAGACAATCCAAATATCGAAGGCCTAATTCAAGCACAACAAGATCATCCATTATTTGATGATTTTTGGAAACAACGTCAGGCACCATTATCTAATATCACTACACCATTGTTAACTTGTGCTAGTTGGTCTACACAAGGTTTACACAATAGAGGTAGCTTTGAAGGCTTTAAACAAGCAAGTTCTAAAGACAAATGGTTATATATTCATGGCCGTAAAGAATGGGAAAGTTATTACGCAAGAGAAAATCTTGAAAGACAAAGAGAATTCTTTGATTATTACTTAAAAGAAGAAGACAATGATTGGTTAGAAACACCTCGTGTAATTTACGAAGTACGTGATCAATTCTATCGTGGTGAATTCAAAAATGCTGATCAATTCCCACTTCCAAACACAAATTATAAAGCACTATATTTAAATAATTCAGATATGTCATTAAGTAAAACACAAGTATCAAATGACTTAGTCGCTGCATACGATTCTGAAAGTGATGACGATGAATTACGTTATGTTTATACTTTCGAACAAGATACAGAATTGACTGGTAATATGAAATTAAAACTGTGGGTAGCTGCAGAAAATGCTGAAGATTTAGATATCTTTGCAGGCATTAAAAAGTTAGACCGTCGCGGTAATGAGGTGCATTTCCCTGATTTCAATCATATTGAAAAAGGTCAAGTCGCAACAGGTTGGTTGCGCGTTTCTCATCGCGAACTAGATGAAACGAAATCAACAATTGCACAACCATGGCATACACATGAACATGAACAAAAAGTTAGTCCAAATGAAATCGTGCCAGTCGAAATAGAATTATTACCATCTGGTACATTATTTAAAAAAGGTGAGTCATTAGCAGTTGTTGTTAAAGGTAACGAAATTATCAAAGGTAATAGCACTCCTTTACCTAATATGAAAACACGTTATGAACACGAAGATACAGTAAACAAAGGCAATCACCTTGTTTATACTGGTGGCGATTATGATTCACACTTAATTATTCCAGTAATTGAATAATTATTTAAAGTAAAACCAACATTAAATATTTTCCTTTTCTCAATACCTAAATCATCATATCGATGAATGATAGTTGAACCAAATAAATGTAAGGCAAATCCAATAATAACAAAGAAAATCATAACACTATAGAAACTCGCAAAACGTAACGTATGATTTACACTATATTTTGAAATTAAATACACTGATGATGTTAAAAGTAAAATCACTGAAAAGGCAATCAATATACCACTGAAAATATACATTTCAAGGAAAAACACAATAAATCCTAAAAATAGTATACTTACTGATAATGTATTAACTAATATATAATCAGATAAAATCTTTTTAAAGGAAATGCTTTCTACTATCATTAAGCGAATAACGGCGAATGTTACGATAAATAAAAACGCAAGTGCTAGCATAGTAGTTAATACAAATTTCAAGATAATTGTTGCAGTATCAACAAAATAACCATCAAATAAACTTGCTGAAAGTAGGTGTAATAACATTCCCAATATAAGTAAACCAATAATAACTAATGATGATAGCAAAGTAATACTAAATGACTTATTCCCTTTCATCACTACATCATGAGAAGTAAAAGCTTGCTTAAAAAATTGCTTACTTTCATTAAAGGTCGATTTCACCTTAATCGTGAATGGACCTTCAGCATAACGGTGTTCATAAGACATATATCTATGTGCAAATTCACCACGATCGTACTCACTATGATTCTGTTCTCCATTAATTTGTTCTTGCTTAATAGCTGTAGAATGACTTGTAGATTGAATCTCCGAATTGAATGATTCTGTTGTCGATTGCGTTGATTGAGATAATGAACCATTTAATTTATTACCACAACTACCGCAATATTGATCTCCTTGTTGATATGTCTGACCACAATTTGGACATTGCATTAGGGCTACCTCCATAAATATAAAATTCTAAATCATTATACCATTATTTTATATTGTGTCATATATTATATTTTATAAATTAAAAAAAGAAAGATGAATTCAATGAGGATTCATCTTTCAACTTTAGGTATGATTATTAATTATTCAGCTTCTCTAATCTCTGCATCTACATCTGCATAATCAATTTCTGTTTCTGTAAATGTTTTATTATTAACTGGGAAATGTTGTTCGAATGTTTCGAAATTCTGTATTTCAACAGTTACATCGTCTACTTCAAAGTCTAATACATGACCACCAAAGTTGCGATCATCATTAGCAAAGTGAATATGGAAGCCAGCTGATCCAATACCGTGGAATAATTCTGGAGTGAAGAATCCAATAATTGTTCCTTTAATATCTTCACGCGTTTCCTCTGGTTGTCTACGTGCTGAATCAATTAATCTAGTGTAAGGTGGTTCTTGTTTAGGCATCATGCGTACGTGCATTTTTTTAAACGTACCACTTATTTTCACTGCAGAGAATAAATTATCACTTAGCATATGTTCTTTAACTTCGTTTAACACTTTTTCAGAGTTTTTATTTGAAGTTTGATATGTTTGATCTGCTTCAAAACGAGTAATCGTTGCATATGGCGTCATTTCATCACCATTTAGTTTCTTAAACTCCTTATGCTCGTTAGCATGGAATGCTTCACCATCTAAAAAGATAACCTCACCATTAGAACCTGTTAATGTAGCTAGTCCTGAATCACCATGTTCTAATAGTTCATCGATAGACGCAGTTCCTTCTAATAGACCTGCCATTAATGTACCTAAAGTACCATGTTGATATAATACGTGACTCATTGAATATTCACTCCTATGTTTGTTTGACTAATAATTAATTTAAAGAATCTGGTAATACATTCGTTGATAATTTGATATTGTCTTTATAATTCACTGGGATATCAATTAATACAGGGCCTTCAGTTGCATAGCCTTCTTTTAAAGCCGCTTCTAATTCTTCTTGATTAGTAACACGTAACCCTTTTGCACCGAATGATTCAGCATATTTCACATAATCAACTGGTCCAAATTCAACTCCAGCTGAACGTTTATATTTCATTTCTTCTTGGAACTCTACCATATTATATTTACCGTCATTCCAAATTAATTGGATGATGTTTAAATTTTTACGTACGGCTGTTTCTAAATCTTGACCTGAGAATAGGAAACCGCCATCTCCAGCTACTGACACAACTTGAGTATTTGGGCGCACTAATGCAGCTGCGATTGCCCAAGGTAAAGCAACACCAAGTGTTTGCATACCATTACTAAATAGTAAATGTCTTGGATTGTAACTTCTAAATTTACGTGCCATCCAAATATAATGGCTACCTACGTCTACAGTAACAGTTGTATCGTCAGTTAGTGTTTTTTGCATTGTTTCAATAATTTCTAATGGATGCATTACGCCATCTTCATGTGTGTACTTAATACCTGTTGCTTCAATGACTTCTGCTCTCAAACGTTCTAAGTCATCTAAACGATTTTGATTAATAATAGGTTCATGCACATTTTCAGATAGGAGTTGAATTGTGCCTGCAATATTACCAATTAATTCTTTTTTAGGGCGTAAAAAGTTAGTGATTTCAGCCTGTACTTCATCGATAACTATGATTTCTGTATCTAATTCTTTATTCCAGTTACTTGCTTCGTATTCAATTGGATCATAACCAATTGCAACAACTAAGTCAGCTTTTCTTAATAATTCGTCACCTACTTGGTTACGGAATAAACCGACTCTTCCGAAGAAGTGATTTTCTAATTCACGGTTAAGTACACCGGCACCTTGGAATGTTTCAACAACTGGTAAGTTTGATTTAGCAACTAATTGACGAATTGCTTCAGTTTCTTTCTCACTTGAGCTTCTCATACCTACTAGCAACACTGGGAATTTCGCATATTTTATAGCTTTGATAACGTCTTGAATGTCTTCTAAATTTGGGACACCTAGTTGTGGTTGTTCACATAAATCAATTGCGTTAGATGTTACTGGTGACTCGATAACATCTTGTGGGATACTAATAAAACTTGCACCATTTTTACCTGAAGTCGCTGTACGAATAGCGTTTGTCATTACTTCAGATAGAGACTCAGGATCTTGTACTTCTGCGCTATATTTCGTAGATGATCTTAAAAGAGAAGCGTTATCTACTGCTTGATGCGTCATACGTAATAAATCGTTACGTTTAACTTGACCACCGATAGCTAACACTGGATCACCTTCTGAAGTCGCTGTTAATAATCCAGTTGTTAAGTTACTTACTCCAGGGCCACTTGTTACTAATGCTACACCTGGTTTACCAGTTAAACGACCGATCCCTTGTGCCATCATGGCAGCATTTTGTTCGTGACGTGTCACAATAAGTTCTGGACCATCATCTTCAAGAGCATTAAAGAGATAGTCTATTTTAGCTCCTGGAATACCAAATACGTAATCTACATTATTATTTTTTAAAGTATCAATGACCATGTTTGCAGCAGAGTAGTTTTCTTTAGTCATCTGAATTCATATCCTTTCAAGTTCCGTTTTAAATTTTAATATTAAAAAGAAGCCACCTACATGTCTATTTTTTAAGGGAAAAAGAGGGAAAGACTTAGTTACATGAGTTGTGGCTTCTTTATATTTAAAGTTACTTCATTATTTCATTGTTGCTAGTAATCTCAGTTAGGGATACATATTTAAATGCGAGATGGGAGTCTTCTATCTATGTCAATGGGTGTAATAAATCATAAAGTTTAGCACTACTATGCTAATACAATATAAGGGGATGGATTTACTACACGAAATAGAAGCATTTAAATATGATGTAACTTTATTACATAACTAATTATAGTATGCACTGAACTATTAATAAAATACATATTTTCGATAGAACCTATTCCATAATGGAATAGGTCAACAAACTTTAATTTTTTAGTAAAATACCACTAAATAAAGGTCTAATTACTTGACTTATTGTGTATTTTTAGTATGTTATTCTCGGTCAAAAGACCACTTTTTATATTTTAAGGATAATTTTACTCTTTTTTGTTGTTTTTATTTCTTATTAATCTGTTATAATCAAATCTATCATTTAAAATTTCCTTGTTACACTCTGTCATTTTATAAAAAGTAAGAAAACTTAAAATTTTCAGAAATTTTAGACAAAAATATAAAGTTTTGTGCTAATATAATAAATATTCCAGAGATAACAAGCTAATCTTATAACTCAATATATTAGTAAGTGGAGGTTCATAATTATGGCCAGTTTTTTCAAAAATTTAACTCGAATAGAAGATCCCACAATCTATCAAAATAAAGATGGTCATTTAAAACGTACATTACGCGTTCGAGATTTTCTTGCATTAGGTGTTGGTACGATTGTATCAACTGCAATTTTCACATTGCCTGGCGTTGTAGCTGCTGAACATGGAGGCCCTGCCGTTGCATTATCATTCTTACTTGCAGCGATTGTTGCAGGTTTAGTTGCCTTCTCATATGCCGAAATGGCATCAACAATGCCTTTCGCCGGTTCAGCTTATTCTTGGATTAACGTTTTATTTGGAGAATTCGCTGGATGGGTCGCAGGTTGGGCACTTTTAGCTGAATACTTTATTGCCGTAGCCTTTGTAGCATCCGGATTCTCAGCCAATCTAAGAGGACTCATTTCGCCATTAGGTATTGTATTACCTAAAGCATTATCGAATCCATTCGGAGCTGATGGTGGTGTCATTGATATCATCGCTGCTGTTGTAATCATTATTACAGCAATCATTTTATCACGTGGTATGTCTGAAACAGCACGTGTAGAAAACGTCTTAGTTATCTTAAAAGTATTTGCAATCGTATTATTCATTATCGTAGGTTTAACTGCTATCCAAGCATCAAACTATGTTCCGTTTATTCCAGAACATAAAGTGACTGAAAATGGTGATTTTGGTGGTTGGCAAGGTATTTATGCTGGGGTTTCTATGATATTCTTAGCTTACATTGGTTTCGACTCAATCGCTGCCAACTCTGCAGAAGCCATTAACCCGCAAAGAACAATGCCTCGTGGTATTCTTGGTTCATTAGCTGTAGCATTAGTATTATTCGTAGGTGTAGCACTAGTATTGGTTGGTATGTTCCATTACTCTAGATATGCAGGTAATGCTGAACCTGTTGGTTGGGCACTTCGTCAAAGTGGCCACGGTATTATCGCCGCTGTCATCCAAGCTATTTCAGTAATCGGTATGTTCACTGCTTTAATTGGTATGATGTTAGCAGGATCACGTTTACTTTATTCATTTGGTCGTGATGGTTTATTACCATCTTGGTTATCAAAATTAAATCATAAACATTTACCAAACAGAGCACTTTTAATTCTAACAATTATCGGTGTATTAATTGGTTCAATGTTCCCATTCGCATTCTTAGCACAACTTATCTCTGCAGGAACATTAGTCGCATTTATGTTTGTGTCCCTTGCAATGTATCGTTTAAGAAAACGTGAAGGCAAAGATTTACCAGTACCATCGTTTAAAGTACCATTCTTCCCTGTTTTACCAATAATCACGTTTATTTTAGTATTACTTGTATTCTGGGGATTAAGTTTCGATGCTAAACTATATACTTTAATTTGGTTCGTAGTTGGTATCATCATCTATTTAAGTTATGGTGTTCGACACTCTAAGAAAAATGAAGAAGAAGACTATATTGTACCGAAAGATTAATATAATCAAATAAACTAGAAGAGGCTGGGACATCATTCCTAGCCTCTTCTTTACGTATTACCAACCTTGACCATCAATATTATAGTTATCCAGTTGTCCATCTTGTAACGCTTGCAATGCATTCTCTATTGTATTTAACGCATAATCTAATTGTTCATACGTAATAACTAATGGAGGTTGGAAACGTAGTACATTACCAGCTACTGCAATCAATACAAGACCCTGATCAAAACAATAATTACATATTTTAAGTGCTTCGTCAGAAGCTCTCGTCTTAGCTTGTTTATTTGATACGATATCAATACCAATTGATAAACCTTTACCACGCACATCTCCAACGAAATCATAATCATTCACCCATTGATCCATTCGCTTGCGCACGTAAGCCCCTTTTTCAGAACTAGCAGTTAATAAATCCTCATCTTCAATCATACCTAATGTAGCTAAAGCCGCTTCACAACTTACAGGATTCGCACCAGTTGTAAATAGATGTGCCGGTGCCTCAAGTGTCTCTATGATTTCTTTACGCCCAACAATAGCTGACATCGGTAACCCACCTGCTAGTGATTTACCAAATGTAATTAAATCCGGTGTGAAATTAAAGTGATCAATTGAACTCCATGTCCCAGTTCGCCCTAACCCCTGTTGAATATCATCTACAGCAATTAGAATACCATGTTCACGGCATAACGTTTCTAATGCCTCAAAGTAACCATCTACAGGTTCTAATAGACCTCCGTCACCTTGGATTGTTTCTACAACAATACAAGCCACTTCTTCCGCTGGCACATATTTCGGAAACATTTCTTTTAATGGTGCAAGATACTCTTCAACTGTATTTGCATTTGGCTGCTCAAACATCCCTCTATATTTATCAGGGAATGGAATATGATAAAATCCATTCAATAATGGTCCATAATGTTTGCGCATATTTAAACTAATGGCAGACATGGATAATGATCCAAATGTTGACCCATGATATGCATTTGTGAAACTAATAATGTAAGGGCGCCCCGTATAAGCTCTCGCAAATTTAATAATACCGTCATTCGCATCAGACCCACTTAATCCAAACGTTACACGCTTTTCATAGTCACCTGGAGCAATTTCACATAGCTTTTTAGATAATTTTACTGCTGGTTCATGATACATATATGCGGGTGTATAATGAATAAATTTCTCAGCTTGTTTCTTAATCGCTTCAGTAACTGGTTTAGGTGCGTGTCCTACATTTTGTGAACTTGCACTTGATAATAAATCAATATATTCTTTACCATCCACATCTACTAGTGTCGCACCATAACCATGGTCAATGGCTAATGGATAATATTTTATTCTCCCTGATGCGGCGAAGTATTTCCCATCTTCATTAATTAATTCCTCTGCTTTACTCATATCGGCTCATCCTCCCAAGATAGACCATCCCTTTTGCTTCCCTCTATTTAAAAAGTTCGTCGGCCCTCTAAATAAACACTATTTAAGTGATAATATTCAATATCTTACTAATAATTGTCAGATTTGTAAATATTTTCTGAATAATCAAAAATAATTAAAGTTTGTAATTTTTGGTATTTATTATTTTCTTTCTAAAAAGAGAGGCTGTGACAATATAAAATGTCGCAGCCTACTTTATCATTTTGTCAGTAGCTGACTGATTTGAAAATGCGCTTGAATCAAGCTTTTTTCAAACCTAGTCATCCTTGCCGGGGTAGGACAACGAAATAAATTTTGAGAAAATATTATTTCTGTCCTACTCCCAGTTTAATATGGATAATTATTTACTTTCGTATGGAATTACATCGTCTCCATATTCTTTCTTAATATAATCTTTAATTTCTTTCGATTGCATAACTTTTAATAATTCTTGGAACTTTTTATCATTTTTATGTCCTTCTTGAACAGCAATAATATTGGCAAACGGAGATGATTTACCTTCCATAACTATTGCATCTTTAGAAGGTTTTAAACCATTATCGATGGCATAGTTAGAATTCATAATCACTGCTGCTCCTTCACCATTTTTATATGTCTTTGGTAAAAACTCAGCCCCTTGTTGGTGATTGAATTTTAAATTCTTTTTATTTTCAGCGATATCTTCAAACTTAGCATCTTCAATTTTGACACCTTTTTTCAACTTAATGAGACCTTCATCTACAAAGAATGATAAAAATCGTCCTTCTTCCGCTGGATTATTTGAAACATAAATCGTTGAACCTTCAGGAATATCTTTTAGATTTTTATATTTTTTACTGTATACGCCCATTGGAGTTGTAAATACTTTACCTAATTCTTCTATTTTATATCCATGACTTTTCTTTTCAGCTTTTAAATAAGGTACATGTTGGAAGAAGTTGGCATCTACATCACCTTTATCTAATAATTTATTTGGTACTTTATAATCATTGACTTCTTTAACTTCTAAATCATAACCTTTTTTCTTTAATTGTTCTTTAGCTTTCTTCAACACATCTCCATGGGGTGCAGGTGAAGCAGCAACCGTGATTTTTTTACTATCCTCTTTATCTTTGCCACATCCTGCCAATACAATAACTAAAACTAAAATACTTATCACACTTAACCATTTTTTCATGTATATCGACACCTCTTTTTTAATAAATGATTCAATTACACTTCAACTCTTAAATAGTTAGAAGACATAAAAAAATACTTTCTATTATTTAAGAGAAAGTATCGATACACTTTCTCTTATCTCTTAAAGTATTGTCTACTTTATGTGAATTAGCACCATTTCGTTAAACGACGGTTGCTGGGCTTCTTAGGGCACATCCCTCCACCACTCTTGATAAGAGTTAACAAGTTTTATTGAATTGATATCATATTAGCATTGGATTTTGTCTTGGTCAATATCATTTTTTAAATATTCTAAATTTTTAAAATGTGTGATTCACATTGCCATAGGGAATAGCTTGTTAAACACATTTGAAGGATGGATATTTATGATACGATACAGCTACCACTTTCTTAGCGCATTGCTAATTAGCATTTTATTATTACTTATTATGTTTATTATGGATGTCGTAACACACACGACGCACCTAACTTTGTTATTGATCAATATCGATTTCATCGCTGACCCAAATCAAACACCACTGATTTTAGAACTATTGATTCATATTGTCATTGGATTTTTAATTTACATCACATTTCTAATTATTTATAAATTTTTCAAACCTTTTTACAAAATAAGTTATTTATTACTGATACTCATATTTCTACTATTATATCCATTACTTATTCTATTGGCACAACGTTCATTTTTCCAATTTAGTTGGACAGAATATGGCTTATGGATGATTGCACATTTGATTTTCACTGTTTGCATGGTATGGTCTATCCCTTACTTTTCTAAAAAGAAATGATAAGTTAGCATCATTAAATTTAGTATCACGATTACTTATATTCATAAAAACTTTAATATTGTAAATCTAACTTTACAAATATGTCATTCTTTAAGCTAATTTAAAGTTTCAATATGGTTTACTTTAAAGCCCTATTTTAATTAATTCTGAGTGTTACACTAAGGCTGTAAACGATAAATAATGAAATGAGGTTTTCATTGTGATGAAGGTTTCTCTATTTGCGTCAACACTTATTTCAAGTACAGTATTATTAACTGCGTTTAGCGGACATCAAGCTTTTGCTGCTGATATCGTTACTAAGAATAACGCACAAGAAGTTGCTTCAGAGGCGTTATCAAATAGTGGAGGTAATCCAGATTTACAAAACTTTGGAAAAGCAATCGACAAAGGGGACTATTTTGAAATTAAAAGCCATAATAAAGCAAATGCTGGTTTAGGTGTTTATAAAGTTCATAAAAATGGCCAAGTCGAATATAAAAACGATAAATATAGTAACTTTAATCAACTTCAAAGTGGAGAAACATATGTTGAACACGGTATTGCAAATGCTGCTGAATTAGATGATCAAAAGGAAGAAGCATCTAAAATTAATTCTGTAGATTGTGCGCGTGAATTAAATTCATATTATGTCGGTAACGTTAAATCTAACGAAGTGCCTTCGTCTCAATCAGTAAAAAAACAAGAAAACCATGATAGCACTAACTCTCAATCTTCATTACCTGAAACTGGTCATTCAGACAGTGAACAATCCACTCAATTATTAGGTAGCATTTTCTTATTACTAGGCGGTGCGTTAGTAGCTAAACAATCTCATAAAAAAATCTCATAGAAAAGGGAGTGGGACAGAATTCTTTTAAAATTCGTCGTCCCACCCCCGCAAGGATGACTAGAACTGAGAAAAGCTTGATTTAAGCGCCTTCTCAGTTCAGTCAGCTACTGCGAATTTGCTAAATAGCATTATTATATTATTTATGTCCCAGACTGTTTTTTTATTGATTGCTGTTCCCATTCTCTTCATTACTATCTTTTTTATTGTCGTCTTTATTGTCTTGCTGTTTTGTATCTTGCTCTACACCTTCTGGGTCACGTTCTTTCGCGCTACCTTTTTTAGGATTATAGTTTGCACCTTCAGTATATTCGTTACCCGCATTCCATAGTAAGAATTCATTCACACCATTATCTTTTAAAGCTTGAACTTGCTCAGATACTGCTTTCGCATCATAATCAATATAATTACCATCACCTAAATACGATGCCGTGAAATCTTGAATCCATGGACGAGAAATTGGTTTTTTCTTACCAAGTGAATCTAGTAAACTATTTTCTTTTTGAATGTATCGATTTACTGTTTTGTACGGTTCTGTATCCGGAGCATCTAAACCAAAGTCACCGTTACTCCAATGTGAAGGATAAATCATTGATGAAATCGCATCTACATTTTCAGACATTTTAGGGAAACTTTGACCAATGCCTGGTGCGTTTTTAACTAATGCAGAATAGCCAAATACGTCTGCCGATACGTTAACACCCATTGGTTTCAACTCTTTATTAGCATGTTCTAAGAATTTTGTAATTGTATCAACACGTTGATCTCCTGAACTTAACTTGCTATTTTTGTAGTCACCCTTACTATAAGTTAAACTGTCTGCTTCATTTTCAAAGCCTTCTGGGAAACGCACATAGTCAAATTGGATATCTTGGAATCCAGCTTTAGCTGCTGCTTTAGCGACAGTAATATCATAATCCCATACTTCCTTCATGAATGGGTTAACAAAGCTATCGCCTTTACCATTAGTCCAAACTGACCCATCACTTTCTTTAAATGACCACTCAGGGTGTTCTTCAGCTAATTTAGTATCCTTAAATGTAACGATACGAGCAATTGGATAAATATTGTTATCATGTAATTTTTTCAACAATTTCTTACCATCTACAATATCTAATGTGTTCTTATCCACTTGTTTATTTCCAGTGTTAAGTTTCATTGTGATATTACCTTCATCATCTTTAACATCGATAACCATTGTATTTAATTTAGAATCTTTAATGAACTTTATTAATTCATCGATCTTATCGCCTTGTGTTGAATTGCTTGTGACATAAATACCTTTAACGCCATCTTTAGGGTAATCGACTTTGTTCTCATTCTTGTTTTTGTCATTATTCTTTTTTAATTTCTCGCTTTGACTGTTAGTTTGTTCGTTCTTCTGGCTGTCCCCTTTTTGCCCGCTACTAGATGAATTATCACCATTACTGCACGCAGCGAGTAACAAAGCACTTGTTGTTAATACAGCAAATATTTTGTTCTTTTTCATTCCCTTAGCCTCCGAATATGCTTTATATGTATAATTAGTTTCTCATTATTTAGAATAGTAAGCGATTTGAATAGTTTAATTATCCTAAATAAGAGAACCTAACTTTCTTATAGAATAGCATACTTTATGTACTATTAATCAATATGGCAAAATTTTATATAATAAATTATCTAATATTTGCATGCATTTAATTTTTTAAAATTAATAATACCCTGATTATGTTACAAGAGTTCTGAGATGAGAATTGTCTATCACGCATAAAAATAGAGTGTACAGAAAATGGTTACTTTCTACACACTCTATTTTTCGTATTAAACTAGTTATAAATTGTTAAATCTTTATATTCATCATCAAGGAGCTTTTTTAGTAGAACTTCTATATTATCTTCGCAATAATAAAGTCCATCTTTTATATTTAATTCTGTATCTTTATCAGAACTCGTTAACCAAATGGCAGCCATATTAACATTTAATGAACCCAAGATGTCATTTCTATAAGAATCTCCTATAAACAAGCACTCTTCAGGATTAACGTTTAGTCTAGACGTGACATTTAAAAATGCTTTAGGATCAGGCTTTTCGCAACCTATATTTTCAGATATAAAAATATTCTTTTCAAAAATTGATCTAATATCGAGATTATCAATTTTAATATTCTGTTCTTTAAGCTTTCCATTGGTAAGTATGGCGATGTTTACATTTTCTTTTAATGACATAAGTAAATCATTCATTTTTCTATTAACAGTTATACTAGACAATAACTTAGTAAAAAAGGATTCGAAATACTCGTTGGCTTCTTCGCGAGAAATATTTATATCAAAATGCTGTAAAGTTTTAATTAGTCTTAACTCTCGCAATTCATCTAAGGTAATAACCCCTTCATCATGCTGTTTCCAAAAGTATAAATCATATTTTTTAAATAATTTCATAAAGTCACTATAATCTATATCTTTAAACAACGTATACGCTTCAAACGTATCTTTATTCGCTTTTATCCATAATTTATTAAAAGAAAATAGCGTATTATCTAAATCAAAAATAACCAATTTAACTTTTTTAATCATTACTCACACGCCTTTTTAAATGAATGAAGGTTAAAAAACTCCCTACCTTTAAAACAAATGATAACATAAAACGAACTATTATTCACTTTTCATACAAATAGTTCGTTTTTATTCGTTTTTTATGTCGTTAATAATAAGAAACTATGTTAAATATTTGTAGGTGTTTTTTAAACTAATGAACATCTTGCTGATTATGTTATAGGTTTTTGAGACGTGAATTACTTATAACCCATTTGATATGATCTTGCGTTTTCAGTTGTTGTAACTTGATGAATTCATTATTATTTTCAGGAAATTGCCACACATATTTTATAAATTCAAAACTAATTGTATTCGGATTACCCCCAATACGATGACGTTTCAAATTGTGAATAATCACCCTTTTTATGACACGGTAAATACACTTCCATCTAGGTTCTTTTAACCATATAACGACAGTTGCTCTCTCCAACCTTAAAGGTAGTGTGTCCGAATAATTACCATCAATAATCCAAGTATTTTTAGCAATAATTTGATTAAGCTGTTCAATTAATTCTTCTTGTCTAATCGTCGTTTTGTTATCAATCCAATTGATGTTATCCATATGATATAAAGGTATGCCATACGTTTTATGTAGATGATGCGCTAATGTCGATTTACCAGAGCCTGGACTTCCAATAATTAAAATACGTTTTTCCATTTTCCCCTCACTTAATAAGATTTATTAACTTTATTATCGCTAAATGCGTCTAATTTATGAAACTATAAACTGTAAAATATGAATTTTCAATAAATATAAGTTTTATAACTTGAGAATGAGCTTTATTTTTATCATAATAAATATTAAAGTTAATTAAAGGAGTGGAAAGAGTAATGAATAAAGAACAAGTAGAAAAAATGACAAATGGGAAAGGTTTTATCGCAGCGTTAGATCAAAGTGGCGGTAGTACTCCTAAAGCATTGAAAGAGTATGGTGTAAACGAGGACGAATATAGCAATGATGACGAAATGTTCCAACTTGTGCACGATATGCGTACTAGAGTTGTAACTTCACCTTCATTCTCTCCAGACAAAATTTTAGGTGCTATCCTTTTCGAACAAACTATGGATCGTGAAGTTGAAGGCAAATACACTGGTGACTACTTAGCAGACAAAGGTGTTGTACCTTTCTTAAAAGTCGACAAAGGTTTAGCTAAACAACAAAACGGTGTTCAATTAATGAAACCTATCGATGATTTAGACGATACTTTAGACCGTGCGGTTGAACGTCATATCTTCGGTACTAAAATGCGTTCTAATATCTTAGAATTAAATGAACAAGGTATCAAAGATGTTGTTGAACAACAATTTGAATTCGCTAAAAAAATCATCGCTAAAGGTTTAGTACCAATCATTGAACCTGAAGTTAACATTAACGCTAAAGATAAAGCTGAAATTGAAGAAGTATTAAAAGCTGAACTTAAAAAAGGCTTAGATGCTTTAAACGATGATCAATTAGTAATGTTAAAATTAACTATCCCAACTAAAGCTAACTTATACAAAGAATTAGCAGATCATCCAAATGTTGTACGCGTGGTTGTATTATCAGGTGGTTACAGCAGAGACGAAGCTAACAAATTATTGAAAGACAATGATGAATTAATCGCAAGCTTCTCACGTGCATTAGCAAGCGACTTACGCGCTAGCCAATCACAAGAAGAGTTTGATAAAGCATTAGGTGACGCAGTAGATTCAATCTACGACGCATCAGTAAATAAAAACTAAGGTGCGAAGAAAAGCGTTCAGGTCGTGAGCAATAAAGAGCTATGAGCAAAAATCACTCTCTGATTTTAGCGATTAGCGTATTATTGTCGAACGATCTGCTTTTCGTAGCCCGTTTATCACTAGGTGCGAAAGTGAGCGTTTAGGTTGCGAACAATTACTAGCATCAAGCGAAAACTGTTCTTTAGTTTTAGCGCGATGCGTATAATTGTTGAGCAGACTGCTCACTGTAGCCCGTTTATCATTCCGGCGAAGTGCTCTACAACTTCACTCGAATATTTAAAAGCCGACTGGTTATTTCAACCGGCCGGCTTTTCTAATATATTCTATTATTGATTATGTGTTTGATGCTCCTCAAACAAATCCCCTACTTGATTGAAGAAATCGCCAAACGTTTTCGCAGCATTGTTACTAAACATTATTTCTAAATTAGCTTGTGATTCACTTGCACTTTGTTCAGATGCTTCATACATATTTTCTTCATAAGCTTTTAATGCACTTTGTAAGTCAGCATGACCTTTTAACGCTTCAGCTAATAAATATGCATCGTAAAATGCCATATTAACGCCCTCACCCGCAAATGGACTCATTAAATGCGCAGCATCACCAATTAATGTTAAATTTGGTTGATTATCCCATTTAAACCCTATTGGCAATTTATAAATACGACGTAATAATAAATCATCACCTGCATATTCAATATATTTTTTTAAATCTTCATCCCAATCTGCAAAATCTTTCATTAACTGATTTTTAATTTCAGTTTTAGACATTGCTTTAAATTCATCAAATGTCTCATAATCCATTTTATAAGACATATAAACTTTAATACGTCCGTCGCCATTAACTTGTCCAAGTATTGCTTTATTATCTCCAAAGGCCATCATTTTACCGTTTTTATTAAATCTTGCTAAATCGGGATATTGATTAAATACGTCTTCTACATTCAATTCAACCATTGAAATACCATTATATTCTGCATCACATTAGCCAAATATGGTCTTACTTTTGAAAAGGCACCATCAGCCCCAATAACAAAATTAAATATTTCATTACTATCATCATCAAACATCACTTCAATTTGTTCATTTTCTAAATATTTCAATGAATTAAACGCCTTATCATATATAACTGTGCCATCATTCAATTGTGCTGAAATAATATCACATAGTTCACCACGATCAATCTCTGGACGACCGCCTTCAATTTCAAGGTCTGCTGTTTCTTCATAATAAAGGTTTCCAGCTTTATCTAATACGCGTGTGTCTTCACCTTCAAAACGTGCAAGTTCTCTAAATTCATCAATAATACCAGCTTCTTTTAGTGCCAATTGACCACTTTCTTCGTGAATATCTAAAGAACCTCCACGATCACTATTAACATTTAAGCCTGCTTTTTCAAAGATTTTAACCCCAAATCCTTGTTGTTGTAAGAGAAGACCAAGCATTAAACCGCCAGGCCCTCCACCAATGATACCTACATTTTTTACATCTTTAATATTCATAACCCTTACCCCCAAATGATTATTTATAGAAACGTTCTAATTTTTGTTTAGTTTCCTCAATAAATACATTTAATTCTTTTTGTTTTTCTTCATCTTGTAATGCGCTTTGACTTGCTTTCATAAATCCATAGAATAATCCTTGTAATTGTTCACGAGATGCTTTCATCTGTTCAAAATCTACATTTTTAAATTGTTCTAAGCGTTTTGTGAATTCATCTTGGTCTACATTCTCTTTTAAAAAAGTTTTACCTTCATCTGTAATTGTGTAGATTTTTTTGTTACCTTCTTTAGAAATTGATACAAAATCTCTATCTTCTAACATTTGTAATATTGGATAAACTGAACCAGGACTTGGTGAATAGAAACCTTTGAAGCGTTCTTCTAAATCTTTAATGATTTGGTAACCATGACGTGATTACTCTTCTAACATTTGTAAAATAATAAATTGTAGATTACCTTTTTTGAAGAATCTATCTCGACCTCCACCACGTCGTCCAAAACCACCAAATCCCTCAAAACCTTGTGGCCCTTTACTTCTACCAAATTGTTCAAAATGATCCATTCCTTGTCTTATATCTTGCATATGTCTTCTAAACATCATTAAAATCACCTTTTCTTTTATATTTAATTAATTGCTTTTTCGATATATCGAAATAATTATAATAAAAATAAATACTACACCAACAAACCCTGTCAGAATAGTATTTAAGATTATTATTCATTATTAAATTCTTCGTTTGTGAGTTGCTCGAGATTACCGAATAATGGTTTCCACTCTTCAATGGTATAATTTGAAATCAATCCCTTATACCAAAATGGATCTTTCTCAAGTAATGTCATTAATTCGTCTCGATTTTTAACTTTAAATATTAAATAAGCTTCTTTTATATCTTTTCCGCGCATTCACTGTAGGACCAGAAACGATTAAATGTCCTTGTTTGATTAATTTCTTCAAATATAAAACATGTGGAACAACGTACTTTTTCCATCTTTTTAAATCAGTGTGTTCAAATTTTACGATGTAGTGTTTCATCGAATGCTCCTCTAAACTTGAATCAATACTTTACCAAATTTACCCCCAGTGATAACAAGTACGGTATCGCCATATTTATCTCGTAAATAGTGTTCTACGCTTGCAAGTTGCTGTTCATCTAGTTCCACTTCTACTTCTTTTAACCATTGTGGCAATTGTTGCATCACATCTTCAATTGGTTTGTCATTATGTTGCGTATGGCGTTCGATTAATGTTTCATAAGTATAATCATTAAAGTATAACAACTGTAATAAATAATACATATCCGCCGTCATAGGTTGACTTTCTTCATCTAAAAATGCCACGACTTCATCGACAATTGAGTTTTCCTTAGGTCCTGCAATTAAACTGACATAAACATATTTCTGTGCAATATCGATTGCCTTGCTAACCGCTTCCCACGTCGTCACTGCTGGACACATTGACGCAAAAACTAAATCATGCTGCCCTAATTCTTCTAGCTGAGCATCTTCAAACGATTGATTTAATGTTTTAAGTGCTACACCGTAATGATTTGCATTATCTTTTAACATGTCATGTAAAATTGGCGATGGTTCCAACGCTGTAACTTTTGCACCTTCTTTAGCAAACGGGACACTGAACACTCCTGACGCAGCCCCTACATCTAACACACTTAAATTACTAAATGGACCTGTTTGTTGTTCAATCCAATTCATAATACGTTTCGTACGTTGCTGACTTTCTTCTGTAAAAGAATTTTTATTAAAGTTTTCAGCCCACTTTTCAAAACCTGGTGCCGATGGATCACCTAAACCTGCACGTTTCATCCTTTTATCCTGAGTATTAGGGTCAGCTTCCCACTCTTTCTCCCAATATTGATTACTAAATATATCTTTTGTCATAAGTAATCTCCTTTTTATTTGATACCCTCATCTTAACCACTCTTGTATAGTTCATAAACTAATTCGCATTCTTATTAAAAAAAGCTTTCAACCAATCCAAAGCAAGTTAGCTACGCTTTGAAAATGATTGAAAGCTAATGTTGTATTCTATTATTCCTAATAATTTCAAAAGTTATAGTTCTTCACCGTTTGACTCAATCACATTACGGTACCATTCAAATGAATCTTTCTTTGTACGTTCTAGTGAGCCATTTCCTTCATTATCACGATCTACGTGAATTAAGCCATAACGTTTTTTCATTTCACCTGTTGTAAATGACACGATATCAATAATACCCCATGGTGTGTAGCCCATTAAATCAACACCATCTTTGTCAACTGCATCAATAGCTGCTTTGATATGTTCACGTAAATAATCTACACGATAATCATCATGGATTTTACCGTTTTCATCAAACTCATCCACGGCACCAAAGCCATTTTCAACAATAAATAATGGAATTTGATAGCGATTATATAAGGCATTTAATGTGTAACGTAACCCTACTGGATCGATTGCCCAACCCCAATCACTCTTCTTAATATAAGGGTTATCTACTGAATTAGGTAAACCACCATTAACAATATTATCTTCGACACTTGCTTCATTATCATGTTTTACGACAGTTGACATATAGTAGCTAAATCCAATGTAATCCACTTTACCATCACGTAAAATTTCATCATCACCCTCTTGCCAACCAATGTCGAAACCTTCACGTTCAAACATCTTCGTCGCATAACCTGGGTAATAACCACGCGCATGAACATCAGGGAAGAAGAAACGCATACGACTAGCCACTTCTGCTTCCATAATATCATTTGGATTACAACTATATGGGTAGATTGGAACATGTGAAATCATCGCACCAATTTCGAATTCAGGATTGATCGCTTTACCAATCTTAACTGCTTTAGCACTAGCGATTAATTCATTATGAGCTACTTGGTACAATACCTCTTCTTTATTATCGTCCTCTTTTAATGAGACACCTGAGTTTGTCCATAAGAAGATTGGATTATTAATGTCCATTTGGTTATTAATTTCGTTAAATGTCATCCAATATTTCACTTTATCTTTATAACGGTTAAATACTGTTTCCGCAAAATGAGCAAAGAAATCTGCCACTTTACGATTTCTGAAACCACCATATTCACGCGCTAAGTGTAACGGCATTTCAAAATGTGAAAGTGTGATAACAGGTTGAATGTTATATTTCAATAACTCATCAAATAAGTCATCATAGAATTGTAAACCTTCTTCATTAGGTTCAACTTCGTCACCTTTTGGAAAAATTCGAGTCCAAGCAATTGATGTTCTTAAGCATTTTAAGCCCATGTCACTAAACATTTTCACATCTTCTTTATAGCGATTGTAGAAATCAATGCCAACATGATTTGGATAATATTTGCCAGGTTCTACATCTTGTGTGATTTCACGCGCTTTACCGTGTGCGCCAGCTGTCATAACATCAATGACACTTAGTCCTTTTCCACCTTGGTCATAGCCACCTTCGAATTGATTAGCCGCTAAAGCGCCACCCCATAAGAAATCATTAGGTAATTTAGACATATTCCAAAACTCCTCTTCCAAATTATTAATCATACGTTTTTATTTTTTAACAACTGTCATATTTTTTATTAGAATGCAAACCCTTTCAAAAACTATTATAATTATACCGGTACAATTTGTAAACAGAATAATCAAAATTATACCGGTACAATTTACTAATAGGGTTTTACATTTGTTATAATAAATATAAATTACGCATTAAGGGAGTTAAATGATGTTAAAGTACGAACGAATTGCTCAAGATATTACAAGTGCCATTGCAAATGATGAATATAATGTTGGTGATAAACTTCCAAGTGTCGAACAATTAAAAGCACGATATGAAGTTAGCAAAAGTACCATTATTAAAGCATTAGGGATACTCCAAAGAGATGGTATAATTTTCCAAACAAGAGGCAGTGGTATTTATGTACGAAATAAAAATAAATCCGGTTATATCAACCTTTTGAAAACAAAGGGCTTCTCAGATAATTTACAAGGTCATGAAGTAACAAGTAAAGTTCTAACGTTTGAGACGATAAAACCTGATGATGAAGTAAGAGCGCACTTACGTTTAACGGAACAAGATGAAGAAGTTTATTATGTCGAACGTATTCGCTATTTAGATCATAACCCTTTATGTATTGAAACATCTTACTTCAATAAAACATTAGTTACTCACCTTGATCGTGACAGTGCGGAACATTCAATATTTGACTATCTTCAATCACAACTTAAGATCAATATCGGCTTTTCAGATATCTATTTCTATATTGATTTTCTAACTGAAGGTGAAGCGCCACAATTGGATCTCAATCTAAATGATCCTTGTATGCGTCATGATTTGACCTTTTACACTAATAAAGGAATACCATTCGATTATTCGAAGATTGTTTACCATTATGAATATGCTAACTTCTTTATCCCTATAGAAAATTAAAAAAGAGTCGCTTGAGCTATAAACTCTCAAGCGACTCTTATTATTAAAACATCTTATTTAGCGTCTTCATAGTATCCTAATTCAAGATCTTTAGACGTTTGACGACGTATTTTTCTCATTAATTCAACATCTTCAATTAATGATTGACCGTATGATGGAATCATTTCTTTAATTTTAGCATTCCATTGGCCGATTTGTTCTGGGAAGTTTTTCTCAAGAACTTCTAAAGCTACTGAAACTGAAGTTGATGCCCCTGGTGATTCACCAAGTAAAGCAATTACTGAATGGTCTTCAGAGTTAACCACTTCTGTACCGAATTGGATAAATCCTTTACCTTCTTTTTCAGTATCTTTAATTACTTGTACACGTTTACCTGCTGTGTATAATTCCCAATCTTCATCACGAGCTTCAGGATAGAATGTACGTAAGTGGTTCATACAACCCTCTTTAGTCATGATAATTTGATCAAATGAATATTTAATCAATGGTAAGTTTTTAACTGCAGCAGCTAACATCGTTGTAATATTATAAGGTTTAATAGATTTGAATAAATCTAAGTTTGAGCCATTTTTAAGGAATTTAGGTCCAACGTTCGCAAATGGTCCAAATAATAAAGTACGTTTACCTTCGATGTAACGCGCATCAAGGTGAGGTACTGTCATTGGTGGTGTGCCTGGTGGTTCTTTACCATATACTTTCGCATCATGTGCTTCAATCACTTGTGGATTAGTACATGCTAAGAATTGACCAGTAATAGGGAATCCACCTAAATGTTTACTTTCAGGGATACCTGTTTTTTGTAGTAATGGAATTGCAGCACCGCCTGCACCAATGAATACATAGTCAGTAACTTCTTCAAATACGTTACCAGTTTTAAGGTCTTTGATTTTAACTTGCCATTTACCATTTGATAAACGTTCAAAGTCAAGTACTTGGTGACTATATTTAACTTCAACATGCTCGTCTAATTCTAAGTGACGTGCCATTTTACGTGTTAATTCACCAAAGTTAACGTCTGTACCTTCGTCGATTTTACTAGCGGCCATTTTGCCGTCATCAACGCGACCTTGCATCATTAATGGAATCCATTTTCTCATTACTTCAATGTCTTCAGTATATTCGATGTTATCGAACATTGGTGATTGTTTCATTGCTTCGTAACGTTTCTTCAAGAATTCTTTATTGTTAACGCCTCTAACAAAACTAATGTGTGGAAGAGGATTAATAAATTCTCTTGGATTCTCGATATGTCCTGCTTTCACTAAGTGACCCCAGAACTGTTTTGAAATTTCAAATTCTTCGTTGATTTCTTTTGCTTTATCAATGTCAATTGAACCATCAGGTTGTTGAACAGTATAGTTCAATTCACAAAGTGCAGCATGACCAGTACCAGCGTTGTGGCGTTCATTAGAACTTTCTAGACCTGGTCGATCCATACGTTCATAAAGCTTGATATTCCAATTAGGCTCAAGCTCATTTAACATAGAACCAAATGTTGTACTTAAGACACCCGCACCAATTAAAATGACGTCTTTTGATTCTGCCATGGTTGTACACCTCTCCAAATTTATTAGTTAACAACTAAAAAGTTATTACTTACTACTCTTTCTCCCTAATATAAAGTAATATCTTTTTATATTAAGATTGTTAAGCCTTTCATTTCTATGTTAAAACAAATATGGTAAATTGTAAATTGGAGAAACTTAATTAAAATTATTTTTTTATATAAAATTGAAAGCATTATCGCTACCTAGTTTTAAAATAAAAACACTTAGTTACAAATATGCAACTAAGTGTTTAAATTTATATACATTCCACTATCTAAATTGCAATCAAAGACTTCTTTCTTCTTGCAATTACAATTTAGGTTGTAAAAACTTCTCAATATAGAATGCTGACTCTTCAATTGATTTATATTCCGTATTGATGACTGTCGCACTTAATTTCTTAAAGACTTCCTCAGCATATACAAGTTCTTTCTTAATACGATCCAAGTTATTGTATCGTGATTCACTAGATAAACCTAATGTTTCTGCACGATTCTTTCGTATGTTTGCAATATATTGTGGACTCGCAGTTAATCCAAATACTTTTAATCCTTTTTGTTTATAAACATTATCAGGAATTTCAATTTCAGGTACCAATGGAATATTAGCTATTTTATAACCTTTGTTAGCTAAATACATACTTAATGGTGTTTTGGATGTTCGTGACACACCAACAATTAATGCATCCGCTTCACCTATATCAGTAAAATGTTTACCATCATCGTATTTAACAGAGTATTCAATCGCTTCAATACGCTTGAAATATTCATCATTTAATTTACGTAACGCACCACTCTCCATAAGCGGTTGACTGTGTGTTACCTTCTCAATAATGCTAATTAAATCAGACATGTAGTCAACATAAGGAATATCATGTTCATGCGCAAATTGATGTCCCAATGCGTTAAAGGATTCACTTACTAACGTCGTCGCTACAATCGCATGTTGTTCACGTGCTAAATTTAAAATATTTAAGAATTCCTCTTCATCTTTAATATATGGAAATTTCTTAATTTCAACATTATGCAAATCAGGGAATTGTGTTAATGTTGCATGAATCATTCGTTGTGCTGTTTCGCCAATGGAATCTGATACGATAAATAACTTTAGAATTTGTTCATTTGATTGAGTTTGGTTCACTTTACTGCTCGCTTTCCTCCGCTTGACTCTGAGCTGTTGCTAAAATTGCACCTGGAACCCGGAATGGTGAGCATGAAACATAGTCTATCGCTAATTGATTGAAGCGACGAATTGACTTAGCATCTCCACCTAATTCACCACATACACCGATTTTGATTTTCGGATTCACTTTTTTAGCTTGTTCAACTGCAATTTCGATTAATTTTCCGACACCATCTCTATCTAACGTTTGGAATGGGTCAAGCTTCAATATATTACTTTCAGTATACACATTTATAAATTTACCTGCATCATCTCTTGAGAAACCAAATGTCAATTGTGTTAAATCATTTGTACCAAAACTAAAGAAATCACAATGTTTTGCTAATTCATCTGCTACTAAACATGCGCGCGGCGTTTCAATCATTGTGCCGATTAAATACGGTACGCTGTCACCTTGTTCATTCTCTAATTGTTCGATGGTTTTAACCAGTTTCTCCTTAAGCGTTGTGAATTCTTCCACAGTTGATACTAGCGGAATCATAATTTCAGGTTTACATGTTATACCCTCTTTTTTAAGTTTTAATACGCTTCCCATAATCGCTTCAACTTGCATTTCATATAACTCAGGGTATGTGATTGCAAGTCTACAACCACGATGTCCTAGCATTGGATTCACTTCATGAAGATCTACAATGCGTTTATTCAATACTTCTTTAGGAATATTGAGTTGTCGTGCTACATTTTCAACATCTTCATCAGAATTAGGTAAAAACTCATGTAAAGGTGGATCAAGCAAACGGACAATTGTAGGACGCTCTCCAGATAATCGGAATATTGCTTCAAAGTCTTCTACTTGATACTTACGAATATTATTCAAAGCTTCTACTCGTTGTTCATATGAAGATGAAAGAATAAATCGTCGCATTTCAACTAAACGTTCCGCTCCGAAGAACATATGCTCCGTACGAACTAAACCAATACCTTTAGAACCAAAGTCATAACCCGCTTTAATATCTTGAGGCGTCTCTGCGTTCATTCGAACATTCAAGCGTGCAATATCCTCTGACCATTCCATAAATTGAGTGAACTCTTCACTGTGTTCAGCACTCACTGTTTCAATCTCACCTATGTAGATGTCACCTTTAGAACCATCAACTGAAATTGTATCGCCTTCATGAAGTTCCCCGCCATCATAGTAAACTGTCTTCGCTACAGTATTGATCTCTAAATCCGAACAACCTGTCACACAACATTTACCCATACCACGAGCTACAACTGCTGCGTGACATGTCATACCTCCGTGTGTTGTTACGATTGCTTCACTCGCAATCATACCTTCTATATCTTCAGGAGACGTTTCCGGACGCATTAAGATAACTTTCTTACCTGCATCGGCTTGTGCCTTAGCATCTTCAGCTGAAAATACAATTTGTCCTGTAGCTGCCCCTGGACTTGCAGGTAAACCTATTTTTGAAATTTCAGTCGCTTGTTTTAATGCTTTTTCATCAAAATTAGGATGTAATAATTGATCGATTGATTTCACATCTACATTTGACATCGCTTCTTCTTTTTTAATGACACCTTCATCTACTAAATCTACTGCTATCTTAATTGCTGCACGTGCCGTACGTTTACCATTACGAGTTTGTAATAAGTATAACTTTCCATTTTCAATTGTAAATTCAATATCTTGCATATCTTTATAATGCTGTTCAAGTTGTTTCGTTACTTCAACAAATTCTTGATGTACGTCAGGCATTTGATCGTGTAAAGTTGAAATGTCTTTTGGTGTACGAATACCTGCTACAACATCTTCACCCTGTGCATTTAATAAATATTCACCAAATAATTTATTTTCTCCGCTCACAGGATTACGTGTGAATGCAACACCTGTTCCACTATTATTACCACTATTACCAAATACCATTTCTTGGATATTAACAGCAGTACCTATGTCATGTGGAATATCATTTAAATCACGATAAATTCGTGCACGGTCATTATCCCAAGACTTAAAGACTGCTTCGATTGCTTCTTCTAATTGTTTCAAAGGTTCTTGAGGGAAAGGTTTATACACTTCTTCCATATAAATGTCTTTGAAACGTTCACAAATTTCTTGTAAACCTTCAGCTGTAATTGCAGCGTCATTTTCAAAGTTGTGACGTTGTTTATAATCTTCAAAATATGTATCAAATGCTTGCATCGGAACGTTGTATACCACTTCACCGAACATTTGTAGTAAGCGACGGTAACAGTCATATGCAAAGCGAGCATCACCTGTTTTGTCTGCAAGTTTCTTTACGTTATCGTCATTTAATCCCAAGTTAAGAATTGTATCCATCATACCAGGCATCGATATTTTCGCACCACTTCGTACTGATACAAGTAATAAGTTAGCATCTGAAGAGAATGCTTTCCCAGTTCTCTCTGAGAAGTCAGCAAGATGATCAATTAATTGTGTTTTTACATCAGTTGATAATGATTTACCTTGTCTTAAGTATTCAATACAAGCTGCAGTTGTTATTGTAAAACCATCAGGCACAGGTAAACCTAAACGTTTCATTTCAGATAGGTTAGCACCTTTACCTCCAAGTAAATCTTTCATCGATTTTTGTCCTTCATCAAAAGCATAAATATATTTCGTCATTATAATGTCACCTCAATTAATTATTATGTCATACTAATTAATATTGAGTATGTCATATAATTAAAATAAATACAATTAAAAACATCACATTTAGTTTCAAGATTTATAAAAAAGACACAATTAAAGCATAAAACAGCCTTATGATAATAATTAAAAGTCTGTTTTACACGCTTTAATTGTGTCATACTATTTATATATGTTATTCAGTTTAAGTGATATGATTCTGAAAATAATCAGTTACAAAAGTCTTAAATGACGACGCTACTTCTGTAAAGTAATGAGATTTTTTATAAGCTAAACCAATCTCCCGATAGCAATGTTCATTGTTAATAGGTATTGCTACAATTTGCTTATCCAAATTTCTTAAGGCTTGTTTGGGTGTGAATGAGATGCCTATATTCATAGCTACTAGTTTTAAGATAGCGCTCGAATCCTCAACCTCTACTTGATAATTAGGAACAATCCCTTCTTGTTTTAAAATGCGATCTATCGTATCTCGAAAACCATAACCTTCAATTTGACCTATCAATCGTTCATCTTTAATTTGTATTAATTCAATAGAAGTACATTGAGAGAGAGGATGTTCTTTACTAACAGTTAAATAAATATCATCTTGTATGATAGGTTCCCAACTAATATCGCGATGTTCAATTTTAGAAGATGATATAGCAAAATCTACTTCGTTATTTAAAATCAAATGAGTGGCTCGTTCAGATATTGCTTGATATTGCTTAATTTTAATATTGGGATGTCGTGACACATAATTTTGAATGAGTAATGGCATGACATGTGGAAATGTTACTGCAAAAGTAACTTGACCACTTTCGATACCTGTCAATTCCTTGATTATACGTTCACCTTCATTTAATTCCCTAAATGCACTATCTATATAATTCAGCATTAATTCACCATATCGGTTTAAGTAGATATGTCTGCCTTTCCGGTCAAATAATGCCACACCCAACTCATCTTCAATTGTTGCAATTGCCTTACTTAGTGCTGGTTGAGAAATATTCAGTCGCTTTGCCGCCTCTGTAATATTATTCATATTAGCTACCACTTTAAAATATTTTAGCTTTGTAATCTCCAAATGCTACACCTCAATTCATAACTTTAAGTTATAAAAATATAATTATTACGCATTATACATTATATATTGGCGATGATACCATTAAATTGTGATGAGACTATTTTTGAAAAGGGGATTATTATGAGACTAGAAAACAAAGTAGCTTTAATTACTGGTTCAGGTGGTGGAATGGGCTTCGAAACTGCTAAGCGTTTTGTTGAAGAGGGTGCAACAGTTATCATTTCAGACCTTAAAGAAGATGTAGTCAATCAAGCGGTTGACACACTTTCTAAAGAAACTAATCAAAAGGTATACGGTTATGTCTTAGATGTTTCTAAAGAAGCTAGCGTTGAAGATACATTTTCGAATATTAAGCATGATATTGGTAAATTAGACATACTCATTAATTGTGCGGGTATAACTGGTACTGACAAAACGACAGACCAACTCACAGAAGAAGAATGGGATCAGGTATTTGCAGTCGATATAAAAGGCGTATTCTTCTGTACTAAACATGCTGTACCACTCTTACGTGAAAATGGTGGCGGTTCAATCGTCAACTTCTCATCTATCTTAGGTTTAGTGGGTACAGATGAACTCACACCATACGCAGCTGCTAAAGGTGCTGTTACAAATATGACACGACAAGATGCCATCAGCTTTGGTAAAGATCACATTCGTGTTAACTCTGTTCATCCAGGTACAATATTAACACCTTTAGTGAAAAAACTCGGTGCAGAAACAGAAGGTGGTTTAGAAGCCTATACTGCTAAAATGTCTAAACGTCATCCAATTGGCTATTTAGGTGAACCTGTAGATGTTGCCAATGCAGTATTATTCTTAGCAAGTGATGAAGTTCGATTTATTACAGGTGCAGCATTAACTGTAGACGGTGGATACACTGCCAGATAATATGCTTCATCAATTGGTATCGATTACTCAATCAAATACAAACTGATACACAAAAATAACACCTCGTTAGATGAC
Organism: Staphylococcus sp. NWU MK-U1; assembly: GCF_033283505.1. Taxonomy (NCBI): domain Bacteria; kingdom Bacillati; phylum Bacillota; class Bacilli; order Caryophanales; family Staphylococcaceae; genus Staphylococcus; species Staphylococcus sp. NWU MK-U1. The sequence goes on along the minus strand of NZ_JAVSMG010000003.1, from coordinate 174,072 downwards.
CAAAGCATTTAACGAGGTGTCTTTTATACATTGAAATCGATATTATTTAAATCCATTTTCTTTATTATATTTCTCACGTTCAGCATCGCGTAATTCAACACGACGGATTTTACCTGAATTTGTTTTAGGTAATGAGTCTACAAATTCAATTGCACGTGGGTATTTATATGGTGCTACTTCATTCTTCGCGAAAGTTTGTAATTCTTTAACAAGGTCAACATTACCTTGATAATTATCTTGTAAAATAACGAATGCTTTAACAATGTTGCCTCGAATTTCATGAGGACTTGCTACAACAGCACATTCTTTAACGGCCGGGTGATTTGTTAAGGCATCTTCAACTTCAAACGGTCCAATCGTATAGCCTGAACTGATGATAATATCATCTCGTCGACCTTCAAACCAGAAATAGCCATCTTCATCTATATGCGCTAAGTCTCCAGTAATGTAATAGTCACCCGCTTGAGCTGCTTTCGTACGTTCTTCATCTTTATAATAACCTTTAAACAAACCAGGGAAATCAAGTGGTAAAGCTATATTTCCTTTAACATTTGTTTCAACCGGTTGTCCTTCATCATCAACGATCGTAACACGGCTACCTGGGATTTCTTTACCCATTGAACCTGGTCGTGATTTAGTGTCTTTTAAGAACCCGATTAATAAAGTACTCTCTGTTTGTCCATAACCATCACGCACCGTTAAATTAAAGTTATTGCGGAATTGTTCTACAACTTCACGGTTTAATGGCTCGCCTGCTGATACAGCACTGTGAAGGTGTTCTAAGTTATATTCTTGTAAATTGTCTAATTTCGCCATCATACGATATTCTGTTGGTGTACAACATAAGACATTGATTTCAAAGCCTTGTAATAATTCAAGATAACGAGAAGGGTTGAATTTACCATTATAAACAAATGCTGTTGCGCCTGAACCCATAATTGATAAGAAAGGACTCCATACCCATTTTTGCCAACCTGGTGCAGCTGTCGCCCACACTAAGTCGTCTTCTTTAATACATAACCAATGTTCTGGCGCCATTTTCATGTGTGCAAAGCCCCAACCATGAGAATGTGTAACAGCCTTAGGATTTCCTGTCGTTCCAGATGTATATGATAAGATGGCTAAATCGTCTCTTGAAGTTTTTTCAATATCTAACGCATCACTTTGAGACGCTTTTTCATCTTCAATATTAATCCAGTCCGTTTCGTGTCCGTCAATGATAAATTTCGTTAATGCGTCATACTCTTTAACGCCTTTGAACTCTTCAATAAAATCAGATTTAGCAATTACTGCTTTAATCTCACCATGTGTAATTCGATATTGTAAATCTTTAGTTCTTAGCATTTCTGAACTAGGAATGATCGCAATACCCAGTTTTAATGCAGCAAGATAAAGTTCATATGTCATAATTGCTCTCGGCATCATGATTAATACTTTATCTCCTTTTTTGAGCCCGTGATTTAATAAGACATGTCCCACTTTATTGGCATTTTTAATTAATTCTGAATATGTCACTGTAATTGGTTCGTCTACCCCATTTTCATAAATTAGGGCTTTCTTCGATGTATTAGAAGCATGTTTCTCAATTTCTGAAACAATATTGTAAGTCTCTGGTGCTAATAAACTTGAATTATCCATTACTATACTCCCTTTCAGTTCGACCTTATTTATTATCTTATCAAACGCTTTAGTCTGATGAAATCAAAATCATTTATGTAAACGTTTTTACAATTTGATTTGAAATTGAAAAAGATTAGCACATATGTCGATAACAATGACATTGGCTTAATCTTTATATCTGTACTAGAAAATATGACTTAAATCTAATTTTGACTCTAAACCAGATAGCTCAATACGCACATTATAAGATAAATCACGATTAACAATGTTGCGATCAACACCACGTTCAGTGCCTCTATGTTTATGGGTTTGACTATATTCATTAGAATTCTGCCAATCATAAAATGCCTGACGTTCTTCCCATAAAGTTAAAATAATATAGTGTCGTCCTGCTACTTGTGGACGTAAAAATCTTAAAGCTTTAAATCCTGGAACATTTTGTAAGTATTTAGGACGTTCTAAGAATTTCTTCTCGAATGCATCTTCCATACCTTCATTAACAAATAAATGATTTAACACACAAAAAGAATCATTTGATAAATCATCAATCACTTCTAACACATCATATTGATGTTCATCATTATTTTTCTTTATTGAAATCGTGTTATCGCCTTTTTCTTCTACTACATAAGTTTTGTAACTATCTTTTAAAATCATGATTCTTATCCTTCATTTCTAAACTAGCACTGAGCTACTATTAAATTTGTATATCTATATGCGTTCTGTCATTATAATTGGCTTTGTTCATAAAGCGAGATAGAACGCTTTACGATTTCTAAAAATTCGTGGTCCAATGTTGTAATTTTCGTAAAATAACTAAGTATGTTATCAGAAATTCGTTCATACTTTGGGAAATGCTGATCTTGGCTAATCCAATGTGCAAGTTCGCCTAAAGGGGTTTGGTCACCAATAAATCCTTGCATAAATTCGTAAAAACTCATTATCTCACCCCAGTGTTTAGATATACGCTAATACTATCATGATACATAGCTTTACACTAGTACTGGAAAGCCAACAATTTCTGAACTTTTGTTGGCTATGTTGAGATAAGCATTTTTTATTTAGAATTTAAGTAATCTAACACAACTGCACCCACAGCTTCTGCTGCGACTAACATACTTTTCTCATCAATTTTAAATTTAGGGTGATGATGAGGGTACGCTTTTCCATCTTGAGGCGCAGCACCTGAATAAATAAATGTGCTTGGCAATGTTTTAGCATAAAATGCGAAATCTTCTGATGGCGGTTGTGCTTCACATTCTTCTACCCCTTTTACGTCATCTAAATCAGCTTTTTTAATAGTTTCTGCAACATAATTTGTAAAATCAGGGTCATTATATAGTGCTGGATAGTCTTTACTAAACTCAAAGTCACATTTAACACCAAATGTTGCTTCAAGACCTTTGACCATTTGTTGTAATTCGTCAGCAATTTTATCACGTGTAGCATCGGTTAATGCACGCACATCACCTTCAAGCTCGATTTTATCTTTGATGACATTAAATTGACCTTTACCATCAAATGAGCCAATTGTTACAACACCTGTTTCAAACGGGTTAAGGCGACGTGAAACGATTGTTTGTGCAGTAGTAACAAAGTTAGCACCAGCGACAATCGCATCGTTTGCTGTATGAGGTGATGAACCATGACCACCTTCACCTTGTATCGTTAACTTAAAGTATGAACGACCTGTTTGAACATTTTCAGGACGGTAGAACACTTTACCCGGTTCCATATTCGTCATTACATGTGTACCTAGCACATGATCGACACCATCTAGCACGCCATCTTCAATCATGCCTTTGGCACCACCTGGAGGCATTTCTTCTGCTGGTTGATGAATAACGATCACTTTACCGTTAAATTGATCTTTCATTTCAATTAACGTTTCAGCTAAAATTAACATATACGCAGTATGCGCATCATGACCACATGCATGCATCACACCATCATTTTTAGACGCAAATGACAATCCAGTATCTTCTTGGATTGGTAAAGCATCAAAGTCTGCTCTAATCGCAATTGTTTTTCCAGGATTGCCGCTATCGATAGTCACTTTCACACCATTTTCACCGACATTCGTTTTAACTTCACAGTCTTTGTCTTTATAGAAATCAGCAATATATTTAGGTGTTTCTGATTCTTGGAATGATAATTCTGGATGTTCATGTAAGTGTCTACGAATTTCAATCATTTTTTCTTCTTTCTCTTGTAGACGTTTTACTAGATCTTTCATCATTATATCCACTCCTTTTTCCTCATTATATGCTTTTCTCTTTGAACAATGTTGCGTCACGGTTTCATATGTTCCAAACATGATTCAATGTTACATTCATTTATAGTCTTCTTTTCCCGAAAAAAGAAGCATATGCGAACATTGATAAATGCTTGCATATACTTCTGTTAAATGGTTATCGTTAATTATTTAGATTGTTGTTTAGGAACACCGATAAGTATAACTGTAAATGAAATGATTGCCATTAAAATGTTCAACCATAATCCTAACATTGCACCAAAGTTAATATTAACCATCGCTGCCCCGATACCATATAGCGTACCTGAAAGGGCAATACCAAAGGCACCACCAAGTGAAGATGCCATTTTATAAATACCAGATGCCACACCTACTTTATCTTCAGGAGAATTTGAAATGGCTGTATCGGTAGATGGTGTCGCATAGAAACCTAATCCTAGTCCGTATAGTAAGTAACCAATGACACATACGACAACATACATTTGTGAAGATAGGAATGTAAATGATATTAATAAAATACCAACCATATTCAATGCAGTACCCAGTAACATTGGTTTTCTTGCGCCAACTTTTTGGAGAACCTTTTCACCGACACGAATCATCAATAATACTGTAATTAAATACGTAATTGAAAGTAGTCCGGTTTGAAATGTTGAGAAACCTAACCCTTGTTGAACAAATGTATTAGCAACGATTAGCGTACCGGCAACTCCATTCAACATGAAATTAGAAACTGTTGCACTCGTATACGCTTTATTATTAAATAATTTAAAGTCTATTAATGGGTAGTGCATTTTCATTTCGACACGAACAAAGATGATTGTTGAAATAATAAACACTGCAATTAAAGCTAAAATCGTTGGTGAGAATAAACCTAATTTAGCACTTTGAGTGATTACAACATTAATACTTAGCATCATGATGACAAACAACGTAAGTCCTACAAAGTCAAATTTAGTATTTGTTGTTTGGTTCGCTTTAGTTTCAGGAGTACCTTTAATTAATAGAATAGCTAAAATCGCAACAATAATAGAGATAATATAAATCCAGCGCCAACCAATTGCTGTATCAATCATACCTCCAAATAGAGAAGCAAATCCTGAGCCACCCCAAGACCCAATTGACCAGAAGCTCAACGCACGTTGTCGATCTGAACCTTGATAATACGTTTTAATGATCGCTAATGTAGATGGCATAATTGCTGCTGCTGATAACCCTTGAATAATACGACCAAGAATTAACATTAGTGTAAATGGTGTTACAATGATCAATAATGAGCCAATAATACTCAATATTAAACCAATGTACGTCATTTTTACGCGGCCTAATTTATCGGCGAAGCTACCTGCACCAACGACAAACATACCACTAAATAACGCCGTAATACTTATCGCAATACTTGTTGTACCAATACTACTTGAAAATGAATGTTGAATTGTTGGCACTAAATTGAGTAATGATTGCGCAAACAACCAAAATGTAATTACGCCGAGTACAATACCTAATAAAAGCTTATTATTTCCAGTGAATTGTTGTTGTTTCATTTCCATAATGCTCTCCCCTTAACTTAAGTAGTCTAAAACGACTGTCCCTACTGCTTCTGCAGCTACTAACATTGATGATTCATCAATTGTGAATTTTGGATGGTGATGTGGATAAATCTTGCCATCTTTAGCTGCAGCGCCTGAATAAATAAATGTACTTGGTAATGTCGCTGCATAGAAAGCGAAATCCTCTGAAGGTGGTTGAGGTTCACAAACTTCAATACCTTGAATATCATCTGCATCCGCTTCTTTAATTGTTTGTGCAACATATTGTGTAAATTCAGGGTCATTATATAATGCTGGATAATCCTTTTTAAATTCGAACTCACATGTAACGCCAAACGTTGATTCAAGACCTTCTACTAAGCGTTTCAATTCTTTTTCAATTGTGTCACGTGTGTCATCAGTTAGCGCTCTTACATCACCTTCAAGTTCTACCGCATCTTTAATAACATTAAATTGACCTCTACCATCAAATGAACCGATTGTAATAACGCCCGTTTCAAATGGACTTAAACGTCTTGATACAATCGTTTGTACTTCCGTAACAAATTGAGCACCTGCAACGATCGCATCGTTTGCCATATGTGGTGAAGATCCATGACCACCTGAACCTTGTACTTTTAATTTAAAGTAAGCACGTCCAGTTTGTACAAAGCCTTCTCTATAGAATACTTTTCCTGCTTCCATTGTGCTCATTACATGTGCACCTAACACATGGTCTACACCATCAAGCACGCCATCTTTAATCATGCCTTGCGCACCACCTGGAGGCATTTCTTCTGCTGGTTGATGAATAATAATAACTTTACCTTTAAATTGATCGTTCATTTCTATTAATGTTTCACCTAAAATTAACATATAAGCTGTGTGTGCATCATGGCCGCAAGCATGCATAACACCTTCATTTTTTGAAGCAAAAGGTAAGCCCGTAGCCTCTTGAATTGGTAAAGCGTCAAAGTCTGCTCTAATCGCAATCGTTTTACCAGGTTTACCACTATCTATCGTCACTTTGACGCCATTAGGTCCTACATTAGTCTCTACTTCGCAATCTTTATCTTTGTAGAAATCAGCGATATATTTTGGCGTTTCCTGTTCTTTGAATGATAACTCAGGATGTTGATGTAAATATCTTCTTATTTCAATCATACGTTCTTCTTTTTCTTGTAAAGTGTTAATTAATTGTTTATTCATAATTCATCTCTCCTCACTTATTATTGTATCGTTTATCTCTAAATTTAATATTCAATCATTGTCCTATTCAGCACTAAATTTATTTATTTTCGAATTAAAAAAGGATAATGACAAAAATTAATGATTAATTTTTGTCATTATCCAACTTATACATACTTATTCACTTCTATAATATGAATGGAATTCGTCATTACTTTTAAATGATAGGTAAGTGTTTCTTCTACCTCCACTTCTGCGATATCCAATTTAGGATATGAAATACGATTAACATAATCAATCGTTTCCTGATCCATACCATATGTTGTATTGTGTTGTTGCCATACCCGATATAAAGCACCGTTCTCTTTATCTAACGTGTAGTGTTTAATTTTATATAGGCCACTTTGAAGTTGATTAATTTCTATTTTAAAATTTCTCTTTTCCATTACATTCGGCTGCTCTGAAATCGTGTAGTAAGGATTGTAATGATCCGCATCCCATACAACAATTTGAAGATGTGTATCGTCGCCAACAACCATACATTCTTCATTTCTGAATCTCACATTATTTTGCAACATTCTAAAGAAATTACTTGTAAAGAATGCAGGGCGTTTACCATCAAATTGATGATATAAGTCAATTCCCATTAATTGATGTTCATTCATGACACCATATTTTTGGTGTAATTCATAATTCAGCCAATAACCCACCGTACACACTTTTTCATTAATATCTAATAATTGTTTAAATATAATACCCGCTCTAAAATATTCGCCATTAGTAAGATTTGAATTACCAGTTAAGGTATTCCAGTTGAGTAACATTAACGGCATAGCTTTCTGCTTTGTCGGGAGCCATTCGACTATGGCTTCTACTGTCTCGTTGATATGATTTTTAGCATACTGATACTGTATATCTTCAGAAACTTCTAAATTGACTACGTCATTCTGATTAGCTTCAAACGCTAACATGTTAACTTGTTCAGGATGATCTTTAATGAGTAACTTCAAGTTATTTTTTTGATTACTGAAATCTTGATAATTTACAATAAATTTCACGTTAGATATATAACGATTAAATACTTCATATAATTGAATGTACTGTTTCAGATCTATGGCGTCTATAATTACTGAAAGTTGCATTCTACTGCTATGTGTTGTCATATTTATAAAATGTTTAAGAATCTGTAACCATGTATCACAATACGCTTGAAATGCTGTTGCACTATGTGGCGGTCTCAAACGAATACTCAAATGTATTTGATGGTTCATTAAAAATAACAAACACTCATCTAAAGTCATATATTGGTGGCTATGCGGAATAATTTCATCAGATGCAACGACATGTTCTCTCCAAGAAGTATCATTTACTAAATCTTGTACCAATACAGTATCTAAACCAACTCTATCTTTCACTTCCAATAATTGCTCTCTATAACGATGCACGCGCATATTGACGATACTTCCAATTTGAACGATATGATTGTATTTATTTAAATATCCAAGACTGTCTTCTAATTGAATATCGATTTCTTTTTGGGGTTCTGCCGAATGAATGATTACATCCATTTGATTATTCACAAATGACGACAAATATTGAATATACCCCTTAATACTTTGCTTATTTAAAGGTTTCATTTTCAACTGATTCAAGTCTTTAACTTGAAATTCCTTACGATAATCACCCGGTGTCATGTGATACCATAATTTAAAATGTTTAGCTAATGACGTTGAATTAGAAAAACCATTCTTCATTGCTATGTCAGTAATTGAAATATCACTATATTTCAAATCATGTTCAGCATTTCTCGTTCTCACTTTATTAAGATAACTATTAAACGACGTTCCTAATTTTTTCGTGAATAATCTAGAAGTGTACGAACTAGACAAATTAATATAGTCTGACAAATCATCCAAACCAATACGTTCCATATAATGTTGATTAATGAATTCCGAAGCGAGACTAGCAAACACATCATCTTTATTATGTTCATGAATCAACTCTTGTCTAGATTGATATGGAATAAATTTCACCAGCATTTCAATTAATTGAATCATCATTTGATCTATATGTAATTGATGAAACTTCCCTTTTCTTAAATATGTAATCCCTATTTTAGCTAACAATGTTTTGATGTCATCATGTATTTTTTGAGATACTTCTTCAAAATGAAAATAAATATTCTTATCTTCTATGTAATGAGAAAAATAATTATTAGACAGTCGAAGCGACATATAACTTACATCTGAATCTTCTAAAATCAAAAAATTTTGATAGCTATTGATTAATATTAAATCTCCAACATGATAGTGCTTATTTTGATTTTCACTCTGACATGTGACGTTACCTTTTAAAATTAAATTTAGCGATAAATAATCAGAGGCAATATCTTCCTTTTTAGTGTCGAACGTGATTTCATAGTTAGTATTCAAGAGGTATTCACCCGCCCTTCTCAATCACTTCTTCCAATCTATAATATCAAATTTTGATGACTAAGAAGATTTTAATAACGTGATATTGTTCTGAATGTTTAAAATCAAAAGTTAAATAGAAAAGGGGGGAGTGAGTCAGAATTCATTTTGAATTCATTGTCCCACTCCCCCCGCAGGGATAACTAGAACTAAGAAAAGCTTGATTTAAACGCCTTCTCAGTTCAATTAGCTACTGCAAATTTGTAAAGTAGCATTGATTTATTAATTATACTAGTTCTAGAGTATTAATATAGTGTTTTATAATTAGTGTTGGTAATATGGATCAAATTCCATTGCGCCTGCGTTTTCATCGCTTACGCCATGTTTATAATAATCTACGTATTGTGGTTCCAATGGTTTCTTACCACGGATGATATCTGCTGCTTTTTCAGCAAGCATTAATACTGGTGCATGAATATTACCGTTTGTTGTACGAGGCATAGCCGAAGCGTCAACAACACGTAAGTTTTCCATACCGTGAACTTTCATTGTTAATGGGTCTACAACAGACATTGGATCTGAAGCAGGTCCCATTTTAGCACTACAAGATGGATGCAATGCTGTTTCACCATCTCTACGTACCCAATCCAAGATTTCTTCGTCTGTTTGAACTGATGGTCCTGGTGAAATTTCACCGCCATTAAATGGATCCATTGCTTTTTGTGCTAATATATTTCTAGCTACTCGAATAGCTTCTACCCACTCTTGTTCGTCTTCTTTAGTTGAAAGGTAATTAAAGACAATACTTGGTTTTTCAAACGGGTCTTTTGATTTAATTTTCAAGCTACCACGTGAATTAGAATACATAGGACCTACGTGAACTTGGTAACCATGTGCTACTGGTGCTTTTTGTCCATCATATCTTACAGCAATTGGTAAGAAGTGGAACATTAAGTTAGGGTATGCAACTTGATTATTTGATCTTACGAAGGCACCGCCTTCAAAGTGGTTTGATGCTGCTGCACCTTTACGCGCGAATATCCATTGTAAACCAATCCATGGCATACGTTTAACATCTAAGCTAGGTTGAAGTGACACAGGCTCTTTACATTCATGTTGAATATATACTTCTAAGTGGTCTTCGAAGTTTTCACCAACACCTGGTAAATGCATACGTGGTTCTATACCTTTAGATTTCAAGAATTCTGCGTCACCAATACCTGATAATTGTAATAATTGAGGCGTGTTGAATGCTCCACCAGATAAGATAACTTCACCAGCGTCAACAGTATGATATCTACCATTACGTTTAAATGTTACCCCTGTTGCTTTGTTACCATCAAAATGAATTTTAGTGACAAATGCACGAGTCTTAACAGTTAGGTTTTTACGTTTCATTGCTGGGTGTAAGTAAGCTCTTGATGCTGAAACACGACGACCATTATGCACTTGGCTATCAAATGGTCCAAACCCTTCTTGTCTATATCCGTTCACGTCTTTTGTTTTATGGTAACCTGCTTCTACACCGGCATCAAAGAATGATTTGAACAATGGATTTGTTGCAGGTCCACGTTTTAATTTAATTGGACCGTGATGTCCTCTGAATTGATCAAATGGTGTAGCACCGTATGTTTTCTCTAGACGTTTAAAGTATGGTAAGCAATGTGCGAAGTCCCATGATTCCATACCTTCTGGTTCAGCCCATCCTTCATAGTCCATAGGATTCCCTCTTTGGTAAATCATACCGTTAATTGAACTAGAGCCACCAAGCACTTTACCACGTGCATGGTCTACTTTACGTCCCATATGCGGTTCTTCTTCCGTTTGATAAATCCAATCGTAAAAACGATTACCTGATGGGAACATTAATGCTGCTGGCATTTGAATGAATAAATCCCAAGGATAGTCACTACGTCCTGCCTCTAACACTAATACCTCTTTATCTTTATCTTCTGTTAAACGATTACCTAATACTGATCCTGCACTACCGCCGCCAATAATGACGTAATCATATGAATTCTTTTTACTCATTATAAATTCGTCCTCCCTTAAATTGATTATTATGTCTTTTTATTTCATGTTTTAAGTTCGATACGTACAACTTTATAACTCAAATAAATAGAGTCGCATAGTTAATTAATATAACGACTCTAAAGTTCTAGCATGGACTTGTTATTTACTAAAGAAGTTGACTGGTTCTGGGTTTGTGTTAGTTAAGATGTGTTTACTAGTTAAGTACTCTTCCAAGCCTTCTTTACCTAGTTCACGTCCAATACCTGATTGTTTATAGCCACCCCAAGGTGCCTGTGCAAAGTATGGATGGAAATCATTAATCCAAACTGTACCAAGTTTTAATTTATTAGCTACACGTTGTGCTTTACCGATATCTTTAGTGAATACTGCACCGGCTAAACCATAAATAGAATCATTAGCTAATTTAATTGCTTCTTCTTCACTATCAAATCCTTCAATTGTCACAACTGGTCCAAAGACTTCTTCTTGAACGATACGCATTGAAGTATCACAATCTGTAATCACTGTTGGTTCAAAGAACAAACCAGCTTGTAAATCTTCTCGTTCTGGACGTTTACCACCAATCGCGATTGTAGCGGCTTCTTCTTTTGCAATTTCCATGTAACCTTCAATCTTATTGCGATGTTCTGTAGAAATCACTGGTCCCATTTCTGTATCATCATCGAAACCATTACCAAGTTTAATTTTGCCTACACGATCGATTAATGCCTTTTCAAAGTCAGCTTTAATATCGTTGTGTACTAATATACGTGAACCTGCTGAACATACTTGACCTGCGTGGAAGTAACCACCATTTAGCGCTTGATCTACTGCAACTTCAAAGTCAGCATCATCAAAAATGATATTAGGGTTCTTACCACCAAGTTCTAAAGCGATGTTAGTTACATGATTGGCCGCATTCTTCATGATATGTTTACCTGTTTCAATTCCGCCTGTGAACGAAACTAAGTCTACTTCTTCATGACCTGATAACGTATCTCCAATTTCTTCACCGCTACTTAATACTAAGTTGATAACGCCTTTAGGGAAGCCAACTTCCTCCATTAATTCGAATACACGAATGGTAGTTAATGGCGTAATTTCACTTGGTTTCATAACGAGTGAACATCCTGTAGCTAAAGCTGGTGCGATTTTCCATGAAGCTTGAAGTAATGGATAGTTCCAAGGTGTGATTTGAGTAACTACACCTACAGGTTCTTTAACTATTTTACTCTCAGTGTTAGGAATTGGTGAATTTATCATTTCACCACCATCTTTATCTGCTAAACCTGCAAAGTAAGTAAATACATTAGCTATATCATCCATATCCGCATATGATTCTTCTAACGTTTTACCAGTATCTAAAGTTTCTAATTTGGCTAATTCATCACGGTTTTCTGTTATTTTATCCGCAATTGCTCTTACTTTTTTACCTCTGACTTCACTTGTTTCTAGTGACCACTCGGCATCTTCAAATGCGCGACGTGCTGCAAGTATTGCTCTTTCTGCATCTTCAGCAGTACCTTCTGCAACCGTAAAGATAACTTCTTGGTTATAAGGATTAATAATATCTCTTGTATTTTTATTTGAACTTTCTACCCATTCACCATCGATATATTGACGATTAGACAATTTCTCTACAAGTTCCATCAAACGACCTCCGTTAAGTTTGTTAAATTTTTATTTAACGAATTTTACAAAACTAGGTTATCACACTTTTCACAGCCTTGCAAACGAGACAGAACTAGGCAATTTTTTACATAAACTTGAAAATTTAGTATCAAAAGTGCTAATAATGAATATGCGATTTTGAAACTTTTCATCAAACACTTTATAATGATTTAGAATCGAAAAATGAACATCAACGTTTATTTCTCTTTTGAAAAATTACTAAGTAACAATGGAGGTGCACTATGGCACGTTCAACGAATTATGATCAAAAAATTGAAGAAGCAAAAGACCTTGTAATTAACTCAATCGGTGAAACGATGGATTTGTACGGTACGAATCGTAGCGTTGGTAATTTATACGGCACAATGGTCTTCGAAGGAAGCATGACGCTTGATGAGATGCGTGAGCATTTACAAATGAGCAAACCTAGCATGAGTGCTGGCGTCAAGAAATTACAAGAATTCGACATCGTAAAACAACAATTTACGCGTGGTAGCAGAAAACAACATTTTATTGCTGAAAAAAACTTCTTCCATTTTTTCCGAAATTTCTTTACACAAAAGTGGGAACGTGAAGTTGATACTAATTTAGAAGCGGTCGAAAAGGCACAATTACTGTTAGACGAAACATTAAAAAATGCTGACTTAGACGAGCATGCTAAAGCAGAAGTCGATAAAATCCAAGCTCAATTAGATCACACAAAGCAATATTGTAAATGGTTAGAAAACCTAAGTAATGCCATTGAAAGTGGACAGATATTCGAACATTACCCAATTCCAGAAAAAGAAGATATTTAAAAAAGCTAGCAGATTTTCTAAAGTGTAAAACTTTGAAGAATCTGCTAGCTCTTTTTTTATTTATAAGTTATCATCATCATCTGATTTTTCTTTAACTTGCACAATACGTAATGAACGTCTCTCAATTTCTTTATGTTTATCCGCTCTTGTCTCCAGTTTAATCCGATCTCTATTAAGCGTAATAATAAACGATATCATCATAAAAATGAATATGACAATTAATGGTACACTCGCCAGTATGGATGCTGTTTTCAATACTTCTAGCGCACGTTCGCCACCAACTAACATAAGAGAGAACGGTAATAGACATAACGCAAACGCCCAGAATAGACGATTAGCCTTTAATGGTTCTCCAATAACTTTTTTCTGAGATGCGGCAGCTAAAATATATGAACCTGAATCAAATGTAGTCGCCAAGAATAAGAAAGCAGAAATCAAGAACAATACAACAATTAATGATGAGAATGGTAATTGATGCATTACTTGAATAATCGTTGCTTCAGTACCATGTGTGTTTAAAAAGTTAATCACGTTAAATTCACCTGTAATTTGTAAATACACAGCATAGTTACCAAATATACCAAAGAACAATAGACAGCCTAATGTACCATAAATAATAGTACCTAGAATGACTTCTTTAAGACGACGTCCTTTTGAAATTCGTGCGATGAACAGACCGATAAATGGTGCATATACTAACCACCATGACCAATAGAATATTGTCCAGTCTTGTGGGAAATTCGTTTCTTTTCGTCCTTTAATGCCACCAAAAGGTTCCATCCAAGTGGCCATATGGAAGAAATCTCTCAACATATTACCAAAGCTTGTAATCGTTGTTTCCATAATAAATACGGTAGGGCCAACAATAAATACAAAGCCTAACAATAAGAATGATAGCCATACGTTAACATCGCTTAATTTTTGAATTCCCTTTTTCAAGCCAGAATACGAACTGACTGCGAATACTACTGTGATTGTTAATAAGATGATTGAACGCACAACCATATTCTCTCCATCGATTCCTGTAAGTTTCTCTATACCAGCAGAAATCATGGGCACGCCAAGTGCGAGTGATGTTGCTGCGCCTCCTAGTAAACCAAAAATAAATAATATATCCACTAATTTACCTAGGAATTTATCCGTTTGCCCCTTTAAAACTGGACGACATGCTTGACTGATTTTATAAATTGGTTGTTTCTTAACAAACACTAAATAACCAATAGGTAATGCTGGCAACACATAGATTGCCCAAGCGATTGGTCCCCAATGGAACATCCCATATTGTGTTGCATATGTAAGTGCTTCATCTGACATCGCTTTCGCACCATTCGGTGGTACTTGATAATAGAAAGCCCACTCAATGACACCCCAATATAAAATATCCGATCCAATACCTGCACAGAAGAGCATAGACGCCCAACTAAAGTTATTGAATTCTGGTCTGTCAGTTGCCTTTCCAAGTGTTACATTGCCATAACGACCGAATGCAATATATAGTACAAAGAATAGAATAACTAATCCCATAAATAAATACACAGAGCCAATTGAATTGGAAATTGCGCTATTGATATCGGTAATTACTTTTTCACTAGCTTTAGGAAATACCATCATCGGTGTAACAGCTACAAGTAATACGATTACCGTCCCTATAAAAGTCGGCCAATCCATAATTTTTTCTCGTTTCAATTATGTTCCTCCTCAAAATTGTTGTTTCGATAAAAATTAAAAACCACTTTCTTGTCACGGTTTATTCACATATTGACGATATCTAAAATTAAATAAAAATGCAAATTCCATTCAAATTATACTTTTCTGTTTATTGAATAAATATATATTTCAGACATATTTTAAAGCTTTAAAAATCGCCATAACAACAGTGTTAAATTTAAACTTAACGTATTTAACAAATTTTATATTGCATTAATTTTGCATAATAATACTGTTATTGTGAATTTATATTTATTTGAATTCTTTTAAAATACCTGTTTATTTTCAAAAAAAGACCACTAAACTTTGAGCATTTGCCCAAAATTAGTGGTCTTATAATCTATAATCCCAATAAAAATTTAATTAAGAATCCAACCACGATTGATACACCAATCGCAAAGAACCCTGGAATAATAAAACTTGTTGCACGTGTGCGTCCGGTCTCATCTAGATTAACTGCAAATAATAATGTTGGCTGTGCTGGAATGACGAAATTGACATTAAGCGTTTGAACCATTGCAATGAAATACATTGGTGGAATACCCATACTCATGACAATCGGCACCATAATGGAGGCTGTTGCAGTTTGCGAGATAACGATCATTGACACTATGGCAACTAAGACAATGACTAGCCAAGGTATAGATTGAATTGTTTGTCCAATATCGTCTTGTATAATTTTTAAATTTTGCGGTGCATTAAATACAGTAGCACCTAACCAACCTGGACCAAGTACTGCAAAGAGTGCACCAATAGCTGATTGCGCAATATTAGATGACAATATATCACTCGTGTTAATCTTCATCATTAATAAATTAATTGCGACACTCAAATACATAAAGAATTGGACGATTTCCGTCATAGTTACTTTAACTTGTTCACCATCAACATTAAATGAAGGCATTAAATTTGGAAAAATACCAAAAGTTAATATACCTGCAACACATAATAAAAATCCAACTACGCCTAATTTGGTTTTCGTTGTAAATGATTGTTTGACTGACACTTCAGGCGTATGTGCAATTTCACTTGCAGTGACCTTTGTCTTACGACCCACAAATGTACAAAAGACACTCAACATTAGCATCGTAATAATCGCTGTAGGTAATACAATACTTAAATATTGTCCCATTGATATATGGTAACCAGCCATTACTGATATGATATAAGCTGTTGCCGATGCTGCAGGACTACATAATAAGGCTAAATTTGCAGTCAAAACAGATGCGGTGAGTGGTCGTTTAGGTTGGATATTTGCTCTAACAGCAGTCTTAGCAATAATAGGTTCTAAAGATAACGCAATATTTGCGGTACCTACACCAAATACAAACAGAAAGACAATCATTGGTGCGATAAAAATAATGGATTTCGGGAAACGCTCGATAATTTTAGAAGCAAGAAAGACTAAATAGTCTATTCCTCCTGTAGCTTGTAAAGTACCACCTGCGATACCAATAGATAAAATGATTAAAACTGCAGTGACAGGCGCTGAACCTGGAGGCAATTGAAAAACAAAAATCATAATGAGTTGTGCCACAATGGCGAAGATACCACACCCTAATGCACCAGCTGTGCGAAGCCCTAATATAATAGCCAGTATCATTATGATGATTTCTACTACAAACAGTAGCATGATGAAAGCTCCTAACTTTTCTGAAAATTATTGTGATTTTTTTAACATACATAGTTTATCACTTGCAGATGCTAAAAGTATAGAATTGAAGAAAAATTGAGATATTAAATGTAAATAAAATGTGAACATTCAACCTTACTCTTCAATTTATTTCTCATCAATTTCAATTTAAAAACCCTTGAAAGTATGCTTGATATAGCATCTTCCAAGGGTTTTATAATCATTATTTCTCACGATGATTTATATGCTCATCTTTGAGTGTTCCTTCTTTAGTTGGCGCGTCTTCATAGTCACCATCTACGCCTTTATCATCAGTATGACCTTTTGCCATTTCTAAATTTTTCTCAGTTTCTTTTCGTTTTTCTTTTTTAGAGCGTTTATCATATGCTCGTTCTTCTAATAATGAACCCCAAATTAGGCCACAAATAATCGCAATAGTTACAATAGCAATTAGAGCTAATATAATCCACTTAATTACATCAAACATCATCTCTACTCACCCTCCTTCACAATTAAACATAATATTCTTTAAGTATTCTTTTTCTTTATATTATGTTTCCCTTTATGCTTGGGCTTCAATCACACGAAGCCCTATCTTGTCACAGTCTTTTCTCAAAAGAAAAAACCACGACTCCGCATGATAAGGAATCGTGGTTAAAAGTTATTTCAAATTATGAAATGTAGTTGTATGAACCAGCTTGGCTAGCTGAGATTGTACGTGATGAAACGACACCAGGTCCACCATTATAGTTCATTTCTGAAACTTTAACTGAACCATCATCGTTTACACTTTCAACGTATGCAACGTGACCGTATGCACCTTGAGATGTTTGCATTACTGCACCTGCTTTAGGTGTGTTATTAACTGTGTAGCCATCTGCAGCTGCTGCAGTTGCCCAGTTATTTGCGTTACCCCAAGTGCTACCAATTTTACCGCCTACTTTGTCATATACATAATACGTACATTGACCTGCAGTGTAAAGGTTTGAACCTCCACTTGATTTACCAGCTAATGCTTCGCTACTAGAACTTGAACTAGTTGATTGTGTAGTTGGTGCGTTTTGAGTTGTGACTTTAACGTTACGATCTGAAGTTGAATAACTAGCACCTAAACCACCGCCAGCATTATTGTTTGCTGTGTATGATTGAGTGTTTTGGTTTGATTGATTGTTATTGTAATTATAGTTGTAGTTATTGTTTGATTGAGTATTGTTTACTGCTTGGTTGCCAGTGTTTTGTTGACCACCTTGTTGAGCTTGAGATGGGCTCCAGTTACCTTGCCATTCATAATGATAATTACCTTGTTGGTCAATTGTGTAAGTGTAACTATATGAATATGGGTCATTAGGGTTATATCCATTATTATTTTCCGCTGCGTCTGCATCTTGGTGTGCTAATCCGAATGTTGCAATACCTGCTGTTGCGATTGTAGCTGTAGCGATCTTTTTCATAATAAAATATCCTCCTAGAATGTTTAAAGCTTATTTTTTCTCGTGGCTACCTGCAATTGACATATTAGAAATTTCAAATCAATTTGATTCAAAATAGTTTTAAGAAATTTTTTCCTCGTTAAATAACGACAAGACATACTCTAACAGACACACAAGGGTTTGTGTGGAATGTTAAGGGTTTGTAAATGAATCATAATAATTTTACTTTGCATGTAATAAACATAGACTTATATTACAATTATAAAAACACTTCTATGACAGTGCTTATACTATATTAATCAACAGTGTATATACTCGACTTGTAAAATATCTGATAATTTTAAAGATGTTTTATTTCATGAAAAGTGGGAACTATGAAGCGTTTTCAAAGTTTGGCGAGGATATTTTGGAAGTATTTTTTATAATAATAATGATAAAAATCGAATCCCCCTTATAAGACATTAGCGACATGCTTATAAGGAGGAATATGAGTTTAATTATTCAATTTAGATCTTTTAACAACGTACTAAATCGAGTCATTTAAATTGTAACTGTACCTATTAATACTGCTATGCCTAATAACACAATCGCAAATCCCCAGATCCAAAAGAATGCATACTTAATATATGTACCCATGTTTGCCTCAGCAAGACCAATAGCTAACCATAATGCAGGAGAAAACGGGCTTACAAATGTTCCTACAATATTACCGATTACCATTGAATATGCTGTTGAAACTGGATTAATACCAAATTGACTTGCAGTTTGTTCTACTATAGGAAGTAACGCGAAGTAATACGCATCTGTACTTGTAAGTAAATCAAGTGGAACACCGAAGAAACCGACAATGATATGTAAATATGGTCCAACGGCATCAGGAATAATCTTAATGAAATTTAAAGCAATTGACTTTAGCATACCTGTTTCTTCTAAAACACCTAAGAACATACCTGCTGCTATAATAACTGCGGCCATCATTAATGCATTTGGTGCATGGGCCTTTAGACGGTTCATTTGTTCATCCACATTTGGGAAGTTAATCACTAATGCAATTGCAACACCAATCATAAAAGCAAATTCTGGCGGTGCAACGTTAGCTAACATCATAACTAATACGATAATCGTCAACAGTACATTGGCCCAAATTACCCAACCATGTTTGAGCGCGCGTCCTCTTACTGGAAACTTAATGTCTTGATCTCGTTCATAATTTTTCACAAGTCGATGAATATCAATGTTTAATGTAGGTTCTACTTCACCGTTATCGATTGCCTTCTTAATTCGTTTCTTTTCCCTAAACCCTAAATAAGTTGCGAAGATAAGTACTAACACGAAGCCAATCAATTGTACTGGAATGATGCCATACCATAATTCGTTAACACTTTTCACTTTCAATACAGAAGCAACACGCGCCATTGGTCCGCCCCAAGGCACCATATTCATAATTGCGGCACTAATTGCTAGTAAAAGAATTAATAAGTATTTGTTCATATTTAAAGCTTTATATAGTGGCAATAATGCAGGAATTGATAATAAGAAAGTGACAGCACCTGCACCATCTAATTGTGCAAACATACCAATCAATGCTGTGACAATACAGACAATGACCACATTACCACGAGTCATTAATATAAGTCGTTTGACAATAGGTTTGAACAATCCACTGTCAGTCATAATGCCAAAGAATATAATTGCGAAGATAAACATGATGACTACGCTCATCACAGATTCTAAACCACTATTAAAGAATTTAACTAAATCTTTAATGCCGTATCCTAATAGCAAAGCACCAATACTAGGAATTAAAATCATACCGACGACTGGACTAATCTTTTTTGCAATTAAAAGTCCAACAATTGAGCCGATAATGATTATCCCCATTATTGTTAACCACATATTATCCCCTTGCATGTGAATTCCCCCTTATATCGTAATACGCTCTCCATTTATATAGAAAACGTTTTCATAATTTTATCAAAAATCTGACTTTAATTTAAGACGATATGCAAAAAAAGCGTGTTATCAATCTTGAAAAAGACTGACAACACGCAGAATACTTTTAAATAATTCCTTTATTCTTCAAATATTTAATAATAGTACTTACTGATTCTTCTACACTTTGATGTTCTGTATTAATCGTAATTTCTGGTTGATGTGGTGCCTCATACGGCGCACTTATACCAGTAAATTCTTTTATTTCACCAGAACGTGCTTTTTTATAAAGACCTTTAGGATCACGTTGTTCACATGCTTCCACGCTACACTCTGTGTAAACTTCAATGAATTCTCCATCTTCTAAAATTTCACGAACTTCATCACGATCAGCTCTGTAAGGCGAAATAAATGCTGTTATAGCAATTGTTCCCGCATCTACAAGTAATTTACTTACTTCACCAATGCGTCGAATATTTTCCTTACGGTCTTCTGGACTAAAGCCTAAATTCTTGTTTAAACCATGTCTAACATTATCGCCGTCTAGTCGATAAGAATGTTTTCCTAATTGGAACAAAGCTTTTTCAAGTTCTACTGATACAGTTGATTTTCCAGATCCTGATAATCCTGTAAACCATATCACTACACTTTTATGACCGTTTTGTTGTTGTCTATCTGACTTAGTAACTTCAGAATCATGCCATGTAATATTACTTGATTGACTCATGCTAAATCCCTCCGAATTAATTTTGTTTTAACCCTTTGATTAAGACTTCAGCTACTTCAGGTCTAGAGAATTTTGTAGGTAGTGATTCACCATTTCTAAGCTTTTCTCTTACTTTAGTACCACTTAAATGTACATGCTCTGATGCGTCGTGCGGGCATGTTTTAGCAGTAGCCATGTTGCCGCATTTTTCACAATAAAATGCATGTTCAAATTTCAATATTTGAATATCTAGTTCATCTCCAAATTGAGAAATTAATTCTTGAGCTTCATATGTGCCGTAATAATCGCCCACACCTGCATGGTCACGTCCAACAATGAAATGCGTACAACCATAGTTTTTACGTACTGTGGCATGTAGAATTGCTTCACGTGGACCAGCATAACGCATTGCCGCAGGATAAATGACTAAGCGCGCTCTATCTTTAGGAAAGTAGTTCTTTAAGATAGCTTGATAACTTTCCATACGAACGTCCGCTGGAATATCATCTGATTTCGTTTCTCCTACTAATGGATTAAGCAAAAGACCATCTACAATTTCTAATGCAGATTTTTGGATATATTCATGCGCACGATGTACAGGATTTCTTGTTTGGAATCCAACGACAGTCTTCCATCCTAAATCATGGAATAATTGACGTGTTTCTGCTGGGTCTAAATGGAAATCAGAGAACTCATCATGTTTAGGTCGATTAATTAATTGAATCGGTCCAGCAAGGTAAACATTCCCCTTGTCATAAACTTTTTTAACACCTGGATGTGCCTCGTCAGTCGTACCATACACATTTTGAGCTTCTTTTTTCTTATCATATGTGTACTTTTCTTCTAATTTCAATGTGCCATATAATTCGCCATCTTCACCGTATAATGCGATGTCATCACCGATTTCTAATTTATCCGCTTCTTCTTCAGAAACAGGTAGCGTAATCGGAATACTCCACACTAATCCATTTTCAAGATGTGTATCTTCAACAACTTTAGTGTAGTCAGCCTCACCCATAAATCCTGTTAACGGACTAAAACCACCAATACCGATTAATTCTAAGTCAGAAATTGACCAAGGATTTAAAGTAATCACTTTATATGATTGTGCTGCTTCTAAAAGATGATCTCTTTCTTCACCTTCTACTACGCGGTTAATTAATGTACCACCATGTGGTTTAATCGTATAATTAATAATCTGTTCATGTGTTGTCATTATTGATAACTCCTTTTCCAATTAATTAGATTAGTTTACTCGGTTTTATTTTCAAGAAAAAGACAATTTTTTGTTGCGAATCACAGTGATAATAACAAGTATCACAATCGCACAAATAATTGCGAATCTTACAATATTTGAAATTGTGTCATCGTGTACGAAATAAGTCATTAATGCATTGCTATTTGTGAAGATGATTAAGCCACCAACACAAATGGCTAGAATATTAATTGGTAATATCTTTGTTAAATATGCAGAGATAGGTGCTGCAATCATACCGCCGACACTTAACGCAATAACAAACCACCAATTAATCTGAGTAATACCTAAGAAGATGATGAAACTCAATGACGTTGATAATGTTACAAAAAACTCACTCGCCGATACAGTACCAATTGCATATCGTGGTTGGATCTTATGACTAGCTAATAACAAAGGTGTATTTACTGGTCCCCAGCCACCTCCGCCAATCGCATCTAAGAATCCGGCGATAGCACCTTGAGGCACAAGTTTGAAACCACTCAACTTACCAACATGTGTATGAATTTCTCTATTTCGTTTAAATAAAAATTGATACAAAATATATATACCCATTGAAAGTAAGAACAATGCGATATATGGCTTAATATAATCTCCATGTATTTGTGTAAGTAGACCTGCACCAATAAATCCACTTATAGCACCTGGAATAGCTAACTTTAACATGGTAGGCTTATGCACATTCTCAAATTTCCAATGTGATGTTCCTGATGCAGCAGTCGTAGCTATTTCTGAAAAATGTACAGTCGCCGATACAATGGCCGGTGCAATACCATAAGTTAATAATATTGATGATGATGAGGCACCGAATCCCATGCCAAGTGAACCATCAACAAGTTGGGCTAAAAAACCAGCTAATGCAAATATAAATAATTTTCTCATATATCACATGCCCCCTGACATTAAACTTGTGATTGAAGCCATCGCTTGAATTCTTTTTGTTTCTCCTCATCCAAATAGTCCTCAGATAATACATGTTGTAATAACGCTTGCTTTCTAGATGGCTCTATCGTTGATGCTTTAATAAGTTGTCTACTTTCATATAAAAAATCGATATAACTTTCATAACGTTCATCGTAGGTGTCTTGCAATGTCGATATAATTTGTCGACCTAGTTTAGGACTTGCACCATCTGTAGATACACTAATAGTCAATTTGCCACGTCTAAGCATACTAGGAAACGTCACATTCCCCGCTGAAGCATCTGCAGCGTGATTTAATAATGTACCTTCTGGCAAATTATCTTTAACATGTTGATTTACCTCTGGTTGATTTGTCGCAATAATAACTAGAAATGCGTGACTAATATCTTGTGGTTCAAACATTTTTTCAGCCCAAGTCAATCGCTGTTGCTGAAATAAAGTATGTAATTCTTTGGTGATTGAAGGACTAACAATATGAACATGAGAACAGTATTCAACTAATGACTTTGCTCGTCGAGTTGCTACCTTCCCACCACCAACAATGACTATCTTTTTATTTTGTAAATCAATCATAAGTGGCATATTGCTCATATTGTATCCTCCTTTTATGATTATTCTTTCTTATTTTTAATAATTAAGGTAAGGTCATTTCTAAATCCGTAGTTTGTTCTTTAAACCAACTAATTTTTTGTCGCATTTGGACAACATCGCCAATAATAATCATAGCGGGATTTTTTATTTCTGACGCTTTTTCAACGATGTTACCTAACGTGCCATCAATTGTTTTTTGAGAAGTCGTCGTTCCTAAATGAATAAGTGCGACAGGCGTGTCTATTGATTTACCATGTTCAATAAGTAGGTCACAAATTTCTGGTAACCGTTTAACACCCATATAAACACAAAGTGTTTCTGGACCATGCGCTAAATGTGCCCAATAATCATCTTTAGACATACCAGGTTTATTAACTGCTGTCACAAAAGCAACTGACGAACTATAATCTCTGTGCGTGACAGGAATGCCTGCATAAGCTGGTGCAGCAATACCCGAAGTGATACCAGGCACAATCTCAAATGCAATCTGATGTTGTGCCAATATTTCTGCCTCTTCACCACCTCGGCCAAAGACAAACGGGTCACCACCTTTTAAACGAGTGATAACATGTCCTTTTTTCGCTAAATTAACCAACATTCGATTCGTTTCTTCTTGCGGTAATGAATGTCTATTCGGGTCTTTGCCACAATAAAAGAACTTTGTCCCCGGTTTAGCTAAATCTAAAATGTCTTTATTGACTAAGCGATCATATAAAATCACATCTGACATTTGAATGGCTTTCATACCTTTGATAGTTAATAAATCAGGATCACCAGGTCCTGCTCCTACTAAATACACTTTCCCCATGTTGTCACCCCCGTTTAAAACAACTTATCTCAAACTTTAACTATGGAAGTCTTGTCCTCCATGAACTTTAGCAACAACACCTGAACGTATGACAAAGTCACCAAAATGCTCACCTTCAAGACGTTCTTTACCATAATCCATAAGAATTGGACGTAGACTTTCAAGTATTTCTTGTTCTCCGATATTCTCTTTGTACAATTTATTTAAGCGTTCACCTTTGAAGCCACCACCTAAATACATATTATATTTGCCAGGTGCTTTGCCTATAAATGCAATTTCTGCAAGTGCTGGTCTAGCACAACCATTTGGACATCCAGTCATACGGATTGTGATTTCTTCATCATTCACACCCGCTTCATCTAATAAGTCTTCAATCTTAGAGATTAATGATGGTAAATAACGTTCTGACTCAGCCATCGCTAATCCACATGTTGGGAACGCAACACATGCCATCGAATTACGTCTTAATCCCGTATAATTTTTACCATCTGTTAAACCATACTGATCGATAAGATTTTGAATTTCTTCTTTTTTCTCTGGAGTTACATTTGCAATAATTAAATTTTGGTTAGGAGATAATCTGAAGTCGCCCGTATGTGTTTTTGCAATTTTTCGTAATGCCGTTTTTAATTGATAATCTTCTGTATCTTTAACACGTCCATTTTGAATGAATAATGTATAATTCCAAACACCTTCGTCGCCCTCTATCCAACCTAGACGATCGCCATTATGTTCGAATTCAAAATCACGTGCTTCTTCAATTTCCCAACCTAAACGTGTATTTAGTTCTTCTACAACTTTATCCACACCTAAGCGGTCAACTGTATATTTGAATCGTGCATTTTTACGGTTCTCACGATTACCATAATCACGTTGAATTGTTAAGATTTTCTCACAAACATCAACGACTTGTTCTTTAGGAACGAAACCAGCTAAACGACCAACTTGTGGGTACGTATCTGTATTTCCGTGCGTCATACCCATACCGCCACCAACTGTGACATTAAATCCGACGAGTGTTTCATCTTCAACGATACCGATAAGTCCGATGTCTTGTGAATAGACATCAATATCATTAGATGGTGGTAAGGCAATACCAATTTTAAACTTACGTGGTAAATATTTCTTACCATACATTGGTTCAATTTCTTCTGAAGAATCTAATACTTTCTCCCCATCTAACCAAATTTCATGATAGGCATTGGTCTTAGGTAATAGATGGTCACTGATTTTAGTTGCATAGTCATTAATCTCTTTATGAATATGAGATTGATATGGATTAGGATTACACATTGTATTACGATTCACGTCCCCACATGCCGCGATCGTATCAAGTACAGACTCATTAATTTTCTTCATAGATGTTTTTAAATTTCTTTTTAAAATGCCGTGAAATTGGAAAGTTTGACGTGTTGTTAATTTCAGCGTCTGGTTGGCATAATTATTAGAAATGTCATCCATGGCAATCCATTGTTCAGGTGTAGCTGTTCCTCCTGGTAGACGCACGCGAATCATAAAGCTGTATGCTGGTTCTAATTTCTGCTTACGACGTTCGTCACGTAAATCTCTATCATCTTGTTGGTAGCTACCATGGAATTTCAATAATTTAGTGTCATCATCTGAAATAGCACCAGTAAGTGGGTCTGCTAAGCCTTGCTCAATTGTCCCACGTAAATAATTACTTTCGTCTTTTAAATACTCTAAAGCATCTAGCTTCTTATCAAGTTCTTCTGACATTTGCTTATTTGTCTTAGCCATTAAGTACCACCCTTTCTATTAGTACACATCGCGTTGGTAACGTTTATCTTTCTTCATTTGTTTAAGGTAGGCTTCAGCATCTTCTTCAGATAAGTTTTGTTCTTTCACTAAAACATTGCGGATAGCTTGATGTACATCTTTCGCCATATGTTTTTCATCACCACAAATGTAAATTGAAGCACCTTTTTGAAGCCATTCATTAAATTCTTTACTGTGTTCAGCAATACGATGTTGGACGTATACTTTTTCATCAGTGTCTCTTGAGAATGCAACATCCATTTTACCTAGCACGCCATCTTTCAACCATTCTTGCCATTCCGTTTGATATAGGAAGTCTGTTGTAAAGTGTTGATCACCAAAGAATAACCAAGTATTACCTTTAAATCCATGTTCTTCTCTTTCTTGCATATATGCTCTAAATGGTGCAACTCCTGTACCAGGTCCAATCATAATAACTGGTGTGTCACCTTCTTTAGGGAATTTGAAGTTTGGATTGCGTTTCAAGTAAATTGGAACAGTGTCACCTGGTTGAATACGTTCAGCAAATTGAACTGAACATACACCTGAACGGTCACGTCCATGTGAGTTGTATCTAACCGCCCCAACTGTAATATGCACTTCATCTGGTAGCGCTTCATAACTACTAGATATTGAATATTCTCTAGGTGGTAATTTTCTTAATAATTGATATAAATTTTCTGGTTGAAGTTCTGTTGTCGCAAAGTCATTTAATAAGTCGATTAAGTCACGACCTTCAATGTAACTTTGAACCCATTCATTATCTTCAACTTTTTCATTAAGTTCTTCATTTTCAAAGAATGACGCCGCATTGATAAGAAGCGGTTCCGTTAACTTCGTAATTTCAAAATGAGTTGTTAAGGCTTCTTCTAATCCTAATGTGTCACCCTCATCTGAAATTTGAACTTGATCATTTGGATCCCAACCTAATGTGCTAATTAATAAATCAACTAAAGCTGGGTCATTTTGAGGTAGAACGACTAAACAGTCTCCAACTTCATAATCTTCACCGAAATTATCTAATAGAAATTCAATATGTCTCGTTTCCTTATTTGAACCTTGTCCATTAAGGTTAATATTTTCTAAGACTTCTGCTTGATATGGATTTGCTTTAGAGAATTTCTTTTCTTTTGCAGACTTAATTGATTCACTTACAATTTGTTCATTTTGAGTGCCTTCTGGTGCAGTATCAATCGCATTGATTACATTTGCCATCCACTTTTCAGCATCTTCTTCATAATCAACGTCGCAATCCACACGATCATATATACGTTCTGCACCTAATTCATCTAGCTTTCTATCAAAGTCACGACCTGTTTGACAGAAGTATTCATACGTTTGATCCCCTAATGCTAGAACTGAGAATCTCACACCTTCAAGTTTAGGTGCCTTTCGACCATGAATAAACTCATGTAATTCAGCTGCATTATCAGGTGGATCCCCTTCACCTTGAGTAGAAGTGATAATGAATAAATCTTCAACATTTTTTAGATTTTTAGGTTTAAAATCGTCCATTGCTTTCAATGTCACGTTATGACCTATATTTGATAAGCGTTCTTCAAATATTTCAGCTAACCCTTGTGCATTACCTGTTTCAGAACCATATAAGAGTGTAATTGCTCGTTTCTCCGGCGTGATGACAGGTTCGTTTTGTTGAAGCATCGCTTCTGTGCCTTCAGTTAGACCATTTGCATTTGTTGAACTTGAACCTGTTTGTGATGGTACAGTTCCATTTGACGTTAATTGTTGGTTAGCAACTAAGTATCCACTTAACCATACCTTTTGTTCAGGTGTAAGTGTTTGTAAGAGTTCATTAATTTGTGCCGCTTGTCCTTCTGTAAAAGGACTATTTGTAACACTTAAATTCAATTGTATCCACCTCTTATTCCGTAAAATAACAATCATTTTATAAAAGCTTTATACTACTTTTATTATGTAAGAAATATGTCCGTCTGTACACTATTGTCGGACATATTTTGTTGGTTTTATTTAAAACATATCAGAATACTATGTTTTATAGTTAAAAATTTTTATCCAAACGCATTATGGTTTATCAGCAACATGTAAGCCACATTCTGTTTTATCGAAATTCGACCAACGCCCTGCTCTAGAATCATCTGAGTCAAATACAGGAGCGGTACATGGTATACAACCAATACTAGGATAATGTTGATCATGCAATACATTATAAGGTAAATCATGTTTCTTAATATAGTCCCAAACTTCATCTTCTGTCCAATAAATTAGAGGACACACTTTCACTGATTTAAAACGCTCGTCTTTATTAATAAAGTTCGTATTTGCACGTGTTGGCGATTGGTCTCGACGTAAACCTGAAACCCAAGCAACAGCACCACCTAACACTTCTTCTAAAGGTTTAATCTTTCTTATATAACAGCATTGATTAGGATTATTCTTCCATAATGCCGGATTATATTTGTCAGCTTGTTCTTCAAGCGTTAAATCAGGCTTCTTCATTTCAATACGAAGTTTTGGAAAGCGTTCTTTCACTCTATCAATCAAGTCATACGTTTCTTGGAAATGTAAATCCGTATCTAGAAAGACAATTTGTGCATCTGGCTTAATCTGGTAAATCAAATCAATTAAAACCATACTTTCCGCACCAAAACTACATGAATAAACAATGGAATCACCATATGTGCGATACGCCCATTCTAATATTTCATAAGCGCCTTTAGTTGCATCGTCAGTAGAAATAGAATCAATGAAAGGGTCACCTTCAAAATTCTCATACGTAATTGTCGGTACTGACATAAACTTATGGTCCCCCCTAAAATTTCACAAATTTATTAATCTAATACCTATCAGAATTGTCAGAATAATATGTTACTACTTTATCGAGATTTTGCTATAAAGTCAAGGTTCTGTGGAGAATTATATAAAGAAGGGGGGAGTATGACATTGATTCCATTTTGCATCCGTCACACTCCCTAAACATTTCAACTTTTCACTAGTAATGATTTTCTGGAATACACTGAATCAAAGCAATTTCACCATTCTTTGTAGTTACTAAAATTTCAAAGCCATTATTTTTCACGGTATTATAAATATAACTTCCAGCATCATTATTTTTATCATAATCACTGTATTTACTAATAAATGTTTGCTCATCAACATTTGAGGGTGATACACCAATTTCTCTTACTACTTCAGTATTACCTTTCAATTCATAGGCCACTGCTAAATTTCCATAAATGGTATAAAGATAATCCATCCCTGTTTTATGAAAGACACGATTGGAGCTACCGTATCTTTTTTCTACTTCTGCTCTGGTCATGCCTAGTTTAATGCCCATGTATGAATCCCTTGTATCCTTTTGCATAAATGACTTATGGAAATCCTCACTCATGACATCAATTTTAGGTGCTTGTGAATGAGTTGCATCTTTGTCTTTTTCATCTTCACTTTGTTTCGCTTTTTGCTTTTCCGCTTTAATAGGATCGTTAGACACTTTACCGTCATCCGTTGTTTCTTTATCTTTCTTCACATGCGCTGTTGTAGTCGTAGTCTGCTCCGTTTGCTCCCCTTCTTTTAAAAAGAAATGATAATAAGCAAAACAGCAACTGACTATAATCCCAATAACAACTAAGCCAACTAATATAAATGGCCAAATGCTTGACTTACGCTCAGCTATTTCATATTGTGACTCAATTGAATCATCTTCAAATACGCGTAAATCATTGCCACATTTACTACAAAATCGTTGCTCTTTAGTTATTTTATTACCACATCTAGGACAAAAATTCATGATATTACCTTCCTTCACTTCATGTTGCTAAATCTAAGTAGTTGTTGTGAATTTAGGTCTCTTATTTATTTTGACACCTACATTATATTTAATTTTAAATTAAGCACTAATTATTTTCTATAATTTTTTTATATAAATTTATCTAAAAAATAAAGTCGAAGAAAGCTTAACACTTCTCGACTTTAATCTAGTTATTCTTCATCTTTATCTCTATCATCATATCGCATTTGTTGTCGGTAACCATAAGTACTTTCTTTGATTAGTTGATCATTTAATAATCCAGCACCAATCGCACCTGCAACAGTTGAAATAGAAGCAGCAAACCAAGGAATACTTAGATATAAATCAATTCCAGCCGGTCCTTTTAAACCTACTTGTTGCCCTAAGAAATCAGATGGTAATAACACAAGTTCCGCAATTAAAAATAATGTGTAGAGAATAATGTAATAAATGATAATAGCTACAAAGAGCGTCATCACTGTAGTTAAGTTATATAACCATGTGATTCGTTTATTACGACTTTGTTTGACAGATTCCCACAAATCATGAGACATCATAATCCAAAGTAACATACCTAAGACTGCGATAATAGATATTCCAAATAGACGCCACATTGAGAATTCCATACTCATCTGCCACATAGTCGTAAATATTAAGCCAAATGCGCCAGTGGTAAAAGCAATTGCCACAATATTACTAAGGCTTGCCATCATATTAAGTGGATTATTCGCAAATGTCATACCACTCACAAGCCGAACCATTCCCATTGACCTAGTATTAGATAAATAGCGTAAATGATCATTACCTGTTTCATCTAAATATACTTCAGTTTTGTCTATTTTAGACAATGGAAATTGTTTGTTAACTGCATATGTTACATTATCATTGTCATCATAATCATTCTTTTCAGCTTCAGAATGATGCACTTCATTGATTATCGCAACGATGGCGTTCTTAAAACGTTTCTTAACTGGGCGCCAACCAAATGCAGGATAAGAAAAGACAGCAGCGCCATTCTTCTTATTGATGTCCAGTGCTAACACCCGTTCATTATGAAACATAGGTAAATCTGTAATTGCAACGACATAATCCCATTGTCGCTTATCATGATAATCTTGTATCTTTTTAAAAATTTTGCCAACGGATTCTGCGTAGCCTGTCAGAGGATCAACCACGAGATCCACTTCCCAGTCATGTTGGTTGTTATTCTGGTGAGATAAGATGTTCGGAATATCATCCATTAAACTCTCAGCTAATTTTTCTGTAACACCAGGCGCTACAACTAAACCAATTGTTTTAGCTTCATTCATGCGTCATCCTCCTCCCTATGATCCTGTTTTTTACCGTCATACTGTTCATCATCATTACTTTCTTTGTTGGATGAAGATTGTTCCACGTCATGTTGTGATACATCTTGTGATTGTTGTTCTTTTTTCTCTTTTTCCTCTTGTTGCGCTTCTTTATAACGATGATATTGGCGATAAGAATACGTAATACGTCGAATCTTCTCTTCATTTTCTACAGTTGAGCCCATTGCACCTGCTAATAAACCAAGCGATGATACAAACCATAACAATTTCAAATAATTTATAAATGTGAAATCAGGGTTTGCACTTGTCCAACTATTAAATAAACTTACAGGTACAAATAATGAAATACTAATAGATAGTAATACATATAAAACTGCGTAATTCATCAATGTAATGATGACTAAAGTGAGTAATGTCGTCGCGTTATATACATAACGATAAACACGTTGAGACTTCGCTGTTTTTTCTTCAAATAACTGATGCGCGTATAATAACCATCCGGCCATACCCAATATAGAAATAATCATTAAGACAATAAATCTTAAGGTTGAGTATTGAACACTTAATTCCCATGGCATGGAGAAGATAGATACATAGGTTCCTGTCGCAAATGCAACGGAAATTATCTTCTTAAAATTAAACAAATTCCTCCATGGCTCATTCGCTCGCGTTAAACCCAAAATAAGCTGCAACCATCCTAATATAAAGTAGCGATTAATATAACGTCTTATCGAACTTTCATCTTCTCTAGGATCAACAGCTTTAGGTTTAATCAGTGGATGCACTTTGGGGCGCTCTTTCGTATTATTGTGATATAACTGTTCAACTAGTGCTGTCATACTCTTCACTAACTTACGCTCTAAATTAATCCAACCTAACGCAGGTAATGAAAGCATAGAAACTTGCTTTTCACTATTAAAGTCACTAATCACAACTTTATTACCTGAGATACTTGGTAAATCTGTAATACAAATAACGAAATCCCAATCATATTCTTCCTTCAATTCTGCAGCTTTATCTATACTCTCATGTACATCCTCAGCAGATCCTATTAATAAATCTACTTTACTCTCGAAATGCCATTCATTCACATCCTTAATCCGGTTATGTAAATGTTGTTGAATCTTTGGTATCGCATTATCGACGAGCTTATGTGCAACGCCTGGCGATGGCACTAATCCAATCGTAAGGGTCATGATTAACCTCCTTCCTCTTCTAATATTTGCTAAGTTAACTATTGTTTTTTTTTGAAAAAAAGTATTAATTAACGGGGTCAAAATTATGCAATGTTCATTTTATGATAATAACAATACTTTTTGCAATTAAGGGAGTTGAACAGAATTCGTTTTGAATTCGTTTTTCAACTCTCGCAAGGATGACTAGAACTGAGAAGAATTTAATTTTAAGCTTTTTATCAGTTCAGTCAGCTAATGCGAATTTGCATTGTAGACTTATGAAATTGTTTTATAATCGGCTCTTCACATTAACTCTAACTAGTCAAATTACAGTCTTGACTTCTAAAATTAAAAATACTAAATTAAATATATAGTATAAAAATATGCACTAGGGGTGTTTTCAAACTGAGATGGAGTCTTACTCCAAACCCTTTGAACCTGAACTAGATGGTACTAGCGTAGGAAAGTGTGGATGAAATTGTAGATAACTTGATTAAGGTCTAGATATGTCATGCCTTATTTCATAAAAACTCACATCTATCATTTACGTAACTTTTCTATAGTGAAGGTTGCGTATTTTTTACTTTAAAAAAGTGACAGAGGTGACCGCCAGACAACTTTATCATAGTAGTGAAAATGTCATGTTGAAATAAGCATTGTCTGAGAGAAGCTTAGACTAGTAGTATTGTAGAAAATTCATTTTATTTATCCAATTTATTTATCCATATAATAGAAATTAACGTAAAGTCGGTGATGCTAACTTAGGGGTGTCACCGACTTCTTTATTGCAATTAAAAAGAGCGAGACATTCGTCTCACTCTTTAAACGACTCAAATTTTAATATTTATATGGGTCGTTATCTTTTTTATCTTTCAATTTGTCCGCTTCATCACGTACAAAGTCGTTATCTTTATGATCATGTCGATCTTTATCAAAATCATTTAAATCTTTATGTGCTTCATCTTGATATCTATCACTACGAGAACCAAATTGACTACGTTCTTCATTGTCATGATTATGATTGTGCTCTTGATTTTGATTAAAATTATTGTCTTTACGGTCATCTGAAGACCAATCTACATCATTATGACGGTTAAAGTCTTCATTTGAACGATGTAAGTCATCACGACGATTAGACTCTTGATAATCATTACGCTCTAAATTAGAACGGTCACGGTTATTATTGTCATAACGATTGTTATCATTGTGATTTGAATGGTCATGACTACCATTATGAACATCATCATTAGAATAATGTTCTTTAATATCTCTTTGTTCCTTCGCTTTATCTTCTTCATCTAAGATAAACGCATTGTTTTGAGCGTTAACATCTTTATCATCATGATGATTGTCACGACGATTGTTATAGTCATTATCACGATCGTGTTCACGGTGTGCGTTATGATTGTGACGATTGTCATTAAACTCATTGTTGTGACGATCGTTATATCTGTCATCATGACGGTTATCACGATCATGATCACGTCGGTCATCATTTCTGTCATCATGACGGTTGTTATCATAATCATGGTTACGACTATTATTATGGTTATTATTGTCATAATAGCCATTAGCGTAATTATCTTTTTTCTTACCTTTTCTTACAAGTAGCATAATACCAGCTACGATCCAAAGAATAACACTAATCCAGTTAGACATTAATGCGATTAGACCTGCAATAATTAGTAAGATACCTGCAATTTTAGGTTTTTTACTAATTAAAATACCGCCAATAATTGCTAAAATTAGTGAAATTACAGCACCCCAAGTTAAGAAACTAAAGAAACTACCTAAAACATCAATACCTTGATTCAATTCTGAAGTAGATACTGAGTTACCTTGCTTTTGAGATTCACTAATCATTTGATCTTTAAAGTTACTATTTCCCATTAAAGGTTTAAGAACTAAGAACATGATTGCAACTAATGCTTGCAATACAACCCCTAACCAAGTAAGGATATGTTCGACTGTGCGTTTAATCTTGTTATTTTGTGTGTGATGTGATGTATAATCGTTTGTTTGATTAGCCATTTTTACGCCTCCTTTTTTTGTTGTATACCCTACAGATGATTAGGTTACACTTAATTTTTAAAAAGTATGGCAAATTTCTAATACTCGATTTAGTGATACCGATTAACAATCATGTAATAAATACGCGATGTAATCCAATACATTAAGGCATACATAGCAACAATCGAAATAATAACACCGACATAACTTGTCACAAACACACCAACATGATTAACATTCAGAATACCTAACACGTTATATATTATTTTTGAAGCAAAGATGACATGAATCGTTGCGACAATAATTGGCAATGCAAATATCCATATAATTTGTTTATTAATGGTATCTTTAATTCTGTCATTATCTATACCAACTTGTTGCATAATTTGATAGTTCTTACGATCCTCATATCCTTCTGCAACATTTTTATAGTACATCATTAGAAATGTGCCAATGAATAAAATGATAGACACTACCGTTCCAATAAAGATAAGTCCTCCATTAATTTCATATAATGTGCCCGCCACTTCTTTTTTATCATCAATACTCACTTTATAGCGTTACATTAATGTATTTTTCAACTTATCAAAGTCAGATGTATGCTTTGTCATGATATTAAAATGCATAAATGTATTTTGAACTTTCTGCGTGCCATGATGGTCGTTCTTATCAGCATTGACATAATAATTGGTTAATTGTTGGAATGTCTTATCATCTGGAGTAATAATAGTTAATGATCCTGGAACTGGATAGGAATAGTTATGACCATCTATTTGTTTAATATTAAATTTGTCCCCCATCATTGTTGCAGTTCTTAATTTTTTAAAAGGTTGATTTAAACTTTCAAATCCTAATTCCCCATGTTTCAACTTAACCTTCTTCGTGTTTAGCTCATTATAATCGTGTTGTGTCATAATCACGAGATAGGCACTATTAATCGTCATATTATAATCTTTATTATTGCGATGTTTAAATAATCCTGGTTGTTTGTAATCCACCGCAATCAGTGAAATTGCATTCTTTTTAAAGAAATCAACTTTAGCATGATCTTTAATATCACGTTCCAAATGACGTACTTTCTCCTGAGTCTTCTTATTATTGTGAAGATTTCCATCTATTGAAACTCTATATTGATCTGACATAATAGAATCGACCTGATCCGATATCCCTCGATAAGTTGATATCGTCATACCCACAGTAACAATTAGAAATGTACATAACATCGTGATGCTTGCAAGTCCAATCGCATTTGAATTCATCCTAGACTGCAATCCTGAAATGGTAAAAAAATATTTAGGATTATAATACAATTTAGGGATTCGTTTTAACCAATCTAATAGTAAAACGCCTAACGATAAATATAAGCAATATGTCCCAATCATAACCAAGCCAATTGCACCGAACAAATTATATAACGAGCGTAATACCATTTGATTAGAGAGCGCAATGTGATAACTGCTAAATAACGTAACAACCCCAATAACTAGTAAAACGTATAATACAAATTTGGGTAATTTTCTTTCAGCTCTTTGACGTTGATGTATTAATTTAATAGGACTTTGGAATAATATTTTTAAATTGTTAATCAAGAATAGAAATAACATCACCGCTGCTAAAATAATTAAAGTAATGCTCATCGCTTTCACATCAAAAGGATAATCCAATAGCGACATGCCCGTCTGATGCATTAATTTATTCATAAGCATAAAGATTAATACGCCAAAGAAATAGCCACCAGTTATACTGATAAGCGTAATTAAAACATATTGATATACCATCTCGATGAGCATAATCATCCGGAAATGTTTCTTCTCCATTCCAAGTATCATGTTCATCGCAAGTTCCTGTTGGCGACGTTTCATCATGAAGCGGTTGGCATATAAAATAAATATAAAACCCAAGACACTCATAAAGAAATTTCCCACACTAATAAATATAGGTAATAGCTGACTTCGCTTTTGGACGTAGTCATTCATATTTAAAGATAATAGAATAAATTCCGTTGCGAACATGATGCTCAATGCTAATATAAAGGGCATGATCACATGTCGCTGCATCTTGAAGTTTTGAGTGATCATCTTCCAGAGCATATGTATGGTCATGTTAGTCCCCACTTTCATTCAGAATAGCCAAACTATCAGCGATACGCTTTTGAAAATCTTGTTGCGATTCTTCTCCTCGGTAAATTTCATGATACAAACGTCCATCTTTAATAAATAATACTCGTTTAGCATAAGACGCATCGATAGTTGAATGTGTTACCATTAATATCGTTTGCGTATTATCATTAATTTCTCGAAATAGCGTCATGATTTGTTTCGAAGTCTTTGAATCGAGCGCACCGGTCGGCTCATCGGCGAGCAGTAAATCGGGTTCATTGATTAATTCTCGACCAATCGCAATTCGTTGTTGTTCACCACCAGAAACTTGATACGGATATTTAGAAAGTAATTTCTCAATACCTAATTTAGAACTTAGCGTATTCATACGCTGTTCCATTACTTTATGCGAGCGGTTAGCAAGCACAAGTGGCATTAAGATGTTATCTTGATTCGTCATAGTTGGTAAGACGTTGAAATCTTGAAAGACAAAGCCAAGGTTATCACGACGAAAATGCGCTATTTGCTTATTACGTAACTTGCGAATATCTTGATTGTTAATAGTGATGTTGCCTTCAGACACTTTATCAAACGTTGCAATTAAGTTTAATAAAGTGGATTTACCTGAACCCAACTCACCCATAATGGCTACAAATTCTCCCTTATAAACAGTAAATGAAATGCCATTCAGCGCAGTAGTCGCATTTAACCCTCTGCCAAATGTTTTCTTTACATTTTTGACGTCTAATAACATCACTTCAACCTCGCTTTCTTTAATTATTTTTTATCAATATGGTCACAATGCAGATGTAATCTAATAATTTAAGACCTCATTCCTTTTGTTATCTCTATCATAAAACAAAAAAATGCCAACAACATTGATAATTTCTTACAAATGTTGTTGGCTAGCTTACAATATTGAAAGTTTAATTATTTTTCGGGAAATAAATATTAAATGCCGTACCTTTGTTCAACTCAGACTGTACATCTACATGATGATGTAAATGTTGCGAGATATGTTTAACAATAAACAATCCAATGCCTGATGAATTAGCATTCAATCGACCATTATATCCTGAATAGCCTTTATCAAAGATCTTCGGTAAGTCAGCTTGACTAATACCGACGCCATTATCACGAATAGTTAATACATGCTGTTGTTGGTCAAACGTAATCCAAATGTCCTTACCTCGCGCATACTTCAATGCATTATTTAGAATCTGTTCAATCATTATTGAACACCATTGTGCATCAGTCAGAACTTCATCCTCACACCGTTCATAATGAATCTTTGTCTTCTGATCAATAAATTGAATAGAATATTTCATAATTAATGGACGGACAAGATCATTAATCTTCACTTTTGAAAAGGACATATCCGTTTCTTGATTCATTAATTTTAAATAACTTAACGCTAAACTTGTATAATTATCAATTTGAATAATTTCTTGACGCACTCGATTGACGACATTATCTTCATTACGCTCTAACAACAATTTAGATGCTGTAATAGGTGTCTTCATTTGATGAACCCATGTTAAAAAATAATTCTCCACATTAGCTTGATATTCAGTTTGATCACTTTTCACCTGTTGCAATTCATGCTCTAGTTCATGAATAGTGTCTCTCATCTGAACTTGTTCTCTAAACCCACTTAATTGAACTAACCAATAAATTATCATGATGAACAGCATTATTCCGGTACCCAATAGATACGCACTCAGTGGCAAATTAAATAGAAAGAAGATAAGTAAGAATAATAATATAAATGTGATGACTATACTGATTTCATTTAGTATTGATTTAATAAAAGCTTTCAGCATAATTAAGACACCTTATATCCAACATTCTTCTTAGTTTCAATTAAATCTATAACACCTATCGATTGTAATTTCTTACGCAATCGTGTCATATTGACTGCTAAAGTATTGTCATCTATAAAATTCTCTGACTCCCAACACTTTTCAATCAATGTGGTACGGCTGACATACTTACCTTCATTGCGGAACAACATATTTAAGATTTGTAATTCAGTAAAGGACAATTGAACCGATTCGCCTTCATGGTAAAGTGTTGCTTCATCTACAACAAGTTTGCAATCTTTCACAGTAATTTCATTATTAGACACTGCTAAATCATACGTTCTACGTAATAATGCTTGAATCTTAGTTACCGTTAACGATAAATTAAATGGTTTCTCGATAAAATCATCGCCGCCCATTTGAATTGCCATAATTTGATCCATATTATCGGTTCTTGAACTAATAAACATAATCGGCACATTAGAAGTCTTACGTATCTCCTGACACCAGTGATAGCCATTGAATGTCGGTAGATTGATATCGAGCAACACGAGTTGTGGTTGATTTGCATTAAATACGTCGATAATATTATCAAATTGTTTAGCCACGATGACCTCATAATTCCATTTCGATAACTCTTGCTCTAAACTTTCTGCAATGACAAAATCATCTTCCACGATGAATACTTTCATATTGCTCACCTTTCATTACTAATGATTTATTAAGCTTTGTGGTCGTCGTCATATTCAGGATTTGAAACTTTATTCTTTTCCTTTTCAAATTCTGCTTCTTTTTGTTCAGTTTTCTTTTTACGTTTACGTTCTTCCATTATTGATAATGCGATAAATCCAATGATGAGTAGTGGTGATAACATTACAAATATCATCCATTGAACACCTCTATATTTTATATTTGATTGATACATCGTCTTAGTCTTCATTTTACAACTTTACTTATAAAATGAACATCAAAAAACTGAAGCGATACCGAAATAATGACTATTTCAACGTACCGCTTCAATCATAATAAAGATTATAAATTTAATTGCGACTCATAAGTACAGATTAGACATTACTTTTTATTTAAGATGTAAGTTCTAATATCTTCTATTGAAATACTGTCATATATTTGTGCTTTGACATCTCCTATCTTAGCTACTCTCAACATACTTCCACCATAGCTCTTTGGAGAATATTGCTCCCAATAGTCTAATTGTTCAAATAGCTCTTTCAATGTTTCCATAAAATTTACCACCTTTTCTAAATTTGGGTAAATAAAATAGCCCTCCTTAAATAAGAAGCGCTCACGGACATCTTCTTATCTTTCAGGAACTCCTGTTGGATTTAGCACCTCACGTCAAACGCAGTTGCTGGAGTTTCATAGGGCCAATTCCCTCCACTCACTCTTAATAAGACGAACTATTTTATTTATTGATATTTTAACTCACTTTTAACAATTATAAAAGTAAAACGTTTACAACATATGGTAAAACTAAATATAAAATAAATTCTATTCATTAATAATTGTTTACAATTACTTTACTTAAAAATAACTTTATACTAACTGAAAATCAAATTAAATTTCTTAATATGAATAGTGTAACAACTACACAATATACATATTAGGGGGCTTTTTTAAAAATGAGTTTCATCAAAAAATTTGGTAAAACGACAGTAGCAAGTTCAATCTTAGCTGCATCTGTATTAGGGACAACACACGTGTCATTGGCGTCAGGTTCTGGCGAAGGTAACCAAGGCCAACAAGGACAAGATGGAGATTACATGGCCATTGGTAACACAAAGAATCCGAAAAACGTTATCTTCATGGTCGGCGATGGAATGGGTAAGTCGCATACATCTGCATATCGTCACTTTGCAGATAATCCTGATACTAAAGAAGTTGAAAAAACATCATTTGACAAATACTTAACAGGTGCACACCAAACACATAACGATGATGAGAAAGAAAACATCACTGACTCAGCCGCTGCTGGTACAGCATTGAGTACTGGACACAAAACATATAATGGTGCCATCGGTGTAGACACTAACAAAAACACATTAAAAACGGTGTTAGAACAAGCTAAAGAAAATGGTAAATCAACAGGATTAGTTTCAACTGCAGAAATTACTGACGCAACTCCAGCCGTATATGCATCACACGTTGATGATCGTGGTAAGAAAGACGAAATCGCGCAACAATTCTATAATGATAAAATCAATGGTGAACATAAAGTAGATGTATTATTAGGTGGCGGTTCTAAATACTTTGGTAAAGATAATGGTAATTTAACGGATAAATTCCAAAAAGATGGTTATGATTACGTAACAAATAAAGATGAACTTGCTAATTCACAAAGTGATCAAGTATTAGGTTTATTCTCTGAAAAAGATATGCCGTTACAAATTGATTCTTCAGCTGATGAACCTAAATTAGCTGATATGCAAGACGCAGCATTAGACAAATTAGAAAAGAATCAAAACGGTTTCTTCTTAATGGTTGAAGGTGCATCAATTGATAAAGCTGCACACCCAAATGACATTACAGGTGTTATGTCAGAAATGTCTAGTTTCGATCAATCATTCCAAAAAGCAATGGAATATGCTGAAACTCATAAAGATACATTAGTCGTTGCAACAGCTGACCATGCTACTGGTG
The DNA here is from genome assembly GCF_033283505.1 of Staphylococcus sp. NWU MK-U1. Lineage (NCBI taxonomy): Bacteria > Bacillati > Bacillota > Bacilli > Caryophanales > Staphylococcaceae > Staphylococcus > Staphylococcus sp. NWU MK-U1. Next base: position 133,005 of record NZ_JAVSMG010000003.1, on the reverse strand, counting down.
GTTTATCAATGGGTTCAGGTGGCGAATATGTTTGGAAACCAGAAGCAATTCGTAATATGAAACACTCTGGTTCATATATGACTAAACAAATTGCAGATGGCAAAGATCCTGAAAAAGTAATCGACGAAGGTTATGGTATCGAATTCCCTTCTAAACAAATGGATAAAGTTAAAGACGCTACTAAAGAATTAAAAGACGCTCAAGATAAAGCTAAAAGTGATGACGATGAAAATGTAGCAAAAGCAACAACGAAATTACAAGATGCGATTCAAAAACCAATCGATGAAGCATCACATACTGGTTGGACAACTTATGGACATACTGGTGAAGACGTAGACATTTATGCTCAAGGCCCAGGTTCAGATAAATTCCGTGGAAACATTGATAACACTGATAACGCTAAAAACATTTTTGATTTCTTTAGCGGTGATGTCACTTCAAATCAAAATTAATAATAATTAAACTAAATTTGGCATACTAAATAAAGTATCCTCAGTCGAAAAAACTGTGGATACTTTATTTTAATTAACTACGGATTCTGTATTTAATTATTAGTTGTATATCATATAATATTTTGTAGTATAATGTAAATGTTATATAAAATAACTAGTTATTAGGAGGCATATATGAAAGCGCTAATTACTGGGGGAGCAGGATTCATTGGTTCTCACATAGCTAAAAAATTTATAGACAACGATATAAATGTTCACGTCGTAGATAATTTATCTACTGGTAAGATTGAAAATATTGATTTTCTAAAAAAAGAGTGTTTTTTCCAACGTGATATTAACGACTTAGAGTATATGACAGAGTTATTAAAAAAAGAACAATATGATTATGTTCTTCATTTAGCCGCTATGGTAAGTGTAGTAGAAACTATAGATAAACCTTTTCAATCAAATGAAGATAACATAACTTCAACTATCAATTTATTAGAATCTATACATAAGTATGTTCCAAATATAAAAAAGTTTTTCTTCGCTTCCTCTGCTGCTGTTTATGGGCGACTAGAAGACCTACCAAAAACTATTGAATCCAAAGTTGATCCTTTATCGCCATATGCTGTTCAGAAATATGCAAGCGAAAGGTACTCAAAAATCTATCATGATCTATATAATGTCCCAACTGTATCAATGAGATTTTTTAACATTTATGGGCCTAAACAAAATCCTAATTCAGACTATTCAGGGGTATTATCAATATTAAATAAAAAATTTAGTAATAAAGAAAACTTCACCTTCTTTGGAGACGGTGAACAGACAAGAGATTTTGTTTATATCAAAGATTTAGTAGAGGCGGTATGGCTAGTAATACATAATGAAGACAGCAATGGTAAAGTTTATAATTTAGGTACTGGTAGCCAAAGTACTCTAAATGAAATCTTTAAAATTTTTGAAAAGAACTTTGGATATTCTATTCCTTATGAATATAAAGAAGAAAGACTCGGAGATATTAAATACTCTTATGCAGAAATTTCTCCTTTAAAAGAACTAGGGTTTATCCCCTCATACTCAATAGAAGATGGCGTTTCAGAATACTTAAATTCAAAATAATATAGATTAAAAGCACTCCAACAATATTTAATCGTTGAAGTGCTTCTTATTATTAACTAAGATTTAAGTTTTCTTTTAATTTCTGTTTTACTTCATTTAAGCTATTTTTATCAGGATAGAAGTAATACAAGTTGTCATCGCCAAGCGCATTTTGACCATTGATTGTTAAACGTTCAACATTGTCTTGTGCTTTATCATAATCAGATTTGAAGCGATTTAACTGCACGAAACTTAAGTCTGTTTTCAAGTTATCTTGAGCTGCTTTAAAAATACCATTCAATTTTGTTACTGAATTAACAGAGAACGCCTCTTTAGCGGCTGCTGTAATGACTTGTTGTTGTCGTAATTGACGACCTTCATCGCCGCCAGCACCATCTTCCTTACGACTACGCATGTACGCTAAGGCTTCTTTACCGTCCATGTGATACTTTTTACCTTTTTCGAAATGGAATGGTGTTTGTGACTTAGTAGTAAATGTACCATTACTAGTTATATCTACTCCTCCTAATTCATCAACAACTGTTTTAACACCATCCATATTAATAGCTATATAATGATCCACTGGTACACTCATTAAATTTTCCAATGAATTTACAGCCATTTTTGGACCACCATAGGCATAAGCGTGGTTGATTTTTTCGGTAGTTCCATGTCCAACAATTTTAGTTCGTGTATCACGGGGTACACTTACCATTACAGTTTTTTTATCGTCAGGGTTAATTGACATTAATACAATAGAGTCACTACGTTGACCGAGATTTTCTTGTTGTCTCTCTGCATCATCATCTATACCATAAAGTACAACTGTCATGGGATCCCCTTCTTTAGCAGCCTTATGTCTTAATTGCGAATGCTCCCTATCTAAAGATTCGTTAATCGAATTATTTAATGAATGTAATTTCGTAAAGATAAAAATAGCTGCAGCAATAATAAGGACTAATAAAACAATCAGAATTGTTATAATTACTTTAAAAGTAGTTGATTTCTTTTTTTTCATAATCATTGATCACTCATTTTTTATAGACTTTTAATAATTTCAATCACTCGATCTTGTTGTGCATCTGTCATATCAGAACCTGATGGTAAGCATACACCATGATTAAATAAATATGCGCCATTATCATTTCCACTCATTATATAGTCATAAGATTCAAAGAATGGTTGAAGGTGCATTGGTTTCCAAACAGGACGCGCTTCAATATTATTTTGTTGTAAAGCATCAATTAAATCTAATGCGCTAAATCCTGTTTTACTTTCGTCAATTGTTAATGCAGTTAACCAACGATTTGATTTCGAATCAGGTAATTCTGGTTGGAAGTCAAAACCTTCAATACTACTAAATGCTGCATTATATTTATCGAATATTTCACGGCGACGTTGTATACGCTGATCTAATACTTCCATTTGTCCTCTTCCAATGCCAGCAGAAATATTACTCAAACGATAATTATACCCTAGCTCACTATGTTGATAATGAAGTGCCTTATCTCTCGCTTGAGTAGATACGAAAAGAGCATGTGCAATATGTTCTTCATCATTTGAAATAAGCATTCCACCACCACTTGTAGTTATGATTTTATTCCCATTAAATGAGAAGATACCATAGTTTCCGAAAGTACCGCTTTTTTGTCCTTTATAAATTGCACCTAATGATTCAGCTGCATCTTCAACTAAAGTAGTTTTATACTCATCGCAAATCGCTTTAATTTCATCCATCTTAGCTGATTGACCATATAAATTAACTGATACAACTGCTTTGGGTTTGATTCCTTTTTCGGCATACTTCTCAAATGCTTTACGTAAAGCATTTGGTGACATGTTCCATGAATCCATTTCTGAATCAATGAAGACAGGGATAGCACCTTGATAAATAATAGGGTTAGCTGAAGCACTAAACGTTAAAGAACTACAGAAAACAATATCGTCTTTTTGAACACCACTTTCAATTAAAGCTAAATGAATAGCAGAAGTTCCGCTACCAACTGCAACTGCTGCGTTAACTCCTACATAATTTTTAATACTATTCTCAAACTCTGTAACATTTTCACCTAATGGTGCAATCCAGTTTTTGTCGAATGCATCATGTATGTAATCTAACTCCGTACCACCCATATGTGGTCTAGATAAGAATATTCTTTCTTCTTCCATTTATATTCACTCCTTAATTTTGGCTGGGCTTCCTACTGCTAATTTATTATCTTCAATATTCGATATAACTGTAGATCCTGCACCAACCATGCAATTAGTTCCAATATTTATACACGGAATAATTGTAGAACCTGCTCCTATTTGAGTGTATGAGCCAACGGTAACGCCCCCAGTTAATGTTGAATTTGGAGAAATATGTACAAAATCGTTGATATTAATATCGTGACCTACACTTGCCAATGTGTTAATAATACATTGATTACCAATATTAGTACTGGCATTTATAACCGCGTTACCCATAACAACTGTACCTTTACCAATATTTACGTTTGATCCAATTACAACCGAAGGATGAATTAAAGTTACATATTTTTCATCATGTAAATTCAATGTATCATAAATCTTTTTTCTAATTTTATTATCGCCTATAGCAATAAAGAAATAATAATCTTCTATATATTGTTTAAAATTATCAATATCATCAAATATTAATCCATTAGCAACTTCTCTTTTATCATATTTCTGATCTAAGTAACCGCAAAGCTTATAATTATCAGATAATCCTATAATGTCTGCTATAACTTTAGAATGTCCGCCGCTTCCTACTAATATCACTTTTTGCATTAATTATTTCCCTCAAATCTTTTCATTGAAACTGTCTCACTAGAATTAATATCTTTCCTTTTTAAGACCTTTAAAATAGTTTTAAACAGTATATATAAATCTAACTTTATAGATTGATTTTGAACATACAATACATCTAATTTAAATTTTTGTTCCCACGAGATAGTATTTCTACCATTTATTTGAGCCCATCCTGTTATACCAGGTTTAACATCATGACGCTTCTTTTGTTCATCATTATATAGAGGTAAGTATTCCATCAATAAAGGTCTAGGACCAACTAAACTTATATCTCCTTTTAGAACATTTATAAGTTGTGGGATTTCGTCAATACTTGTTTTTCTTACTAATCTACCAAAATCTGTCATTCTTTCAGAATTAGGAAGTAAATTCCCTTTCTCGTCCCGTTCGTCAGTCATTGTTCTAAATTTGTATATTTCAAAGGGCTTTCCATTTATTCCTGGTCGTGTTTGCTTAAACAATACAGGTTTGCCTAATTTTTTTGAAATTAATACTGCAGTTGTTAAAGTTATAGGAGCAGATATAACCAAACCAGTAGCACTGACTACTATATCAAGTATTCGTTTTATCATTTTATAATCTCCTTTTGATTAGATTAAACTGGAAGATTTTGTTTATATATTGTTTCTAGATGTTTCCAAACAACTTCATTTGTAAATTTTTCTTCTACTCTGATTCTACCTTTTTTACCCATTTCTTTTTTTAAGTCAGGATGATTAATTAAATATTCGACTTTTTCAGCTAGTCCTTTAACGTCGCCAACATCTACTAAAAATCCTGTTTCATTATCTTCAATTGTATCAATTGCTCCAGTAGCTCGTGTAGTAATAACTGGAACTTTTACAGCTTGTGCTTCTAGGCTAACGTTAGCAAACCCTTCTCTATACGTTGGAGAAACTAATACGTCCATATGGTTAAAATAATTGACTGGTTGTGAAACATGACCTGCCAATATAACATCGTTATTATCTACTAAATATTGATAATCTGAGGCACTAATGGAATCGTCTTTCTCTGGATTACCTAATAGCAAAAGTTTAACCTTTAAGTTCTTAGCTTGAAGCATTTTAAACATTTCAACTACTTCTTTAATACCTTTATCTTTTACAATTCTTCCTACAAACCCTATGACGAAGTGTCCTGAAAGTTGTTCTTGCAATTCATTTGGAATAGTGTTGAATTTCTTATCAAACTTTTCAAGATTGATTCCATTAGAACTACCATAACCTAAAACTTTTATTTTGCTTTTATTAGCCAATTTTAATTCTACAATTTTAGATTTTAAGCTTTCAGATACAGCGATTATATCTGTAGAACAATACATTGCTAACTTTTCCATTGCATAAAGAATTTTATACTTAGGCCCTGAAACAGTTTCTAATCTCAGTCCTCGAACAGTATAAATACGGACGGGTCTACGTGTTATAAAAGCTGCAAGTGTACCAATTAAACCAGCTTTAGGTGTGCCTGAATTGACAATATAAGGTTTTTCCTTTTTGAAGAGTTTAACCATATTGATTAATGATTTTAAGTCATTTTTCAAAGATATTTCCCTTTCCATGTTTATTGCATGTGTAATATCAGAAGAATACGTATTTTGTTCCGGTCCTTCAGAAGATACAACATGGACATCTAAACCTTTATCTCTCAAATATTCAATTTGACCTTTCATCAAATTGATACTCTTAGCAACCGTCACTAGATGAAATATTTTTTTGTTCGTCATACTATCACCTTGTCTATATAGAAATTTTTACAATCTCCATAAGCTTTTGTTTCCAATTTCGTCATTTTCGATTATACCTTTAATATCTAATACCATACCGTTATCTTTCACAAGTTTTAAATAATCTTGCTTATTTTCAACGTACTCTTTGTGCGCAACTGCAAATACTATTGCATCTGCTTGAGGTAATTCATTTTGATCTTCTAAGTTTAGATTGTAAAATCTTTGTGCTTCTTCTTTATCTGCTTCAACATCATTAACATGAACGTCTAAACCGTAGTCTTTTAATTTTTTGATGATATTAATTACTTTTGTATTTCTTAAATCTGGACAATTTTCTTTAAATGTTAAACCTAATACATTCACTGTTGCCCCTTGAACTTCTAAACCTTGTTTTAGTAAGCCTTTAATGACATTAGAGGCAATAAATTTAGACATATTATCATTAATACGACGTCCTGCTAAAATCACTTCTGGATGATGACCAACTTCTTGAGCTTTATGAGTTAAATAATATGGATCTACTCCGATACAGTGTCCACCAACTAAGCCTGGCTTGAAGTTTAAGAAGTTCCATTTTGTACCTGAAGCACGTAAAACTTCATTCGTGTCGATATCTAATTTATCAAAAATTAATGCCAATTCATTCATTAAAGCGATATTTACATCACGTTGTGTATTTTCAATCACTTTAGCTGCTTCAGCTACTTTAATTGATGATGCTTTATGCACACCTGCAGTAACTACAGAACCATATACGTCAGCAACGATGTCTAATACTTCTGGTGTTTGTCCTGAAACAACTTTAGTTATCGTTTCAAATGTATGCACTTTATCGCCTGGATTAATTCTTTCTGGTGAATAACCAACAAAGAAATCTTTACCACAAGTTAAGCCTGATTCTCTTTCTAATATTGGAACACAATCTTCTTCTGTTGCGCCTGGATATACAGTTGATTCATATACAACGATGGCATCAGGCGTTAACACTTGACCCACCGTTTCACTCGCTTTAAGTAGTGGTGTTAAGTCTGGCTTATTATTTTTATCAATTGGTGTTGGAACTGCTACAATAATGAAGTCAGCCTTTTTCAAATCTTCTGAATTAGAAGTGAAATTAATATGTGTTGCTTTTAGATCTTCAGATGTCACTTCATTTGTTCTATCATGATTTTCTTTTAACTCTTTGATTCTATTTTCATTAATATCAAAACCAATGACTTCATGTTTTTTTCCAAAAGTGACTGCTACTGGTAAACCTACATATCCTAAACCTACAACAGCTATTTTTCTATTCATTTTTTATTTCTCCTTTATTTAGATTGTTAATGATAAATCTTTTTTTTCCTCTATTCGTTTTTTCAATTTCATCAACAAAATAAATATTAAAATTGACTTCATTACCTACTCTATCTTTTAGCTCTTTTTTTAAAGTACTAATAACTCTATCTTTATCAAAATTATCATCGCTCATAACTAATTTAACCTCAATTTCTTCAAGTTTATTTTGAATGAATTGAGATTCAACTAACTTAGTTCCAACCATTTTAACCGCACTAACTAAATTTACACTTGTAATTAATCTTTTATCTCTAGTTGTTATATAATCATTATTTCGACCAATTATTCGTTTGATTTTAATGTCTTTTTGTGTGTAATTTTTAGGCAATTCTTTGAATAATTCTACAGAATCCCCTATTTTATACCTAAAAATTGGAGTTGTCGTAGTATAAAAGCCAGTCACAATCAGTTCATATATTTTACCTTGTATTTGTTTAAGTTCAAAAACTCCTGTCATTGGACATATTTCTAAATTACCATTACTATTTTCCGTAATAAAAGGGGCTCCTTCTGAAGAGGCATATTGATTTCTTACAGGACAACCAAATGCTTTTTCAATATTACCTTTCATTTCATCTGTTAACGCTTCAGCAGTTGGAAAAATAGCAATCGGTTTAAATTTTAATGTAACCTTATTTTTCAAGATATATTTAGCTATTCTATGCAGGACACTAGGATAACCATCTAAAGTTTCTGGTTTAAAGTCATTTAATTTATTAACATAAAATTTAAGGTTTTCTTCATTAACATGATAAGCAGAGAAAAGTAACTGGTTTAGAGGTTCATTAAACCTCCAAAATATTTTCTTTTTTTGTTTATTAGGGATTATTTTTTTCCCACCAATACTTACTCTACGCATACCTTTTTTTACGCCATGTTGCTCTTTAAAAAAGTCAAGATATGCTATTTTTCGAGACATATCATAACTATCTGAATAAAATTTCAAACTTTTTCCAGTTGATCCGCCAGTTGCCGCTTTAATTAAATTTGTTTTGTTCTTAGTGATGATTTTATCTATATTCTGTCTTATATCTTCTTTGGTTAAAATTGGAAATTTGTTTAATTCACTTAAGATAATTATCTCACCATAAGTTTCTAATCTTTCATTAAAAAAAGGGCTGTTGTTTTTTATATATTCATAAAATTCTTGTAGTCTTTTTTCTTGTAGTTCAAAAGGGTTTTTGCACTCTTTTAAAATTTCAAGTTCATTATAGTAATGCTTGGTATATCTTTGTTTTTCAAACAACTTACCTTTCACCGAAACCATAATATTTTGAAATGGTATTGGAGAGTGATTATAAATAAATTCAAGCATAGTTACAACTCCTATTTGTAATATTTTAAATACCAATCTATAAATTTATTTACGCCATCTTGTATAGATGTTTGTGGTTTGAAATCAATATTTTTGAATAAGTCATCTACATTCGCATATGTTTCTGGTACATCTCCAGGTTGTAAATCCATATAATTTTTCTTCGCTGTTTTACCAAGTTTATTCTCAATTGCTTCTACGAATTCCATTAGACGAACTGGACTGTTATTACCAATATTATAGATTTTATAAGGTGCGTATGAAGAACTTGGATCTGGGTTAGCACCAGACCATTCAGGATTTGGTTGAGCCGGTTTTTGAATTAAGCGACTAATTGCTTCTACAATATCATCAACATACGTGAAATCACGCATCATGTTTCCGTGATTATATACATCAATTGTTTCATCATTTACTACTGCTTTAGTGAATTTAAATAATGCCATGTCAGGTCTGCCCCACGGGCCATAAACTGTGAAGAAACGTAAACCTGTTGTTGGTAAATTATAAAGATGGCTATAAGTATGCGCCATAAGTTCGTTTGATTTTTTAGTGGCAGCATATAAGCTTAACGGATGATCAATATTATCTGAAGTTTTAAATGGCTTATTTGTATTTGCCCCATAGACTGAACTTGAAGAAGCATAAATTAAATGTTTTACTTCATGGTGACGGCAACCTTCTAAGATGTTCATAAATCCAACAATATTTGAGTCAATGTATGCTCTTGGATTTTCCAAACTATATCTTACGCCCGCTTGGGCAGCTAAATTGACTACAACCTCTGGTTTTTCATCTTCAAAAATTTGATTCACTTTTTCATAATCTTCTAAGTCTGTTTTATAAAAAATAAAGTGATCTTTACCAATTGATTTCAATCTATCTTCTTTTAATTCTATAGAGTAATAGTCATTAATGTTATCGATTCCTATTACCTCATAACCTTGATTAATTAATTTCTTTGCTAATGTTGAACCAATAAATCCTGCAACACCTGTAATTAAAATTTTCATTTTAATCCTCCATAACTTTTCTATAATAACTTAATGAGTCATATCTTTTTTGCTCTATATTATTCAAATCAAATTTATTAACTAATTGTTTATTTAATTTTATATTCTTATCTTTTATAGATGGATCAATAATAATACTTTCAATTAAATTAGCAAGCTTTTCAAAATCATTTTTCTCAAATAAAAATTCTTTTGAAACTATTTCGCTATTACCACCTACATTAGAAGCTAGAGCACAAACATTCAAACATACACTTTCAACCAATGATCTACATAAGCCCTCAGTTTTACTTGGTTGAATATAACAATCTAAATTAACAAACCAGTTGTTTAAAAATCCTCTATCATATATTACTCCAAAATAATTCACATTTTCGTTTAGTTCTAACTGATTTATTAATTCTTGTAAATTTTGACTCATTCCTTGACCTACCAAATCAATTTTAATGTTATAACCTTTGTCTACCAAGATTTTCAAAGCTCTCATAGCTACTTCATGACCTTTATATTTAGTGAATGTCGATCCTATTAAACCTAATTTAAAATAATCATTACTAATTTTATGAGTATTATTTGTACTTACTTTTACTACATCTGTTAATCCATTAAAACTTTTTCCGTTTGTTGGATACTTTGATTGTAAATATTCTCTAGTTACATAAGTAGCGACGGTAGCATTTTTCAACACAAATTTCTGCAACATATCCATTGGAAATGCTAATATCTTGCCACTTAAAGAACCATGATATTTATAAGCATTTAGTGGATCGCCTACAACTTCCACCATGTATGGGACCTTTAACTTTTTACACAATAGTGCAGTTAAAAATCCTAATATACTTGGAACTCTAACTAATACTGCATCAGATACTTTGATAGCTTTAACAATTTCACTTAAAATAACTTTACGATTCTTGATTAAACCTGGTATGTTTTTAAAACCCTTTTTAAATTCTTTGATTGGATAAAAATTAACGTGGTTTCCACTCGATAAGGTCTTACCTTGCGTATCTATGATGCTTTTATATCTAGAGATTATATTTATTTCATCAAATACATTTAAATATCGCTTCCAAAGTGAATAAGAAAAACCAGTCGAATAATAATTTGTGGTATTAACTTCATGTTCCACAGGAAAATCATGTACAAATAATAATTTCATTAATCATTCTCCATTCTAGATAATTTATAATTTACAATAATGTATCTAATCAACGCTTGAACAAATGTAATAATAACAATTGCCCAAGCAGCCCCCAGTAAACCAAAGTTAATTATTGAAATAAACGAAACTATAATTGATACTATCAATGTTGTAATTGAAACAATTAATTGAAAGTTATAAATTTTTAACGCCATCAAAGCTGTATCATACATCCACGTTAGAAAATTAAAAATTATTGATATCGAGATTATTACTAGAATAGAACTGTGACGTGCATATGCTTCTCCGTATACAAGGTTAATAAAAAATTTTCCAAAAAAATAAGTACTTAATATACTTACTCCACCTAAAACAAGCGCTGCTAACAGGGAATTTTGGTTTACAAACTTTTTCACTTTTTCAAAATTATTATTTGCTACATCTCTTTTAACAGATACAATAAAATTTTGTGATAATGCGTTCATAAATATACCTATTATAGTAAGTAGATAACTTATAGATGCAAATATACCTACTGCTTCCAAAGACAAATATTTTTCAATTACATATCTAGGTATCAATATATTATATGAATTTAATAGTTGTACTATCCCTAAAGGCAAGCCTGCTACGAATATACTAAATATAATTTTTTTATCTGATTTAATATAGTTACTCTCATTTATTCGTTTTTGAGCTTGATTTTCAATTAACAATAGCCATACAATTTGAGCTATTATCTGACAAAAAATACTTATATAAAGATTCTCAGTTAAAACAATACTTATTCCAAATAAAGTGATAATTAATGAATTTTTACCTATCATCATTAAACTTATTACTTTAAAATCTTCAGATTTTTGTAAAATACCATACAATAAGTCTGATCGTAAATCTAGAACTTTACTGATAGATATTAATAATGTAATTAATAAGTAATCTCTTAAAAAGATTACCGTAATCAAAATGATTATAACCGTACATAAAGCATCTAATATTAAACGTAATTTTTTTAAGTCTTTAAAATAAAGGTCATCTTCTACTACATACCTCAATCGCAACCTCATATTAGCAAAAAGCATTACCGGAGATGTCAATGCTATAGCGAAAGTATAGTATCCTACCATTTCTGGATTAGTAAACCTCACGATTAATATTAACAATAACCATTTAATAAATGCTCCAATCATATTCCCTACGAAAGTATATGCAATGTTAATTATTTTCTTCATTTTTTTGTACAACCTTATTATTTATATAGTAAACAATTAAAAATAATGGAAGATAAGTAGTTAATTCATTCATAAAAATATTACCGTTTTGAGCCATAACAAAGCCTAATCTTCCACATATTAATGAAAAAACAAAGAATAATTCAAGTCTATTCTTCTCAATTATCAATTTAGTAAAATATGTAGCTATAAAAATAAATATTAATCCTAAAATTGGAGAAAGTAATGTTCCTAAGTACAAGTGTCCTTGGCTTATCATAGGAATAATCTGAGAAACTAGGTTACTTTGAAAAATCCTCACGTTATATAGATCTACACTATTAATAAAATCAAAGTTTTTTACCAATAAATTTGGACCAATGGCAGAACGTAATATATCCAAAAACATATAAAATATCCCCCCATTTGATGTCTGTATATCCAACCCTATTGCTACATCGTAAATACCCGCTAAGTAAACTTGTAAAGTATTAGTGATATCAATTAATTTATTTGCACCATCAGTTGCCGTAGAAGTGTTTCTAAAAGCTAATAAACTACCTAATAAAGTAGGTAATACCATTACCATTATAAGGACAAAAGATATTGCTAATTTTCGATATAAGTATAGTAAAACCAATATTGTAACACTAAAATTCAATAAAAATGATGCTCTATTAGCTCCGATGAATATCATACTATTTATTAAAGAAACTAATGCTACTAAAATAAATGATAATAAATAATGTTTATCTTTAAGTTTCACTACTATCCATCTGATTATAATAAAGTATATTAATAACCTAGCAACGCTTAAGAACATAATTCCAATTAAAGATAACGTATTTAAAGAGTCTAAAGACGAATAATTAGAATTAATAGTTATAAAAGAGAAAAAGCTTAAAGAATTAGGAGACATCCCTACGATTAAACATGTTAATAGTATAAATATCCAATAGATAATATTTGATTTTTGGAATTGTATTATTTTTTTAAACTGATTTTTAATTAACCAATTATGAAAAAAGTAAATTCCGAAACTATATATAAAAATTTCATATATCATCAATAAAATTGCATTATTAAACTGTTCTGGAGACGGTGGATACTCAGAAACTCCTAAATACCATGACGACTTAAATACTAATAATGATAGGATATTGTATCTTAGAAATGATACAGCTAGATAAATAGCTAAGAAAAAACTAATTCCATGTTTATTTAGTGTTTTTCTTATAATCAGCCAATATGAAAAGATAAAAGCTAAGGGTAGTAAATACATATTTTCATACCCTTTTAACATGTCTCCTCTATTAAAAAACAAATAAATTGAAATACTTAAAGATGAAAATGTAAATATGGTTATTAAAATTAAATTTAATTTTGATGATTTATACAACTTGTATCACCTACTGTACTAATTATTTTCAGTAGAGAAATGTTCATTAGCATAATCAATGATTAATTGCTTGTCGAAATGAGTATTTAATTTATCTATAATTTTTTTTACTTCCTCTTCACTCATTTCTTTAACTTTTCCTCTATATATTTTTTCGTATACTTGTTCTGGATGTATTTCGTTTTCATTTAATAATTCTTCATACATTTTTTCACCTGGTCGAATACCACTAAATTTAATTTGAATTTCATCTTCAGTTTTACCGCTAAGTCTAATTAAATTTCGAGCTAAATCAACTATCTTAACTGGTTCTCCCATATCTAAAACAAAGACTTCTCCACCCTGAGCCAACGCTCCAGCTTGTAAAACCAATCGTGAGGCTTCTGGAATTGTCATGAAGTATCTTGTCATATCTGGATGTGTAACAGTTACTGGACCGCCCGCTGCAATTTGTTTTTTAAATAATGGAATTACTGATCCACGAGAACCTAAAACATTACCAAATCTTACAGCAACAAAATTTGTTACACTATTTTCATCATTAAGGCTTTGTACTACCATTTCTGCTATACGCTTAGACGCTCCCATTACATTTGGTGGATTAACTGCTTTATCTGTTGATACCATAACGAACTTTCTTACTCCAGCTTTTTTGGCTGCAACTGCAGTATTTCTAGTACCTAACACATTATTTTTAAATGCTTCTATTGGATTATATTCCATTAATGGCACATGTTTATGTGCTGCTGCGTGATAAACTGCATATGGTTTATATGTATTCATTATTTCTTCCATTCTAGCTGCATTTTGTACATCAGCGATAATAGGAATAATTTCTATTTTATCCTTGTAAATTGCATTTAATTCTTGGTGAATGAGATATATACTATTTTCTCCATGGCCTAGCAACAATATACGTTCTGGTTCAAATTTACAAACCTGTCTACAAATTTCAGAACCAATAGAACCACCTGCTCCAGTGACCATAACTGTTTTATGCGTAAGTTCTTTAGAAATCATAGCCATATCTAATTCCACTGGTTCACGTCCAAGTAAATCTTCAACTTCTACTCGTTTTAATTGATTTACTTCCAATTCACCAGCAAGAACTTGCTCGATACTAGGCATTTTAAATAATTCAATTCCTGTACTGTTACAAATATTGTTTATTTCTTTAAGACGGTCTGGTTTAAGTGTAGGAATAGCAATGATAATTCGCTTTATTCGATATCTATTTACTAAATTGGGAATATCATCTATTGTTCCTTGAACTTTAACACCCTCTGTAATTGTAAGTTTTCTCTTTTGGGGGTCATCATCAACTGCCAATACTGGCTCAAGACCCATTTCCGGACTTCTTAACATTTGACGAATTAAAAGTGATCCACCACGACCAGCACCTACAATTAAAGTTGGTTTTTTCTTTTGCTTTTTACCAACTACGAAACCTCTAGTTACTCTCCATGAGATTCTTGATCCACCTATAAGTATTAGATGCATCATCCAAGTAATTAAATATAATCTGAAGAATGGTGGATGTGCAGTAAATATTGGAACTAAAATCATTGTAGCTATAATTGAACATGTAACTGACTCTACAATTAATAAAAGTTCGTTAACACTAGCGTACTCCCAAGCTCGATGATATAAGTTAAATATATATGCAAATACATGATGTGAAATTAATAAAACAATTGAATTAACAATCAATAAATTACGTGAATAACCTTCAAAAAATGGTTGTAAAATGGTATAGCAGATAAAAACTGAAAAAGCTACTATTAATGAATCAATTATAATTAATATTAGAAGACGTCCTCTCGCGCTTAACTTATCCACACGTCTTTCCCCCTTAACTTACTTTCCTTTTAAAATAATCCGAACAACTTTCTCTCATTGTAATCTTGAGTAGGTTGTTTCCTTTTTACATCCTCATTATTAATAATGTACTTTGCGTTATTAATTAAACTTTCTATGTTTTTTTCATATTTTTTGAGTTTTTTGTTACTGTGTAGGCTTTTCATTATGAATGGTCTTTGAGATACATGATGAGCATCTGATGCAATAAAGTGAACTAAATTATTTTCAATCATCTGAATAGAAATTTTTTGTAGTTTTTTGCCATGTATTCCTAACAGTGAAGCAGAAGTAAGCTGACTTAATGCTCCCCCGTTAACTAAATCAAATAAAACATCCAAGTTTTGGCTTATTTCTTTATTACGTTCAGGATGAGCAATAATAGGTACATATCCCTTAGATTGTAATTCAAAGAAAAGACGATTCGTATAGTGTGGAACCCGTCCAGAAGGAAACTCGATTAACAAGTACTTCGAATGGTTCAACCCAATAGCCTCGCCTTTTTCTAGTTGTTGGATAATTTGATCACTTATTCTAATTTCTTGTCCCGGATATATCTTAATACCTAAGTCTTTAATCTCTTCTAAATCTAAAAGTTCATGTAGCTTCCGCTCTACAATTTTATACTCATTATCAAAAGCAGGACTTAAATGATGAGGGGTTGCAATAACCTCTGTAACCCCTTCATCTTTTGCTTGGTTAAGTAAATCAAGCATTTCTTCTTTATTTTTTGGACCGTCGTCGACATCAATTAAGACGTGATTATGAATATCTATCACTTTAATCTTCATCTCCGTAGTAGTTATAATAATTTGATGATTTGTCTCTTTCTGTCTTATTTAAAACAGCGCCAATAATGTGTCCATCTGCTTGTTCTATTAGTTGTTTTGCTTTTTTAATTTCATTTTTATTATTTTTTTCAGTATCGATAATCATTACGCAATCTTTAACGAGCTGTAAAAATACTTGCGCATCTGTAACAGAACTAACTGGTGGCGTGTCGATTAAAATAAAATCATACATATCCATTAACTGATTATAAATTTCCTTAAATCTATCAGATGCAACCAATTCCGACGGGTTAGGTGGTACTGGTCCAGATGTCAATAAATCTAAATTTTCAACTCTTGTACTACGAATCGCTTTATCAAAATCACTTTTGCCAATAATTAAATTAGAAAGCCCATCGTAGTTAGCTGTTTCAAAATTATATTGCTGCGTTGGTTTTCGCATATCTCCATCAATAATCAAAGTTTTATATCCAGCTTGTGCATAAGAAATTGCTATATTTGCAGAAATTATACTTTTTCCTGCCGCCGTTTTTTCTGAAGTAATAATGATACTTTTTATTTCTTCATTTGCTCCTGAAAACATAATATTGGAACGAATACCTCTAAATTTTTCACTAGTAATAGATTTAGGTTTATCATGCGTATAAAGAGGTGTTTCTAATTTTTTTCTAACTTCTTTTTTTGCCATAACTATTTTTTCTCCTTAACTACTTGATTTTAGGTATAGATCCTAATACTGGTATTTGAAGCTCTTTTTCAACGTCTTCTTCAGTTCTAATTCTTTTATCAAACACTTCTTTGAAAGCTATAACTATAATTGCAAGTACTAAACCTAGTAATAAACTGCCAATGATGTTAACTATTGCTTTAGGAGAAATTTTAGTAGCTGTTCCTTCAGCACTTGAAAGCACACTAACATTATCCACATTCATAATAACTGGAATTTCTTTTTTAAATACTTTAGCTACATCATTAGTTAACTGCTCCGCTTCTTTTTTACTATTAGCTTTAACATTCAAATTTAATATTTGTGATTGAGCTTCGGTATTAACAGATACCATTTTATTCAATTGCGACGGTGAAAATTTTTTGTGTTCTTTTGCTACTTTATCTAAAATTCTTGGACTTTTAATAATTTCCGAATATGTATTAACCAATTGGATATTACTTTGCACTTGTTGAGCCATCATATCTTTATCTTTTTCTTTCTCATTTACAAGCACTTGTGTAGAAGCTTCATATTTAGGACTAGCAATAAAAAATGTATATACAATGCTAATGAGTAAGAAGATAATTGGTAACAAAACAAGTAATTTCCAATTTTGTTTAATAATTCCCCATATTTTAGTAAAATCTACTGTATTTTCCATGACAACCTCCAAATTCTAATTTCGATATTAATTTTATATTTTTAACATGGTTTTTACAACAAAATTTCAAAATATAATTAATATTATTCTTTGTAATTGTGAATTAATTTTGTTTTTCTTCAACTTGACAAAACATATTTTTTACAATTAACAAAACCATTACACTTTATCTTAGAATATGACTTCGAATATATGTTTAAGTTTATGTAAATATCATGTAAATGCGTGTCAAAAAACTACATCAATACGCAATATGTAGTTTTTTGCTAATTATTTGGGTCAGTGTTATCCCAATTCCGATAACATGATTCAGAATTCTTTATCCGTACATCATATAATATTGAAAAGTCAATATATGTCCACTTGAGATAAATTATTTTATATTTTAAAAAACTTATATTTAATACATCACTATATGTCTTCTAATTTCCCAACAATACATACAAAAAAGAGGCTGGACGAAAAATGTCTCAGCCTAATTTATCATTTGAGCAGTAGCTGACTGATTTGAAAATGCGCTTAACTCAAGCTTTTTTCAAACCTAGCCATCTTTGCTGGGGCGAGACAATGAAATTATTTTAATTTCTGTCCCGCTCCCAAAACATTAATATTCAATATTTGGCATTTCGTTTACTTTATTTTGGTATTTTTTGAAACCAACATATGCAGCTACGCCTAAAACTACTGTAATTAATAATCCCTTCATGTCTGTCACTCCTTTAAGGTTCTACATTTATTAGATTTCTTAAATATTTAAATCTAAATTTACCTATATTATACACTTAAAATTGTTCATTTTTAAAGTCACGTTTCACTATCTTATACACCATTGGTCTGATTTTTCATGAAAAGTATTATATTATTTTAAAAATCGAGTATATTAATTATATCGATTTCGAAATAAATATATTTGAGGTGCACGACTGTGGCAAAATTATTATACATTACAGCTCACCCATTAGATGAATTAGCTTCTAATTCTATGGCTGCTGGTAAAGCATTTATTGAATCATACAAAGATAATCACTCAAGTGATGAAGTGAAACATATTGATTTATTCAAAGAAGATATCCCTGTTATTGATAAAGATGTATTAACTGGTTGGGGTAAATTAAGAAATGGCGATGAACTTAATCAAGATGAACAACAAAAAGTTGATCGTTTCAGTGAAATTTTAGAAGAATTCCTTTCAGCTGATAAATATGTTTTCGTTTCACCAATGTGGAACTTATCATTCCCACCTGTATTGAAAGCGTACATTGACGCAATTTCAATTGCAGGTAAAACATTCAAATACACTGCTGAAGGTCCTCAAGGTCTTTTAACAGATAAAAAAGTATTACACATTCAATCACGTGGTGGGTTCTACTCAGAAGGTCCAGCTGCAGATGTTGAAAGTGGCGACCGTTACTTAAGAACAATCATGACATTCTTAGGTGTGCCTTCATACGAAAATGTAATTATTGAAGGTCATAATGCGGAACCAGAGAGAACAGAAGAAATTAAAGCCGCTTCAATTGCTGAAGCACAAGAAATGGGTAAAAATTTCTAATATCAACATTAAAAGGCGTTGCGTAGTCATTTACGCAATGCCTTTTTTCCCATTCAGTCATATTTACTTCTCATCTTTCAAGTGCTGAATATCTTGAAATCCTTCTCTGTAATTCGATAGTTCTTCCATGATGTCATACCAATCATGTCCTACCTTCTGAAAGGTACTCTGCATTAATTCATTTTGTGCTTTATTTAATTTATCAACTAACTTACTGCCTTTAGGCGTTGGAAATAATTGTTTCACACGTCGATCTTCTTCAGATGTTTGTTCAACAATTAACCCTTCTTCCTTCAATTTACGCAACGTCGCATGTGATCCTTGCTTCGAGATTTCTAATGTCTTTAATAATTGCTTAATGGTAATACCAGGCAATTTATTAATAAAGAATAAAAAGCGATGGTGCTGACGACTCATGTCGTATTTTTCAATAATTTCATCTGCCGTTTTTATAAATGTCTTATATGCGAAGTAAAATAACATATGTTCATAATCATTTTTATTACTATCCATAGACTTCTTTCCTTTTCCATTTATGAATGATTATACATATTATAATCAATTTTCAAAAAACAGTCGAAAAAAGGTCAACAAAATTGACTTTATTAGTCAATATAATTATATTGTAAGTGTATTCTAATTTATAAATAAAGGTGGAATGAATATGAAACAACGTGTAGGACAATACTTAATGGATGCAGTACATCGTGCAGGCGTCGACAAAATCTTTGGCGTGCCAGGAGACTTCAACCTAGCATTTCTAGATGACATCGTGCGTCATAATGGTGTCGAATGGGTAGGAACGACTAATGAACTTAACGGTAGTTATGCTGCAGATGGTTATGCACGTATCAATGGACTAGGCGTGCTCGTTACTACATTTGGTGTTGGTGAATTAAGTGCTGTTAACGGTATCGCAGGTTCGTATGCTGAACGTGTCCCAGTGATTGCGATTACTGGTGCACCAACGCAAGCAGTAGAACAAGCCGGTAAGTATGTGCACCATTCATTGGGTGAAGGTCGTTTCGATAGCTATCAAAAGATGTTCGAACACATTACGACAGCGCAAGCATACATTACTGCTGAGAACGCAACAACTGAAATTCCTAGAGTCATTAATGCTGCTATTCATGAACGCCGCCCAGTGCACATTCATCTTCCTATTGATGTTGCAATGACTGAAATTGAGGTAGATTCAGAGTATGAGGTCGCACCAGTTCCAGACGTAAATGTTGATCGATATATTGATATGGTCGCTGACAAACTACGCACTGCGTCACAACCAGTCATTATCACAGGTCATGAAATCAACAGTTTCCACTTACACGAAGCACTCGAGCAATTTGTTAATCAAACACACATTCCAGTCGCTCAATTATCATTAGGTAAAGGGGCGTTTAACGAAGAGAATCCATATTATATAGGCATTTATGATGGCAAAATTGCAGAAGACCAAATTAAAGATTATGTCGATAACAGTGATGCCATTTTAAATATTGGTGCTAAATTAACTGACTCAGCTACAGCCGGTTTCTCTTATGAATTTAATATTGATGATGTGGTTATGCTTAATCATCATAACTTTAAATTGAATGAAACGGTTGCTGAAGATGTGACGCTACCTAGCTTAATTGATGGACTTAATACGATTGATTATCGATATGAGGGCTCGTTCCCTACTTTTGAAAAAGGTGCATCAAAAGAAGTCGCATTATCAGATGATATCTTAACGCAATCAACATACTTTAACATGATGCAACAATTCATTAAAGAGGATGATGTCTTATTAGCTGAGCAAGGCACATCATTCTTCGGTGCGTATGATTTAGCTTTACCGAAAGACATGACGTTTATAGGACAACCATTATGGGGTTCTATCGGTTATACACTGCCAGCTACTTTAGGTACGCAAATGGCTGATCCAAATCGCCGTAACATCTTATTAATCGGGGATGGCTCATTACAACTTACAGTTCAAGAGTTATCTACGATGATTCGCCAAGATATCAAACCGATTATCTTCGTGATTAATAACGATGGTTATACAGTAGAACGTTTAATCCACGGTATGGAAGAAACGTACAATGATATCCGTATGTGGGATTATAAAGTTCTACCGAAAGTATTCGGTGGCGATAACGTCGTTGTGCATGACGTGAAGACATCGAATGACTTACAGAATGTCTTTAACGCCATTAACGCTGCTCCAGAGCAATTACACTTCACTGAAGTCACAATGAAATGGGATGACGCACCAGCTAAACTTCGCGACATTTCAAAAGCCTTTGCAGCACAAAATAAATAGGTCATCTACAATTATTAAAATAAGCCTGTCGCATGTTCTACCATGTCACAGGCTTATTTGCGTTATATACTCTTTTCATCCAAGTATTCAGAATCAATAACATCTTTCGTGATATCTTGAAGATGTTTTATGTCCCATTGACTTTTCTTATCGTTTCTTAATCCATGTTGTTCAGCTAAATTCTGATTATAATCATCTAAATTGTACACTTCAAAATCATGTCTCGTGTCTTTATTGGTAGGATGCCACTGTTGGTAATGATTGACCATACTCGTCCACTTCACATTTTCAATATGTGCACCTTTAGGCACTTTAACAATTTCAAAATTCAATCTTCCTAATAATTGATTATGTTCATCTCCAGTATCTTGTCCATTCAGAAAGTTACCTAACGAATATGCGACCAATGTTTGATGGTTATCATGTTGACTCTTCACCAACTCAACAGGTTGGATAACATGGGGATGTGTGCCTATAACAACATCTACACCCTCATCCGCAAATAATTGGGCATATTTCTTTTGCGTATGATTAGGTTGGTGGTGATTTTCCAATCCCCAATGGGCAGACACCATCACGACATCACTCTGCTTTTTTGCTTGTCTTACATCTCGTTGAATCGTCTTTTCATCAAACTTTTTAATCGTGTAAGGATATTGTGATGTCATTTCATTTGTACCATATGTATAACTTAGTAAACTCACCTTGATTCCATTCACAGTCATAACTGGTATCGTTTGAGAATCCTTTTCCGAATTAAAAATACCTGTAAATAAAACTTGTTTATCAAACTTATTCCATGTCTTGAGATGATTTAAGACACCTTCATCACCTTGATCCAAGGAATGATTATTGGCACCATTTACCATATCAAAGCCGGTTTCGACAACATCTTGAGCAATCTGACTCGGAGTATTGAAGTTCTTAAATCCTGAAAATGGGCGATCATCCCCACCTAATGGAGATTCTTGATTAATAAATGCAAGGTCAGGTGATTGTATGTCGTTCTTAATATGTGAATACATAGGCTTAAAATTGAATGACCCATCTTGTTGCAGTGCATCATTATAAACAACGGGGTGTATTAAATTATCTCCTACTGCAACCACTGATGCTTCATCAGTAACATCTTCAGCCAGTGCCATGCCACAGAGAATTGCAAAAGTAAAAAATAGTACTAAACAACTAACATAATACTTAACCACTAAGTACGCCTTCTTTCATTGAAGAATTCCAACGTCTTTTATATTCAAAACATATTTTAGTTGAGTTGCATAACATTTATTAATGAACTCTTTGATTTTTATTTTAGACAATTACTAATTTTAATGCAATTTGAATAAGAAAAAATTTTAATATATCATTTAGTTGTATAGTCGATAAATTATTAAGGGAGTTAAAACATGATATTATTACCACTAAGTATCATTATGGGGTGTTTAGGATATATTTTTAAAAATAATCCACCTACCGAGCGCAACGGTTGGTATGGGTATCGAACAAAGAAATCCATGGCCAATGATCGCAATTGGATTAAAGCACAAAAACAATTTGGTACCTATTCTCTAAAATACTTATGGTTTTTATTACTGTTTGGAATTATCGGACTCGTAATTGAAATTGTAGGTATTATGAGAAGTACTGACGCTATCATTATGACCGGTTTAGGTATAGAGTTTGACATAATGGTATGGTATATGTTTATTGTTTATTTGAAAGTGGAGAAAACACTTTAATTTTGACTTTATACAACATAGGTCCTCTACTTCATTCATTTGAAATAGAGGAATTTTCGTTATTCAGTGTCTAATTTTTAATTTCAATCAATGCATTTTAACAATAATTCTACCGACATCACCACTAGCTAATTTATCAAATCCTTCATTGATATCATCTAGAGTAATCACTTCACTAATGAGTGGATCAATGTTTAATCTTCCTTGTTTATATAAACTTACAAAACGAGGAATATCTCTATCAGGAACACAGCTTCCTACATAAGAACCTTTAACTGTCCGTTCTTCTGCAGCTAATGTTACTTGAGGAAATGAGAATTCATCTTTAGGATGAGGTAAGCCCGTTGTTACTGTAGTACCCCCTCGTTTAGTAATTTTATAGGCGACTTGCATTGCAGGAACAACCCCTGCTGTTTCAAATGCATATTCTACTCCGCCAGGCACATATTCTTTAATTTGTTCATCTATATCATCATCACTAGAGTTAAATGTCGCGGTAGCTCCAAACTGCTTAGCTAAATCAAATTTGTCTTCATTAATATCTAGTGCAATAATTTCATTTGCACCTGCTAACTTAGCACCAATAATGGCATTTAATCCTATACCACCTAGTCCAACCACAGCAACATTACTACCTGGACGAATTTGAGCTGTATTCATCACAGCACCAATACCTGTAATGACAGCACAGCCAAATACTGCTGCACGTTCAAATGGTATTTCATTACTGATTTTTACAATAGAATTTTCAGAAACCACTGCGTGTTCTGCAAATCCAGAGACGCCTAAATGATGATATACTTGTCCATCTTCATTAGATAATCGAATGCCTCCTTCTAGCATTTCGCCTTTTTCATTTGCTTTAGCTCCATTTTCACACAAAGCTGGACGTCCTTCTTTACATGGTATACATTTACCACAGCTTGGAATGAAGGTACAAACTACATGGTCACCTTCTTTCACCCTTGTGACACTACTTCCAACTTTTAATACTTCGCCAGTTGCCTCATGACCAAGTGCCATCGGTAAAGGTCGAGGTCTACTGCCGTTAATTACTGATAAGTCTGAATGGCATAGCCCTGCTGCATGTATTTTTAGCAATACTTCATGCTCATGAGCATCTTCTAACTCTAAGCTCTCAATTTTTAAAGGTTTCGATTCTTTATAAGGTTGAGATGCTTCCATTTCATATAATACTGCTGCTCTTGTTTTCATAATTAAACACTCCCTTGAAAGTCCCTATTCATAATATCCGTCTGTTGATTTTCGAAATTCGGCAAATTGTTCTCCATCGTGGCCAAACCAAATTTGTGCATTTTTCTCTGCTGCTAATTTTTTTATTTTTTCTACAGAATTTGTCCAACCAACAGAATCATACAAGATACCTGGAGGCTTAAGTGTTGGTTCCATACTTTCTTTCGTATAAATAGCATCTGAGGCGAGAATAATTGTTCCAAGTTCTTCAGTTTCAATTTCTAAGCCAATCATGCCCCATGCATGACCACTGCCAAAATTCAAGACCTTAACGCCATCTACGAGTTTTAAATAATCTTCATCTCGTTTCATAATCTTCCAAGTTAAATCGTTTTTAATCCATACGTCTATATCCGCCCATATATACGCACCTTCTTTTTGGTTTCGTGCATAAGATTGCATTGTCCCGTTGAGTTCATCGTTATGCACTATGACAGTCGCATTTGTAAAGTATTCAAGACATCCTGCATGATCTAAGTGCAAGTGAGAGGCCACAACAATATCAACATCTTTAGGGTCTATGCCAATTTGTTCAAGTCGATTAGGTAAATGACATGCTTCGTCAGCAAAGTATGGAAACGCTTTTTGTGTTGCTGTAATCCAACGCCCATTATCTCCCATAGCATTTGGATTACATGCTGTATCGAATAAAATCTTTGCTTCAGGATGATCAATGAATACAGTGTAAATAGGAAATTCATGCATTTCATTAGGCTGATTTGGATTATCCATCGTCGCTTGGTTTGAATTAGCAATCATCAAGTTTTTATCCATCTTCATGCGTCCATTGTCTAGTACGTAAATTTTCATTCTTTGTTTTTTTACATTTACCATGCTACTCATCCCCTTATTAACTTTTGCATGTATTATACATAGATGTTATTTACATTTTACACATAACGATGATTACTTACAATATTCAAGTATCCTTGTTTGATTTATAAATAGAAACAAGCCTTCCACTTCGTTTAAAATTCGAAATGGAAGGCTCTATTTATGTGCTTTGTCGTTCTACGATATTTAATTTTAATACATCATCTTTGATTTCAAATTCTGTCTCTTCAAGTAATGCCAATAAATAGTTAATCAATTGCTTACCAATGTCATTGACTGGTTGATTGACTGTCGATAATGGAATCTTCAACAAACTAGAAATGGGTTGGTTATCATATCCCATAATGGCGATTTGGTTAGGAATATCTATTTGATGGGCAGTCATAAAGTGCATTAACCCTAATGCCACTTCATCGCTACCTGTAAAAATAGCATCTGGTAACTGTTCTTGCCGCAACAATATTTTCCCTATCTGCTCACCATCTTCAATTGTATGAACATTGTTAAAAATCCATTCATCTCTAATATCTAGACCATTATCTTTCATCGCTACTCTAAATCCGACATTTCTAGGTTTATTGAAGCAATGATCATAGTAACTATTGTCCGTGCAATAAGCTATGTTTCGATATCCTTTATTAATTAAGTATTGAATGGCATCATACGTCGTTTGACGTTGGTTGGTATGTATAATCTTCACTTTATCAGACTGCATTGATTGATCTGCCGATAAAATAATAGGTCCATATTTCGTATACGTCTCTAAAACCTCTATGTCATTTTCAAGTGCGCCCATAATCACACCAGCAATGTGTCTTTGCTTAAACATATTTAATAATCTTAATTCCTCTTCTTTATCATTATATGTTTGCATAATTAACGTATGGTATGGTGTGCCTTTAATTTCTTTATCAATTGCATCAATCAAATACGCGAAATATGGATTCGTAATTCTAGGTACAATGATACCAATCGTATAAGACTTGTTAGAACGCAATTGCATAGCGACTGAATTTGGCACATAATCAAGTTCATCCATCGCTTGTTGGATTTTAATTTTCTTGTCCTCAGAAATATAAGGATGATGATTTAAATATCTTGAAACCGTCGATATAGATAACCCTGCTCTCTGAGCTACATCTTTAATTGTTGCCATAGTACCACCTTTTATGAAAACGTTTTCATTATTAATGATAGGTTGTTCCCTAGTGTTTGTCAATCACTCAAATTAGATATTCAGCATTTTAAATATGTCAAAAAGCACGGGAGTGGGACAGAAAAAATATTTTCTCAAAATTTATTTCGTCGTAACCCCAACTTGCTTTGCTTGTAGAATTTCTTAATGAAATTCTTGTTGTTGGGGCCCCGAACCCCAACTTGCTTTGCTTGTAGAATTTCTTTAAGAAATTCTCTTTGTTGGGGCCCCGCCTACCCCGGCAAGGATGACTAGGTTTGAAAAAAGCTTGATTCAAGCGCATTTTCAAATCAGTCAGCTACTGACAAAATGATAAAGTAGGCTGAGACATTTTATTTTGTCCCAGCCTCGTGCTTTTATTCATCATTTTGATTCCAAATTCATTTTCATTACTATTCTTCTACTAACCATTCAATTGTGCGTTTGATGGCCTTATCCCAGAATGCATAATCATGTTCTCCAGGACCTTCTTCATATTGATAGTCAATTCCTTTATCATCCAAGTATGTCATAAATTGTTGATTATCTTCATATAAGAAATCTTCTGTACCACATTGAATTAACAACTTAGGTATGGTTAATCCTTTTTCGACCGCTTCATCAACTAAATGATATGTATCGAGTTCAGTACCTTTGATATTTATATCTTCCCCTGTAATTGCTTTTGGTGCGAAATCAGGATAATCAAGTTCCATTAACCCTTGCGCTTGAAAGACAGCAGACAATGGTGATGCTTTAGAGAAGAGTCTTCCTTGTGTTAATGCAAATTTCATCGTGCCGTAACCACCCATTGAATGACCTGCAATAAAATTATCTTCACGTTTTGGTGATAATGGAAGTAGCTTATGAGCGTAGTGATACACTTCCAATATATGGTCATAATAACTATGACCGTACGTCATATTTGCATAGCCACTATGATCTGCATTCGGCATAATGATAGCTAATTGATGTTCATCTGCATATCGCTCAACACTGGTAAAGCGTGTATACGACGTTGCATCACTTGATAATCCATGCAATAAAATAAGTGATTTATAAGATTTAGGTGATTGTGTTTCGTCGAAGAAACTGGCGTCTTCTGGAATAATTGCTACAAATGATTGTTGCATACCTAAAGATGGTGATAAATAATTGATTGTCATGAGTGCCATGTTGATTGTCGCCCCTTCTAATAATAAATGATTATATCTATTTTACACTTTTTCTGAAAAAGGTGTTACCCAAGCATGCAAAAAGACGTTAGTGATGTCACCAACGTCTTAAGTAGCAATTATTGTGTTTATATCGGTATGGTAGTTTAATATAAACGCTTTTTGTATATAAGGGGTCTTTGTGTCTTATTTATTACTTTATAACCATCCAGTTTTTGCCATTTTTTATTAATTTTTTCTCTTCTTTTAATTCATGTACAATATGGCCAGTTGTTTCACGTGAAATACCTGCTAAATCACTCAGTAATTGAATGGTCATGATATGTTTAATTTCGTAGAATTCATCATGATCGTATCCTATTGCATGACATAAATAATATAATACTTTCTCAATGCGCTCTCTCGCCAACTTTGTGGTTAATGCCATATTGTATTCCATTAGTAGTTCAAGTTCGTTATTTAACTTTTCGAACAGTGTAACAAATATGTCGTCATGATTTTTACAAAGATATTCCAACATATCTTTAGGTATGCCTATTACATTACATGGTGTTATAGCTGTGCACATCTCGTTTAATTCAATTTTTCGAAAGAGATGATTTAACGGAAATAATAGCTGCTCTTTATTCAGTTTACGATAAGCGTCCCCATTTTCATTAATTGTTTCACGCAAAACAATACCGTCTAGTAACAAATACACATAGGTGGGCTGATCAGATGAATAATATATGATTTGTCCTTTATTGTAACGTCGCACGAAACATTCACTCTTGAAAGCTTGAATGACACCTGTTGGAATATTTAAGTAAGACGCTAATTGTTTGAGTCCTTCACTTAAATCATTATCTCTGTTGTTGATATATGTCTTTCCGGCCATTGAGATACACTCCTAAATCTTTTAAAACTTTTTATTAGAATACTGAAACGCTTCCCATCGCTAAGCGAGTGATACCTATTATTGCAAGTATGATAATGACTGCAAACAAGATATAGTCACCTTTCGTTAATGGTTTATGGTTATTATGTTGTACGAAACGATAAACAAATAGACCAGGGATGTAGAGCAACATGGTTAATAACAAGTAATCTATACCTGCAGCGTATACAAGCCATATTGCATAGATTGATGCAATAATACCGATTGCCCATTGTTTCACTGTAGCGTGTCCTTTATGCTCTATTGTGTATTTTAATTGATAAAAGGCACTAAACATATACGGAATTAAAATCGCGCTTGATGCAAGTGAAAACGCAAATTGATATGCACTATCTGTAAATAACATGCTAATTAAGAATATTTGTACTAGAATGTTTGTAATTAATAATGCATTGATAGGTGCTTTATTTTTATTTTCTTTAGCAAACCATTTCGGGAACAAGCCATCTTTAGCCACTATAAATGGTAGCTCACCAGCTAGTAATGTCCAACCAAGCCATGCACCTAAAACAGAAATAATTAAACCAATGTTAACGAGTACTGAACCCCAATGACCAACGATATGTTCTAACACTTGTGCCATTGATGGACTTGCAAGATCAGCAATTTGGTTTTGTTGAATAACGCCTTGTGCCAATACAGTCATTAAGAAGTAAATAACAAGTACTGAAACAAGTCCAATTACTGTAGCTGTACCTACGTCTTTTTTCGATTTAGCACGACCTGAGAATACCACTGCACCTTCAATACCAGTGAACACCCATACGGTTACAAGCATTGTACTCTTAACTTGAGACATTGTATCGCCCCAACTAAATATACCTGTACCACCGCTTGTCATTCCGTAGAATCCTGCTTTAAATGTATCGAAATTAAATACTACAATCATACAAATGATGACTAAGAATATAGGAATTAACTTTGCAACAGTTACAATACTATTGATAAAAGCTGCGGTTTCAACACCTCTAAGTATTAAGAAGTGCACACCCCATAATAAGAAAGAAGCGACGATAATACTTGGTAGCGTATTACCACCTTTGAAGATTGGGAAGAAGTTACCTACTGCTGACATCAATAATGTTGCATAGGCTACGTTACCTAGAAACGCAGCAAACCAGTAGCCCCAAGCACTTGAGAAACCAATAAAGTCGCCAAATCCAGCTTGTGCATAACTGTAAATTCCACCTTCTAAGTCTGGTCTTACATTAGTGAGATTTTGGAAGACAAATGCGAGTGAAATCATTCCAATTGCGGTGATAATCCATCCAATCATAATTGATAAACCACCAGCTTGACCACCCATATCAGAAATGATGTTGAACGCACCGCCACCAATCATAGAACCAATGACTAAACCAATAAGTGACGTTTTACCAAGTTTGTTTGTGTCTGATTCATTCATAATTCATTTCCCCTTCTAAGGAGGATTACTTTTAAATTAAGGGCTTGAAGCATCATTATTCAATTGTCTGGTAACCCTGCTTCAAACCCTTCTCCTTGTGTTATATTTCTACATCACTTTCCCTGCGATGTATTTTTCAAAAAAGTCCTTACGTTTGCTCGAAATACTTTAAATATCTTCTCTAAATAATGGTTGGCTCATACATCTTGGGCCCCCACGTCCACGAACAAGTTCACTGCCAGTAATTTCAAGCACTTTAATGCCTTTATCACGAAGTAATTGGTTTGATACGTAGTTTCGGTCATAAGTAACGACCACACCTGGGCGTATACATAGCGTGTTTGAACCGTCATTCCATTGTTCACGTGCGCCGTCTATCACGTCACCATTACCAGTTGGGATAAACTCGATTTTTTCAACGCCAAGTACGTCTGCTAGCGTTTCACGTAGTTTATTAGAATGTGTAATTTTGATATCATCTTTTGCTTCATCGTATTCAATCGTAAATAAATTCATGTTATTTTCTTCTTTGAAAATAGCTGAATGCACTGTGAATTTATCGTAGTCAATCATTGTGAATACTGTATCTAAATGCATGAACGTACGACTATTTGGAATTTCAATCGCAATTACTTTTTTGAATGTCGTAGATTCATCTTTAAATATATTACGTGCTAAGCGTTCAATTGCTTGTGCTGATGTACGTTCAGAAATACCAATGGCTAAAGCTTCTTTAGATAGAATTAATTCATCTCCACCTTCGATATTAAATGGTGAGTTTCGGTCTAACCATACTGGTACATCTGCATCTTTAAATCTTGGATGATATTTTAAAATGTATGTCATAAATAGTGATTCTCTGCGACGTGCTCTCCAATACATTCTGTTAATTGTCATACCTCTACCTACTGATGCTTGAGGATCACGTGTAAAGTAAAGGTTAGGCATTGGGTCTAAATAGAATGGATATCTATCATCCATATATTCAACCAGATGCGTTGTTTTTAGTTCAATTTCTTCTTTTCTTACACCAGCCATAATTTTATCGATTAATTCTTGATCTGATAACTTCGCAAAAAACGTTTTAATTTCAGCTTCATGTCCTAATACTGTTTTTTGAGATTCTGCAAGAATATCGTCAATGAACTGTTCTCGCACATCTTTATCTGCAATTGCTTCAGCTGCTAGTTTTTCTAAATAAACAACTTCCACACCTTCATCACGAAGTGTTTGTGCAAATTTGTCATGCTCTTCTTGCGCCACTTTTAAATAAGGAATATCATCGAATAGCAAGCCACTTAAGTGATCTGGTACTAAATTTTCTAATTCTTTACCAGGTCGTTTGAGTAATACTGTTTTTAATCTACCGATTTCACTGTTTACTTGAATAGGTCCTTGTGTCATATTCATTTCCTCCTTTATTTATCTACAATTAGAGTGTAAAGCGCTTTCAAAAATATTTATGTGATTGTTTTCACAATATGAATGTGTGCTAGTTCATGCTTTCTGGTTATTCAATGCATATTTGTGATTGAATATACAAAATCATTAAGTATTTGGTGCTTTTTATGTATATTCCATTTATTTTCACATGATAATATTTTTAAGAAAAGTTTTTTATGCATTATTTTGTATTTATAAACACCCTTGATTTGTATCTACATTTATATAACTACTTAGGTTATGAACATTATAATTTAGGTGTGTTACACTCTATTATAGATAATATAAAAAAGTAAATCAACATTATATTTTATACATTAATTTGAATATTTATGATTAAATAATTTATAATGCACATATTTAGCCATTTCTTCAGAATTAGTTAGTACCATCAATGTGTCATTGCCACCCACTGTCCCTAATATTTCATTAATATTCATTCGATCAATAAAATAATTAATGCATTGCGCAAATCCTGGAGATGTTTTGATAAGTATGTAGCTATCTTTTATTATGATACTTTTAATTTCACTGTCGTAATAATGTAGCAGTTTCGTTTTAGCATCCATTTGTTGCGTATTATCTAACTTTTTATAATAGGATTGACTACTTACAGCTGGAACTTTAAAAATCTTTAATTCTTTCAAATCTCTTGAAATCGTAGTTACGCTATAGCGTACCCCGAAATGCGTATCGATGTAATCTGCAATCTCTTCCTTTTTGTTAAATCGGTTATTCTTAACTACCGTTGCGATGAGATCTAGACGTTTATTCTTTTTCATATTATAAACTCCCTCTATCCCTATACAGCCTACTGCTATATTTATGTTTTACTTTTAACGTATCATTTTTTTGTCTTTCTTTGTGTGGGGTATTTCATAAAATCTGTTATAAATTTAATTATTTACATAAAAACACCCCAAAAGTAAGATTTATTATCCAACTTTTGAGGTGTCTTTCAAGTTATGCTATTTTGTTTCTTTCATAGCTTGTTTTACAGTGCTATAGCCCATTACCACGCGATCAACTTTACCGTTATCCACATCAAACCATACCGTCATTCCTTTTGAATTTGGTTGGTAGAAATAGATGCCTGTTGTATTATGCTTATGGTTATTTACCTTTTGTAAATCTTTTCCGTAAGTTTTATTTAATTGATCCAATGTCATTTTACCCGTTACGTTTAAATCAAGTAATGATGCTGTTTTACCATCTTTCGAAACGTTTCTAAAATATTGATCATATTTTTTCACATTTTTAGATGATGTTGTTGCTTTCAATTTAATACCATTGAATGTGACATTTTCAGCTTTTACCGCATTTTTAAAATGTTTATCTAATACAAATGACACGTCTTGACCTGCATATCCTTTATAATTGTAATATGCAGATGTCGCGTTCGCTTTAGAATGAGTTGTGTTTGTCGTAGCTTTAGATTCAGCATGTGCAATAGATGTTTCCGTCAGTGCACTCGTAACACCTACACCAAATAATGTGCTTAGTGCTAATGTCGTTGTGACTAATGTTTTTGTAGTTTTTCTCAAATTAGAAGCCTTCTTTCTTTATAACTAAACATATCATACGCTATTCATGACTGTTATACAATTTTGTTTAACTAATTAGAAGTGTTTCATATTTGATGTAATGTTGTTTATAATTACACAAAATTAAATTTCACAAATCGTTAAATAATGTTTTTATATAAATTATGTTATACTAAATATAGGAGTAACATCCCCATTAACTCCTTCACAAAAAGTTATATTATGTAATGACTATAGCCATAAGTTTACTTCCCCTTTGTTAAACTTATGGCTCTTTTATATAGTCTTTTTTACTTTTCCAAAATAAATATAAAATTAATTTATATTGTAGAAAACCACTTCCAAAATGCGAACATGTGTTCTATAATGAATTTGAGGTGGTTAACATGATTCCAAATCCTAATGCGCCAGATGAGTATAAATATGAAACAGATTATCGTAAAATACCAAGACAATATCTAGACGCTAACATTCCTCAAGGACGTGGCATGGTGAAGTGGGCTCCCTTTGCGACAATGCCAGAACAATATCAGCGATTGAATGATTTTATTGAGGAACAGAATAAAATTGCCATGCCTTCATTGTCAGATGATCAATTCGAAAATATCAATCGACAGCTCACTTATAAATTCACACAGCACCAACTGGCAATGATTAGTTATTGGAGAAATGGCTATATCCAATCAATTGCAGCGTATATACGTCGTATCGACTCGCTAAATCGCTGTATCACAATTAGTAACGAGAACGGTTCACAAACGATGAAACTCGATTTTGAGGTTATTTGTAATGTAGAGTAAGTGTGCTGCGTAATTAATGACTCATATCATTGAAACATGAGTTTTATTTTAACTAGAGATAAATTAAAGCGCATAGATGAGGAAGTCCCATTTATGCGCTCTTCTAAATATTATTTACTTGTTGTAAAGCCTACGTAACTAATATCTACTTCTACAACTTTATTGTTATTAAGAACAAATGATGTTGCTAAACCATCTTTATTTGGTTTATAAACGTAAATACCGCTACCTTTAACATTATTGTTGCCTTTAGCTTTTTTCAAATCTTTACCATAAGCTTTTTTAAGTTGACTGTACGTTAAATCGCCTTTAACTATAAATTGTAATTTATTTGCTTTTTTACCATTGCTTGTTACGCCAGTAAATTTCTGATTATACTTTTCTTTTACAGTTGTGCTATTTGTTTTAGCAAGTTTGATACCATTAAATTTAATGTTGTCGTGTTTGATTGCGTTAATAAAGTTCTTGTCAGTTAAGAATTTAGCGTCTTTATCAACGTAACCATTATAAGAGTAGTAATACCCTTTAGTTTGCGTTGCTGCATGGGCAGTATCTTGTACTGGTAATACAGCGCTACTCACTCCTAAAAGTGTTCCAAATGCTAATGTTGTTGAGGCAATAGTTTTAACTACTTTATTCATGTTAGTCCTTCTTTCTATATTAGAATTACACTTCATTTATATTATCGCACAATACATACAAACATTCACTGTACTTAAGACCTATTTATCAAAAATTTTAGTAAACAAAATTTAATATTATAAAATTGTGTAAATACTATCTATTTTATGAAGTTTTATTATAATAAGATAAAGAAATGAATTAAGGACGGAGGATACACCTTGAAAAAAGTATTGGCAGGTATCGTCATTTTATTACTTGTTGTTGCTTTAGGTTTTTCAATATTCTTTGCAGCAACTGGTACTAAACATTCAAATTCGAGTGATGATCATAAAACTGAGAAGCATGATAAAAAAGAGAAGAAAGATAAAACGAAAGAAGAACAAACTGATGAGCAATCTACTACATCTGATAATGGAGAAAATGCACAATCAGAACCAGCGTCAAACAACACTGTAAATACGCAACAAAGTTATTCTACACAACAAAATAACTCGACAACTCGAACACAACAATCTAAAACAAAAGAAAACAGTTCAAGACAAAATAGTTCAGAAAGTGCTACTTCAGAAAAAAATACTAAAGAAACTCAAACAACACAACAACCAAGTACACAAAAACCTTCTACGCAACAGCCATCAACATCACAACCTAGCACACAGAATAAAACGACAACTAACAGTAGTTCAACACAAAGTTCAAGTAGTTCAAGTGATTCTAAAGATAAAAATTAAGCATAGTAACAATAAATATATAGCACATAAAAAGCATTCTAGCCCATTTATAAGGCTAGAATGCTTTTTATTTTACAAATATCGTTTCCGTAACTATTCCGTTACTTTACTTTCATCCACGCGTTTAGAAATTTTACGCATAATTGGATCAAGAACTGGTTTGACTAAGATGCCTAAAATAAAGAATCCTAGTCCAAATAGTATTAAGATAATCATTTTCGTAATTAAAATTTCTGGTACAATGCCACCTACTGTTTCACGTAAGGAATCTATCACATACGTGAATGGTAAATATGGTGAAATCGTTTGGAAGAACTTAGGAGCAGTTACAACTGGGAATGTTCCTCCACCACCAGCGATTTGTAATACTAGTAAAATGATTGCAATAGCTTTACCTGGATTTCCAAGTAATGACACGCATGTGTACACAATCGTATTAAAGACGATGGCACCACACAGTGCGACTAAGATAAATAAGGTCGGCGATTCAACCTGCGCTTTCAAAATAACCAAGTCACCAATCGTTACAATCAACGTTTGAATGATACCCATCATTATAAAGAAAGCACCTTTACCTAAATAAATTTGACGTTTCGTCAACTCATCTTTCAAGGCTTCATGTTTATTATCTACAGACAATAAACTTACTAGTAATAATGCCCCTACCCATATAGATAATGACGTATAGAATGGTGTCATACCTGAACCATAATCTTTAACTGGAAAGACATCTACTTGTTTCTTATGAATAGGATTCGCAATCACGTCGGCTTGTTTCTTCAAGTCATTCTTCAACGCATCAATTACTTTATCTACCGCATCATCTTCATCTAATTTTTTAAATATTTTATTCGCTTTGTTTAAATCCTTTTCAATATCTGGCAAACGATTTTCAGAGAAATTAGCTAAGTTAGCTAATGCCTCTTTCGCACGTGGTTGATTTTGATTTAATAAATCAACTGCATTGTCATACTTATTAAACAATGTCGGTAAATTCGCATTTACAGTTGCTGTCGCATTAGCAAGTTGTTGCTCTAAATCTGGCAAATCATTACGAACAAAGTCAGCTGCATTCGCTACGTCTTTTTTCAATGTAGGGAAATACTTCTGAGCAGTTTGCATCGCATTAATATAGGTTTGTTCTAAAGCAGGTAATTCGCTTTGAATGTTAGCTATACGATTCTGTCCATCTGTAACTATATCCTGACCAGCAATGATAACACGATTAATCGTATTTAATTTAGATTGAACGTCTGATAACGTATTCTGACCTTTGTTTAATTCTTGTGTAATTTGATTAGATACAACTAACAAACGATTGTTTAAGTCATTTTTAATGAAATCACGATAGTTACCTAACGCTTTATTTAAATCTGGTAACGAACGCAATACGTTAACTGCTTCTGCTTTACCTGAACTACCATTTTTTAGTGCATCAATGAGTTGATTCGTTGAACGTAATGAATCGCTGATACGATTATTGGCACTCTCAACTTGTTGAATTTGAGACGATAAATCGACATGTTCTCTTTTTTCTAATTCTTTTAACACGTCTATCAATTGTTGATTACTTTTCGAGCTATTTTCAAGACGTGTTTTTAAGTTACGTAACATGTCATTAAATTCCGTTGGTCGATTAGAACCAATAACACCATAAGATATATCTTTCAAGGCTTTAATGTCTGACTGTGTTGCTTTCGCTTGATTATCAGAATTACTTGAAAGTGTTAATAATGCTTCTGCAAGCGCACTATTCATAGACTTCACGTCATTGTTTGAGACGATTTGATTATCGTTTACCGTGTCCTGGCTACTATCTGTGCTCAACTTCTGAATTTGATATTGAGGAAGTCCCGATGTACTTTGTTGACGCAATGCACTATTGGCTTGGTTATTTACTTCTTGAGCACGCCCTGCCGCTTCTTGATAATCACCTACACGTTGCTGAGCAGATGTAAGATAACCTTGTGCATCATTTAAACGCGTATTCGCTAAATCAAGCCCCTCACTAGCAATATCCACGCCTCTATTAATCTTAGGAAATTGTGCCGGTATATCATTAGAAGCTACATCTAATAGTTTCTCAATGTTCGGCATATATTCATTAAGTGCTAAGATGAGTTTTGCCTTTTCGTTAAGTGACGGAATGGCCGCATTCACATCATTAAGCTTTTGTTGCGCATCTAAAATATCACCTTTGTAGTTACCTAACGCACGGAATTGATTTGCATATTTATCAAGATCATCCTGATGATCATTCAAATATTCAATTCGATCCGCAATTTTATTGATTTGTGGTAATGAGTCATGTGCCGCATAAACTGCATTTTTTATTTTATTAATTGTAGGTACTTCATCCTCGAGTTGAATACCCACTTTATTCGCTTCTTGTAGTAACGCTTTCGTGACGGTTTCATTGAACTGTTTATTCGCTTCGTCTACGATGACCGTTGACCCTGTATCGGTCATTTTCGGTGCGACGGCATTGATTTTTTGATTAACTTTATATTCGATATCGGCTTTTTGTGGTTTCTTTCTTAATGTGCCAGTAATTTGATGCGAGAATTCTTTAGGTATGTATATGCCAGCATAGTATTTACCCATTTTAATTTCATGGTCTGCCTTTTCCCGGCTAACAAATTGCCAATCAAATTTATCGTTTTTCTTAAGATTATCTTCTAATGTATTACCAACATTAATTTTCTTGCCACGAACTTTGTCACCCTTGTCCTCGTTTACAACGGCAACCTTGATATGACCTGTATGACTATAAGGATCCCACATAGCCCATAAGTTGAACCAAGCATAGAAAGACGGTAATATCGCAAGTCCTGTTAGTATAACCCAAACTGCTGGCGTCTTAGCAACTCGCTTCAAGTCCGTTATAAATAATTTTAGTGCGTTTTTCATTTTCACACTCCTAAAAATGAAATATTAAGATTTTATCTCAAAATGATATTAAGCATTGTTTTTTTCTTTATAGAGTTAGTATAATACTTTTATTAAGCAAAGTAATAATTAGTTGATACTTATCAACTAAAAATCATAATAAATATTATATCAAATTCTGATATATTCGCATACCACCATAGTTAATTTGATAGGAGGAAAAGAGTGTAATGTCGAAGCATAAATTTATGATTTACTTTTTAACAACAACGCTAGTATTGCCAACATTTACGACTAGCATTGCACATGCTGAAGACACAAACGAAGATGCTAAGGTGAAATCATCTAGCACACAAGAAGAACAAACTGATCATAATAAAGATGTAAATGACAATAATACTGATGAAACATCTCAATCAGACGATACTCAGTCCGATAACACATCTTCTGAAGCACCTACTAAGGAAGATTCGAAGAACAAGATAAAACGAGAAAAGTCTAAGTCATCAGATACGTCATCAGAGGAGAAAGATGATGACAACACAAGCGCATCTCGCAGTCATCAAAAGCGTTATAAAGATACTAATAGCACTTACCGTACACCCCTTTCTCCAATCTTTGACGCAACACATTCTAGTGGTTTACCTGCTTCTAACTTTTTAAATCCTGATTTATATCAAAATGGATTTAGCCTAACTCATTTAATTGCATCATTATTTAATTTCGATAGTGATATTTCAGATTATGAGCAACCCGCAAGCACTAATGAAACAGCTGATGACACGCACTCTACAAATAAGCAAGATAGTGATGCACAAGACCAAGATCAAACAGAACATAGCGCTTCATCTTCTGACACAACGGATCGCGACAAAAATGACATAAAGCAAAGTAGTGAGCAAACTAACCAATCAGATAAGACTTCACAACAAGATGAGGCAGATACAAATCAACAATCAACTGCCAATCAAGATAAGGACGATGCAAGTGTTAGTAAAGCGTTAGATGCCATTGATGATTTCGTCTCAGATGAAACAGATGATGATAAAGATAACCAAGGAAGTAATAATACAGATGACACTGATCATCAATCAAAAAATGACGACACAAGCACCGACTCAAACAATGATTCTAGTAAAACATCATCTTCTGATAGTAACAGTCTGTCTGAATCCGCCTTAGACACTGTGCTCGATAAATACAGTGAAGATGCTAAAAAGACGCATCAAGATTTCGAATCATCTAAAAAGGATAATGCATCAGACACATCTAAAGATGAAAAATCAAAAGAGAGCACTAATAAAGCAAGTAACCCTCAGTTGCCAACTAAGAAAGAGCTTGAACATAAAACTACACCTGCACAGTCATTTGAAGATGACTTTAAGCAAAGTAATACGCGTTCAACTAGTCTGTTCCAAACATTACCTCAACTTAATGGTAGTGACGTAACGGATGGCGATATAACAGTTGTTGAAAATAAAGGTACGCGTGACTTTATTAAGTCTATCGCTAAAGATGCACATAAGATTGGTCAAGATAAAGATCTTTATGCCTCAGTTATGATTGCTCAAGCTATTCTTGAATCTAGTTCAGGAAACAGTACCTTAGCACAAGCACCTAATTATAATTTATTTGGTATTAAAGGTAGTTATAAAGGACAATCTGTAAACTTTAATACGCTAGAAGCTGGTAGTGACAACAGTATGTTTAGTATTAATGCTGGGTTCCGTAAATATCCAAGTACTAAAGCATCATTGGAAGATTATGCTGATTTAATTAAAAATGGTATCGACGGTAATCCAACAATTTATAAACCTACTTGGAAGCATGAAGCTATAGATTATCGTGACGCGACACGACATTTAAGCCGTACGTATGCTACAGATCCTAACTATGCCACTAAATTAAATAGCTTAATCAAGCACTATCACTTAACTGATTTTGATAAGAAAAAAATGCCAGATTTAGATCAATATGCTAAACAAACATCTAGTGGAGAAGATACTTCAGGTAGTGAGTTTAAATCATTTGAAATCACAGATTCATCTTCACCTTATCCTCAAGGTCAATGTACATGGTATGTATACGAACGTGTTCAACAATTTGGTAAGAAAGTAGGTAGCGACTGGGGAGATGCCCATAACTGGGATAATCGTGCAGAACGTGATAACTATGATGTCAGTCAAACACCGTCTACACATAGCGCAGTCGTCTTTGAAGCAGGACAAGCTGGTGCGCATGATATATATGGTCATGTTGCCTTTGTTGAAAAAGTAAATAAAGATGGCTCTATCGTCATCTCAGAATCTAATGTCAAAGGTTTAGGCATTGTGTCATATCGTACAATTGATGCTAGCACAGCTGAAGCCTTACACTATATTCAGCCTAAATAATGCTGATGTGAGTTAAATAAGATAACATATAAAAAGGTGGTGCACCCGATTTGGGTGAACCACCTTTTTAATTCATCTATTATGAATAAATTAATACTTGAGTGATAAGCATGCCACCACCGAAGATGAATACGAAGGCAACGACTGGCCATACGAATTTCAACCAGTGAGAGTACTTCATGTCTAACATTTGTAATGTTGCCATTATCAATCCTGTTGGTGCTAAGAATAACATTGCATATTGACCAAATTGATATGCTGTTACGATAACAAATCTAGGAATACCTACTGTATCAGCAAGTGGTGCAAAGATTGGCATTGCAAGCACTGCTAAACCAGAAGATGATGGAATAATGAAGCCTAGGAAGAAGAAGATAATCAACAATATTACAATGAAGATTGGTCCACTTACACCTTGTACAAGTGATGAACTGAAGTTCAAGATTGTATCTGAGATTAATCCATCATTCATAATCATATTGATACCACGTGCCAAACCAATGATTAGTGATACCCCTACCAAGCTTGATGCACCTTCTACAAATGCATCGACGACCACTTTCTCGCCAAGTCCATCTTTACCTAATGCTACCATTAACATGATTACAATTGTAAATGCTAGGAACATTGAGGCCATGATTGGGAACCACCAACCTTGTGTCATAACGCCCCACACCATGATTGGGAATGGTAAGATGAATAAAATTAAAATAATTTTTTTGCGTAGTGTAAATGGTTTTTCTCCGCCATCATCGTTAATAACTGACCATTGATTTTCAAATTTAGTTTTATCTTCATATGTGTAAGATGCTTTAGGATCTTTTTTAATTTTTTTAGCGTACCAGTATAAATAACCTACTGTGAATATTGTTGCCACAACTAAGCCAACAATTCTCCAATATAAACCATCTACGAATGTTGTACCTGCTGCATTTGATGCGATAACAACTGAGAATGGGTTAACTGTTGAGAATGTACTACCTACAGAACTTGCTAGGAAGATTGCCCCAACACAGATAATTGAGTCATATCCCATGGCGATAAAGATAGGTACGAGTATTGGATAAAATGCTACCGCTTCTTCTTCAATACCACAAAGCGTACCACCTAGTACCATTAATACTGATACCATGAATACAAGTAAAAATTCATGACCTTTAGTTTTTTTAGTAAGTGCTAAAAGTCCTGATTCAAATGAACCACTCTTTTGTACAACACCAATGAGTCCACCTAATACTAAAATAAATACCATTACATCGACTGCTTCAATTGTACCGTTAACCATGCTTGATGTAATTTGATCTGGTCCAGCAGGTTTTTGTTCTAATCGTTCGTATGTTCCAGGAATTGAGATAGGTTTATTGATGGCACCTGATTTAAATTGGTCTACATCGATTTTTACACCTAATTTATCTAATTGTTCTTGTGTTCCAGGGACTGTTTTTGATTTATTATGAGCATCGACAATTTTAAATTCATGAGCACCGCCATCATAAGATAACTTAGAGTATGCACCAGCCGGTATCATCCACGTTGCCATAACAGCGATTACAGTTAAAATGAATAAAATTGTAAATGCGCCAGGCATCTTAAGCGAGAATCGTTTTTTCCGTCCTTTGCTAGTGCTATTAGTAACTTCGTTAGTGTGTGTCATGCTTTTCAACCCCTTCAAGTATTTTTTTATCTTTGAAAATGCTATACACATTTAAAACGTATACTTTGTGAAAATTTGTTAATTAAGCAACTTTGTGAAAAATTTCTCAATTTCTTTTTCCACTATTAGTGTATGTCTAATGCACTTTACAATCAATATGAATATTAAATAAAGTGTAAATATTTTTGATATTCCATAATTATTTCACATAACTTTACCAATAATTTCTCAAAATTCACTTGCTATTTTCAGGAAATTGTGCAAACGCTTTCTTAACCGATGTTGAGCCTCTTTTCCAAAAAATAAGCGTAGATAACATAGGTAAGTAATGATTACTCTGTTATCTACGCTTTAAGTTTGTATTTATTATTTTGTTTTTTGTTGTTTACGTCGACCTAACCCTATTAATGTGCCCCCAGCAATCACTAATAACACTGTTACTGGTAGCCAAGACTTTTTAACTACTTCTCCAGTACTTGGTAAAGATAGATTCCCCTCATCATCAAATAAGCCACTTAAAAATCCATCATCATTGCCTAATTGTCCCAATGATAATCCTTGTACAGGATTAGGAATATCTTCAATATTGTCTAACAGACTTCCTCCTGAATTAAGGCCATCTAATAGACCACCACCAGTTAGTCCATCTAATAAATGAGGCCCTTGATTAAGAAGATTAGAACTTGATGTACTACCATTAATGCGATCAAATAGTGAAGGTCTATTGGTAATAGGATCTAAGATATAATTCAAATTATTTTTTGCAGTGTCGAGTTTATTTTGCAACTGTAATAAATCACCAGCTGTACCGTTTAATGCATTTTTCACTAAATCTAACGCATCAGCTTTATCCGTTTGAGCTCTAGCAATAAGATCTGCCAACGCCTTCGCTTGTGTTTGATTTAACTTTGTAGCTAATAACGTTTCGATGGTTTGCTTAGGGTCTGACGATTTATCAAGTATGTCTTTAAGAATATCATCAGCTGTTATTTTTTGATTTGCGTTAATTTTTTGCTTCACTTGATTTACTAATTCTGAGCTAGATAAGTTCTCTTTAGCAAGCTGTTTAGCTATTTGTGATGCCTCATTATTTCCTAAACGTGTTGAAAGCAATGTTTTGATTAAGGCCTCATTATCAGGCGCTTGATCAAACATGGATGCCAAAATATCATCACTTGTTGTCGTTTTGAGGTTGTCGATATGTTTCATCATTTGATCTGTTATTTGCTTATCTGACTGACCGTTAGTTTTAATCTGCTTGGCTATCTTTTGAGCTTCGTTTTTACTAAAGACACTTCCTAAGATTTGTTCGACTGTTGCTTGCTTATTTGAAGATTGTTCTAAGCGACCACTTATTTCATCTCGGTTCGCTTTAACATTTTGTCGAACAATTTTAATATCTTTTTCAACATTTTGCTTTTGCTCATTAGTCAAATTGTTGTTTTGCTTTACTTGTTGTTCTAACTGTCTCAATTGCTCAAGTTTATGGTCACTATAACGTTTCGATGTGTTATCTTGTTGATTTTCAACTTTTGTAATGGCTTGGTCAATTTTTTGATTAGCAGATAATTCGTCAGTTAATGCATCAACATGGCCCTCTTTTGAATCAATCTTGTTTGACTTATGGCTGACATCATCTTTATCTATCTGTTTGATACCATTTAGAATACTTTTATCTGATGCAGTATTAGTATTATCTTTTGAATGCGATTTTGTTGAATTGTCATCTTGAATGGATGAGTCAGTTTGATCTCGAATATCTTCTACAGATGAATGTGCACTTTCTTTAGTTGATTCTATGTCATTTTTAACATTATCCATTTCATCCAATATTGAGGTATCATCATTTTTATCATTCATTTGATTCTTATTGTTTTGAGAAGATGCTGATTGTCCACTACTTATTTGGCTATTTTCATTATTATTTGTGGAATCTTGTTCCGTCTTCATATCGCCATTTTGTTGATGGGTATCAACCTTTTCAGATAAAGAATCTAAATCGGCTATTACTTTATCTAGTTCATCTAGCTTATTTTCTTCATTCGTTGATGATTGCTTAGCAGTTGAGAGTGAAGATTCATTTGAAGTGCTTGCTTTTTCACCAGTTTCTTTAGTACTTTCCTCATTTGATATACGGTCTTCTTCCTGTGCA
The DNA here is from genome assembly GCF_033283505.1 of Staphylococcus sp. NWU MK-U1. Classification (NCBI taxonomy): domain Bacteria; kingdom Bacillati; phylum Bacillota; class Bacilli; order Caryophanales; family Staphylococcaceae; genus Staphylococcus; species Staphylococcus sp. NWU MK-U1. The sequence goes on along the minus strand of NZ_JAVSMG010000003.1, from coordinate 88,890 downwards.
TCCCTTAAAATTTGATCAATTTCAGACTGATTACGTGCATCTTCAATATCTTCTTTATAACTCTTAATATCAGTGGCTTGTAGGTACTTCAAACGGTCAATTTTTGTTTTCGCTTTATCTATCGCTTTATCAAGTTTATTTTGAACAGATGTCATTTCACTTGAAACGTTGTCAATGCGGTCATTTGATTGTGCAAATCCATCTTTGGTAAATCCATAACCCACTAATGTTCCACTCATTAACAACACTGAACATGACACTTTTAAATACGAATTAAATTTAGAATGTTGTCTAAGCTTCTTCACGCATGTCACCCTTTTTATTAATATTCCACTTCATTATATAACATTTAATTTAAAACTTATACTTCTGTTTTTTGAAAATTAATTAAAGGTACCAAACATTGACCAGTCTTAGATTTTTATAATTTTATACGTTTAGTGTTGATTTTTTTAGTATCTGTAACCTTAACAGAGTATTGGTACGCATTAGTTAAATCTATAAGAGATAAGAATTTATTATGACCAGCACCTGTATCAATATCTAGTATATTTTTCTTTTTATATAATTCATCATTTTTTAACCCATAGCGATAATTTGGAATATGTCCATGTATCAAATATTTATTTTTAGGGATGTTTCTATTTAAATTATGGTTATAATGACCAGTAGTATATTCCTTAATCTGTTTATTTAAAGGCTTAGACGTATCTATACCAGCATGCGCAAATATGTAATTATCTATGACCTCGATTGTCGACAATTCTCTTAAAAATTTGTGCCAGCGTTTGATTTTTTTATCTTTACTTTCTAACCAACGCATCTCATGATTGCCAGCCAAGGCAAGTGCACCTCGACGTTTTAAGCGTTTCACTAACTTCAAAGTCCCAAATGAATCGGGTCCATTATTAACATAATCTCCCATTAAAACGAGTTGATCTTTTCTCACATTAAAATTAACTGCCTTTAAAAGAGTGACGAGTGCCTTCCGATGACCGTGAATATCAGAAACCACAAGTATCCTTTCTTTCATACTTTCTTCTCTCCTAACCTACGACTTATTGCATATTAATATAAAACCACTGTTTAACTAACTTTAAACAAATTATTAACGTATCCTCAAAATTCTTTATTTATTATAGAAAATAGTATAAACAAAATATATATTTTGGGGAAATCAATTTATGAATACAAAGCAATTACTCATCTTTAAACATTTCGTTGAAGCACAAAACGAAAACGCCGTCGCTGAAAAACTTGGTATCACACAACCAACGGTAACTTTTCATTTAAAAAACTTAAGCAAAGAATGTGGATTACCTCTTTATTTCAAAAAAGGTAAACATTTCAACCTCACTGAAGCCGGTGAATTACTCTATCGGAATGCGAATAAAATGCTTAATTTAATAGAAGAAACAACAGATATGATGGAAGATTTCAAACAATCTAAACGAGGAACTTTAAGAATTGGTGCGAGTCACGCTCCGATCTATAGCATTTTACCATCAACATTTAAAAACTATATGCATGAACATCCGAATATAGATATTAACTTAACAGTAGATACTGCGCCAATTATTATCGAGAAAGTTAAAAACCGTAAGATTGATATTGCTGTCATAGCTGAAAAAGGGTTTAACGAGGGGGAACTACAAGTTAAACGTCTTCATGAGAATCCATTAGTGCTTGCTATGGACAAACGTCACCCACTTGCTCAAAAAGATCATCTTACTTTAGAAGATATTAGTAGTTACCGTTTTATCATTCATAATAGCGGAGCAACTCGAGACAGTATAGACGAATGGCGTAAAAAGAACTTTATCAACTTAGACGTTCACATGGAAACCAATAGTATTAGTAGTATCCTTACAACAATAAAAGATTCAAATTATTTAAGTTTAGTCAGTGAAAATGCTATAAGTCATCATTCAAGCATTATTAGTAAGACTTTGCCTAATGCCCCAACCACAAGTTACATCTCACTCATATACCGTAATGATAGACATCTCACTTCTATTATCCAAGATTTCATCACATTAATATATAACACTAAATAGTTCCTGCAAATTTGAGCAATCACGTTGATTAAATATTTATTAACATGATTGCTCTTTAATACTATCCGCCCTTCTACAGTTGCTTTCTGTTTCTTTTTTCAAAATAATTCAAGTACGTATAGTTTGAAAAGTCAGTTTATTATTACCTTTATAAAATATTAAGAATGTATAAATTTTGTTAATAAACATTCCGAAAAGTTATAACAATTTTACAATATATTAATAAATCGCTATAAAAAAATACGCTTACATAATATAATAGATGTGAAAGAAAGATATACATATTAATCAATTTGCTATTTGTACTTTTTTGATTAGGAGGTACGGTTAATGCTCGTTCTTTCCATCATTTTATTACTTTTAGGTCTAATTTTAATCGGTATTAGTAGATTTGTTGCATACCAACGTGACATTGACCTCAGAGAAAAAATTTATATTCCTGGCGTAATTTTTGTCTTAATAGGCGCATTACTTCTCCTGTTTTATTTAATAAACTAACTACATCGCAAGTCTACATACCAAATTATTTTCAGGTATACCATCATCACGAGGTTACCTGTTTTCTTATATATCCCCTTAATACACGCTATTTTCACCAACAATTTTTCCAAAGTGTTGCATTTTCCAACGACGTAAAACTTTTAATGGTACCGAACGTGGGTATAACTTGTTACATTATCAAATGTAACATTTTAAATATGCTTAATTTGAGGTATCGATTTAATGTAATTGCTCACAAAACATCAACACACTACCCATACTTTAAGCGATATAAATTAATGAAATAGGGGGAAATGTCTTGGCAAAGCTATTATACAAACTAGGAAAATTTATAGCTAAGAACAAATGGCTAAGTGTTATAGGATGGCTTGTTATACTAGGTGTCATTATCACGCCATTAATGATAAACTCACCGAAGTTTGACAGTGACATCACTATGAACGGCCTTAAGTCATTAGACACAAACGATAAAATCAGTAAAGAATTTCATCAGGACAGCGAGAAAGCCTCGATGAAAATAGTATTCCATTCTAATAAGAATGATGGACTCAATAATAAAGATACGAAGAAAGATATTGAAGATGCTTTAGACAATATCAGACAAAATGATGATTATATCCAAAATATCTCTAATCCATATGACAGTGGTCAAGTTAATGATGAAGGCGATACTGCTATCGCTAACGTAAGTTATGTAGTTCCACAAACTGGATTAAAAGATTCTTCTAAACATATCATCGACAAAGAATTAAAAGATGTAACTGACAACCACAATGTGCAAATTGAAAAAACTCAAGGTGGCGCTATGAATGCTGAACCTGGTGGTACATCAGAAATTGTCGGTATCGTCGTAGCATTCGTAATCTTACTTATTACCTTTGGTTCACTTATCGCAGCTGGTATGCCAATTATTAGTGCAATCATCGGTTTAGGTTCAAGTGTTGGTATCATCGCATTATTAACATATATCTTTGATATTCCAAACTTCACTCTTACACTAGCTGTAATGATAGGTTTAGCTGTTGGTATTGACTACTCACTCTTTATTCTATTTAGATTTAAGGAACTTAAGAAAAAAGATGTCGATACTTTAGAAGCTATCGCAACAGCAGTGGGTACAGCAGGTAGTGCTGTAATATTCGCTGGTCTTACAGTTATGATTGCTGTTTGTGGTTTATCACTTGTAGGAATCGACTTCTTAGCGGTTATGGGATTCGCTTCAGCGATTAGTGTATTATTTGCAGTATTAGCAGCATTAACACTATTACCTGCCCTAATCAGTATCTTCCATAAAAGTATTAAAATTAAAGATAAACCATCTAAAAGTAAAGACCCTAAAGATCATCCTTGGGCAAAATTTATTGTTGGTAAGCCAGTTATCGCTGTTATTGTAAGTTTAATTATTTTAATTTTAGCTGCTATACCAGTCAGTGGCATGCGTTTAGGTATTCCAGATGATAGTTTAAAACCAACTGACTCATCAGAATACAAAGCATACAAATTAATCTCAGATAATTTTGGCGAAGGTTATAACGGACAAATTGTCATGTTAGTAAATACAAAAGATGGTGGAAGTAAAAGCACTATCGAACGTGACTTAAATAATATGCGCAGCGATTTAGAAGACATTGATAATGTTGATACAGTTTCAAAAGCACAACTAACTGACAACAACAATTACGCATTATTCACAATCATTCCTGAAAAAGGACCGAACTCACAGTCAACAGAAAATCTAGTATATGATTTACGTGATTATCATAGCCAAGCACAAGAAAAATATGACTATGGCACTGAAATTTCAGGACAAAGTGTTATTAACATCGATATGTCAGAAAAACTAAACAACGCTATTCCAGTATTTGCAGGCGTTATCGTTGTATTAGCATTCTTCTTATTAATGATTGTGTTCCGTTCAATCTTAGTTCCATTAAAAGCAGTACTAGGCTTTATCCTTTCATTAATGGCTACATTAGGTTTCACAACATTAGTCATTCAACATGGCTTTATGGGTAGCTTATTTGGTATTGAAAACACAGGACCATTACTTGCATTCCTTCCAGTAATCACAATTGGATTGTTATTCGGACTTGCCATCGACTACGAGCTCTTCTTAATGACACGTGTACATGAAGAATATAGTAAGACTGGCGACAATGATCATTCAATCCGTGTAGGTATCAAAGAAAGTGGACCTGTTATCGTAGCTGCTGCACTTATTATGTTCAGTGTATTCATCGCATTCGTCTTCCAAGATGACAGTGCAATTAAGTCAATGGGTATCGCACTAGGTTTCGGTGTGTTATTCGACGCATTCGTCGTACGTATGACATTAATTCCAGCATTGACGAAACTCTTTGGTAAAGCTTCTTGGTACCTTCCTAAATGGTTAGGTGCAGTATTGCCAAACGTTGACGTTGAAGGTAAAGCTTTAGAAGAAGATAATCATCACGACACATCTTCTGAAAAAGGTCATGTCAACGATAAAAATAATGAATACTCTAGACAAAACAAAGATAACTATGTTTATCAAAATGACAAACATAACCACAATCGTAATTATAATGACGAAGATTATAACCGTTCTGTGCATTTAGATAATCATCATGACCAGCATAATCGCCAACATCACTATGATAATCAACGTGATGATATAGACTATGAATCACTTTATACTCAAGATGGCGACCATACTCATCATGATGAACATAATTATAATGATCGACACTATCAAGACAATTACTATAGAAACGATGATTATCGTCATAACAATCATGATCAACACAATGATAACGATGATTATCATGATTCAAATTTCGATAAAACAACAAACTTATACAAAGAATTAACTGATAGCAATATTGATCAAGATGTATTATTCAAAGCATTAATGTTATACGCTCGTGAAAACAACAAAGGTGTTTACGATAGATATAACCGATCATCTCAACATCGTCATGATGACGAACTTAGAGACTAAAATTAAAAAGGAGGAAACACGTTATGTTAAAACGACGTAGTTCGAAATTCTTAGGACTACTAGCCACACTAGCCTTAGCCATAGTGCTAAGTGCTTGTGGTAATAGTGGTAGCGGTAGTGGTTCATCAGACGATAGTCAAACATCACTTGGTAATAAAGAAATCGAAATACCTTATATCGCGAGTGATAATTCAACACCACGTTCACTAGTTATAGCAGAAGTATTGAAAAAAGCAGGTTATGATGTAACAACAACACCAGTAACAGCAAGTGGCCCATTATATGCTGCTGTATCAGAGAACTCTGATTCATTCCATGCATCAGGTATCTTCCCTACTACTGATAAAAGTTACTACGATAAATTTAAAAGTAAATTAACAATTTATGATGATAAACATTTAATTGATAACGCAAAAGTAGGTTTAGCCGTACCTAAGTACGTGCAAGATGTCGACTCAATTAGTGACTTAAAAAACAGTGAATTCGGAAAATCTGTAGACTGGACAATTCAAGGCACAGACGCACGTAATGGTGTTATGCAAGAAACTAAAGATGAACTTGATAGTGACAACTTGGATAAATATAGCTTGAAAGAAAGTTCTGACCAAGACCAATTCAAGAAAATTCAATCTGCTTTTAAACAACAAGAACCTATCGTCTTCACAGCAATGGAACCTAGCTGGTTCTCTAAAGAATTAGACGTTAAAATGTTGAAAGATCCAGACAACATTTATGGTAATAATAATCAACACATTGACTTAGTATTTAACAAAGACTTTAAAGAAGCACATCCAGCTGCATACACAATTGCAACACGTATCGCAGATGACTGGAGTAAATCTGACGAAGACAAATTAGCTAAAAAAATCTTTGTTGATAACAAAAATCCAGAACAAGTAGCTAAAGACTATGTGGATGATAATGATAATAAAGTAGATGAATGGTTAGAAGGTATTGAGACTAACTAATTGCATAGTTAAGAAAGACAAATAAAGCATATGCTCGTTTGGTGCAGCATATTTAAAACTTATAATGCAAATTTACAGTAGCAAACCGAGTTGAGAAGGCGCTTAAGACATTCTCTTCTCAATCGTAGCTATTATTGCGAGGGAGTGAAACTAAACTCAGTTTCGCTCCCTCTTTTTATATCGCTCTTATAGTATTAAACGTTTCAAATAACTCATTTACTCTTTTTTTATAAACAAATTTAAACGTGGTATCAGTTGTTATGTTTGGAAAAATCAATTTTATTGTGATAAATTACTCTTATTACGTCAGGCTATCTGACTAGATTAAATATATAGGAGAATCAGATAATGCCGTCAGCAAATCAAAAACGTATGATTAAACATATTCATGAAACAGTGTTTATACTTTTACATGACTATCATTTTGATGAAATCACCGTACAAAAAATATGTGATATTGCAGAAATCAACCGCAGTACGTTCTACAGATACTTCCAAGATAAATATGAATTACTCTACACTTTACCTGACTTTATTACACAACAAATTATAGCTAAAGGTGACACATCAGCAGACATTACAACCCCTGAATCATTTGAAGACTTTATTTATTACATTGGTAATAATAAAAAGATTTTCAAACATTTATTAGTTTCGTCTCGACAGGCAGATGTATTTAGAAGTTTAACGAATGTGAGTCGCGAAATGATGTTAAATAACTCAACTCGTAAGCGTGACCCATTAGCGCAAAAGATTAGAGAAAGTAAACATCCTGAAATTGTAGCCGATTTTTACAGTAGTGGCGTAATAGAAGTACTACGACGTTGGGTAGAAAATGACTATAACTATACTGTTGAAGAAGTGTTTGAAACATTAAATAATGTGCTTGAAACGTCATTATATTGTTATGATAAATAAAAGCAATCTCACATAAATTAAGAGTGAGATTGCTTTTTTGTCATTTGCGTTTTTTAGTGTCTACTGTTTTATAAACCATAAAAATACTATTAGCTACGATTAATAGTGCCAGAATGACCATTGGCCAAGTACCTATATTAACCATATTGAATACAATAAGTATTATCATCAAAATAAGATTTATTGCATTTGAAATCATCAACGATTTATCCACTTAGCATCACCTCTTACTATGTTATAACCTAATCTATTAAATTTAATTGTTTTTTTACTTCTTCGGCAACTAATTTAGGTGACTGTGGATTTTGTCCTGTAATTAATCGACCATCAACTTGTACATATGGCGTAAATGGTTGTCGTCGGAATGAATAATGCGCACCACGTTTTTTTATTTCATTCTGTAAATGAAACGGTACTAATGTGTCACGGTTGGCTAATACTTCTTCTACGTTAGAAAAGCCTGTGATGTCTTTATCTTTAATTAAATATTCTCCACTGCTATTCTTTGCGTTGAGTAGTGCTGCAATACCATGACACACTGCTGAAACGATGCCACCTTTATTGTATATCGTTTCGATAGCGTTTTGTACGGCACTATTTTCCGGGAAATCAAACATCACACCATGCCCGCCTGTGAAGTATATGACGTCATAGTCTTCTACAAGGGCTTCAGATATTGGTTGTGCATAGCGCAATTGATTCATAAAGTCATTATCTTTATAATATGCTTTTGTTACTTTGTCTAACATAAATGGAGATAAACTAACTGGATCTATTGGTGTATTCCCACCAGTCATGTTATAAATATCAATATTTACATCCTCATTTTTGAATTGATTGTAAAAGTGGACAAGTTCTCCTAACCACAGCCCAGTTGGTTTACTATTATCACCAAAATAATCTGCACTTGTGTTCACTATCATAATATTTTTCATAAATTTAACACCCACCCTTCTTAATTATTCATTTTAATAATAATCTTACCTTTAGCACGACCACTCGTTGAATAATCTAACGCAGCCTGAGTGTCTTTAAAATCAAACACTTTATCAATAATTGATTTGATCTTGCCTTCTTCGATTAATTGACTAATTTCTTTTAATTGAGTGCCACTTGGATGCATAAATAAAAAGTCATAATTGACGTTAAACTGTTGGGCACGTCGTCTTAATTTATAAGAAGCAACGCGTAATAACGCTTCTTTACCAATATTTAGATTTAAATCTCTAGCATTTTTATCTGTTGGAACACCAGACACTGATGCAATTGTGCCACCTGGTTTCAAGATTTCGAATGATTTTTCTAAGTTATCTCCACCTAATGTATCGAAGACACCATCATAATCATTAAGTTCTTGTGCGAAGTCTTGTTCTTTATAATTAATAAATTGATCTGCACCGAGTGACTCGATAAGTGCTTTACCACGATGACTTCCTGTAGTAGCAACATATAGTCCCATAGCTTTTGCTAATTGAATCGCAAATGAGCCGACACCACCTGATCCCGCCTGAATAAATACTTTATCACCACGCTGTAATTGCATGACTTCATTAAGGGCTTGGTATGATGTTAAACCGACTAATGGAATACTGGCTGCTTCTTCAAAAGATAAGTTTTTAGGCATCGGTGCTATTTCTGACGCATCAATTGAAATATAGTCTGCAAAAGTACCAATTTTAGTTTTACGTGGTCGACCATAGACTTTATCACCGACCTGATACGCTGTAACATTAGCACCCACTTCTGTGATAACACCTGAGAAATCGTTTCCTAGAATTAATGGAAATTCATATTTCAACAGTATTTTAAGTCCGCCATCTCTAATTTTAAAATCAATTGGATTAACGCTTGCCGCTTTAATTTGAACACGAACCTCGTTAGGATTCATGTTTGGTAAAGGCATACGTGTTTCTTGTACTGGGTAATCACCATATTGATGTACAACCATTGCGCGCATATCCGTTTTCATAGGCACTTCTCCTTTATCTCTATTTGAATTGTTATCCATTATAGTACGGTTGATAGTTGTTTACTAATAATCTGATTAAACAAAAAAGAGTGGAATAGAATTCATTCAGAATTCATTATTCCACTCTGTCTTGCATAGCTTGTAAAATCTATTTTGAGATTTTATATGTTAGATTCCTTCCCGCAAGGATAACCTAAAATTTAGAAAAGATTGATATAAGCGACTTGATAGCTCAGGCAGCTACTATAACTTTGCAAAGCAGACTAATAATAGACGCGTTCGTTATCTTACTTCATTCTTCCTACGTGGCAGGCATAAAGCAATTATGATAGCGATAATACCAATCACAGCTATAATGTTAAATTGTACTGTGAAACTTGAAATCGTATTTAGAACAATACTTAAAACTGGTGCAATCGCTGTACCTAAAAATAAAATAAATGTATTAACTGATAAAAAGAAGCCTTGGTTACCATTCACGGTTAACCCTACTTTAGAAATAGTTGATGGGATTGCGAAGGCAATGCCACTTACAAATAGCACACTCCAAAAAATGAGTAATACGATATTCGTTGTCATAGACATCAAGATAAGCGAACCTGTGCTCACAATGAGTGCACCTAAGATAAGATTTTTAACGCCAATACGGTCGCTAATACGCCCCGCTACAAGTGACAATAGCATACCTATAATACCGAACAATTTAGCGTTAATCGCAGTCGTTTCATTTCCACCAATCGTATCGGACGTGACGTAATTGTTAAACACTGTATACATACTAATAAACATAGTTAACAATGTGAGCGACACCCCATAGCACAAGAGCACGGCTTTATTCGTTTTAAAATCACTAAAATTATTAAAGAATTTAAGTAATTGAATGTTGGGATTCTTCACTGGACTTTCAGGAATTTGTCTATGAATTACGAAAGCTAAGATGATATATAGCACCGTTAAAGTGAAATAAACCATATGCCAATTTGAAAAACCTACTATGATCTCACTTAAATTTTGACCAATAATCCCTGATAACATGAAACTCGTACTAATGAAACTAATCGCAGTCATACGTTTGACCGGTGAATAAGTTTCTGTCACGTATGTGATAGATACTGGTGAAAAGGCAGCAGCAAATATACCTTGTATCGCTCTTAAAACGACCAGTATCGCGAAAGAATGTACAAAACCTATAACTATACAAATCATTACAAGCCCACAAATTCCAAATAATATGGTGCGAATTCTCCCATATTTTTCTGAAATAGTCCCATAAAACAAACAACTTATTGAATATGTAACGGAAAATGCAACACCATTTAAAGTTGCAATTGATTGTGGAATTTTGAAGTCTTTAGCAAACTCTGCAGTTAATGGAATTGCCGTATATAAACTGCTCATTACTATAATTCCTGCAATAAAGAATATGGTTGTTATTTTGTTGTAATTCATTGTTTTTTGGATAGACATTTGCTTCTCCCTTCTTTCTATTTTCTACAACATTTCTATTATGACACTTTCACTTATTTTTCAAAAGACTACTTGAAATTGACAAAATACTTTTAAAGTTCTTTCATTTAAAAATCACATATTCACTTTGTAAAATAAAATCTCTAATTCGAAACATTTCTATTGACTAATCCTAAAATAAGGACTACAATTCTAGTATAAAATTTATACCAATGGAGGTGACGTGTTGAAAATAGAATTAGGATTGACTTCATTTGCAGATAATGGTGATATGGTTATGCCTGATGGTACACAAGCTGCTGTTTCAAATGCTCAGAGAATTCGCGATATTGTAGAAGAAATTGAACTAGCTGATCAATTAGGATTAGATATATATGGATTAGGTGAACATCATCGTCCTGATTATGCTGTATCAGATCCAGTGACCGTACTTGCTGCTGCAGCATCACGTACTGAGCATATTAAACTGTCATCTGCAGTAACTGTGTTATCATCAGATGACCCAGTACGTGTGTATCAACGATATGCGACATTAGACGCAGTATCTAATGGACGTGCTGAAATTATGATTGGACGAGGGTCATTCATCGAATCTTTCCCATTATTCGGTTATAATTTAAATGACTACGAAGACTTATTTAATGAAAAGCTGCAATTATTACTAAAAATCAACGAACATGAAGTTGTAAGTTGGAATGGTAAATTACGTCCAAGTTTCGACCCAACAGGTATTTATCCACGTGTCGAACATGGTAAGTTACCTATTTCCATTGCAACTGGTGGTACACCTGAATCATCATTAAGAGCAGGTGCCTTTGGGTTACCAATAACGTATGCGATTATTGGTGGTAATCCTAGACGATTTACACGTAATATTGAGATTTATAAATCTGTCGCAGAATCTTACGGTCATAATCCAGACGAATTATCCGTATCGGTACACTCATGGGGGTACATCGCTGAAACAGACGAGGACGCTAAGAAAGAATTCTTCCCTTCTTTAAAAGCACACCATGATATTTTAGGTCGTGAACGTGGATGGCCTAGCTTTGACGAGAATATGTTTGAAAGAGAAGTAGGAAGTCAAGGCGCAATCTATCTGGGTAGTCCTGAAACAGTTGCCCAAAAAATTATTGAAACTGTTGAAACGTTAGGTCTTAACCGTTTTATGATTCATACACCTGTAGGTTCAATGCCTCATGAGTATGTAATGAAATCAATCCGTCTATTTGGCGAACGCGTTAAACCTATTGTTGATAAATACTTTGAAAACAAATAAAAAGGAGATTTTTAAATTATGATTTTACGTTATGCTGCAAACTTAAAACTTGCTAAAGAATTATATAGCTCTGCTAAACCAAAATTAAAAGGTGATCAAGGTATGATCGATACATTCCAAAATGTATTCGGTTTACCAGAAAGCTCAGTTAAATTAGCTGGTACTGTAGAAGCTGCTGCCGCTGCTTTTTATGCTCCTAGTTTCTTAAACAAAAACTTATCTCGTTTAGGTTCAATTGCTACTTTCGGTGTATTAGGCGTTGCTGCTTACAAACACTTTGAAGCTGGACATGGTAAAGAAGGCGCTCAACACGCTTTAGACTTATTAGGTTTAGCTGCATTAAGCTTTGCTGATACTTTCGATTGCGATAACAAATAATATCGTTAAACTTTATAATGTAAGAGTAGGACGTGCGATGACTATCATCACACGTCCTCTTTTTTATTGTTCACTTTTTTAAAAATTCTGGGAAAGTTTGTGGTTTATCATGCACTAGTTGTTCAAAATCATTTGAATGTTGATCAAGTAACCCTCTTGCACCTGCTTCGTACATTGATGCAAGCAATGCACCAAACCCTTTAGGTTCATCATACATTTCTGAAAATTTTTCCAAAGAAACAGGACTATATTCAATCTTAGAACCTGCTGCTTCAGACAAGATTGCTGCTAACTCTGTCATAGAATAACTATAGCCAGATAGTAAGTATCTGTGCCCAAATTTATCTGGTTGTTGTAATAATGCTACGATACCTCTAGCAATATCACCTCTAGAAATATAATTAATACGACTATCACCCGCTGGATAAATGAGTTTCTGCATATCTGCAAGTTCTGATAAATAAGGTTTCAATGGATCCATATACATCGCCATTCTGACATAAGTATATTTAAGACCACTAGATGCAAGTAAACGTTCAGCATAGCCAAAGTATGGACTCATGTGGAAAGGATTATTATGTTGATCTGCATAGTATCCAATAAACATAATGTGTGCGACATGCGCTTTATGAGCTGCATTAACTAAATTCTCCACTTCAGGGAGTCGTTTAAATGACGGATGAATAATGCTCGGAATAAATATAACCGTATCAATACCTTTGAATGCACGAACCATACTTTCCTCATTAAAATAATCTAATTCTCTAACGCCTACTTTATCTTTCCAGTGTGATGGCATTTTATCTGGATTACGTATCCCAATATTAAAATCAGGAACCTGTTCTTTAATTGCATGTTCAGTGATATGTGACCCAAGATGCCCGGTCGCGCCTGTCAGTAAAATTGTCATTACTATCTCTTCTTTCTTTTATAATTAAATTATCTTCTATAGTACTGTATTGCCCAATTTTGTCTGGATATGTGTATTCATAATGACATTGTTTCGAACTAACCTACACAAAATAGTGATTATTGTAACAGCTCATATTTTTCAAAGATATTTATTCAACATTTCAAGCGTAACATGACAGTATGAGATATCTTCTGGATGTTTATCGAGTCTGTCTTGATGTTCCTCAGCACTTGCAACGTAATTATTTAAAGGTAACACTTCTACGGCAATTCGCTCTTTATCAGGTCGTTTTGAGATGAAGTGGCGTGCTTCTTCAAGATGCTTCTGTTCATCACTATAAATACCTGTGCGATATTTGGGTCCTTCATCAACGCCCTGTTTGTTAATACTATATGGATCTATAATCTCAAAAAGATAATTCATTAAGTCAGTAATTGATGTCTGCATAGGGTCGAATGACGTTTTGACACATTCTGCATAGCCATCATATTTGTCACTGAGTGTTTCAGATATTCCATTTGCACGTCCCGCTTCAGTCGATAAGACACCTGGCAATGTTTTTATAAACGCTTGAACTCCCCATAAACATCCACCTGCAATGTATACAGTTTCCATCTCTAACAACTCATTTCAATTTATAATTAAAAAAATAGAAGGACTTTGTCATAGTTTCCTTCTATTCTATCAAATTATTTCCTAACTAATGCGATAATCCCAGCAACGAGGATTAAAATACCTGATAAATAACCAAAAAATCCTAATAAATATATATGAATTATTGCAGCAACAATAAGTATAATACCAATTAAGACACGTCTTTTATTAATTAAACAGCCTAATGTTAAAGTTATTGCTGATAAAATAATAGAGCTGGTTGCCACAATAGTCATTAATCCAACAAGTTCTGAACCATAACTTTTGTCATAGTTTGTTAGAATTAGCGCAATCAATCCACCAATAATTCCAAATATACTTCCTATTATTCCAAGAATCATTTCAATAATTCTGTTAGTTGGCTTAGGTTCATTCATATAATTATGTTCCATTGTTGTCTCCTTCTCTATGCTGCGTCATCTTCAGAAGAAGTATCTTCTGTATCTTCTGTTCCACTGTCTAATGATGGATCATCAGAACCAGGACCATTTGAATTGTCATCAGATTCAGATGCTTCATTTTCAGCTTCTTCTGCTTGCTGTTGTTCATATTCTTCTTGTGCCAATTGATCTTCATAATCTTGCATTGCTTTTTCGTATTCTTTTTCCGCTTTAGCATTTTCTTTCTCATACAATGCTTCTACACGAGCTTCTAATTGATCATACTCAATTTCTAACACATCTTTAGATACATGGTTCATCTTTTCACCATCAGTGAGTGAATTATATTCATCTACTAAAGCATTGTACATATAAGCAGGGTATGTCACGCCCACGTCCGCTTGATCAGAATCATCATTTTCTTTTTTACTAGAAGATGTTGTATCTGATTCGTCCTCAACATCTGTAGTTGAGCTAGCCGAAGTATCTTTAGTGCTATTTGAATTCTTAATTTCTGATTTATTAATAATCCATTGTGCCCTAACTTTGTTGAAATTAGGTACGGTATCTAATTCTAAAGTATATTGATCACTATCCGGTACATCATAAGTAATGTAGCCTGATGCAGTGTTATGCTGATTTAATTGGTGGCTAAATCCTTCATGCATATCTTCACTACCATACCATTCTTCATAATTCTCGTTATTTACTTTCATACTGAAATCAGTATTATCCATTAAAACTTGATCATCGTTATTATTTCTAAACTTTATGTATACTCTCAAGGCTTTGCCATTTACAGGCGCACTATATTCATCATAGTTATCTACGAATTCTGCTTTAACTACTTTAATATCTACACCGTCAGCATCCACGACTTGACCTATTTTAAATTTTTTCATTTTGTCTGTAGCTTTAGCCTTGTTATTGGCTTCTTCACCTTCTGCTTTATCTTTGTTGTCACTGAAGGAACATCCTCCTAAAAACACTAAAAATATAATACTTATAAAAAATAATCTTTTCATATTAGCCTCCTCATCTTTTTTTGTAAATTGAAAAGATACTATTTACATATATTATTTTATATTTTAAAACTTAAAAAGCAATATATTTTTTATATTTGATTTAAATTTTTTAGTAACATTAATAATTAATTGATATCCCATCCTTTCAAACTCTTTTATATGAATTTAAGAAGATAATACGAATTATTCATAACTTTTTCAGAATTAGTTTTTAAACTGGAATTACAAAATCAGATAAAGGAGTGCATATGAATGACTGGTATCATATCATCTGTATTATTACTCATTTCAATGGGGAGTTTAGCAATAGCTTTTTTAACAGGAATATACGAAATACTTTCATGGTTAAGAGATAAAGATTATTCTCCTAAATTTAAAATTCCCGTATTGTTCTTTGGTTTATACGTGCTATTCTATATACCAACATTTATATTAATTAATTAATAAAACATGGAGGTGAAATATATGGAGGGGTTTCATATTTTATTAGTAGAAGACGATGAAACCATCGCTAAAAATTTAAAACAAATATTACAACAAAAAGGTGCACAGGTGACATTAGATAGAACTGGAGATAGCGTTTTTAACGTATTGAATGACGTTCATATCATTATTATGGATATTATGTTACCCAATAATGATGGTTTGTCTATCACTGATGAAATAAGAAGCATTTCTACTACACCTATTATTTATTTATCAGCAAGAGTTGATATCGATTCTAAAGTTAAAGGTTTGAATAATGGCGATGATTACCTTACCAAACCTTTCAATCCAAGAGAACTTATTTCTAGAATTAATAATCTTTTAACTATCCATTATGCTGATAAAGAGGCTCAATTTTATGAGTTTAAAGTTAATGCTAAAGACAAGATAATCAAATCTAACGATGGAAACCAATTATCTTTAACTAAAACGGAACGTCGATTATTTTTCTATATGTATGAAAATAGAGATTTGATTTTAACTAAGGATCAAATTATTGATTACGTTTGGCAATTTGAATCCGCTTCTGAAAATACTTTGAACGCTTATGTAAAAAAATTAAGAACTAAGTTATTAGATTCTGGAACAATTATTGAGACTATTTATGGTATTGGTTATAGATTAAATGGGGGCTAATTTATGAGACTATTAAAAAAATACTATATGTTCATGGGATTGGGTTTATTATCGATACCTCTAGTTTTTTTAGCTATCAATAGCATGATACTACTATGTATTCTATTTATTGAAAAAGTCTTGGGTTATCCAATCGGTTTAAATTTTAAATCCAGTGGTCTTACAATAATTTTTTATATCTTTTTCTTCTTAATTCTAATTACTTTAGTTATTATTGCTTCACGCTATGTATATAAAATTGTGGATCGTTTACGTTTACTTAATGATAAATTATTAGACATTGCTAATAGTGACAAATTACCTAATAAATTAGACATACCTACTCATATAAATGACGAAATTGATGAAGTTGGCCAATCTATAAATATCTTAATAGACAGACTAAGATATAGAGAGTTAGAAATTATCGAAAACAAAAAGCAAGAACAAAATTACATTAATCAACTTGCCCATGATATTAATACGCCTCTAACTGCATTAAATTTAGAGTTATACCAACTCGGATTTCAATACCAAATTAATGATAATGATATAGAATTATCTTATGAAAAGATAAACTATATTTCTAATTTAATTAAGGCATTACCTAACAAAGATGATATTTCTAAATTTTATACGTTTAACCACCAAGTTGATATACAAGCATGTATAAACACAACAATTGATAAATGGCACTATCTATTAGATTCAAAGAACATATTAACCATTCTAAATGTTGAAGGTGACCGTATTTATTGGCTTGGTGACCAATTATGGTATGAGCGCTTATTCGATAACATTATTTCTAATGTTTATAAACATTCTAATTCATCGCGTATTACTATTTATCTAAATGAGGATTATATTACTATTCAGGATAATGGCACTGGCTTTAATGATATGTCTACTAAATCTAAAGGGTTAACTATTATTAAAGATATTTGCGAAAGATTCTCTTTAAAATTAAATATTAAATCTGATTCTAACGGTACTATAATCACTATTGAAAACAACAGAGAGCAACTATTTATATAAATCATTTATTTGTTAAAACTAGATATACTTTCTTGAAAATTGTTTTAAATTAAAACCACATAAAAAACATAAGCGTTCACATTCTTTCGTGTGTAGTTCTAAGATAGAATACGAAACATAATTGCGAAGACGCCTAGGGGAGCAGTGCCGTAAATGAACGTAAGCGTTCACACACTTATGTAAGTAGTTCAAATGATTAAAATCAAAGAACTGCTATAGAGACGGCACCCCAGGAACGCGAAGCAGCTTATGTGAGTAATCATCTATCTAAGAACGCCTTTACAAAACAAAAAAGCTTTTGAGATAAAAGTCGACTTTTTGTAAGTCTTCATTCATCTCAAAAGCTTTATTATCCTCATTTAATGATTTAACGCAGTCATAATGACATTTCTAAACGTAGATTCATCAATACGATTATTCTGTTCTTGTTGTGCAATGACTCGCTCTTTAAATACACTTGGTTCCTTAGCGATTTCATTCAGTATATCTATTAATTGCTGTGGTTCGTCTTGCTTTGTAATATTCTTTTTAGCAATAAATGAACGACGATGCGCAGTTTCATCATAAGCCAAAATTAATTGATTATGGAGCATTGCACGTTCAACAGCATTAACGATTTCTCCACCTTTATTGATATCTAAATAAACATCGCATGTTTGGAATAATTGATCAATCTTCGCTTGGGTGATTGTTGGATAAAGTTTAACGTTATCATATTTACCCAAGCCCATTAATTTAGCTGACATTTCGGTAATAGCACCAATGTGAAATTCATAATCTTCACACTGTCGTATAATTTCTTCTAAATTTGGAAGATCGTCAGAATTCGTTAAATTAAGTACTTGCTTGTTATAATTATTAGACTTCTGATAATCGTACAAGTAGCCCAATTGACTGATTAAAGGACGATACTGTGCTTCAACATTTGATGTAATAGCCTCAAATTCTACACAATCTGGGATAATTACTTTTGAATTCAGCGTCTCTTTATCTAACAATAACTTCATATTTCCCGGGACATTACCATGACTTTGTTCTTGCCAGAATAACACTGCATTCGACACATGATTCGTTTGATATAACACGAAGAATGGTGTTGCCAATGAATTGATGAATACAGTTGAAGTATCAACATCTATTTGGTCTAAATAAAAGCTAATGAAGTCTTGTTTTGATGCAAAGAAATGCGATTGACCTTGCCAATCCAATATAATATCTTTAGTGACAAAGTTTTCATATAATACTTCTTTCCCTTGACGATCAACATAAGTCTTCAAGATGGGCTTTTTATTTAAATCATATACCGTTTCCGCAAATTTAAATCCATCTTTGTTATAAAAATCAACCGAACGCAAACGGTCCTTTGTATCAAACCACTCCACAAAACTCACAATTCGATTTTTAAAATGCTCGCGATAAAATATTCGCCCTCTTACATTGCCATTATCTATAATTTCTGCATGATTATGATTACCTTTAATTTCCCATAATGGCGGCACTTGAACCTCATTAAAAAATGCTGGTTTATCGTCGTCATTTCGTTTATAATTTGCAAAAAATTGATACGGTGTCATGACGTTATCGGGTAAAAAACCGTCATCATCCATTACAATGGTCTCATGTTTGAATCCTGCAAATTGAAGTGATTGTTGAAGTTTTTGTGATGCTTCATCAAATATTTCAAATAAATTAATCATATAGCACCTCATCAATTAGATTTTGCCACTTTTGCGTAATATGCTCAGTTTTAAACGGTTCTGCAATTTTATAAGATTTCTCATGCGAATGCTTAGGCCCATCATTAAAATACTGAACAATTTTTTCAGCCATATGATTTGTAATGACTTCGACATCTTGGTCATCTTTATCGATTGGTATGAGATATCCATTCTCACCGTGACTAATAAATGTTGGATTACCGTAATTCACATCGAATCCTATCATGCCTAGTCCAGAACCTACCGCTTCCATTAAGGTCAAACCGAACCCTTCACTTGTTGAAGCCGATACAAATAAATCATAGTTCGCATAGATTTCATCTAACTTCTTATGACCTTTAAGTTGAATATAATCTTGTGCTTCATTATCTTTAATGATTTCTTCAATTTTCGATCTTTCGTTACCATGACCATATATATCAAATGTTAATTGCGGCACTTTCTTTTTAGCTTTAATTACAGCTTTCGCTATCCAATCTACATGTTTTTCACTAGCTAACCTAGAAGCCGTAAGCATAGAATATCGCTTTCTTTCCCCAATTGGATAACTTAATTGATGTAGACTACCTACCGGGATAGTTTTGACACGAGGTTGATGTGATGTATATTTTTGGAATTGCTCGGATAAAACTTGATTTTGTAAATCCGTCGCAGTGATATAAAAATCGATATATGGTGCTTGTGCAAATACATATTCGTAATAGTTATTCCACAAAATGTAGCTATCATTTGTAGCATTTTCGCTATAATGTTCCGCATGTACAACAATACCGACTTTACTTGATCCTTTATGTTCTAATATACTTTGACCAACTTCAGTCGATCTATCAATAATAACGATATCTTGTTCAGTCAGATGCAACTTTTTCATAAAATAAGCTACAAATTCCTGTTTACTATATAAGCGAGCATCATCAAATACATAGACACTCGATTCTCCGTCTATATATTCTTTATAAGCAATAGAGCCATCCTCATTGTAAAACTGTCGCTTATATAATTTGGCACGATTTTCATGTGGTGCATAATATTCCGAGAAAGTTCTAACATAGCTATAGTAATCTTTCCGAACTAACATACCGTTAACGACAAATTCTGCACGATCGACAATATTATCATCTTCATTCTTTAAATAACAGCTCACATAGGATTTATCATTCCCGATGTATAAGCGCATAGTTTTACCAGTAATCGTTTGAGCAGTAACAGGATTACCTAAATCCTTTTTCAAGTCATCAACCGTATACGTTGTTGGTGCGATAGGTATATCACTGAAATATTGATATAGCCATATCACTTCATCATCTTTAAACCCGATATTGTCAGTTAACGTTTGAATGTTCTCTGCGGAAATAAAGTCTAGAAAGATGAATTTAGCTGGTTGATTTACCTCTCTTAATAATTTGGCACGATAAGCTTGAGCATATTCTACACCACTGCTCGCCCATCCAATGCCAAAATTAATATTATATACTGTCATCTATGAACACCTCATTTTAAGGAAAATGTACTACTAAATCTTGATCTTTATCAAACGTTAGAATACTTAAACATAAATTACGAATCGTTGCCCGTTTAATATTTATCAGCATCATTTCATATGTTTCTAAAGCCACTTTATGATATTCGAATATTGCATTACGTTGACCATTTTGTCGATTATTAACACTCGCTTTAAGTTGTTGAAGTTGATCAACTTGATTTATCCATTCTACATCTATAGCTTTCAATATTGCTTTTTGAAGAAATCGTAATTTAAAATAATCGTTATTTGCAATTTTCATATTCTCTTTTAATTGTTTGTTAAATTGTTGCACTAGATAATCAATGGTTTGTTCACGTGTTTGAATCTGTTGGCTAATAGCTCTACTTTGACAAAAAAATAAGTCTTTTTGACTAATATACTTGTCAAAATGACAAAGATAATGTAACGTAAAAGCCAAGGAGTTGATGAATATTGCGAAATCGTCTTAAAGAATTACGTGCTCGCGATGGCTTCAATCAAACACAACTCGCTAAACAAGCCGGTATCTCTCGGCAAACAGTTTCTTTGATTGAACGGAATGATTTTATGCCGTCCATTTTAACAGCCGTTAAAATTGCGCGTATATTCAATGAACCAGTTGAAAATGTC
Organism: Staphylococcus sp. NWU MK-U1; assembly: GCF_033283505.1. NCBI lineage: Bacteria > Bacillati > Bacillota > Bacilli > Caryophanales > Staphylococcaceae > Staphylococcus > Staphylococcus sp. NWU MK-U1. The sequence continues at coordinate 67,413 of NZ_JAVSMG010000003.1, read as the reverse complement.
TTTATATTTGAGGAGGGAGATTTATGAAAGTAAAACGCTATCTTCTATTACTTGTACTTGGTGGCATTATTGGTGGTTTTGTGGGTTCTTCAATGGGAAGTATTAGTACTTTTCTATCAAATGTTAATTTTGCACATACCCATTTTGGGTTAATCACTTGTATCATTGCATCGCTAATTATCATTGGTCTTACATTTTATTTGTGGAAAGTTCAAAAAGATGCGCTTAAATTTAAAAATCAAAGTCTCAATTCGATTGAAGATGATGATGCTGATTTATTCGAAAAGAAATCCAACTTAAACTTCAATAAATCTAGTATCATCTCATATATTCAATTAATTATAAGTTTTGTTGCGCTTTTATTAATCGTCTTTGGCCATGGTTCAAATATTGATGTATTGTACGCAATCATCCCTTATATGTTGACCATCATACCTTCAATAATGCTAGGCTTTTTCAATCGTCGTTTCGATTCACGTTATCCTAAAATAGGAGAAAAAAATTATACTGAAAAAACCTTAGCACTATTGGATGAAGGTGAACGTCATATCGCTATAGTAAGTATGTATAAAAATTACGGAGTAAACTTAGCACTATTAATGTTCGCAATTATATTTTTAGGTATCTTCTCTATTGATACTGGCTCAAATCAAACATTAGGTATACTATTCTTAATCATTATTTTCGCATATAACAGCTTAGGTTATATGTTAAAAGTACGTAAATTTTACAAATCCTAGTTATTTATTAATTAATCTATATTATGATAAAAGTAACTAATCTTTAATTGAATTAAATCTAATACTAATCAACAGAAAGAGAGGATTATTATGGAACATCTATTGCAAGTGCAAGATCTCAACAAGTCGTACAAGAAATCGAATTTCCATTTGAAAGATATTTCTTTAACGCTTCAACCTGGCGAAGTGATTGGTTTAATTGGTAAGAATGGTTCAGGCAAATCAACATTGATTAACACATTAGTTGGTAACCGTTTTAAAGATTCTGGAGAGATTTCATTTTTTGATCAAGTTGTCTCAGATAAGGATTATGCATACAAAGAGCATATTGGTGTTGTATTTGATGACTTACGTGTGCCTGATAAACTCGAAATTAAAGATATGGATAAAGTTTTTGCAAATATTTTCAAAACGTGGAACAGTGATCGTTTCTTTGAAGTCATTCAGCGTTTCGAATTACCAACTAACGCTCAAATTAAGACGTTCTCAAGAGGAATGCGTATGAAAGCAGCCTTAGCCATGGCTCTAGCGCATGATACAAAATTACTCATACTGGACGAAGCAACTGCTGGTATGGACGTATCAGGACGTGAAGAAGTCATTGAAATGTTGGAAGACTATATTTCAGAGGGCAATGGCATACTCATTTCATCTCATATTTCAGAAGATATAGAACATTTAGCTACAAAGTTAATCTTTATGCGTGATGGTGAAATTGTACTTCAAGAAAGCAAGGAAGAATTGTTAAATCAATACGGTATTGTCGAAGTTGATGAGCATGATGATTTAAATATTCCACAAGACATCATCATTGCATCAAGAGTGAGACAAGGTCAACGCCAAATCTTAGTCAAGGATTGGTCTAGTGTGACAAACGCTCACCCACTTAACACTATTGATGACGCAACAAAATTAATTATGAGAGGTGATAAATAATGAAAGGTCTAATTTTAAGTAGTTTCTATGCATCTAAAAAATCACTTATCACATATTTAATTGTAGCTATTGTAGCAAGTTTCTTATTCGCTTTTATAAATCCAGCAATGGCATGTTTCTTACCAATGATTTTCTTATTGTCACCAGTGACGGATAACTTAAAGCGAGAAAAAGATTCTAAATGGATGTATTATATTTCAACATTGCCAACACATCGAAGTGCTTACATTAAAAGTTATTTCGCATTTTATGGCATACTCATCTTTATCGGATTAATTATTGGATTAATTGCAGTATTAGCGATACATCAGAATTTAATGTTAACACTTATTTCAGGATTAGTAGGTATTGGTGCGGCAGGCACATATGCTATCATGTTCCCGTTAACATTTAAATTTGGTCCTGAAAATTCAAATGTCATCATGATTTCAACATCGGTTATCGTTCTTATTTTATTCTTTATTACTTACTTTGGTGTTATTATGTCTGCCATTGTACGTTCAGGTTCATTCTCTGATTTAGGAACAAATCCTACAGATATACTCTTCATCGGATTATATGCAATACTCGGTTTAATTTGTTTAGTGGCTTCTTATTTCATTTCAATAGCCATTTTCAACAAACAAGAACTGTAATTTTTGAATAATAACATAGTTTAATATATTAATACTGGTTCTAAACACGAGGCATCAATTGCTATCAAGTGTTTAGAACCTTTTTCGTTTCTATTCTTACATGCGTCATTCCATCATTATAGGGTATGGATTACTAAAAGCTTTTAACAAAGGAGTCCTCATCTAATGGATATTCAAGCTATCGAACACTATTTAAATATTGATTCATCAAAATATCATGAACCTTCACTTGAAGCACTCAATTATTATATTAAACGCTATATGTTGACGGTTCCTTTTGAAAATATCAATGTCCAAAATGGCATGCCTGTTTCTGTAGAAATTAATGATTTGTATGATAAATTGATCAATCAGCATCGTGGTGGATTCTGTTACGAAATGAATCATTTCTTTGGGACTTACCTTGAAGAAAAAGGTTTCACCGTATATCGTATGTCTGCAACTGTAGAACAGCCTAATGGCAATCGCAGTCCAGAAGGTTCACACATGTCACTTGTTGTTCCAATTAATGATGTAAATTATGTTGCAGATGTAGGCTTTGGTGACTTACCTTTACAGGCCTTACCTATTACAAATATAGATCCTACTCATCCTGTTACAGATATTACAGGTGAATTCCGAGCAATTTCAGAACATGAAGAAACTTATAGCATTCAGAAACTCGAAGACGATAGTTGGATCACACGTTACGAGGCTCGTTTCCAACCTAAACAAATAGAAGATTTTGAAGATATGATTCAATATAATTCACAACATCCAGATTCTATTTTTGTACAACAACTTATCGTTACTCAACCACAATCATTTGGACGTGCAACGATGTCCTTACACCATCTTACGCTAAGCAAACAAGATGGCAAAGATAAATATGATGTAACTTCAGATAACTACCGAAACATTTTAAAGGAATACTTTAATCTTGATGTTAAAATCAAGCCACTAGAAGCATAATTTAATATGACCAGCAAGGTAATCTAGATTTAAGAGGTGTAATTATGACAAATATAGACATTATCGGTGCCAAACAAAATAACTTAAAAAATATAAATGTATCAATTCCGAAGCACCAATTAACAGTTTTTACAGGGCGTTCAGGTTCGGGTAAGTCTTCCCTCGTCTTCAATACTGTAGCTGCAGAATCTGAAAGATTGTTAAATGAAACATATTCAAGTTATGTGCAACATCAAATGACACAATATGAGAAACCAGACGTCGATCAAATTAAGCATCTTCCTGTCGCAATGATTATTAATCAGAAACGACTTGGAGGTAACTCTCGTTCAACTGTAGGTACAATTTCTGATATTTACGCGTCCGTCCGACTGCTATGGTCACGTATCGGCGAACCATTTGTCGGTTATTCAGATATCTTTTCTTTCAATAATCCTAAAGGTATGTGTGAAACATGTTCAGGACTAGGTTATGTTGAAGATATTGATTTAAATGAATTGCTTGATTATGATAAATCACTTAATGAGGATGCAATTAAATTCCCTTCATTTAGACCTGATAGTTGGCGAGGTAAACGTTATTTATATACAGGTTTATTTGATAATGATAAGAAATTAAAAGATTATACGAAAGAAGAAATGGATACGTTTTTATACACCGAACCAACTAAATTAAAGAATCCACCTTCAAATTGGCCTAGAACTGCTAAATTTGAAGGTCTTATTCATCGTTTCCGTCGTTCATTTTTACTCAATGATAATTTTGAAAAGAAACGTTTTAAAGAAGATATTGACCGTGTAGTATCGAAACATGATTGTCCTGATTGTCATGGACAACGTCTTAATGACACTGTATTAAGCTGTAAAATCAATGGCTTAAATATTGCAGAATTTACAAACCTACAAATCGATGAGGCGTTAGCCTTTTTAAGAAAAATAAAATCAGACAAAGCCCGTGTGATTATAGAGCCACTTAAGAAACAACTAGAAGCATTAAGTTATATTGGGTTGAATTATTTAACATTAGCGCGAGAAACAACTTCACTATCTGGTGGTGAGTCACAACGTATTAAACTCATTCGTCACCTTAATAGTCCTTTAAGCGACTTAGTCTATATTATTGATGAACCAAGTGTCGGACTACATCCAGAGGATATTCAGCGTATCAACGATATCATTCAATCTTTAAAGGATAAGGGCAACACAGTCCTCGTTGTAGAACATGATCCAGATGTTATAAAGACCGCTGATCATATTATTGATTTAGGACCTTTAGCAGGCAAAAATGGTGGTGAAATTACATTTACTGGCTCTTATAATGAATTACTCAGTTCGGACACAAGTACTGGTCAAGCGTTGAACCGACAGCATCAACTTAAAAAAACGCCACGTAAAGCGAAAGACATGCTTCAAATTGCTAATATTAGTCGCAATAACTTACAAAATGTCTCAACTGAACTACCTAAGCATGCAATGACTGTTGTTACAGGTGTTGCAGGTTCAGGTAAAAGTTCACTCATCACTGCAGGATTTGAACGTGAACAAGAGGCTATCTTTATTGACCAGAAACCTGTCCATGCATCAAATCGTTCTAATCTACTTACTTATTTAGATATCTTTGATGATGTACGTAGTTTCTTTAGTCAACATACTGGTCTTAAAAAGAGTATGTTCAGCTATAATTCAGAAGGTGCCTGTCCGGAATGTCATGGTAAAGGTGTTTTAAAAACGGAACTTGCATTTATGCCAGACTTTTCACAAGTATGTGAATTATGTGGTGGTACAAGATATCGTCCAGAAGTGTTAGAAGCAAAAGTAGAAGGCTATTCTATTGCGGATATTTTAGCATTAACCGTGGATGAAGCCATTGAGAAATTTAGCGACAGTCCAGGTATTACACGACCGCTTCAAGCATTAGCGGATACAGGATTAAACTATATGACTCTCGGACAATCATTAGATACCCTTTCAGGTGGTGAAATTCAACGTGTGAAACTAAGCCGTTACCTGACACAAGATGTGACCGATAAGATTTTTATCTTTGATGAGCCAACAACTGGGCTACATGAAGATGATTTGCCAATTCTAATCGATTGCTTTAATCATCTTATTGAAGAAGGCAATACGGTTATCTTGATTGAACATAATTTAACGATGATGACTCAGGCGGATTGGTTAATTGATATTGGGCCTTATGCTGGTGATAAAGGTGGCCAATTACTTTATGCGGGTGAACCTAAAGGCATTTTTGACATCGACAATTCCGTAACCGCTAAACATTTAAAACGATATATTGGCCAATAAATAAACTAAACAAATACCCCCACATGCTGATTAGACACGTGGGGGCATAATTTTGCCATTATGAATTTTATCTACACTTATAGTAACTTGTGTTGGTGCAACAATTCTTCGATATAGGTACCTTTTATTTTCTTCAAGAAAGCGTTAAGAGCGAGTTTCTGTATTTTGTTATGTTCTGAGAGTTCTGATAGATTTTTACCATCATTAAGTTCATATAAGGCATCCATCAATATACGAAGGTCGAATTCTGTTGCAACCACTTCAGGGACACCTCTATCTATGTCCAATAATTGGTATACTGCTTCCATAGCAGTCCTTACCGAATATTCAGTGGTAAATACAGTATCTCTTTCTGTTTCTGCAAAATTACCAATAAAGGCTATGTTGCGAGCATTTTTAGGCACGACAAGTGGTCTGTCTCCAACGGATCTAGGCATGAAATAAGAACAGATATATGGCATATAGACTGGTATCGTATTACATTGCGTTTTAGCGAGGTCTTCAATTTGATTGATAGGAACGCCCATATGATATAACCATTCTTGGCAAATTTCATTTCCACTGCATTCAGTGATAGGTTTATGGATGTAATCCCCGTTTACGTTTGAGTATAATGCATAGATCCAAACGCTCACCTCGTCTACGGGTTGGCTTTTAAATTGTTGTTGACGATTAACAGTAAAACTCATTTGCCATTTAGAATCATTAACAGTAACAATACCACCAGTCACTGTCTTGCCGGCTAGAGGGTCTCGTTTACAAATTTGCTCGATTGTATTAATAATTGTCATGTTATTTGTCGTCGCAGTTGCTGATACAAACCAACTTTTGTCTGGTAAACGATGATAGAACTTTTCGGGACAACCAAACTCAGGGCTCTGTTTGGCAAGATTACGCCATAACGTCCAACTACCACCGATTTCTTTTGTAGGGGGTGCGGGTGTGTTGTTATCTCCATAAGTTGAACTTTCAGTGATACTACCATTTGTAACAAATACTAAATCATCTGACGTTAGAGGAATGATATCATCTTTACCTGAACGCTTAAGTTGTATTTCACGCGCAACCTTCTCTTTCGTTGTGATATCTACTTTGATATTCAACACTTGAACATCATATTGAAATTGCACACCGTGGGACTCTAAGTAAGCAATCATCGGAAGAACTAGTGATTCATATTGATTATATTTGGTGAACTTAAGGGCACTGAAATCTGCTAATCCTCCAATATGATGTACAAAGCGCATTAAATATCGACGCATCTCCATTGCAGAATGCCATGGCTCAAATGCGAACATCGTTTTCCAATAGATCCAGAAATTCGAATGCAAAAAGTCATTTGAGAAGACATCCGTAATCTTCACATCGTTTAATGTCTCTTCTTTCATTAAACATAAATGAATGATTTCTTTAATGGCTTGTGGCGTCAAAGTAAAATCACCATCAGTAGATAACTGATGCCCCCTTTTCTCAATAACACGACAACGTGAGTAATTAGGATCTTCTTTATTTAACCAATAAAACTCATCTAGAACGGAAGCATTATCCATTTCAAGTGACGGGATGGAGCGAAATAAATCCCACAAACATTCGAAATGGTTCTCCATTTCTCTTCCACCTCTCACAACATAGCCTTTTAAAGGAAGTTCATCTCCATCTAAACTTCCACCAGGTTTAGATAATTCTTCTAAAACATGGATTTTTGACCCATCCATTTGTCCGTCTCTAATCAAGAAACATGCAGCAGCTAGAGATGCTAATCCGGAACCAATAAGATAAGCTGATTTACGCTTTACATTTTCTGGTTTTTTAGGACGTGCAAATGCTTCATAATTTCCATAGTTTTCATAGTTTTTAATTTTTAGATTGAAAAGTAGTAAACTATAAGTAATATTAAAGAAATTAATCTACCCTTCGATAGTATTATAAAATGACGAGGGGCAAGAATTGTGCGTCACTTATGTGTGTTTGTAACATAAGCGACAATTTATTCAAACTGTCCGATATGAGGAGTGATTAAGTTGAACAAACAAGATTTACGCGTCCAAAAAACACATCAAGCCCTAATTACTTCATTTTCTGATTTACTACAAACTAAATCTTTTGAACAAATAACGGTTCAAGACTTATGTGCAAAAGCAAATTTACGACGATCAACTTTTTATCGTCATTTTAATGATAAGTATGACTTGTTAAATCACGTTGTCGGCACGTTGATTGATCATTTTAGAGAGCTATATTTACCCGACATTAATCCCGACAATCCACGACAATTTTTTGAAAAATTGATGAGAGATGTTTTGACATTTATTCACGATAATAAAGACATTGTCCGTAGCGTTATAACACTCAATTTTTACGGCGAAGTTTATACTATTTTTTATGAACAAATCTATAAAGCAGTTCAAAAGCAAATTGAATTTGATCGACAGAGTGGTCAATTTTATGTAGATGTAACAATATATGGAGAATTTTTAACTGGAGGTATTTTGAGCGTCATCATGAATTGGATTCAACATGGACAACAGCAATCGATTGATAAAGTGACGAAAGAAATTGTTAATATGATATGTGGCGCAAGAGAAGTACATTTGAAGAAACTGAGCTAAAACGCCTTTATTTAAGATATTCATTATTTGAAAAATGTCGCCAAGATGAAAACTTAGCGACATTTTTTCTAATTTAATTTATTGATTTAGAACCATTTCCATTTTTTATCAGCAGCTACACGTGGATAATGACTGCCTGGTAAGAAGTCCCTATAATAATGAACATAAACTTTACCTTTACTATTGATAGCCAGATGCCATTTGGATTTGTCTTTAGGGACAACATCATATAAATCTTTTTTTACATGATATTTCTTGCCATCTATCTCATGGTCTCCTTCAGTTAACACTTTCTTATATTCATATTTTTGACGATATTGTTTAATGATTTGATTACCTATTCTATTTCTATTGTACTTCGCATTTACATCACCAAAGTGTTTCACATTCATTATTGTTTCATTTAGACGTAATTGATCTTGCTTATTTGTTAGTGCAATGTTATAACCCTTATTACTTGTACCTGTCTTTAAGCCATCTGTACCAGGTAAATATAGTGGTTGCCCTTTTAAAGATAGATTCGTACTTTTAAAAGTATTTCCTTTTTGAGTATCCCGTGGCAACTTAGATATTTGTAATATCTGAGGGTACTTCTTAATTAACGCTTGCATTAAAAGGTTCATATCTTTAGCGGTACTTTTAGGGTAATCTTGTTTCTTAAATTTTGAAGGTGCATATTGATCTAATAAACTATTCTGCGCACCTGCTGGATTGACAAAATTTGTATTATCCATATTAAACGATTTAGCTTGTTGATTCATTTTATTAGTAAATGTATTATTATCGCCACTTACTTTCTCACCTAATATCATTGCTGCGGCATTACTTGATGCTAAAGTGGTTTGTTTAATTAATTCTTCAATAGTATACGTTTGACCTTGTTTCAATGATACTGATGATAGGTTTGGTAGGTTGGACATGGTAGCATACTTATTTGTAATTTTCACTTTGTCATTGAGCTTTAACTTCCCATTCTCAATCGCTTCATAAGTTAAATATAAGGTCATCATTTTAGACATAGAAGCAGGGTCAACCTGATTATTTCCCCGGTAATTATATAGAATTTGCCCTTGATCAGTAGTAAGCATGACACCACTAGGCTGATATTTCGTACTAATATTACTATTCTTTTCTTTATTAGCAATAGTTACTGGCGATTCACTCGCATCACTTATCGAAGTATGTAATAACGAAATCGTAGCGATAATACCTATTCCTTTTACAAATTTACCAAACAAAATATCCCCTACTTTTTTTAATATTAATAATGTTGCACAATACTTTTTATAACAATATTATAGGAATAATACAACTACATTCAAAATCATAACCACTTAAATATATTGTTGTTACTTACAATACATTTTTGATATCAATCAAATTTTGCCTGCTTTTAATGAAAAATTGAAACTCTGAGAACTACCATAATGCAATTCTCAGAGTTCGACTAATTATTTATAACCCTTCTCACCTTTAAAATAACTACGATCTTCTTTGCTATAAACTTTGTCTGGATCTACAAATGGTTTCAACTTGTATTTAAAGTCATATAGATTCAAACCATCGATAGCAACACGGTCTTGATAAACGCTATCTTCACCAATATCAGTAAAATTATTCGGACCTACCCCAGCTAAGAATTTAAATTCTGCTTTATTCTCTAGGTACTGATAACCTGCTGAACCTCTATCTTGCGCACCATGAGGGAAAATAAATAAGTCCGTTTTGCCAATAATTGGCGTTACTTCTTTCTTCCAACGTTCTGTATCCTTCACAATACGATCATATGAACTATTTGCAAAATCAATGTGCCCCCAAGAATGACTTGCGAATGTCCAACCATCGCGTTTCATTGCATTTGCAACTTTTATCGCTTGTTCTTTACGCTTAGAGTAGTCTTTACTATCCAATTCATTCGTGCGATATCCGAGTACCCCATTGTATCCAGTTAAACCAACTACACCTTTTTGTCCATTCAATGAAAAATCTGGATGTTCTTTTACGAAACGATTTAGAATCGGAACAATATCATTCGATTCACTTTGAGTAACCTTACCATCTTTGCCTTTCGTTTCAGATACAACATGATTATATTTGTCTAATACTAAGCGATCTGCATAACCATTTCCTCTCATATATTCATAATAATTCATATCATCTATTGATAAAATTAACGGTTTCTTTCCTTTAGGCAACTTAAGTGATTTCTTTTTAATAGGTTTAGAATTGAAATCATATGCATCATGTGGATCAATCAATATGTAATGATGCTTATATAATTCATCAAGTGAGCGTTTAAATTCTTCAACGGTAATCATCCAATCATTATTCCCTTTGGCTTGATTCGCTTCACCAGTAAACGCCACTTTAGGATCCGTAATTAAAGGATGGAAGAAGATATGTGCTACATCACCCTTATATTCAACCCAATCTTTTTGACCAGAACTACGCTTTTTCGCATAAATATTCTCTTCTTTATTATGCGTTTCTTCTTTAGCTTTTTTCTCATGCGTTTGCGATGTCGATTGACATGCACATAAAACAATGGCTATTAAAACAGTGAATACACTCAACAAATATTTTTTAATCATGTATTGGCTCCTTTATGTAAGAAAGTAATTTTATGCCGATCACTAAATATTATATAACATTTTTATACTATGAATAACATATCATTTCTAACTTAACGGAATTTTTACATGAAATTAATTTTATTCAATATTAAATTATTTGTTTCTTCTTTTCACGAGGAATTTCAAACTTACATTAACTACAATCGCTAAAACGATTAAGCTTTTCAATATTAATTCATAAATTGTTGGCATCGAAAATGTACTAATAAACACAAATATTAGTATGAGTACTATCGCAATTTTATCGTGAATATCTAATGTCATTACGCTCACCTTTAGCTTTAATATAATTTCCTATATAATTGCATTATACATATAAAAGGAGATGGATGTTTTGAGAAAATTATTAGCCTTGGCATTAGTGTTTATATTAGCCTTAGCCGCTTGTGGAAACAATGGGGATAATAGTAATTCTAAAGATGCGAAAGAAGATACTAAATCTTATACAACTGACGATGGTAAAAAAGTTAAAATCCCTAAAAATCCTAAACGTATAGTTGTTTTAGGAACAACATATGCAGGTGGTTTAAAGGAACTTGATGCTAATATTCAAGCTGTAGCTAAAAACGTGGATGATAGTTCAGTATTAAAAGATAAATTTAAAGATGTTAAAAAAATTGACCCTGAAAACGTCGAAGCCGTAGCAAAAGAAAAACCAGATTTAATCATTACTTACAATACAGATAAAAACTTGAAGAAATTGAAAAAAATCGCACCAACTGTCGCATTCGACTATATGAAACATGACTACAAAGAACAACATTTAGAATTAGGTAAAATTATTGGTAAAAAAGATAAAGCTCAAAAATGGGTAGACCAATGGGAAGACAAAACAAAAGATGATGGCAAAGAAATTAAAGATGCCATTGGTAAAGATGCAACTGTATCAATCATTAAAGACTTTGATAAAAAAATCTATGTTTTAGGTAAAACATACGGTCACGGTAGTGAAGTGCTTTATGATTCATTTGGTCTAAAAATGCCAAGCAAAGTTGAAAGTGCCACTAAGAAAGAAGATTTAGCTGATATTTCTGCTGAACAAATTCCAGAAATGGCTGGAGATTACGTTGTGACACCTGTCGCTAAAGGCGCTGAACTTTCATTCGCTAATAAAGATGTTTGGAAAAACACAGACGCAGTTAAAAAAGGTCAAACATTTAAAGTAGACGAAGGTATTTATTGGTTAAATGACCCTTACTCACTTGACTATGAACGTAAAGATTTAAAGAAAAAATTATTAGATTCTGCAAATAAATAATGATTTTCTCGATTTAACTAAAAACCATCAATGAACCAGAATAGCTGGTTTATTGATGGTTTTTCTATTCGATCATTTTAGGTTGTTTCTTCAAACGTTTGTTTGCCAGCAAATAAAACTATCCACGTTGCAAATATAAAAGGTGCTGTAAATACAGGTAAGCCTACTGGTGTAAGTAACGTTGCGATTGCACCATGCATTACTACAGTTAATAATAACCCTGTAATAACGGCAATATAAGTATCGAGTTTAGTTTTAAATGTTACACCTAACGCTATTCCAGTAAGTATAGCGTTATAACCATATAGACCATTGGTGATTGATGGATAATCTCCACCTAATAAGACAATAAATGCCACTGCTAAGATACTAGAGATTACCGCATATACGCCACCTCTTATTGATCCTACAAAGATACCTATAATAATCAACACACTACCAAGCATAGATGTCACAAGAAATATCTCACTAAAATTGGTTGTAATTCCACTAATCCAACTTATATGGTTATGACTAATATCAGGATGTTTCACCTGTTGAGGCAATATATCAATCGTTACTTTTAATTTTGAAAATTGCGTCGTCATAGCTAACACGAGCCATGTCATCAATACAAATGGAAATGTTAGCATCGGTATGTCAAATGGTTTTAATAGTTCTCTAATGGCAGCACCCATTGGCAAAGTTAAAATGGTTGCAAGTATCAATACTATCCAAGCTACCACTGAGGATTGAAGGAATAACGCTAAACCAATAGCAGTTAACACAGCATTATACCCTGCTAACCCATCTTGAATTTCCGCTTCACTATAATTGAAATAAGGTGCCAATAAGATTGATAAGACGCTACCTATCATTGCCGCTAAACCAATTTCCCATTGAGCCACAAACAAACCAATTAAAATGAATATACCTGACCATTTATTATTCATAAACACTACTTGCGCTATATTCTTGAAAAATATATCTACATACTTCACAAACTCACCTTACTCTTTAGTTATTACTAAACATTCCTTTTAAATTCTAGCACTATTAGTAGCACTTACAAAATACTTTCACAATATTTAAACATGTAGAAATACAATTTGAGTTTGAATTTAAAATAATCGTATTACTATATTGCTTGTACTCTACCTTTAACAGTTCTAACATTAAAACTACGAAAGTTATTCTAAATGGAAAGAAGGAATAGATGTGCATTTTACTCAACGTGAACAAGATAAGTTGATGATTGTTGTAGCTGCAGAAGTAGCAAGACGTCGTAAAGCACGTGGTTTAAAGTTAAATCATCCTGAAGCACTTGCATTAATCAGTGATGAATTACTTGAAGGTGCCAGAGAGGGTAAAACGGTAGCCGAGTTAATGAGCTACGGTAAAACAATTCTAAATGAAGAAGATGTAATGGAAGGCGTTGCAAGCATGATTAAAGAAATCGAAATTGAAGCAACATTTCCAGATGGTACGAAACTTATTACAGTCCATCATCCAATCGTCTAAGGAGGCTATATTATGATTCCTGGAGAAATTATTGTTAAAAAAACTGAAATCGAAATTAATCATGGGCGTGCAGAAACGGTGCTTGTTGTTAAAAATACCGGAGATCGCCCAGTACAAGTTGGCTCTCACTTTCACTTCTTTGAAGCTAACAAAGCTTTACAGTTTGAACGTGAAAAAGCTTATGGCAAACACTTAGATATCCCCGCTGGTGCAGCCGTACGTTTTGAACCAGGCGACGAAAAGAAAGTCCAACTTGTTGAATATGCAGGTCATCGTAACATATATGGTTTCCGTGGTATGGTTAACGGTAAAATTGATGAAAGTCGTGTTTACCGTCCAACCAACGAAGATGATGAATATGCCGGCGTATTTAATGATGAAGGCGAAGAAAACCTCAATAAAAAAGGAGGACAAGACTAATGAGCTTTAAAATGACACAATCTCAATATACCAGTCTTTATGGTCCGACCGAAGGCGATTCAATTCGTCTAGGTGATACAAATTTATTTGCTCAAGTTGAACATGATTATACAAGTTACGGAGATGAAGTCACTTTTGGTGGCGGTAAATCTATTCGTGACGGAATGGGGCAAAATCCAAACGTGACACGTGACGACCGTTATGTTGCAGATTTAGTTATTACAAATGCAGTTATCATTGATTACGATAAAGTCGTTAAAGCCGATATCGGTATCAAAAATGGCTACATCTTTGCTATTGGTCAAGCTGGTAACCCAGATATTATGGATAATATTGATATTATTATCGGTGCAACAACAGATATCATTTCAGCTGAAGGAAAAATTGTGACAGCTGGTGGTATTGATACACACGTTCATTTTATCAACCCTGAACAAGCTGAAGTTGCACTCGAAAGTGGTATCACGACTCATATTGGAGGCGGTACTGGCGCATCAGAAGGTACGAAGGCTACAACAGTTACACCTGGACCTTGGCATATTCATCGTATGCTTGAAGCAGCTGAACAACTCCCTATTAATGTAGGTTTTACTGGTAAGGGGCAAGCTGTTAATCACACTGCACTTATTGAACAAATACACGCAGGTGTAATCGGTCTGAAAGTACATGAAGACTGGGGTGCAACACCTTCAGCACTCGATCATGCATTAGAAGTAGCAGATGAATTCGATGTTCAAATCGCACTTCACGCCGATACATTAAATGAAGCTGGATTTATGGAAGATACAATGGCAGCAGTCAAAGGTCGTGTCTTACATATGTACCATACTGAAGGTGCGGGTGGCGGACATGCGCCTGATTTAATTAAATCCGCTTCATATCCTAATATCTTACCTTCATCTACCAACCCAACATTGCCTTATACACAAAATACTGTAGATGAACATTTAGATATGGTTATGATTACACATCACTTAAATGCATCTATTCCTGAAGATATAGCATTCGCTGATTCTCGAATTAGAAAAGAAACCATCGCAGCTGAAGACGTACTTCAAGATATGGGCGTATTTAGCATGGTTAGCTCTGATTCACAAGCTATGGGACGTGTCGGTGAAGTGATTACACGTACATGGCAAGTAGCTCATCGTATCAAAGAACAACGTGGATTCTTAGATGGTGATGCAGAATACAACGACAACAACCGTATTAAACGTTATATCGCTAAATATACAATTAATCCTGCCATTACACACGGTATTTCAGACTATGTCGGTTCAGTAGAAGGTGGTAAGTTAGCAGATTTAGTTATGTGGGAACCAGCCTTCTTCGGTGTTAAACCAGAACTTATAGTTAAAGGTGGTTTAATTAATGCCGCAGTTAATGGTGACGCCAATGGTTCTATTCCAACATCAGAACCTCAAAAATACCGTAAAATGTATGGCCAATATGGTGGTAACTTACAGCACACTGCCATTACATTTGTTTCTAAAACTGCATTCGAAAGTGGTATTTATCGTAGCTTGAACCTACAACGTATGGTTCGACCTGTTCACGGCATCCGTAATTTAACGAAAAAAGATATGAAAAATAATGATGCTACACCAAAACTGGATGTAGATCCACAAACTTATGAAGTATTTGTTGATGGCGAAAAAGTGACTAGTGAACCTGCTACTGAACTACCGTTGACTCAAAGATACTTCTTATTCTAGGAGGTTCATTTAATGATTATAGAAGAGATTCAAGGCAACATTGCTAATTTATCAGATGAAGATAAAAAGAAACATGTTGAAAAAGTCTATTTAGAGAATTCAGATTTAGTAAAACGTATTCAACGTGTTACAACTGATCATGGCACAGAAATTGGTATCCGTTTAAATCAACCTATCGATTTACAATATGGTGATATTTTATACCAAGATGACACAAATATGATTGTTGTTGATGTGAATTCTGAAGATCTACTCGTTATCAAACCACGTACGTTACAAGAAATGGGCGATATTGCACATCAACTTGGCAATCGTCATTTACCTGCACAATTTACAGAAACTGAAATGTTAGTCCAATATGACTATTTAGTAGAAGACCTACTTAAAACGTTAGGCATACCTTATAGTCATGAAGATCGTAAAGTGAATAAAGCGTTTAGACACATAGGACATTCACATGATTGATCATTCACACTTAAGATTATTTCAGTTCTGTGATTCGCAATTACCTACAGGTGCATTTAGTCATTCATTTGGTTTAGAAACATACATTCAACGCGATGTAGTTAAAGATGCTGAAACATTTAAAGCATGGTTACAATTATTTTTAAATGAACAATTAACCTATTCAGATGGTTTAGCTATGCGACTTGTGTACCAAGCGTTAGAAAATGAAGACGCAGAGGAAATATTAAGATTAGACCAATTAATCTATGTTCAAAGTTTACCGCGTGAAACACGTGTAGGTACAAAACAAATGGGAACACGTATGGCTAAACTTACGATGGAACTCTACGATAGTCAATGGATCAATTGGTACCACACACAAATGACTGAGAAGCGTGCAAAGTTGCATCCAGCAATTTGCTTTGCAATGTTAGGTCACTATTTAGGCGTTGATATCGAGACGATTATTGACTACTACTTGTATCAAAATGTTTCAAGTTTAACTCAAAATGCAGTACGTGCAATTCCACTAGGCCAAACAACAGGTCAACAAGTTGTGACGGAAATGATTCCACAAATCGAACGTACACGACAACACATATTTACATTAAGCAAAGCAGATTTCGGCGTAACAGCACCGGGATTAGAACTTAATCAAATGGAACATGAGAACGTTAATGTGAGAATCTTTATTTCATAGGAGGTAAGAGTTATGGCAAATCCAATTAAAATTGGTATTGGCGGTCCTGTTGGTGCAGGTAAAACACAATTAGTAGAAAAATTAGTGCGCCGTCTGTCTAAAGAATTAAGTATCGGTGTTATCACAAACGATATTTATACAAAAGAAGACCAAAAAATCTTAGTAGATACAGGTGTGTTACCTGAAGATAGAATTATAGGTGTCGAAACAGGCGGTTGTCCTCATACAGCTATACGTGAAGATGCTTCAATGAACTTTGCTGCCATCGATGAATTGTTGGAACGTAATGACGACATTGAGTTAATATTTATTGAATCTGGTGGCGATAACTTAGCAGCGACATTTAGTCCAGAATTGGTAGATTTCTCAATATACATTATTGACGTTGCCCAAGGTGAGAAGATTCCTCGTAAAGGTGGTCAAGGTATGATTAAATCTGACTACTTCGTTATTAATAAAACAGATTTAGCAGAATTTGTTGGAGCATCACTAGACCAAATGGCCGAAGATACGAAAACATTTAGAGGAAATCGCCCATTCACATTCACTAACCTTAAGACAGATGATGGTTTAGACAACGTTATTGAGTGGATTGAACGAGATGTATTACTTAAAGGGTTAGCTTAATGGCTGAAGATATGAAACCAGATACTGAACAATCTTGGACTGGACAGTTAGACCTAACTGTGTTCAATAATGGTAAACGTTCTGTTGCACGAGATATCTTTTTTGAAAAAGCTTTAAAAGTTATTCGCCCAGTCTATTTAAATGATTCAACAATTCCAACCTTCTATATTGTGAATGTTGGTGGTGGCTACCTTGATGGCGATCGATACCGAATGAATATTAATGTGGATGAAAATGCGTCAGTGACATTAACATCGCAAGGTGCTACAAAGATATATAAGACATTGAATGACCGTGTTGAACAATATCAAACATTCCATATAGCGAAAGATGGTTATATGGAATATGTTGGTGATCCGATTATTGCATACGAACATGCGAAATTCTTCCCACATAATCAATTCAAATTGGATGCGACCGCATCAATGTTCTATACGGATATTCTTACACCTGGTTATTCTTCGAGTGAAGCGTATTTCACTTATGACTATATGCATTTACTTAATGAAATTTATGTAGATGATGAGCTTGTCGTATATGATAATTTGCGTATGCATCCGGGCGAAACAGAAATTAGTTCACTTGGTTATATGGAGCATTATACGCATTTAGGTTCAGCTTACTTTATTCATCCGGAAGTGACGCAGAAGTTAATCGATGAAGTGTATGAGGAAATTAAAGATTATACGTTGAAATATAATTGTCGCCTTGGTATCACGCAATTGCCAACACATGGTTTTACTGTAAGAGTGTTATCTAATATGACCCAGGAAATTGAGGAGATTCTAAATACAGTTCAATCTTATATTGCGAATAAGTTATTTGATCGGCAAATAGACTTTTTAAGAAAATATTAATTAAGAAAACAGCTTATGGTGCACTTTATGATGTGTACTATAAGCTGTTTTATATTATTCTTTAATTTTGAAAAAGAACGATTGAGGTGGAATGATATTTAATACTGCTTACTTGCATATAAATGGTTTTTTATCATGCTATTCGGTATCGCCAAATATGAAATTATATATGTCTTGTGATACTTGTTCGAAGTTATCGACATTGAGTGACAAGTAAAATTTAAGTTTAGGTTCTGTACCTGATGGTCTTAAGGCAATAAATCCTTCATTAAAGATAATTCGAATCACATTTGCTTGTGGTAATGATATTATTTCTTCGATGTTGTCTTCTTTATAAATGCGTTTCAATGTCTCATAATCTTCTACTGCAATGACTTTTAATCCTGCAATGACATCAGGAATATTACGTCTTAATTTATCCATTAAAGCGTTAATTTGTTGTTGTCCTTCTCTACCTTCAAAGACTTTAGACATCGGTTTATCCCGATATTGACCTACTTCTCTATGAATCTCTTTTAATGCGTCGTGTAGTGTTTTGCCTTCATTTTTCAAAATAGAAGCATACTTAATAATTAACGGAACGATTTGAATGGCATCTTTGTCTCGCACGAAGTCGTCAGCTAAGTAACCATAGCTTTCTTCATAGGCAAATAAAAATGATTCTGTATCATCTAACTCACGAATGGCTTTAGCAATATGTTTAAAGCCGATTAAGACTTCCTTCACAATCACCCCATGTTGTTGAGCAAGACGTTTACCTAACTCGCCACTTACAATAGATTGAATAACAATTGGATTATTTGGGACATTCGAATGTTCGAGCAGATATTTAATTAATAATGCGCCAATCTCACTGCCACCAAAGTAATATGTACGACCATTTGTATCTCGTTCAACAAAGCCCATGCGATCGACATCCGGATCTGTCGCAATAATTAAATTGGCGTCGATATCTTGAGCTTGTTGAATTGCTAAATCAAAGGCTTCTCGCTCTTCGGGGTTCGCACTTTTAACGGAACTGAAATTCGGATCCAGCTCACATTGCGATTCGACTAAACTTACATTCTGAAAATTAAGATGCTTTAAAACGTCAGGAATAATCGGCACACCAGTACCATGCAAACTTGTATATACGACCTTCAAATCAGATTGTGGAATATCACCTATAAGATTTGTAAGTTCATTTATGTAACTATCATAAACCGCTTCTGGTAAATCAAAGGTATTCTTCTCAATAAGTTCTTGATTTAAGTCAATATTCAACTCAAGTGGATTACCTAAGTTATTGATATATTGAGCAACTTCTAATGAAGTATCCTCATCTAATTGCGCACCATCTGCACCATAAACTTTGATGCCGTTATAATCTTTAGGGTTATGACTTGCTGTAATCATGATACCGGCAGATGTTTGCAAGTATCGGACAGCAAAAGATAGTTGTGGCGTTGTTTTATATACATCTGCCAGATAAACTTTGATGCCATTCGAAGTCAAAATTTGCGTAATAATATGCGCGAATTCTGAAGATAAATGACGAATATCATAGTGAATGACAATTGAAGGATTATCTTCTTTATCTTTTAAGTAATTAGCAATTCCTAATGCCAGACGTTGTATGGTATAGCGATTTAAACGACCTGGACCAAGTCCAAACTGGCCACGAATACCTGCAGTACCAAATGCTAATTCAGTTTCAAATCCTTGTTCTTGAAACGTCGTGGTCTGGCTATCATAGAATGATGCTACAAGACTGTCATCTTTATATTTCATCCAATTGTCTTTCATTATATACTCCTTTCATACTTATGCGGATGTCTTATTATTCTATTACAGTATACTGGATATTCGAAAAAGTTTCATTGGATTAGAAAATAAGCATTACTTAGTAATCATTTATGCTAGACGAATTAAACTTGCAATAAGTTACTCATAGTGATATAATACATTCATAAATTAATTCCATTGGCAACACCAAACCCCTCACTAGGTCGATAGTGAGGGGTTTTATGGTGTGTTAGACGATGTCGTTTATTTTCTACTACGGTTGTCTAACCAATATTTAAAAGCCGTAACAATACATCCTGTTATAACAGGACCAATGATGGTTAAAAAAATTAACTCCATTGGCATCACACCTCCTTCCGTCGAAATTACCGCCGGAAGAGCTAGCGACGCCTTGATTATAGCACCAAAGTGTAAAATCACTCTACGTTGCAAATTTTTATATATTAAATGCTACATTAGCATTTAAATTAATAAATTCACGATTATTTATAGAGAACTGTTTTGTTTACTCTAAAATAATTTATATTTACTATCTTTCTGAGTTTTTATTACTTACTGAAATTGATAGCTTTCATGACCTTTCGCAAAGGCTTCAACGGTATAAATCATAGAACCACCTTCTGAGCCGTTCTCAATGTCATTGGTACAAATGAGCAATTGGTTTGTTCCAGGAATAAATTGTGGATGTGTTGAACGTAACATTTTACCTTCATCACGCCCTGGCATTAAAATTTGACCAATAGGATAGCCACGTTTATTAAAGACTAAAACACGACCTTGTCCATACATCGCGACATATAAATTATCATCGCTATCAATACATACTGAATCTGGCCCTTCATGTCCAGTAAAGTAATATGGAATCGTTGCGCCAAATGGTGCAATTGTCACGCCATCGTCCTCTAATTGAATACGATGAAGTCGGTTTGTCGTCGTTTCTGTAACCCATAGTACTTTTTCATCCGTACTTAAAGCTACACCATTCGCTACTGAAATATTCTGAATAACTGGGGTCACTGTCTTGAAGTCAGGCGAAACGTAGTAGACGCCACCTTTAGGATTTGTAGAATACCCTCTGAAATCAGTGAAATAGAAACCACCTTTACTATCAAAGACCATGTCATCGACACAATATTCCGTGTTAAGTTCCGAAATAATTTCTTCAAATTGATTACCATGTTCATCAGTAGCGAAGATGCCACCTGTTGACTCGAAATCGCCTAAATAACAAGTGAATAAACGTCCATCTTTATGTATTTTGACTGCAGCTGGATTTTGTTTTGTTGATTGAAACGCTGTTGAAACCTCTTTTGTGTCTATGTCGACTTTAAAGATTTTACCGCCAAACACTTCACATAAAAATAATTTATGATCTCTATCAAAGATAAGACCTTCAAGTTGAAGTCCTTCATCTGAAATTTTTAACCAAGGTTCTGCCGTTACCGTTTGTAATTCGCTTTCAGAAATAATAGGTACTGCACTTTTTGATGCCCCAGTATATGTTAATTTTGGTAAAGATTGATTTGTCATAATTAACAATTCCTCCCTTTTCGAAAAGTATAATCTTAATTCATTATAATCCTTTACTTCACTTTCTACTTATCGTACTACATGTAATCGTTTTCAAAAAGTAATTGTACTTCTTACATAGGTCTGTTGCCCTATTTTCAAAACCGAAATATTGAAAGTTATTGTAAATTTGGTAAAATAATATAATGTTGATTTTTATAAAAAGATAAATTAATGAATAACTAAATGATACGGCTTGCCTTTACGATAAATAAATTTTTAGAGGAGAATTAGAAAATGGATTATAGAGTGTTATTATATTACAAATACACAACAATTGATGACCCTGAAACATTTGCAGCTGAGCACTTAGAATTCTGTAAAGCGAACAACTTAAAAGGTAGAATTCTAGTTTCTACAGAAGGTATCAATGGTACATTATCAGGTACGAAAGAAGATACTGATAAATATATCGAACATATGCATGCAGATGAACGTTTCGCAGATATGACGTTCAAAATTGATGAAGCTGAAGGCCATGCCTTCAAAAAAATGCACGTACGTCCAAGAAATGAAATCGTTGCTTTAGGTTTAGAAGACGATGTTGATCCACGTGTTACAACTGGTAAATATTATTCACCTAGCGAATTTAAAGAAGCACTTGAAGATGAAGATACTGTCATCTTAGATGCTCGTAATGACTATGAATTTGATTTAGGTCACTTCCGCGGTGCCATTCGCCCTGATATCACACGCTTCAGAGACTTACCAGACTGGATTCGTGAGAACAAAGATCAATTAGATGGTAAAAACATTGTGACATATTGTACTGGTGGTATTCGTTGCGAAAAATTCTCTGGTTGGTTAGTTAAAGAAGGCTTCGAAAATGTAGGACAACTACACGGTGGTATCGCAACTTACGGTAAAGACCCTGAAACTAAAGGCCAATATTGGGACGGTAAAATGTACGTCTTCGATGAACGTATTAGCGTTGACGTTAACCAAGTTGAGAAAACAGTTATCGGTAAAGAACACTTTGACGGTACACCTTGCGAACGTTATATTAACTGTTCAAATCCTGAATGTAACAAGCAAATTCTTGTTTCAGAAGAAAATGAAGACAAATATCTCGGTGCTTGTTCATATGACTGTGCCAAACATGAACGTAACCGTTATGTAGCTAAAAACAACATTAGCGATGAAGAATGGAATCGTCGTTTAGAAAACTTCAAAGACGTTCCAGAACATGCACATGCTTAATATATGAATCCTATCCCTTATGAGATTTAATTAGCTCATAAGGGATATTTTTTATGACTACCTAATGCTATAATAGTGTAAAATCACAAGTGTTATTGAGGTGTGGCAATATGAGAAAACATAGTAAAGACTACTTTCATCTGTTTTATAGTCAATTGTTTGCTAACACTGGTGATATTTTAACAATTGTTGGCCTTATTGCTATTGTTTTTAATATCACATCTAAAACGACCGCTGCCTTGATGATTCCCATTATCTTTACATCTGGCATTTTTGTGAGTAGTTTTATTTCCAATTATATTTATCAATATTTTACGCAAAAGCAAGTCTTATCTATATTTCAAGGTCTTAAATTAGTAAGTTTAGCAAGTATCGCTGGTTTATTAATATTTGGCATATCTCCCATTTTTATTTTTGTTTTACTTTTTCTTAATGCTATTTTTGATGGTTTTACAAACCCAATTAAGAACTCAATGATTCCTTTTATTGAGAATAAAGATGCGATTACATCTGCTAACGCTTTAATGAATATGATGAGTAGTGTTGTTCAACTTTCTACGTGGGCATTAGGCGGCATTTTAATGAGTCTTATAGGTGCGAAATACTTATTTTTATTTGCGCTAGTACTTGAAATGATAAGTTATTTTTTTATTTTACGCCTTTCAGAACGTCATATTTACAAAAATGAGAAGGCAAATATTTTTAGTAGTTTTAAAGCTGTTATTCGTGATAATTATCGTGATAAATTGAGTTTGTATTTAAACATTTCTATTATTTTTGAATCTTTCGCAACGACCATATGGATAGCAGCTATCATTCTTACTTATACAAGAACCTATTTACATGTCCCTGATTATTGGTTTGGACTAATCAATGCCCTTTTCTTTAGTGGTACAATTATTGCAGGACTATGGATAAACCATAAGGATCGTTTCTTCACACAAATAAACTATCCAATAATTATTTACGTTCCTTTGCTTTTAGCATTTATTAATTTAAGTTTTATTCTTCACCATTCAATAATGATCGCATTGTTATTTTCATTATTTATGGGCATTTTCGAAGACATGCGTTATATTTCACTAAATTCAATGATTCAACGCAACACACCAAAAGAAATTCTAACTTCTACATACATATTAAACAATTTATTTAACAGCATTTTCTTCGCTATTGGCACTTTTATTATTTCTATGATAGTTGACTATTACGGTATAATTTGGGCCTATATTATTTGTTTTAGTATGTATATAGCAACTTTTATTTTAGGATTCTTTTTCCGAAAAACTTTAAAAATTGAAATGCATAATTAGAAACCTTATAATTGATAATAATTCTCACTTTAAATACTGGAGGTTTCTACATATGTGTACAGGTTTTACGTTTCAAGCTGAAAACGGTGACGTTATTTTAGGACGTACGATGGACTATGACTATCCATTAACTGGACATCCTGCTGTGCAACCACGTCACTACTATTGGGAATCTCGTGTAGATTATAAAGGTACAACGACGTATGGTTTTACTGGTGCCGGTTCTGATATGGAAGGCTTTATTTTCGGAGACGGTGTAAATGAGCATGGCCTCGCAATATCTAATCAATATGACCGTGGTTATGCCTCATACGCTAATAAAATACACGATGGATACATCAATATTTCACAAACTGAAGTATTAACATGGGTTCTTGGTTACAACAAAACGATTGAGGAACTTATTGAACAAGCAGACCAAGTTAATGTCGTTGCACATACATTGAATGATATTAATGAAGCACCGCCATTACATTATCATGTATCGGACGCGACAGGCCGAACTGCAGAGATTACGTTTGTAGAAGGTCGCATTGTCCTTCATGATAATCCAGTCGGTGTACTAACAAATAGCCCTGATTTAAATTGGCATTACGAGAACTTGAAGAATTATGCGAATGTGACGCCTTACAAACCACAATATAAACGCTATAAAAATTTATATATGGGCAATGAAAGTGGTACCTCTGGACTACCAGGTGGTTATACGTCAGCAGAACGTTATGTAAGAGCAGCTTATCTTGTAAGTAATATGTTGCCTGACGATGGTGATGATGCAGTATTAGATGCGTTTAGAATTCTTGATAGTGTAAGCATTCCTAAAGGTGCAGTTCGCCCTTCTGAAGATGAATTCCACTATACGCTGTACCAAACTGTATTCAACTTAACATCGCGTACATTGTATGTGAAATACTATAATTCTAATCGTATTGCTGAATTACAATTAACTGAGGAGTTATTAAATAGCGACGATTTAGTTATATTTGATCCGATTCCGCAAGGATTGTCTACCGATAAAGTAAATTAATTATATATAAACAAACAAGCGTGACTGATTAAAAAGCCACGCTTGTTTTTATTATGCTTTAACATTTTTAGGAATCAGAATAAATGCTGATATAAGTCCAAGTATCATAATAATTGCCCCGACTAAGAATGAAATCATTGCTGACATTTCTACTGAATAGAATTGTTGACATACTGTAAATACGGTCGTATTTAACGCGATACCAAAGGCTCCTCCGAGTGTAGCGCCCATCTTATATAAACCTGTTGCAAAGCTCACTTTCTCTTCTGGCATGTTGAATACTGCAATCGTTAAGCCAGGTGTAGCAACTAACCCATTACCAATCGCACATACAACAAATGCGAAAGTTACAATACCTATATACCAACTTGGCGATAAGAAAGTGAAGCTAATTAGAATGATACCAATTGCTGGAAATAGTGGCCCTGCAATTAACATACTTTTACCGCCATATTTTTGAATTGCTTTTTCACCTAAGCGTATCATCGCTATCGCCATGAAGACATACGGCACTGTAACCAAGCCAGTTTGTGCTTCACTCATACCAAATTGTTTTTGAGCGTAACCATTGAAGACGACTGTGGTACCTACCCCAGTGTTAAGCACAAAATTATTGATTGTTGAGCCCAGAAATGCTCGATTTTTTACAATTGAAAAATCAATAAATGGTGTGGGTCTGCCTTTTTCAAAAATATAAAATACAACTAAAGCAATGAGACCAACGATTGCAACAGTTAACGTGAATCGACTTGTCCAACCATATGTAAAACCTTGAGTCATCAATAGCATTAAGCAAGCGATAATTACGCCAAAAATCACCATGCCTACATAATCGAAGGGCTGGTGATCACGTTCTTGACGTGGCACTTCTTTTCTACGACTTAAAATAAAAATCGCAATAATTGATAAAACGATAGAAATAACAAAGATAAATTGCCAACTTAAAAAGCTAGAAATAAGACCACCGACATAGGAAGAAAATCCTATTCCGCCAACTGTCGCAATCATCATAAAACTATAAGCTTTACGGAGTGATTGACCTTTAAAGTTATCTGATACTAAGCCAATTGTAGAAGGTAGTAATACGGCAGCTGATAGACCTTGAAAAATGCGCCCAATAACTAAGAATGGCGTGACAGGAACAATAATAATACTAATGCAACCAATAATACTAAAGACGAGACCTATTATTGTCATCTTGAGGTTTCCAACTTTATCTGCAATATCTCCTGCACCCACCATGAAAATACCTGTAACGAATGATACAAGGCTGATAGATAGGTTAAGTGTAGAATCTGCAGCACCAAATGTCTTTTGTACACTAGAACCAATATTTATAAATGATTGCGCAAACAACCAATATGTTAACACTGCAAAACTAGCTGCAATGATTAATTTACCGTCGAACCTACTTTGATGTGAACTCACATCTGACACTTCCTTTACTGATATAATAAAATAGTCATCGAGAATTATTCTCATCTGACCTAAGATATTATATCATGCCCGCAAACAATGTATATAGGGTAATACCATTTTCTTTAAATGTTTAATTACTCCATTAAATATTTCAAACTATGCAATCTCAAAATATTATTCAATTTATTTTAAATTCACTTTAATAGCAATTTTCGTTGTGCTAATATTAAGAAAATTACATCTATTATTCACTTATCTTTTCATATTAATTAGATAGGGTTACAGATATTAACTATATCTCTGAATCTCATCAATTAAATATTAAAGGTTAATTTGAATAACTGTTAAGGAGTGTTTTTATGGAATGGATTAAATTGATTGGTATTTTAATCATAATCATCGGCTTCATTCTTAAGTTTGACACTATCGCAATTATTTTAATTGCAGCAGTAGTCACTGGTTTAGTTGCCGGTATGGATATCGTTGAAGTACTTTCAACACTTGGAAAAGCCTTTGTAGATCAACGTCTTGTAACATTATTTATGCTTACACTTCCTATGGTCGGTTTAATTGAACGTTTTGGTTTGAAGCAACAAGCTTCTAAACTAATTAGTAACGTTAAGAAAATAACAACCGGTCGCCTTCTTACTTTATATTTAATTATTCGTGAAATCGCTGGCGTAGCATCAATACGTATCGGTGGCCATCCTCAATTTGTTCGACCTTTAATTAACCCTATGGTTCAAGGTGCACTTCGAACACGTTACAATCTTACTGATAAAGACATCGATGAGAAAGATATTGAAAAACTAAAAGCCGAAGCATCTGCCATGGAAAATTATGGTAATTTCTTTGGACAAAACTTATTTGTTGGTGCTGCTGGTGTGTTATTGATGGTTGGGACTTTCCAATCTTTAGACATCAAAGTGAATGCAATGAGTTTAGTGCTCGCTTCAATTCCTGTTGCTATCATCACACTTATTTTAGTTTGGATTAAAAATATTTTACTCGATCGTTACTTTAATAAAAAATATGGAAATAATGAGGTGAAAAATCATGAGTGAAGCAACTTTAAACCATATTTTAGAAATATTTTACATACTGATTGGACTTCAATTTTTATATACAGCTTATCGCGCTTTACGTTCACAAGATAAATCTAAAAGTTTAGGTACAGCAGCATTTTGGACCATTTTAGCTATTTTATTTATAGGTGGTCCTTACATACCAGATGCAATTAATGGTCTTCTAGTTTTAGCAATGGGTGCGTTAACACTTTTCAGACAAGTGAAAATTAAAAATATTATCGATGTTAATGATAAAGAAGTTGAAAAAGGTTCTGCTAAATATGGAAATAAACTTTTTATTCCTGCAATTGTCTTAGCTGTGGTAGCAGTAGTTGTTTCAAACTGGACTCCACTTGGCGGTGCCATCGGTTTAGGTATTTCATCAATTGTGGGATTAATCGCAGCACTACTCATTATCAAGCCAAAATTATCTTACACATTGTATGACAGTGACCGATTAACGCAACAAGTTGGAACGACAGGTATATTACCACAATTCTTAGCTGCACTTGGTGTACTCTTTACTGCAAGTGGCGTGGGTCAAGTCATTTCAAAAGGTATCTCTTCATTTTTACCTGAGGGCAACCATTTAATAGGCGCAATTGCTTATATATTAGGTATGGTTCTTTTTACAATGCTTATGGGAAATGCTTTCGCAGCATTTACTGTTATAACAGCAAGTATTGGTATTCCATTCGTTATTGCACAAGGTGGCGATCCAATCGTTGCAGGTGCGCTTGCCATGACTGGTGGTTTCTGTGGTACATTACTTACACCTATGGCAGCAAATTTCAACACATTACCAGTTGCACTACTTGAGATGAAACAAGAATTTGGCGTTATTAAAGCACAAGCTCCTATAGCATTAGCACTTATAGTAATTCACATCGCTCTAATGTATTTCTGGGCATTTTAAAAAATTCTAAGGAGGAAATGAATAATGAAAATTTTAGTTACAGCATTTGATCCATTTGGCGGTGAAAAGATAAATCCTGCATTAGAGGCGGTAAAGCAATTGGAGAATACGATTGGCGAACATACCATTTCAAAGTTAGAAATTCCAACCGTCTTTCATGAATCTAAAGACGTTATTGATAAAGAGTTAGCAAATGGCAATTACGATGTGGTCTTGTCTATTGGTCAAGCTGGAGGTCGTTATGACCTTACTCCTGAGCGTGTAGGTATCAATATCGACGATGCACGTATTCCTGACAACAAAGGTAATCAGCCTATTGATGTGGCCATTCAAGAAGATGGCGCACCTGCCTACTTCTCAAACTTACCTGTTAAAACGATGACGGAAGCGATTAAAGCAGCAGGCGTCCCTGCAAGCTTATCGAATACAGCAGGCACATTTGTTTGTAACCATGTCTTATACCAATTAGGTTATCTCGCTGACAAGTCTTATCCAGGGTTATTATTCGGTTTTATTCATGTACCATTTATCCCTGAACAAGTGACAGATAAGACTGAGAAACCTTCGATGTCTATTGAAACAATTGCGAAAGGTTTAACAGCCGCTATTAAAGCCATTTCTAAAGAAGACGACGCCAAAGTTGCACTAGGAGAAACACATTAAAAAGAGGGTCCCCACCCTCTTTTTTTATTTTCAAAATTGAAAAACTTCTACGTATCTATTCACAAATTTATCATTTCAAAGAATTTGTATAGGGTGTATCATATAATAATGTCTATTGATGGAAAAATATTTTCCAATAACTAAACGCTATTATAAAAAATAATGATGAATACAATGGAAAGAAGGTAAAACATTGAAAAAGCGCATATTCTATTCACTTTCTATGTGCGCGATGCTTATGTTAAGTGGTTGTGCTCAGCATCATAATGACAACAAAGAGGTTAAAGTCTCACTACCTCGTGAATTTAATACAAATCAACTAGATGCACAAGGCTTTGATGCGCCTATGCCTGTGTACAATGCTATCTATCAACCGCTTGTAACTTATGGTAAAAATGGCAAGATTGAACCAGGTCTTGCTACATCTTGGGAAGCTTCAGAAGACGGTAAACAC
Organism: Staphylococcus sp. NWU MK-U1; assembly: GCF_033283505.1. Lineage (NCBI taxonomy): Bacteria > Bacillati > Bacillota > Bacilli > Caryophanales > Staphylococcaceae > Staphylococcus > Staphylococcus sp. NWU MK-U1. The sequence continues at coordinate 37,669 of NZ_JAVSMG010000003.1, read as the reverse complement.
TACCTATTTCATTTAAAGAAGAATGTAAAATTCAATGATGGGTCTGATTTTGATGCATCGGCTGTTAAATTCTCAATTGAACGTGCGAAGGCAACGGATACAACTGACCCTATGGAAACGTTAGATAAATTAAAATCAATAACAATAAAAGATAAACACACTGTTGAGATTGAGTTAAAATCACCGTCAAACCAAGTATTAAATGAATTGTCTCAAGTTAGACCGCTTCGCATTATGAGTCCACACGCTGTTAAAGGTGGCAATACAACTGGTAAATTTGAAAAAGCAATTGGCACAGGTCCATTCAAAGTAGCAGATTCTACAAATGAAACTGTGAGTTTTAAACCTAATACATATTATCGCAATGGCCATCCACTTAATTACAATCTAACTTTCCAATCTATAGAAGATAGTGATTCAAGACACTTAGCGATTGAGAGTCACTCTATTGATATTACAGGTGGTTCATTAGGTCAGATGACACCACAACAAGTGAAAGAATCTTATAGAAACAAAGCACTATCAGTACATACGTCGCCAAGTACAGAAACGCAATTTATGGGATTTAATCCACAGCATAAAATCTTACAAGATAAGACAATGCGAGAGGCGATTAGTAAAGCGATTAACACAGACGACCTATCGTCAGATAAGAAACTGAAGGGTCTATTTCAACAGAATGTTCAATACGTTAATGCTCACAATCAACCTGACCATGTTTACTCGCCTTCGACTTCTAAATCGTTAATCCGCTCTTTAGGTTATAAGATGAATAATGATGGTTATTTCGAAAAGGATGGTCACATACTTTCACTTAAACTCGCACTCCAAACGGATGAATTTCCAGAATGGAAGACGAAAGCTGAAATCATGCAGCAAGACCTTAAAAAAGTAGGAATTAAACTCGATATTAATATTTTAGATTCGCAAACGTATTATGAAACTTTAACGGTGCGTAAAGATTTTGATCTCATTTATTATCGTACATATACAAATGCGCTAATGCCATACAATTTCTTGAATGCACGTTTTAAACAAGATGGCTCACGCCCTGGCGTATTCGCAAACGATACAACCTTAACATCTATGATTAAGCAATTTCCGACGATTATCAACATGCATGACCGACAACGCGCATTTAATAAACTATCGTCTTATATTGATCAGCAATATCTCATAGTTCCTATTTCATATCCTAATGAGACCTTTGTGACAAGTCCTAAAATCAGACAATTCGAGTTCTCAGGACAAACAGATGCACCAATAAATTACGATAAGTTGAAGGTGTCTAATAATGACTAACATTGTAAAACATTTCATCAGACTACTCATCTATTTAATCATCATTTCCTTTGTATTATTTCTTCTTTTAGAGAATACAACCGGTAACCCTGCCGTTCAATACATACAAGAACATGGTGTTGCACAAATCACGCCTGAACGTATTAAAATGGCTCAAGATAAACTTGGTTTAAGTCAGGCAATGCCAGTTCGATATGTCCAATGGTTAGGCAATGTCTTTACAGGCGACCTTGGTACGAGTTTTAGTAATGGTGAACCCGTAACAGAACGTATTTCCCAGGCAATTGTCCCAACCATTAAATTAATATTCGGTTCAGCTCTCATACTGTTTCCTATAAGTTACGTAATTGGTTATTTATGTGGCAATCATTCACGAAAAAAGTGGTCAGTCGTAATAACTCGTATTGCCCAAGTAGTTACATCATTACCAGAATATTGGCTAGCGATTATTTTCATTTATTACTTTGGTGTGAAATGGCATCTATTCCCTTTCGTAGGAAGTAATAGTTGGCAATATTTTGTTCTTCCGATTGTCATACTCGTCCTTGTAGAAGGGAGTCATATGTTGTTGTTAAGCAGTCATCTTTTTGAAAGTACATTACAAAGCCAACCTTTCCAATTAGCTCAATTACGACAATTTAAATTAAAAGATCGTATCTATGTACAAGTAAAAGAAATTTTGGCACCACTCATGACAATCACCATTAATAATTTTATTCATTTATTTAGCCGAGTGATTATTTTAGAAGTTATTTTTAGTATTTCTGGATTAGGTAAGTTATTAATCAATAGTATTAATTTACGTGACTACCCTGTTATTTTAGGCATTTTAATGATGATTATTACCTTTATAATGGTGCTCAATTTCTTCGGTGATGTTTTACTTGAGAAAAGTGACCCACGTCTAAGAATGTCAAAAAAGTCAGGAGGCCGAATAGCTTATGAAGATTAAACATTGGATATGGCCTATTATTGCAATCATATTCGTTATACTTGCTTTTCTGCTTTATGACAAAGCAAACATGATTCATCAATCGGAAGCACTTTTACCTCCAAGCCTTCATCATCTATTAGGCACTGACCATTTAGGACGTGACTTCTTCACTCGCCTATTTGTTGGTAGCATGGTTACACTTGGTTTAACGACGCTCATTATAGTTGGGACCGTAATATTAGGACTAATATTAGGTCTAGCAGCTGCACTAATTGGTCGTTGGTTAGATGCATTATTAATGGCATTTGCTGATATGTTAATTGCTTTACCATCTATTATTATCGCACTTGTCGTATTAGGTTTTATTAATAACTCAATTGTAGGTTTATGTTTGGCCTTGATGATTGGGTGGTTAGGACGCTATTTACGTTATTTCAGAAATTTGGCTCGTGATGTTCAAACACAACCGTTCGTTAAATTTGCGTCATTAAGTGGTTTAACAAAGACACAAACGACAGTACATCATATTATTCCACATCTTATACGTAACGTGACTGCACTCATTACTGCCGATTTTGGAAAATTAATGCTTAGTATTTCAGGATTAGCTTTTATTGGATTAGGAGTAAAACCACCATTGCCTGAATTAGGTGCCATACTCTACGACGGTAAGAGCTACTTTTACTCAGCACCTTGGTTATTCTTCTTTCCAGGAATATTGTTAGGAGGGTTCGCGCTCATATGTCAAATACTCAATCGTCGATTCACTCAATAAATGCTTTACTACATTTGAAGAATGTCTCCGTTTATGACGGAAATCATGCATTGTTGAATCAAGTAGATTTAACTGTTACAGAGGGTAGCTTTCATTGTTTAGTTGGAGAGAGTGGCAGTGGTAAATCTTTATTAGCACGTACAGTTTTGAATATGCGTCATCCTCATCTAAAGTATCAAGGTCAAATTGCTATTGATTTAAATAATACCGATGCCATGTTCCAAGATACTAATAGTAATTTCTTCCAAAATGTACGTATTCGAAAACATTTTGATGCACTATTTGATGCATTAAATACTCAATTGTCGCGACAACAGCAACACGAATTTGTTCTACCTCAATTTAGACATTTAGGATTAGAGAATCCTGAAGATTTATTTAATGACTACCCTTTTCAGTTGAGTGGTGGTATGGCTCAACGAATTGCCTTAGTAATGTCAATTGTTAGAGAAGCTAAATTATTGATCGTGGACGAACCGACAAGTGCACTTGATTTTGACAATCGAAATCAACTAATGAAATTATTAAATCATGTTGTTCAAGAACATAATATGACATTACTATTTATCACGCATGACCTAAGTTTAGCTATGGATTACGCAACACATATTAGTGTGATGCGTAATGGCCAAATGATTGAAAGTGGCGAAGCAAACGATATTTTAGTGCGTCCCGAGCACGCTTACTCACAGCAATTAATTGAATTAGCGCATAGGAGATACCGTTATGTTGCAGATTAAATCTTTAAATAAATCATTTTCTGAAAAGCAGATATTTAAAAACTTTAATTTAGAACTTAAAGATACTGATAATTTAATCATTAGTGGTACTAGTGGAAGTGGTAAGTCTACGCTCGCACAAATCATTGCAGGTTTAGATGATAATTATGAAGGTATGGTAAGTTATAAAGATATGACGCTTGGACATGTGTCACAGCAAGATTGGCTGAAACATATTCAATACGTGCCTCAATATAATCCCAATACATTAGATCCTAAAAAAACAGTTTCTTGGATCTTAAAACAACCTTTAAAACACTTTAATATTCCTAAAAGTCAACATGATGATAAGATGTTAAGCGTCATAGAACAATGTAAACTCGACAAATCTTTGTTACCTAAAAAAGTGAGCACCTTAAGTGGCGGACAATTCCAACGTTTATGGATTGCGAAGGCATTATTAGTTGAACCTGAAGTATTAATTCTAGACGAGGCTACAACGAATCTTGATGTGATAAATGAAGAAATCATACTCCAAATGTTACGAAATATGGATAAGTTACAGCTTATTATTATTACGCATGATCCTTATTTATTAGACAGCCTTCCCGGTAAACATTTAAAAATTGAGCATATTTAAGTTAAAAAACAATGCCTATCAAAACTTAGGCATTGCTTTTTATTGCGTATATACTATGTAATTAAAGTATTTCTACCAAAAATAATTTTGAAATGTAGCTAATATATTACCAAGCATGTGTATGATGATAGGTATTTCGATCCGTTTTGTTGTTAAATATGCAATAACGAAAATGAAACCTGAAAAGCCGTAAATAAACCATTCACCTATGTTGCTTGGGCCATGAGCGCCAGCGAATAAAATAACAGATACTATGCCACCAACTATAGGCGCACCTCTAAATATACCTTTAATTAACAATCCTCTAAATATAATTTCTTCTAAGATAGGACCTAAAATACCTATCGCAATGAGTTGTAAATACAGTGGTACATTGCGGTAACTTTCCTCTAACTCCTTTTCATTCCCTGTTGTAGGCATGAATTCAAAATAAATATAATCTGCACCATTGGCAAGAATGAATCCAATGATAATGATTAGCCATTGCTTTTTAGTTATTCGACTAAATTGAAATAGCTTCAACTTACTTAATTTTAAAATTAGAAATGCGATAATGACCCCTACAATAGCAATCCAAAAGTACTTTGGCTTCTCTACTAAAAATATAACCATTGATTCGGCAACAAATAAAATACAAATTAATAATAGAGATTGTAATAGCAACTTCCAATAAGGTTTTTGAGAAATTTGGAAATCTCCTGTTGTATGGTCATGTGACATTTCATATTTAGACATAGTTAGCCTCCTAAACATATAATTCGAAATGTTAATTTTTAGTTAAGATAACGCATTTTTATGAAGTTACCTACAATAAATGTCAAATATATGTTACATTTAAATAGAAGTATTCATTTCAAGATTTTATATTTCTAGACAAAGGTGGGTTTATTATGATGAATCATCAGAATATGGATACAATTTCTAATACAACATCTTCTTCAAATGAAGATAATTCAACTAAAGACCACATACATACCGAAGAACGTCGTCCAACTGGTAATAAGTTTGTACGTGCCCTTATTTTCATTGGCTGGATGCTACTAATTCAAATTCCTATTGTGAGTAGTATGTTTATCTATAGTTTTTCTATTTATATGGATACATTAACTTGCACATTAGTGACCATCATTTATTTCATACTAGCTGCTGTAGTAATATGGCTAGATAGAAGCTATTACAAACGTCATACCTATGAAAAACCTAAAAAATTTACAGGTAAGGATATTGCAGTTAATGTTGGTTGGGCCGTACTTCTTAGATTAATCGTTATTGGTATGTCATATTTAATGCTATTTGCGACAGGTTCAATGCAAACACAAAATGACAAAATGTTATTAGGTGATATGAACGCTGCCAAACCAACGCCTGATCAATTGGGCCAAGTCTTCCCGCTAATTGTCTTCGTACTGACAATTACATTTGTAGCACCTTATTTAGAAGAACTTGTTTATCGTGGCATTTTTAAAGAAACATTATTTAAACGTACACGATTCTGGTTACCGTTCATCCTATCATCACTTATCTTTGCCTCTCAGCATGGTATTTCAAATTGGGTAGCAATTCTAATGTATACCATGATGGGAATGATATTCTATCTTGCTTACCATCGTCGTAAAAATGTTCGTGACAGCATGATGGTTCATATGATTCATAATGGTGTGAGTGGCATCATGGTTCTAGTAAGTTACTTTATGGTATTTTTTAGTTAAACAATAAACTCTTAAACTAGTTCTAACATAACAAATATTGTCGCAATTTAATCTTAAATATTTCTTAATTTAGAATTGAGAACTTATTAACACTATAAAAGCAGGACTTCATTCTGTCGAAGTCCTGCTTATTCTTATTTATCAAATGCAATGGTCTTTATATTTTTCTCTTTCAAGAATTTCTCAATTTTAGCTTGTTCTCGACCATTCGCAATCGCCTTGTCTTTATTGACATCAAAAATATCTTTTAATGATGCATCTTCATCTAAATTTAACGCACGTTGATTTGTTTGATATGTTGCTATCATATAATTACTTATCTTTTTAGTGTATTGTTCATATTCTTTGTTAGGCATCTGATTATTTTTTATGTACTTAGCAAAGTTATTTAAATTTTGTTCTTGTAAGTCTACAATATGATTAAATTTTTGCTCTTTCTTTTTAGACAACTTTTCGCCAGATTCTAACTTTTCTTCGTAAGGCTCTCTTGCATCTATTAATTTTCTATCGGTATCTAAATATGTTTTAATATCTTTTTTTATCGTACTCTCAGAGATCTTCTGATCTTTAGTTGTTTTATCAAAAATATGTTTAGGTATCTTATCATTATGTTTAGAACTATTTTGTGACTGCTTATTATCATTTGATGTATCTTTAGAATCATTTTCTTCAGACGATGACGAACATCCTACTAATGAAAGGGTTAATACTAATGTTGAAATGAATAATATAAACTTTTTCATATCAAATCTCCTTTTCTATTTATCAGTATTAAATATATTCACAGTCAGAGTATATCGTACAAAATTATATAAATAAACAGAATCGAAAACTTAAATAATATAATTATAATTAGTTTGCTCTTGAAGTTGAATAAAAAATATGAACGTTCGATATAAATAATTAAGGTCCAAACTCCCTTATGGAAGTCTGGACCTTTTCTTATGCTTGCTTTCGTTTAATTGTTAGTAAAATTAGAATAACGCCTATGTATCCTGCGATAGATATAATGGATGCTTCATAGCCAAATTGATTGCCTGTGATGGCTATGTTGTTCGTATGTACGACATATTGCCAAATACTATACTGACTTTCCTTTTCAGTGATAAGTAAAAGTTGGGATAAATTCCAACAAAAATGTAGTGTAATACTCGCCCAAATGGTATTGAATTTATAGGTTGCCAAACCGAACATGATGCCTACTAGTGAACCGCAAATTAATAATAAGAAGAAACTACTAACATTTATCCCACCATTTAATAAATGGATTGCCCCAAAAAATATTGCCGTGGAAATAATGGCAATCTTAATGTTCGTCTTCTTCTCAATGTATCCCATCAACAAACCTCTGCATACCATTTCTTCGACTACTGCACCACCTATAGCTGTTACGAAGATAGCCCAGAAAAACGTGTGCAATGTATCATTTAAATTACCAAAGTGGTGCACAGTAAAATCGCCTGGAACAAAAATGAAATAAATGGCATAAACTACTATTGGTAAGCTTAAACCTAATATCACATAGAGTTTATTAAACTTAGGTGTTGTTATACGATATGCGCTCAAGCGATCTTTTAATACACGTTTAATGAATAAACGAACGACTAAAAAAGCAAAAATGATATATAAAATCCCTTGTAAAATAGCGCCCATACCTAGAAATGGAATTAAATCACTAAAGATGGATGCAATACCTTGTGTAACGACCATGATAAGTAGTGCTAATAAGAACATACCTGCAATTTTCAATATTTTCATGATAATACCTCTATCTTTTTATAATCATTACTATATTAGCATAATGTTAAAGATATAAAATACGAGTCGAACAATCAATGATGTCCAACTCGTATACTAAATATTATTTTTTCTCTACTACTTTAGAAATATATGTTGATGGTTTATCTTTATCAAATATTGTTAGCCCAGTAATATCTTTTGCATTTTTAGATGGTACGACAAGACTTACTAAATAGCCGAAGACGAAAGCAACAACGAATGAAATAATTGATACGTAGAATGGTGAGTTACCTCCACCCACGCCATTTAGTAGGTATGCAATGATTACACCTGCAATTAATCCTACTAAGACACCAAATGTATTCGCACGTTTCGTAAAGATACCTACTGCAAAGATACCAGCTAGCGGTACACCAAATAATCCAGTGATCAATAAGAATAAATCCCATAAATTGTTTGAATCAGCAGCAATTAAGTAAATTGAAATACCATAGCTTAATAAGCCTGCCACAACAATGACTAATCGTGCAAAGTTAACTTCTGATTTATCTGCCCCTTTTCCAAAGAAACGGTGTTTAATATCTTCAGAAATACAAGCAGAGATAGAGTTCAAGCTTGATGAAATCGTCGACTGTGCAGCCGCAAATATAGCTGCAATCAGTAATCCACCCACGAATGGTGGCATTTCAGTTAGAATGAAGTAAGGCACGATAGATGATGTATTGAATCCTTTAGGCAAGACCTGTTCATGTTGATAGAAAGAATACATCATAGTTCCCATTCCATAGAAAATAGGTGCAGAGATTAACGCTAAAACACCATTTGTCCATAACGATTTCTTCGTTTCATCCATAGAGTCAGATGCTTGATAACGTTGAACAACATCTTGACTCGCAGTATATTGGTGTAAGTTGTTAAAGATATTTCCAAGGAAGATAATCGGAATCGCTGCCGCTGCGCTATTTAATTTCCAGTTATCTACACTAATAATCTTCTTATTGGCAATTGCATCACTGACAATTGTGCCGAAACCACCTTTGATTTCAAAAGCACCGATGATAATTATCATTAATGCGCCACCAAGTAAAATAACACCCTGGATAAAATCGCTCCATACAACGCCTTCGAATCCGCCTAAGAAAGTATAAAGAATACATAAAATACCCACTAAACTAGCTACGATGAATGGATTCATATCTGATACCGCTGTGATCGCTAATGTTGGTAAATAAATAACAATCGCTATGCGTCCTAAATGGAAAATGACAAATAATAATGAACCGATGACACGTATACTTGGTCCAAAACGCGCTTCTAAATATTCGTACGCTGATGTTACGCGTAACTTTTTAAAGAATGGTACATAAAATGCGATTAAAATTGGAATAATTGCGACAATCGCAATATTACCAGCGATGTATGCCCAATCTGTTAAAAATGCCTTTTCCGGTGTAGACATAAAGGTAATGGCACTTAAAGTCGTTGCATAAATCGAGAACCCAATGGCCCACGAAGGCAAACGACCACTTGCCGTGAAGAAACTATCCGTATCTTTACCAGCCCTTTTAGTAAAGTACGCTCCAATTAATAACATAATGACAAGATAACCAATAACAGCTACCCAGTTCCATGCCCCAAAACCGACTTGATGCATAATCAACACCCCTTGTGTTACATATTCTGTTGTTAAATATTCTTAGTTTGTTTATAAATCGTATTTCTTAATTAATGTGTCCAATGCGTCGCGATGTCTTTCATCAAATGGTCGGAATGGACGTTTAGGCAATCCGCCATCGATACCACGCGTTTTCAATATTTCTTTTAATGTTGGGTAAATGCCCATACTTAATACCGTTTCGATGATGTCATTTGTATCATGTTGTATTTGATATGCTTCAGCAATTTTGCCTTCTCGTGCTAAATCAAATATTTGTCGTGCACGGCGACCATTCACATTGTATGTTGAACCAATTGCCCCATCGACACCTGATATTGTCGCTTGCACTAACATTTCATCAAATCCAGATAATATGAGTTTATTAGGAAATGCCTTACGGATACGTTCTAATAAGAAGAAGTTCGGTGCAGTGTATTTCACGCCTACAACTTTTTCATGATTAAATAACTCGCCAAATTGTTCGATGCTAATATTGACACCTGTTAAGTCAGGAATCGCATAAATAATCATATTGTTTTGTGTTGCTTCGATAATGTCGAAATAATATTGCTTAATTTCTTCAAAAGAGAATGGATAATAGAATGGTGTCACTGCTGATAGCGCATCATAACCTAGTTCTGTTGCGTATTTCCCAAGTTCAATCGCTTCATTTAAATCTAATGATCCAATTTGCGCAATTAAGTTCACATCGTCTCCAACAGTTTCTTTCACTACTCTAAAAATTTGTTTCTTTTGTTCTTTACTAATTAGGAAGTTCTCCCCAGAACTACCATTCACATATAGACCATCAAGTTTTTCAGTCTCAATCGCATTTTTAGTAATTTGCTTTAATCCCTCTTCTTTTACTTGTCCATGTTCATCAAAAGGTACAAGTAATGCGGCGTATAATCCTTTTAATTTATCTTCCATGTCACGTTCCTCCAAATCAATTTTTATTCAAATTCATTTTTATAAACATTGAGATAAATTCAATTACAATAAATTTCTATTTACACCTCGAATTGTAAACGCTATCATTTTCTTAAACAACTACTTTTGAAAAAAATTTAACAAAATATTGCGAATTTGATGAAAATATTTTTCAAAAAAGAATAATGACGATTACTTTAATTTGAAGTGTCGTTATAATAAAGACGACTAAGGAGGTACCTCAATGTATAAAATAGCTGTAGATATAGGTGGAACAAATATTAAAGTGGCAGTCATTAATGATGACTTAGAAATGATTGATTATAAAAAGATTAAAACGCCAGATAATATTAATGTGCGTATTGTAGATGAAACATATCAATTAGTAGCAGCATTTATGAAACAATATCAACTTAAAAATCCATTTATTGGTATTTCAAGTGCTGGTGTCGTCGATTCAGATTTAGGTCAAATTATTTATACGGGGCCAACCATTCCTAATTATGACGGTACACAATTCTTCGAAGTCTTCAAAGATTTATCGTCTGATATTGCTGTTTATAATGATGTGGATGCGGCATTGTTAGGGGAACTTAAACTCCATCATTATGAAGAAGATAATATATTTTGTTTAACTTTGGGGACAGGTATTGGGGGCGCATTTTACAGTGAAGCTTCTGGCATTTATCAAGGTTCTCGTCACCGTGCCAATGAAATTGGTTACTTACTTTATCGTGAAGAAGATGGTAAAACATTTGAGCAACGTGCCTCAACATCAGCTCTTAAAGATTTAATGACTAAACATCAATTTGAACATGGTACGGATGTACCTAGATTATTTGATCTAGCAGAAGATGGTAATGAAGAAGCACTTAATATTCTCAATGAATGGAGTAATTATGTTGCAGAAGGTATTGCTCAAATTCAAATTATTTATGATCCAAGCTTGATACTTATCGGAGGCGGTATTTCATCTCAAGGAGAAACACTTCTCAAATATATAGAACCTAAAATTCATCATTATTTACCTTCTGATTATGGTATTGCTAAGATACAAACAACTCAAACAGAGAATCATGCTGCTTTATTCGGCGCACTCACTAAATAACAGCTGGATCTAAATAGAAGTGGGACACTGAATTCATAACGAATTCTGTCCCTCTCCTCACTCATTCTTTCTCATTTCCTAAAATGACGTCTCGTGTTTGTTGATACACTTGGTGCATATGTGTGTCATTCAGTAATAAATAACTCACGATATCTAATAAAAATAGTGTTGCGATCTGTGAGTTGATGAATTTTGAATCATTGTTACTTGATTGAGCCGTCGTGATTAATACTAAATCTGCATTCTTAGTAAGCGCACTACCTTCGAAATTTGTTATGACTACGACATACGCCCCTTGATTGCGAGCAATCTTCGCAGCTTCAATTAATTCTAACGTTTCTCCACTATTTGAAATAGCGACAAACATATCTCGTGATGAAAGTAGCGACGCTGATATCTTCATTTGGTGCGCATCTGTTGATACAGAACCTTTGATACCCATACGCATTGTGCGATAGTAAAATTCACTTGCCGTTAATCCCGAACTTCCTAATCCTGCGAAATTGACTTGTCTACACGTTTTTAAATTGTGTGCTAGACGCTTAATCTTTTCCTCGGAAATAAATTCACCCGTTTGTTGGATAATGTTTTGATGATAACGATGAATGAGCTGAACAAGCGGTGCATTTTCTACTACCTTTTCTGATTTTTCGTGTTGCAAATTAAACTTCATATCTTGAAAGTTGGCATAATTTAATTTGCCACTAAATCTTGTAATGGTCGCTGGTGATGTCCCAATAGCATATGCTAGGGAATTAATTGTAGAGAAATTTTCATCAAGTTCATGTGTTTGTATATATTCAATAATTTTTTTATCCATTTTCGTTAATAAATGTCGACTTCGTTGAATACGATTTTCAAATTTCATGACAGCACCTCGTAAATAAGTTAGTTAAACTGTATTATATTTGAAAATATTTTTCAATTCTCAATTATAAATTGATAAATTTTTTCTTAATGTTATGATATGAATGAATAAACGAATCAATTACAAATACTATTTCTATTTACAATTTTGAAAAAGACGGAGCGTGTTTAAAAATGTTACCAAATGGATTAATCGTGTCATGTCAGGCGTTACCTGACGAACCATTACACTCATCATTTATTATGTCAAAGATGGCTCTAGCAGCTTATCAAGGTGGAGCGGTTGGTATACGTGCGAATACTAAAGAAGATATTTTAGCGATTCGAGAAGAAGTATCACTACCGGTTATCGGAATTGTAAAACGAGATTATGAAGGTTCTAATGTATTTATTACAGCAACTTCTAAAGAGGTGGATGAACTAATAGATAGTGGATGTGAAGTGATTGCTTTAGACGCGACAACGCAAACACGTCCTAAGGAGTCCCTTGAAGAATTAGTTCATTACATTCGAGAGAAAGCACCCCATGTTGAAATCATGGCGGATATTTCAACTGTTGAAGAAGCCATCAATGCAGATCATTTAAACTTTGATTACATTGGCACAACATTACGTGGGTATACGTCTTATACAAAGGGACACATTCTCTTTGAAAATGATTTTGAATTTTTAAAAGAAGTATTAGAAAAGGTCAACGCGAAAGTTATCGCAGAAGGTAATGTCATTACACCTGAAATGTATAAAAAGGTAAGCGACTTAGGCGTACATTGTACGGTTGTCGGTGGCGCAATTACACGTCCTAAACAAATCACTGAACGTTTTATAGAAGCTGTCCAACAAAAATAATTACTTAATTTGGAGGCGTAAATCATGAAGATAACGAACTTAGTAGATAAAAAATTAGCGAGTGATTATGTTGCAATTGAACTATTGAAGTTAATTAAAGATAAGCCTGATGCTATATTAGGGCTTGCTACTGGTGGCACGATGACAGATGTTTACCCACGCTTCTCAGAATTAGCATTGGCTAATCAAGTAAATTTAGCAAAAGTTCAAACATTCAATTTAGATGAATATGTAGGATTAGCACCTGAACATGCTCAAAGTTATCATACGTATATGCATCAATTATTATTTGATCACAATACTAGTTGGAATGCCGATAACATTCATATTCCTCAAGGCCATGTTGATGATTTAAAGCGTGAGACACGTCGTTATGAGGATCAATTGAAACAAATTGGTCAACCCGACATTCAATTATTGGGTATTGGTGAAAATGGACATATCGGCTTCAATGAGCCTGGCACATCTTTTGAAAGTGAAACGCGTGTGGTTGATTTAACTGAATCAACGATTAATGCTAACAGTGTTCATTTTGATCATATTGATGATGTGCCTAAACAAGCTGTTTCTATGGGATTGAATTCTATTATGCGTGCGAAACGAATCATCTTATTAGCATTTGGAGAACGTAAACGTGATGCAATTCATCAACTCTTGAATGATGAAACAACTGAGTCATTACCTGCATCTATCTTGCATCAACATCCTAATGTAGAAATCATCGTTGATGACACTATTTTCAAACATTTATAGTTCACTACCCAAATAAAATAAAAAACAGAAAGTGGATTGATGACCAATCCGCTTTCTGTTTTTTTCATATTATGAATGTTTAAATAGTTTTAAAATTAAATACATAATAATACTAATAACCGCAATTACTGAGAAAGTAATTAAGAATATTAATTCTGTTTGGTGAAATTCAAATGCTAAAGTAAAATTATTAAAACTTTTGAATGTGCTATAAACGATTAAATTAAGTAGGATTAATGCGATTAAAGCAATAATAGATAACCACGCTAACCAACTAAAGAAATGCTTAGCGTTAGGGAATCTGAAATCATTATTCATGAATGGACACCTCTCTTCCGTCGCTCGAGTTTCGTATCAAACATTTACTACATATATACACTAGAATGTATATCTTTAAACGCGAATAGAGGTTAGAGAGAATTTATAATAACTACATCAACCAATTTTTTAATATTGATGTACAACTCCTGATTTAATTGTTTTATCAATACGAATCGTATCATCTACGACAACGATATCAGCATCTTTACCAATTGCTAAACTACCTTTATGGTCATCAATTTTCAATGCAATGGCTTGATTCAAACTCGTTACTCGCCATAAATTCTCTAATGAATCATGTGTATATTCAATTAAATTATACAAACCGTCATTCATTTTCAAGATGCTACCTGCTAAAGCGCCACTTGCTAAGCGAGCCTCTTTTCCTTTAACGATGACATTCTGTCCGCCTAAATCATATTCACCGTCTTCCATCCCTTTCGCACGCATTGCATCTGTGATGAGATACATATGTTCATTTCCCTTTTGCTTATAAGCAATATGTACAGAAGCAGGATGCGAATGAATACCATCAACTATAATTTCCGTATTTAATTGTTCATTCGTCCATGCCGCACCAAAGACACCTGGATCGCGATGTTCAAATGGTGTAGCAGCATTATATAGATGTGTTACATGTTTAGCACCGTGGTCGACCGCTTCATTCGCTTCATCAAACGTTGCCACAGTATGCCCCATTGAAAAAATAATATCTTCATGTAATTGATTGAGTGTATCATGCGCACCTTCAACTTCAGGCGCAAAGGTAATAATTTTGATTTGCTGATTCGCAACTTCTTGGAAATGTTGAATCTTAGACGCTGACGGACGTTGCACATATTTAGGATTTTGCGCGCCAACTTTATGCTCTGAAATAAATGGACCTTCTAAATGAACACCACCTACTTCAGCCGCTTCTCCTCGTTGTTGATCAGCTTGATATGTCACAATATTTTTCAATGCCTTTTCAATATTAGCATCAGATTGTGTCATCGTCGTTGCTAAGAATGTTGTCGTTCCCTCTGATAATAACTGTTCAGCCAAATGTTTCAATCCTTCATAAGAAGCATCCATTGCATCCTCGCCATAACCACCATGAATGTGAATATCTATGAAACCTGGTAATACATTTTGACCTTTCACGTCAATTTGTTCTAATTCTCCAGTATACGTACCTTGTTGAATATCACTTATTTTGCCATCTTCTACTACAAGGTATCCATTTTCAATAACTTGCTTTTCCGTATAAATTTTACCATTTGTAATGACATAGTTTGTTGACATGATATACCTTCTTTTCTATTTAATTCTTCAAATTTTCATCTCAATTATAGCATTTCATTAGGCCATATTTAGCCAAATTTCTCTTTTGGAAAAAGTTTTCAAAACAGAACACTATTACTTAGAAATCATGATATTTCAAATAAATTGAATTTTGAAAATATTTTATATTATAGGTATACTCAAATTAAATAAAATATAAAGGATGACTTAATTGAACAATGAATGACAAGCGAAAGAAAAATAATTATTTAGTATATGTGATATCCGTAGCCATCATTGTACTTATTACTGCTATGGCCGGATTCTTTCCTAAAGCATTTGGCGCCTATGCACAGCATATTTATAATTTTATTTCTAATTCATTTGGTTGGCTGTTCTTACTTATTATATTTATTTTAGATATCTTTTTAATCTCGTTAGCAATTTCTCGTTACGGTCGCTTTAAATTAGGCAGTGATGATAAAGAACCTGAATTTTCATTTTTATCATGGTTAGGTATGCTATTTTCGGCGGGGCTTGGTGTCGGTATTGTATTCTGGGGTGTTGCTGAACCACTCACACATTATCTTCATTCACCGTTTCCAAAAGATGTTCCGAATCAATCAGCAGAGTCAGCACGTGTAGCTATGGGCTATACCTTCTTCCATTGGGGTATTTCACAATGGTCTATCTTCGCCATGGCTGGACTTATCGTGGCATATTTTCAATTTAGAAAGAAGCGAGATGGTTTAATTTCTACAGCAATGGAACCTGTCTTTGGTCAAGCTTACAAACGTCCATTTCGAAATGTGATTGATATTTTAGCAATTATAGCTACAGTTATGGGGATTGCCACTTCTATAGGTCTTGGTATCATGCAAATTAGTGGTGGATTGAATCATGTCTTCCATGTACCAAATAATAACGTTACAAAAATTGCAATTACGGTACTCATGGTTTGTATTTTCTTAGGTTCTGCGATAACTGGATTAAATCGAGGTGTTAAATGGCTAAGTAACATCAATATTATTTTAGGCGCTGTTTTACTACTATTCATGCTTATCTTTGGAGACCTAAAATTCATCTTTGAATCTTATACTCTAGCAATTGGAGACTATATTAGACACTTTGTTGAATACAGCTTACGTATCAATCCATATTCTGGCAATAATGCTTGGATACAACAGTGGACTGTCTTTTACTGGGCATGGGTAATCTCATGGTCACCATTCATAGGAGGTTTCGTCGCTCGTGTATCTCGTGGACGTACAATTCGTGAATTTATCATGTGTGTTTTAATCGTACCTCCACTCATTTCATTCGTATGGATTGCAGGTTTTGGTGGTATGGCCGTTAAAGTTGCTATGGGTGGCGATAACATCGCTAAATTAGTAGATAAAGATTACACAGTGGCTTTATTTGAATTGCTATCAAAATTTCCATTAGCTGATATTACGAGCATATTAGCAGTCGTCTTAATATTCTTACTCATAGTGACAAGTGCAGACTCAACAACACATATTGTTGCTGGCATGGCAACAGGAGGCAGTGAGAATCCAAAGGTGAAACATAAAGTGATTTGGGGATTGCTCATCGGTGCCATTTCAGTTGCAATGACGATTGCAGGTGGTTTGACGAGTTTACAAACTGCATCTGTTGTAACAGGATTACCATTCTCTATCATTCTATTACTAATGACACTCTCAATAATGCGGGCGCTTCGCAGAGAACATACGAAGCACTTCCAAATGTCTTATATTGATGATGACAAAGATTATTCTATTCCATTAGAACAACGAGAAGATCATAATAAATCTAATGAAAAGGAACAAAACAATGAAGAAGAATAACAATATGGAGCTGTACTTTAATTTACTGCCTTTAATTGGACTAATCATAAGTATAATTTTATTCATACTATATTTTGTCATTTATCGCGTAGATGATAATTGGGTTATTGTAAGTTTATATTGTTTATTACCAATATTTGTGAATAGTTCGATCACTTTAGCATACAAGCTTTTTAATAAATAGCGCATATACCGCTCTTGTCATATGTGTAATTTTAAAATAATGTAGTAATAAGCACTTTCTATTATTAAGGGGAAACAAGGGGGATTTATAATGAATTACAAACAGGCATCACCTGAAGTATTACGTCAATTAATTCGAGATGGAGAACTTGTCGGTCACACAAGCGGTATGGCAGAGGGTTACATACAAGCTAATGTGGTTATATTGCCATCGAAATATGCTTATGATTTCTTAAAGTTTTGTTTTAGAAATCCAAAGACTTGCCCACTCTTAGATGTATCAGAAATTGGCGCACATTCTTTTCCATATTATGGACCTAATGCAGATATACGCACTGAAGTTCCGAAGTATCGTATTTATGAACATGGCCAATTGATTAAAGAAGTTGATGATATCACTGATCTTTATACAGAAGATATGGTTAGCTTTCTAATTGGTTGTAGTTTCACTTTTGAGCATGCCATGTTGGAAGCTGGCTTACCTGTACGTCATATTGAAGAGGGTCATAATGTACCGATGTATCGTACAAATATACCAGCACATTCAAGCGGATACTTTAAAGGTAATATCACAGTTAGTATGCGTCCTATGACTATGTCTCAAGCGATTAAGGCAACAGAAATCACATCACATTTTAAGAATGTTCATGGCACGCCAATCCATATTGGCACACCAGAAGAACTAGGAATCACTGATATCGATAAGCCTGATTATGGAGAAGCTGTCACAATCAAACCTAACGAAGTACCTGTCTTTTGGGGATGTGGCGTGACACCACAATCTGTTGCACTTGATGCCAAACCTGAGTTAATGATTACACACTCACCCGGACACATGTTTATTACAGATATTAAAGATAGCGAATTAAATGATTAATTTTTTTGAAAAAGGGAGATACGCAGCTAAAAATTATGCTGAGATATCTCCCTTTGTGTATTTATATTATCCAATGTGTATTAAAAGTTGATAAATAAGTGTGCCCGCATAGTTCCCTATGACATAACCCAATGTACCTATAATTAGTATCGGTCCAACAAGACCTTGCCATCCTTTACTGATAGCTAAAGCTGCTGCCGTTGTAGGACCACCAGCAGTAGCATTACTTGCCAACAGTATTTCTTCAATCTTAAAGTTAAATAACTTTCCTAGTATTAAACTTAAACCTAGATTGAAAATTAAAATAATCATCACAAAGACAAATAATAGTGGTGCAGTTTTTATAATCGTCATAAATGAAGCAGGTGTTCCTATCACTACAAAGAATATGTAAATAATAAATGTTCCAATTTCTGAAGAACCGGCTAATTTATCAAAGAAATCTCCCCAAATAGCCACTGCCAATAATGTAAGTGTTGTAAGTAACAAGTATTGATCGCCAAAGAAAGAAACCAGTATCGTAAGTAGGACATTAGACTGCGGTATCACATGTTGAATGACTTCAGATAATTTAAAACTGATTGCTACTAATGCCACTGCAATCGCTATTGAAAGTGCAATATCTAATAATTGAATTTGCTTCGGTTGCCAATAAGATTGTTGCGTTTCTGGTGTTGACTCAGTTTGATAATCTGTCTTAAACCACCTTTTTATAATAGGTAAAGACGGTATTGCAATCAACAACATAAAGTACAATGCCATAACACTATTATCTGCAACGACAGTTGATGATATCATGTCACTTGGTGTTTTAAACTTCGTGCTTAAAGCTGCAAAGTTCACGCCACCTCCTATATAACTTCCTGTCATCATCGCACCAATTTTTGATAAATATGGAATCCACTGATGAAGTAAAATAAATCCTACCGTTGTCCCCATCAATGTTCCAACTGATGCAATTAAGAAGATATATAATAATCGACGACTTTCCTTCCAAATTTTTAAAATATTAGAACTGAACAATAATAAAGGAATTGATATTGGTACCGCGTAATCCCACACTGTATCATAAACCGGCGATTCAGTCGGGATAATCTTAAAATTGGATAATAACATAGCTCCTACTAATGCAATGATGGCACCTGAAATGATACTTGCCCATTGATATTTCTGTTCCAAGAAGATACTGACTGTCGCCCAAACTATAATTATGGCCCATAATATCCACGTATCATCTTTTGCGATTAATGTCCCTATTGTAAACATCATCCCATCCCCTTTCTTGAGTAACATTTTATACTATTCATAATTTAATTTCGATAGTCTATGTCGTTTTTATAACGTTATAATCTACTGATAATAATTCTCAATAAAATGTAAAAATGCTCTGTACATTGCTTAAAAATAGGACTATTCTATGTATGAAAATGTTCGAAATTTGGAAAGAAGGTTTCTAGATGAATAACTCTGTTAAATATAAAAAATTTATATTACCTCTAGTCATAGGCATACTTATAGCTGTGATTGCGCCTTTCAGACCTGAATCATTAAGTCTGGATGCATGGCTAATGTTTGCTATATTCGTAGGTACCATTATCGGCTGTATCACACAACCTATGCCTATTGGTGCCGTATCGATCATAGGTTTCACGCTAACCGTTTTAGTTGGTGTTATCGATACAAAGACTGCCGTTCAAGGTTTCGGTAATCCAAGTATTTGGTTGATTGCAATGGCATTCTTTATCTCTAGAGGATTCGTTAAAACTGGACTCGGCCGTCGTATCGCACTTCAGTTCGTAAGATTATTTGGGAAGAAGACACTCGGTCTAGCATACTCACTTGTCGGTGTGGATTTGATTTTAGCACCAGCAACACCTAGTAATACTGCTCGCGCAGGTGGGATTATGTTTCCAATCATTCAGTCGCTCTCTAAATCATTTGATTCTGATCCGAAACAAGGCACCGAGCGTAAGGTGGGGTCATTTTTAATCTTTACTGAATTTCACGGCAACCTTATTACTGCCGCGATGTTCTTAACTGCAATGGCCGGTAACCCCCTTGCTCAGAACTTAGCTGAGAAGACTGCACATGTTCACGTTACTTGGATGAACTGGTTCTTAGCAGCCATCGTTCCTGGTATTGTGTCACTTATCGTCATACCATTTATTATTTATAAAATGTATCCACCAACAGTTAAAGAAACACCTGATGCGAAAGACTGGGCCGAAAATGAATTAGCTGATATGGGTTCAATTGCTAAAGCCGAAAAATTCATGATTGGTGTATTTATTATCGCATTACTACTTTGGGTAGTAGGTAGCTTTATTGGTGTAGACGCTACATTAACTGCGTTTATCGCATTATCTTTATTACTTATTACTGGCGTGTTAGATTGGAAAGATATTTTAAATGAAACTGGCGCTTGGAATACATTAGTGTGGTTCTCAGTGTTAGTGATGATGGCAGATCAACTGAATCAATTAGGCTTTATTCCATGGTTAAGCCATACTATCGCAAACAGTTTAGGCGGTCTAAGTTGGCCAATCGTCCTTGTGATTCTAATAATCTTCTATTTCTATTCACATTACTTATTTGCCAGCTCAACCGCTCATGTCAGTGCCATGTACGCAGCATTACTTGGTGTAGCCGTTGCTGCAGGTGCACCACCATTATTTAGTGCATTAATGCTTGGTTTCTTTGGTAACTTAATGGCCTCTACAACACACTACAGTAGTGGCCCTGCACCTATTCTTTATGCAGCTGGTTACGTTAGTCAGAAACGTTGGTGGCTTATGAACCTAGCCTTAGGCGTTGTGTACTTTGTAATCTGGCTCGGTTTAGGTTCTTTATGGATGAAATTGATAGGTTTGATGTAACTATATTAAGGAGAGGAACAGTGAATTCTGTTTCCCTCCTTTTTTGTTTTTATTCCTTCATATTTATCTCTGCCTTAGTCAATACTATTGAACAAATAAAGACTTTTACTGACATATCTTTTCTGTTTCTAAATATTTTGATGCGTAATATAATTTATAAAAAACATTATATTATAACAAATGAAGATGATACTATGATTCCAGAAGAAAGAAGTTCATATACTTTAACTGAAGAAGAAGTTATCATATTTGCAACTGCAAAGTTTAAGCCTTTTCATAGCTGACTTGAAGAAAATTCACCACAACCAAATCCATTTAAAAAACTAGTAGAAAATGAAAAAGATAAACCATCAACTTTGTAATATCTTTGAACTTACTAACTATGAGCTGGATGATTTTCTTCTCAAACTTATTCCACGTTCCCTATATCCTACTTATAAAATATTTTTCCCTTTTGTCCTCTTGCATGTGATATACAAATTGTTTATGTTTTAATTAAATGATTCTTCTTTTATTTTTTAAAAGTAGGTGCGTAGTATGTATACACATAAAATCGGGCATGTCTTATCACCAAAATTAAAAAACATTGTTGATGTAGACGATCCTAACAAACAGTTAGGAACAATTAAGCGCTTTGAAATACATGGTCTTGAATATTTATTCATTGAGGATATGCGTATTTTTTTCAAAGCAAGATGGCGTATTTTTAACAATGAACAACGCTTAGTATTTAAAGGACGCAGAAAATTTCCATTTATCACCAAAAAATATATCGTTAATTATTTTGAATCGGAACCTCGAGTAACGCATGATATAACCATCCACCAAAAATTATTTCCCGAGAAAACAGATTATCCTTATTTTTATTTTAATGATGATTGTTATACGTTACGTTATGATTTCTTTGAATGGAGTACAATTGTAAATGAAGATACTGGCAGTACAATAGCAAGTTGGAAGTTAATAAGAGAACCAAATAAACAAGTATATTTTGAGTTATTAGATCCCACTATGGCGCAACATCAATTATTATTTTTAGGTATCTTCAATACAATTTTTGAATACTAATTACTTTGTGTTTTAACATAAAAAACCACACGCTTTTCCCTTAAATTCACAGCGTGTGGTTTATGTCTATAATTCAGTGATTTCTATCGTCTTTTCCTCTAATCTTTCTTAAATTGACAATCCCTATCGTAAGTGGCGCATATAAAAACATTAACGCATATGCTACATTAACACCCATTGCAAAATGAAATATACAAAACGCCAATATGCCCACTACAATGAGTAAAATGTTATGCCAACGTTTATCTCCAAATGATGACTGTTTAGATGACATGTTCTTTTCATCCTTTTCCAAATATTATTCTCTTTTATCATATCAAATATCAAAGTCTTCCTAAATTACCCATCAATCTCAAATCCTAAATCTTCAATCATTTGATAGTCGAGTTCGTTTGGTTGTCCACCTGTAATCAAATAATCACCTACAAAGATGGAATTGGCTGCTTTTAATGCGATGGCTTGTAATGAACGTAAATGGACTTCACGCCCACCTGCAATACGAATTTCTTTAGATGGATTAATCAATCGAAACATCGCTATAATTCTTAAACATTTCATCGGAGACAATAAATCGAGTCCCCCGAATTTTGTCCCTTTAATTGGATGTAAGAAATTAATTGGAATACTATCAGCATCAATTTCTCTCAACGCAAATGCCATATCGATAATATCCTTGTTCGTTTCACCCATGCCACAAATAACTCCAGAACATGGCGAGATATGATTCGCTTTCATAATTTCCACCGTACGCACACGATCTTCATATGTATGTGTCGTAACGACTTCACTATGATATCTTTCGCTTGTATTTAAATTATGGTTATAGCGATCCACACCCGCTTCTTTTAACTTCTCCGCTTGTGCCTCATTCGTTAAACCTAAGCATGCGCAAATTTTAAGTTGTGGATGCAACGCTTTAATATCATGGACCGTCTCACAGATATGATCAACCTCTCTATTTGTAGGCCCACGTCCACTCATGACAATACAATATGTGCCAATATGATTCTCCGTCGCTACCTGTGCACCAGCTTTGATTTTGTCAGGTTCAACTAACGCATAGCGTTGTTTTTCTTTCATTTTGACCGATTGACCGCAATAGCCACAGTCTTCTGAACAAATTCCACTTTTCGCATTTAATATCATATTGAGTTTCACTTTTTTCCCGAAAAAGTGTTTCCGAATGATATATGCTTCATTTAATAATTCAAATGTATCAATCGTTTCATCTTCAAATAATGCTAATGCCTCTTCTTTACTTAAAACATCTTGATTTAAAATACGTTCTGCTAAATTTAATGTCATGTTGTTAAACCCCTTATCCTTAAAAAATCCCGCTAAACTCTAAATGTAAACTTTATATAATAATAAGTTTACATTAACAACGTAAAAAATTAAATATTTAGCCGAAAATTAAACAAACCACATTGATTTTATATGAAAAATCAACATGGCTTGTTATATATTATTTGGATATATTAATTAATTCATCTTGAAGGTTACTAACTTGAAGATTAACCTCTTCCAACTCTTTAATTTTTTCTTTGATTATTTCTATACTTTTTTGAGTTTGTAATATTGTAGGAAAATAATCATTAATATATGAATCATAATCTATCTTCTCATTTAGTTCTTTAAAAAAGTGAAAAATAAATTCTTTGTTTTTGGCTAACTTGCTATCTAGTTCATTCTTTTTCTTAATCTCTGAATAAGTACTAAAAATTTCAATACCTGCACCCAATGCAGCGCCACCAAATTTTAATTTTTTTGCTAATTTTTGAATACCCCAAGGCTTAAATTTAATAGGTATTCTAGTAGTATCTCTAAAAACTTTAATTCCATTTGCTAATTGATCACGTGGAATTATATTAATTGATTTAGTAATCTTTCCAGAGGTTTGTCCTAATATTTTTTTTACGGCACTTTCGCTAGCTTCATCGTACTTGTGAGCTTGATTTTTTAACTCATCACTCAAACGTTTCTGTGTCTCTAAAGAGTTCTCAGTTTCAAATTTCATTATACTATCAATCTTATCATTTAATATATAGTTTTCTTCTCCAATATATTCATTGAAAAATGTATTATACTCATTATGATTATTAATTCTACTTAGTTTATTAATGTAATCTTCTCTTAAATCTTTCATTCTTTCTTTAATATTTCTATAACTATCTGTAACATCTTTCGTTAATTGGTTTAATTTTTTTTCAGCATCTTGAAGTTGTGAAGTTGAAATTTCAATAAGATTATTATTTATCTCTCTTTTCTCTTCAAATACTTTATTAAACTGATTTGTACAATCTTGAATTACACTATCTACATTTCCAAATAATAGTTCTTCCTTATATTTTTCAAGATAAGAGTTTAATTTTTCTATTAATAAATTTATTCTTGAAATTTCATTATATTCTTCTATTTTATTTCCCCAAAAATCTAGACCATATCCATAGGGATCAGCCGAAATAGCAATGATATTTTCTTTTTTAGGTTTTACACCTAATTGTTTGAGTGTGTCTTCAACTACTTCAATTTTAATCTTAGCATCATAATCATAGTCATCTTCATCTTCAATATCTGTCACAACGTCCATTTTATTTATTACAAAAAGCGTAGAATCTAATTTATTCAAATCTTTAAGTAACCATTCTACTGTCCCTTTTTGACTATCTTTAATAGGATTCTCAGGATCAATTACGTATATAATTAAATTAGACTCAGAAATATAATCTTTAGTGATTTTTGAATGAATATCATTTTCAGAAAAAAGTCCTGGAGTATCAACAATGACTAATGAATTTTCGTAATTATATTCTTCAACTTTATCAGTAGTAGGCACTGGTGAAATAGCTATATCACTTTCATTAGTAATTGCTTTAATTATACTAGATTTGCCATCGCTATAAGAGCCAAACATTGCAATAACAAATTTTTCGTTATCTAATTGTTTATATGTGTTGTCAATTTTTTCTAGAAAGTTCTGATCAATCTCTATGTCTTCTATTTTTAATACTGGATTTATTATTTTGTCTTTAAAGACTTTTATTTTATTCAAAGCTTGCTCTTTATTTTTCAAATGTGAATTAATACCCATTATCTGAACTCCTTTTGAACCTTTTTAATTTTATCATTATCATATTTTAGTCTTATATAATTTATAAATTCTGTTATCGCTCTTTTTTGAAATTCTTGATTATATTTTAAATAAAGAACCTCATTTCTTATATTACGGTTATATTTAGTAAAAAACTCATCTACACTTTTATGACTTTCAATGAACTTAAGCTTATATATTTTTTTATCAATATATGCATCACCAATTACAAATAAGCTTTTTAAACCAAAACTTATATATGCAAATTCAACCTCTTTTTCTTCTATTAGATTAATTAAATTTTGTGATATTTTCACTTTTAATTTATTTAAATATTGAATTTGATTTGTCATATTAAAGCTTAATTGTCTAATTTTCTTAATATTTTTATCGAGTATTTTATTTTGTTTTTCAATTTGTTGGTTCAATTCTTTTTGTTTTACATATAACTTTCTATTTATATCTTCATACACTTCATTGATATTATTATCTATTTTATGCTGTGCATTTCTATTGTTTGTATTTTGTCGGTTATACTTATCTACTTTACTCCATTTAAATAATTTGCTTCCTAATGTTGAAACTATCCCTACAACCATGAGCGGTATAGCATTTAATGTTGATACTATTGTGCCTAGAACATTCAAAATCAGCTTAGTTATTTCTTTAATGTCAAATGAAATCTTTTTTAATAGTTCTTCAGTATCGACAAAACCATCTGTAAAATCACCAAATTTACTATTAATTTTTATTTGCTCATTCATTTGAGTATAGTATTCATTAATTCGAGTATTTAATTCGCTCAACTCCGATTCATATATTTTTTGTAACATTTTTTCATAATTTTTAGATATTATTTTCACTTCATCATTCAATTTGTCATGATCCCACTTGTTTATATGAGCATCTTCTACTAGTTTGAATAATTTTGCTTTTAATTTAGTAATTTCTACATTAGTATTTTTCTTGATTTTTTTCATTGAGTTATCTATTTCACTACTTATAGACAACTTAGTTTCTTCGAAATTTTCATTAATTTTCTTAAACTGTTTGTCTAAATCTTTCTTACTCACTAATATATTGCTAACTATATCTTCATTTAAAGCTATATATTTATACGTATTACTAATAGCTATTTCATTATTTATTTTCTTTTTATCACTAATTGAATTTAATATATCAACAAATTGATTAAAATTACTGTACTCATATAAGTTTTTTTCAGATCCTATTAATTCTATTGATTTACTCTTTCTTTTAGCATCTTGCTTTTTAGGTATAATATTTCTAGATATTTGTGCCATATAAGCACTTAAAACTACGCTACCCTTATAATGAGAGCCAAAGGTTCTCTTAAATTTTTCTTCTGTTCTCAATTGAACTGTTTTAATATCTTCAGTAATCAATGGTTGGTTTATATTTCGAGAATTCAAAAACTTTTTCACATTCATAATTGAGTAAATATTAGTTTGCTTATCAAGAAAGCGCTTTATTTTATTTAAAGTCCCTTCTTCAGGCTCTTTCTGACTACTAGAAACGTAAAATATAATATGACATTTGTTTAATCCTTTTTTAATTTCATCTTCATATGTATTTTCTTCACCTTCCATACCAGGTAGGTCTAGTATCTTAAAATCATTATAGTTTTTTTCTGTAGTTTCTTTAGTAAAGTCTTTTGTTCCATCACCTATACTATTTCCATTACCTTTAATTAAAGTTTCAACAATAGTACTTTTACCAGCATTTGTTTCACCAAAAAACCAATCGTCAATTTTGACCATTCCAAATTTTCTTTTAAATCACTAATTTGTTCGTTAACTTTATCTATCGCTTCTTCTACTGTTTCTCCCATTTTATCTAGGTTTGACTTAATATTCTCATCTTTAATATTACGACTTGATAATTTTTTTATATTTTCTAAATACATTTTAGTATCATTGAATATTTTATTTAAATTTTGACCAAATGAAACTATATTCACATTACCCATTTAGTAATCTCCCTATTACTTTCATATTAATATATACATAAATTATATTTAATTAATATGTAATATACAATATAAAGTTTTATCATAATAAAGGAACCCTGCTAATTTATATTTTAATTAGCAGGGTTCGGAATCATTCTTCATCGTAATTCTTCTCTAATTTACGCAATTCATCACGTGTTTTCTTCTGCAGGCCTTCGCCATAATCCATCATTTGTACAATATCTTTAAAGGCAGCATGTGGAATAGCCAGCTCATCTAACTCATCTGGATGTACATGTAAGTCAATGGCGTCTTCACGTCCTTCTGCCAATTTATACACGAAATCTGGTTCTGTGACAAATGGTGAAGACATGCCAACCATATCAGCGTTACTTAAAGCATCTAGTGCCGTCTCAGGTGAATTAATACCGCCGCTTGCAATGAGTGGTATACGACCATTTAAATGTTCATATACGACTTGATTAACGCGTCGTCCATAATGTGCGCCAGGTGTACGTGTCTTATTCTGATAAATATTACGCCCCCAACTTGCGATAGCTAGATAATGAATATTGGCAACGTCCATAACCCAATCGATATGTTGATTAAATTCATCGACGGTATAGCCTAAGTCACTACCTCTAGTTTCTTCAGGTGTTGCTCTATAGCCGAAGATGAAATCACTTGGTGCTTCATCATCAATCACTTTCTGTACTGCTTGCATGACCTCTAAGCCAAAGCGTGCTCGATTCTCTAATGAATCAACACCATACTGGTCATGACGTTGATTAGAGAATGTTGAGAAGTATGTTTGTAATAATAAACGTTGTGCGACTGAAATCTCAACACCATCAAAGCCCGCTTGGATCGCACGAGATGTCGCATCTGCATATTGTTGTGTAACTTCATGAATTTTATCAACTGACATCTCTAACACGTTATGTTTAATTGGTGAATGCAAGGTCATTGGACTGGGGCCATACACTTCTCCATAATTCATAATTGCAGTATTGGAGAATCTTCCAGCATGTGCGAGTTGAATAATCGCTTTATTACCATCTTGTTTCATCGCTTGCGCAACTTTTCTAAGACCAGGAATACAAGCATCATCAGAGATATTAAAGCCGTATTCAAACAATTGTCCATATGGCTCAATATATGCTGCGCCGGTTACTTGCAATCCTGCTGAACTTGCGCGTCGTTTCGCATAACGTAAATCTTCTTCTGTGATATGTCCTTCTTTCGTAGATGAGTTCGTCGTCATTGGCGAAAGGACAAATCGATTGGCTAATGTAATGCCATTAGATAATGTAATGGGTTCTAGCAATGGTGCGAATTTCGACATTTATGACATCCTCTTTCGTTCATTTTTGTATTATTTTCAAAGTATCATGCTTTATGACAATACTCAATCGACTTGTTTGTGAACTGTTTGGACACCCCTTTTCAGGAAAAGAAGAAAAGCACTAGAACATTTGTGTGACGTATAAACTAAATTCCTACAAAATTTCACTAAACACGTTAAAATGGTGGTGGGTATTATAATTAAGGGACTAAACAATTAACTTTGGAGATGAGCGCCAAGTGGATTTCAATATATTAGATTATGCCATGATTGATGAAGGCAAGGATGCAACACAAGCGTTACAAGACACCACAAGACTTGCGAAACTCGCTGATGACTTAGGCTACAAGCGTTTCTGGTTAACAGAACATCATGATGTTCCAGCGTTTGCGAGTGGTAGTCCTGAACTCTTAATGATGCATTTGTTAGGGGAAACGAAGCGCATTAAGTTAGGGTCTGGTGGCGTCATGTTGCCTCACTATAGCCCATTTAAAGTGGCCGAAAATTTTAAAATTCTAGAGGCACTCCATCCTGGTCGGGTTGACTTGGGTATCGGCAATAATCCAGGTACAGCGGTGGTCAAACGTGCAATGGATGAGGATAAGCGTGACTACCTTGATTATGCACAAGGCATTGAGGATATTCGTCATTATTTGACACGAGCACCAAAGGAACAACGTGTAGGACAAATCATTAGTCAACCTCACCTATCACGTCATCCAGAAATGTGGCTCTTAAGTGCGAGTCAACGCTCAGCTAAATTAGCTGCTACACAAGGCATGGGCTACACCTTAGGAACATTCTTATTACCTAGCCAAGATAAAATTGATGCAGCTAAAGCGTCAGTAGAAACGTATCGTGAACATTTTCAACAAACTGCGTTAAACATGTCACCCACAGTCATGTTAACAACGTTTGCGATTGTAACGGACACTGAAGAAGAAGCGCAAGACTTACTACACGCTCTTGACGTATGGTTATTAGGGAAACGTCAATTTGCCGAGTTCGACCGCTTCCCATCCATCGAAACAGCACGACAATACAACTTAAGTGACCGTGATAAACGCGTTATCGCTCAGCATCGTGCACGCATCTTAGCTGGCACAATCGAGCAAGTGAAACCCCGCTTGGACGCAATGATCCAAGAATTTAAGGCGGATGAAGTCTTAGTCGTACCGCTATTACCAGGCATCGACCAACGATGTCGTACAATTGAACGCATCGCACAAGCGTATTTATAAATAAAGAAAGGATGATATGAAATGGCTAAATTAGCTAATTATTTATATGTTGAAAAGGTAGGAAACCAATATATTTATCGTATGACACCTGAATTACAAGATGACGTAGGTACTGTAGGCTATGTAGAATTTATGGGACCAGACGACGTTAACGTCAATGATGAAATTGTAAGTATCGAAGCATCAAAAACTGTATTAGATGTGCAATCTCCACTTGCTGGTAAAATCGTCGAACGTAATACAAAAGCTGAAGATGAACCAGCGATTTTAAATTCTGAAAAACCAGAAGAAAATTGGTTAGTTAAATTAGAAAATGTAGATGAAGCAGCATACGACGCATTACCAGATCCAGATAAGGACTAAATGCCAGTGAACCAACAAGAACGCTTAGCTTATCTTATTGAAACGATGTGGAAGGAACAATATGGTGACAAACCTTTAGACTTCCCTCACACTGACACAGAACAATGGGAACTTTATCGAGGTTTAGCCAATGTGCGCCCTCCTATGCCTGTTAGTTCTGAGTACTTAGATATTCAAGATGCCTATTTATCTACATTAAACAACCAACAAGACATTACACATATTGATGATTTAACGCCTGTTTCAGATGAACCATTATATTTATGGCAAGGTGACATTACAACACTTGAAATTGACGGTATAGTCAACGCAGCGAATAGCCGATTCTTAGGATGTATGCAAGCGAATCACGACTGCATAGATAACATTATTCATACCAAGGCTGGTGTACAGTTACGTCTAGATTGCGCTCATATAATTGAGCAACAAGGACGTAAAGAAGGTGTTGGTAAAGCAAAGATTACCTCTGCTTATAATTTACCAGCCAAATATGTCATTCATACGGTTGGCCCGCAAATTCGTAAACAACCTGTATCTCAGATGAATAAAGATTTGCTTGCACGTTGTTATCGTAGCTGTCTAGCGCTTGCCGATGAAAAGGGGTTAAGACACTTAGCATTCTGTTGTATTTCAACAGGTGTCTTTGGATTCCCACAAGATGAGGCAAGTCGTATAGCGATTGAAACGACACGTCAATATTTACATGAAACTGGCTCAGAGTTGAAAGTACTCTTTAACGTATTTACAGACAGAGATATAGAACTATATAAGGAGGCTTTCAATGACAACAACAGATAACCCAACGCATAACGAGAATTGGATAGCGCTTGATAAGGCGCAACAACAAGACACCACTCAAACGGATATTTTGGCACAAGCCATTGATGAAGCTGATGCCATTGTTGTCGGCATAGGCGCTGGTATGTCTGCTTCAGACGGTTTCACTTATATTGGTGAACGTTTTACGCAGAACTTTCCCGACTTTATCGAGAAATATAATTTCTTCGATATGTTGCAAGCGAGTTTGCACCCGTTTGATAGTTGGCAGGAATATTGGGCATTTGAAAGTCGTTTCGTGAAGTTGAACTACTTAGACCAACCTGTCGGCCC
This sequence comes from Staphylococcus sp. NWU MK-U1, assembly GCF_033283505.1. Taxonomy (NCBI): domain Bacteria; kingdom Bacillati; phylum Bacillota; class Bacilli; order Caryophanales; family Staphylococcaceae; genus Staphylococcus; species Staphylococcus sp. NWU MK-U1. The sequence goes on along the minus strand of NZ_JAVSMG010000003.1, from coordinate 6,129 downwards.
TTCTTACGTTGCACTTAAAAAGATGCTTGAACACAAGGATTATCATATTATTACGACCAATGCAGATAATGCCTTTTTAGTGGCAGATTATGATTTAAATAAAGTATTCCATATTCAAGGAGAATACATTCTTTGGCAATGTAGCCAACACTGTCATGCACAAACCTATCGTGATGATGATGCCATTCGCGAAATGGTAGCCAAGCAAGAAGACATGAAAATCCCATATGAGTTGATTCCACATTGCCCAAAATGTGATGCCCCTATGGAGATTAACAAACGTAAAGCACAAGTCGGCATGGTTGAAGATGCAGATTTCCATGCACAATTAGATCGCTACAATCATTTTCTAGATACTCATAAGAATGGCAAAGTGTTATATCTTGAAATTGGTATTGGTTATACGACACCACAATTTGTGAAACATCCTTTCCAACGCATGACGCGTCACAATCCCAATGCCGTGTTTATGACGTTAAACAAGAAAGCGTATCGTATCCCTAAATCAATCCAAGATAGAACCATTCATCTTACTGAAGATATAGCATCATTAATCATTAACGCACAAAGACAATTAACAACTTAGGAGACGAAAACATGTATTTAATAGAACCTATTCGTAATGGTAAATATATCGATGATGGCGCCGTAAACTTGGCGATGCAAGTATATATTAATAACAATATCTTTCTGGACGAAGATATATTACTTCCATATTATTGCCAACCTAAAGTAGAAATCGGTCGTTTCCAGAATACAGCGGTTGAAATCAATCAAGACTACGTCGATGAGAACAACATTAAAGTCGTACGTCGCGATACAGGCGGTGGCGCAGTTTACGTCGATGATGGTGCTGTCAACGTATGTTGTATTTTAGAACAAGATACATCCATTTATGGTGATTTCCAACGCTTCTACCGCCCTGCTATTCAAGCGTTGCATAATTTAGGCGCAACTGACGTCATTCAAAGTGGTCGTAATGATCTCGCTTTAAATGACAAGAAAATTTCAGGTGCTGCGATGACATTATTGAATAACCGTATTTATGGTGGTTATTCATTACTATTAGATGTCGATTACGACGCCATGGTCAACGTATTGAAACCAAACCGTAAGAAGATTGAATCTAAAGGCATCAAATCAGTCCGTGCCCGCGTCGGTCAAATCCGCGACGCTTTAGACCCTAAATATCAAGATATCACCATTCATGAATTCAAAGATCTCATGATTAAGCAAATTATGGGAATAGATGGCATTAAAGATGCCAAACGCTATGAATTAACAGACGAAGATTGGGCTGGCATTGATCAATTAGTCGCTGAAAAGTATGATAATTGGGAATGGAACTATGGCCGTTCACCACGATATGAATACAATCGAAATGAGCGCTTTAGTTGTGGCACAATTGATATTTCCCTATCAATTGAACATAACCGTATTGCCGCTTGTCGTATTTATGGCGATTTCTTTGGCCAAGGTAACATTCACGATGTTGAGGAACATTTAATTGGTACGCGTATGGTCAAAGCTGACTTGATTGAACGTTTAAATGACATTGATTTGACGTTCTACTTCGGCAATCTTAGCGTAGAAGAATTTGTGTCATTTATATTGAGTTAATTACAATAAGGTAATTTGAAGTCGCATTTTTACACTTTCTGATATTGAAATGCTTTAACAAGTTTCATAATACATTTAGTAAACACCAGTCCCCTCACTACGCCAACTAGTGAGGGGATTTTTGATACCCAAACGACCACTAAAAAAACCTGAGCTTACGTATGTAAATCACATACATTAAGCCCAGATTCAACTTATTTATTAAAATGTATTGAGTGTTATTGTATAACCATGTCAAAAGTCAATCACGTTTATTATTTTTTAATTAATGTACCAATCTTACCGTCTAGGGCATCTCCTAAATCTTCAAGAGATGTGATTAATGCACTACCTTCTGGATTTTTCTCGATAAATTGTAATGCCGCTTCTACTTTAGGTAACATACTACCTTTTGCGAATTGACCGTCAGCAATATGTTGATTCATTTCATCCACTGTTACTTCACCTAAAGCTTCTTGATTATCTTTACCGTAATTAATATAAACATAATCTACTGCTGTTAAGATAATTAATTGATCTGATTTTAAGTGTGCTGCTAGTAAAGCACTTGTTTTATCTTTATCGATAACAGCATCGACGCCTTTATAGTTACCTTCTTCTTTGACAACTGGGATACCGCCACCACCAGCTGCAATAACTAATGTACCGTGTTTAATTAATGTTTCAATGCTATCTAATTCTACAATGTTGATTGGCATTGGAGAAGGTACAACACGACGATAACCTCGTCCAGAGTCTTCTACAAATTTGTAACCTTTTTCTTCCATTGTTTGTTCCGCTTGTTCTTTTGTATAGAATAAGCCAATTGGTTTCGTAGGATTATTGAATGCTTGGTCATCACCAGCTACTTCAACTTGAGTCACTAATGTAACCACTTGTTTATCAATATTTAAAGCATGAAGTTCATTTAATAAGCTTTCTTGTAGTTGATAACCAATGTAAGCTTGACTCATTGCGCCACATTCTGGGAATGGGAACGCTGGTCCTTGACCATTTTCAGCTGCATAATTTAATCCTAAATTAATACTGCCGACTTGTGGTCCATTACCATGGCTGATTACAACTTCATAACCTTTTTGGATTAAGCTAACTAATGATTTAGCTGTTCCTTTAACTAATTCTAATTGCTCTTCAGGTGATTGTCCTAAAGCGTTACCACCTAAAGCCACTACGATTTTAGACATAGGTAGGTCTCCCTTCAATTATTCTCCTAAAGTTGCAACCATTACAGCTTTAATAGTGTGTGCTCTGTTTTCAGCTTCTTGGAAGACAACAGATTGTTCACTTTCAAAGACTTCGTCAGCAACTTCCATTTCAGTTAAGCCATATTTTTCTTGGATTTCTTTACCAATTTTAGTTTCAGTATCGTGGAATGATGGTAAGCAGTGTTCAAAGATGGCACGTGGGTTACCAGTTTTTTCCATCATTTCTTTAGTTACACGATATGGTTCTAATAATTTGATACGTTTTTCCCAAACTTCATCAGGTTCACCCATTGATACCCAAACGTCTGTATAGATAACGTCTGAACCTTTAACACCTTCATCGATGTCATCAGTCACTAAGATTTCGCCACCATTTTTAGCTGCGATTTCTTTACAACGGTTTAATAACTCATCTGTTGGATTTAATTCTTTAGGGCAAACTAAGTGGAAAGTCATTCCCATGATAGCTGCACCTTGCATTAATGCATTTGCTACATTGTTACGTCCATCTCCAACATATGTGAAGTTGATTTCGTGGTAAGGTTTTTTCAATACTTCTTTTGCTGTTAAGAAGTCAGCAAGTACTTGAGTTGGATGATCTTCATCTGTTAAGCCGTTCCACACAGGCACACCTGAATATTTCGCTAATTCTTCAACAGTACGTTGTGAGAAGCCACGGTATTCGATTCCATCATACATACCACCTAATACACGAGCAGTATCTTTCGCAGATTCTTTTTTACCCATTTGGCTTCCAGTTGGTCCAAGATATGTCACGTGAGCGCCTTGATCATATGCTGCAGTTTCAAACGCACAACGTGTACGAGTAGAATCTTTTTCAAAAATTAATGCGATGTTTTTACCTTTAAGTTTTTGCTGTTCTATACCGGCGTATTTCGCGCGTTTTAAATCCTCTGATAGATTTAGTAAAAACTCAACCTCTTTTTGTGAAAAGTCTAATAGTGTTAAAAAACTTCTGTTTCTTAAATTTTGCATCTTGTACAACTCCTTTGTGATATCTTTCACATGTATTGTAAGCGATTGCAAAATATAATACAACACTTTTCAAATAACTTTATAAATTATTTATGTATAATTGACAAAATGTTTACAATAACATGTTTTTTGATATATTTACAATTTTTAGCGCTATAATGAAAGTGATTACTATGATTTTTATGATTTTATTATTACACATAAAATAGCATTATTAAACTTATTTAGTAAATACTTTCTTTTAAGAATTTATATATCAAAAAACCTTCTTTGTAATTACGATACAAAGAAGGTTTATTTTAGTGCTATGCGTCTTTAGCGCCTCGATCAATCATATCTTGTTTAGTAACAATTGGATATTTCTTAAATACGAGTGAACCAATCCAACCTGCAAGTCCACCAACGATAGCCATGACAACGCCATAAATAACGACTGTCATTGGATTATTAAAACCAAACATTACAAGGAATCCAGCAATTGGTGTTGCTGTTCCTGTCGCATCATTGATCATGCCTGATAATGCGATTATTAAACCTGCAGCTGCTCCACCAAAGAAATTCGTTATGTAAATCGGAATTGGGTTAGCTGATACTATATCTGCTTGTGACAAAGGTTCAATACTTACTGAAATCGTTGACTTGCGATCACCTAATTTTAAACGGTGGAATAATGTACCGTTCATAAATGCTGAACTAAATGCTGCCATAGCCCCGATTGCCATAGGTATACCTGTTAGTCCTAATAAAGCTGTCAATGCCATTGAACTTAATGGCGCAGTACCAACAACTGTAATAATACCGCCAAGAACGATACCCATAAATATTGGGTTCGTATCTGTACTACTTTGAATAATGTCGCCAATTTTTAAAAGTGTATTATTAACGACTGGCGTTAAACCTGCTGCAATCAATCTTGCAAGTGGTGCAAGTAGAACTACTGAACCAATCAAATCAACACCATCTGGAACGTATTTCTCTGTATACTTCATAACGTAACCGATAAGGTAACCTGCGAAGAAACCAGGTAAGAGATCCATACCACCACAGGCAGCACCAATAACTAGTGCGTAGACTGGAGATACACCAATCGCAAGCGCAGTTAAGCCGGCTGCAGCAACACCGCCAAGACCTCCCGCAGCATCCCCTAGCTCTTCTAGAAATTTGATTCCGAATACTTCTCCACCAACATACTTGTTGAATGCTTCGACTAAGAATGTCGCAATAGCCGCGTTTGCCAGTGCTCCCATCGCACGCATTCCGTTAGGCGCTTTATACGTAAATAATGTAAAAATAATAAGAACTAAAATTAAGAATAAAGTACCAATTAGTAAATCCATAAAATTTTCCCATCCCCTTGTAGATAATAAAAAAATGAGAATATAAGTTAACTGTTTTAGACGCCTAAAGTTATCTTTTATCCTCATTTAGTGACTATTTTACTAAAAAAACAAATTATATTCCACGGAATTTATTATTTTTTATGTAAAAAGCAAAATTAATACTATGCAAAAGAATATATACGAATTTCGCATTTAATATTATTATTTGGTAATTGGAATGACTTTTTATTTATTATTAACGTAGCGCAATTTTAAGTAGATTACTTTTGATTTCAATAAAGTTAATATTTTTATTCTTTTTGTTTGTTAAAAGAGTTTTATTTTAATTTGAATGGGTATTTATTAAAAGTAGATACATAATTGATGTATTTGTTTTGGGATAATCATTGCATTAGTAATTTCTTACGTGTTGAATTACATGCTCTTTTCTTTTCAATTTAGATTGAATTACTCACACTTCCTTAAATTATAGAGTACATTTATGAATCACTAATGATCCCATGCCGATAAAATGTATCCTTACTATACATTTTATTAAAACCCAATAATTGTATTTTCCCAAAACGCCAATATGGCCGTTAAAGCACTTATAGTTCTCCCAATGCTATAAGTGCTTTTGCTATGCATAAAACAAGGGAATGAAACTGAATTCAAGTTAAATTCTGTCTCACTCCCTACTCCATATTATGTCTTAAATATTACCTTGGGCATCTGCAGTTTTTATAAATGCTATAACTCCCTCTATCATTCCAATAACACCAGGAATACCTGTCCAACAAAAAAATATATATAATAGTGCTTTACCATATTGCTTTCTATAAAATCTGTGTGCCCCCAAGCTACCTAAACATACTAAGATTAGCTGTGAAGAAATCTATGACGATAGATTTTTTCACAGCTATTTTTTATAGTTGTAGAGAGAAGTAGACTGTAGGCTCCCTTGGATTTTAAATCCGTATTATAAACTA